>JAKSTN010000039.1 GCA_024402535.1 Treponema sp.
AAATATTCCGCTTCGCTTCATATTTTCACGGGCTCACGAGCCCTAAAAAAAAAGCTGAATCATTTGATTCAGCTTAAGTTCCCCAAGGAGGATTCGAACCCCCACAGTCAGAACCAGAATCTGAAGTGCTACCATTACACAATCGGGGAATGAGTATGTTTATATTATAGAATTACACAGGTTACGTCAAGTGCCATGGCAACTCTTTTATAAACTTTTTTTTACATACTGAAATCTTCACCAAGGTAAATCTTGCGGGCAATTTCAGACTGAAGGATTTCATCCTTAGAGCCCTGAGCCACAATGGTTCCTGTACTGATGATAATTGCACGGTCTGTAATTTCCAGAGTATCACGAACGTTATGGTCTGTAATCAGAATACCGATTCCTCGCTTTGCCAGAAGGTGAATCATGCCTTTAATGTCGGCAACGGCAATAGGGTCAATCCCGGCAAAAGGTTCGTCCAGAAGCAGGAACTTTGGTTCTATGGCCAGAGAGCGGGCAATTTCTGTACGACGTCGTTCACCGCCCGACAAAGTAAAGGCCTGCTGCTTTCTGATTCTGCCGATTGAAAATTCTTCGATCAGTTCTTCAAGACGCTTCTTCTTTTCTGCATGAGAAAGATCTTTACGGGTTTCAAGAATAGACCAGATGTTTTCTTCTACAGTCAGTTTCTTGAAAACCGAAGGTTCCTGTGGAAGATATGAAATGCCTTTTCGGGCTCTTTTATACATAGGAAGTTTTGTAATGCATTCATCATCCAGGAAAACTTCGCCGTTTGTAGGCTTATAAAATCCAACAACCATATAGAAGGAAGTTGTTTTTCCAGCTCCGTTAGGACCAAGAAGTCCAAGAACTTCGCCAGTTTTCATGGAAAAATCAACGCCTTTTACTACCTGTTTTTTTCCAAAAGATTTATAAAGACTTGAAACACGAAGAACATGTTCCGAAGGCCCCGCAAGAGTTTCACCAGTTACAGCAGTTTCTGTTGTTTCAATATTTTCATCACTCATTAGCTTCACTCTCCTTTTCTGTCTGTTCTTCAGGCTCTGCAAGTTCCGAAGATTCTGCCGGGGTTTCTTCTGAAAGGTTTTCTGATTCTGACTCGGTCTCAGTTTCTGCCAAGGTTTCAGTCAATGCTTCGCCTTCAGATTCGTCCTTCTTTTCTTCTTTTTCAGATACGGTTCCCTTAACACGGCCATCCAGAGTAATCTCTTCGGTCTTCATATTCAGAGTAATCTGCTGGGCACGGAATGTATCATCCTTCTGCTGAATTTTTGCATTTCCGGAAAGATTCAGCATCTGAGTTTTTTTATAATAAACCGCATAGGAAGAAGAACAGATATTGTCTTTCTGAGTCAGATTAATACCGATCTGAAGAACTGCAATATCAGTATCTGAATTATAATTGATTACCTGAGCTTTTGCTGAAACATCATTTTCTGTATCTTGAAGATCAACGTCGCCTGTAAGGACGGCAACTTTTGTAGTACGGTCATATTCCATCTGGGCACAGGTAAAATCCAGTCCCGATTTTGTATTCTTTCCTGAAACATTTCCTTCCGCTTTGATAACTCTGTAATTATCCCCGGAAAGTTCAATGTTATCCGCATAAATTTCCATTTCTTCAGTAATAATCTGGGCAGATCCCTGAAGAATAGTTGTTGATGCATTTTTCTTTGCAGAACCTTTCATTCTTTCTGCAGTAAAAGTAATATTTTCTGCTGCCAGAGAAAAACAGATTAAACTTGTAGCTATGAAAATCAAAAAACTTTTATTCATCATTAGTCTCAATATTTCCGGTTACGATTGAATTAAATATATATGAAGAACTGGCTCCACTTGCTGAAAAACCGCTTCCACGAACAACCATACCATCTTTTTCAACAGTTACAGTATCATTCCGTCCTGCTGTCAGCTGCTCAGATTTTCCATTCCAGTGAAATGAACGGCCTGAAATCTTCATATCATCTTTTTTTCTGTAAATTTTTATTGAATCATACAGTTCGTAAATCTCAGTTTTTGTATTGGCACCAAGATATGTACAGCTTCCTTCCATGGAAACATCTCCGTCTTCGAAAAGAGAGAAAACAACATCTTTTGCATACATTGAATTCCCGTCCTTAAACTGTTCAAGCTGTCCCACATTCATTTCCAGGTTTTTCTTTTTGTTTTCATAACGGGTCATAACTGAATCCGAAAATGAAAACTCTGGAATAACTTCATCAACACTCAGACCTTCACTATATTTCAATGAACAGGAAGCTGAGAGAAGTGAAATCAATAAAACTGCCGATAAACCTGTGTGCCTTTTCACAATATGGATTATACAATAAAATTAAATAAATATGAAAGGAAAAGACGAAAGACTGTCGGCAATCCGACAGCTGATTAAATCAAACAGCATTCAAAACCAGGATGAGCTCCTTGATCTTCTTCAGAAAGAAGGCTTTGATGTAACTCAGGCTACCCTTTCCAGAGATTTACGCTTTCTGCAGGTTGTGAAGATTCCGGCCGACAACGGCACCTATATTTATTCTTTTGGTGCAGACCCGACTCTTCAGGAAACTTCGCAGATATACATCCAGGATTTTCTTCGAGGTTACCTGAGTGTTGAAACAAGCGGCAACATGGTTGTCATAAAAACATACCAGGGCCATGCAAACACAGTCTGCAACGCTATAGACAATCTGGATCTTCCGGAAATTCTTGGTACGGTTGCAGGTGAAAACACAATGTTCGCCGTTCTGCGTGAAGGCGTTACAAAAGAACAGTTTGAAAAATCGCTGAGAGAACAAATCCCCGGAGTAGAGATTAACTAAACTTAGGCAGGTAAAAATCTGATATGATTTTAACAAGCACAAGAAATCCAGAAATCAAAGTTCCATTTTCAAAAGGCATCATTAATTCCATTCCGCAAGACGGAGGACTGTACGTTCCTTCAAGCCTTCAGGATTTACGCCGCTGGATTATGTACACCGATGAAAATACATCATTCCAGAATATCGCAGGTACTTTGACTTCTGCATTTATCAATGAAGAATTCTCCCCTATCATTTGTGAAAAAATTGCGACAGAAGCATTTCCTCATGAACCGGTTATAAAGCAGCTGGACGACAATCTTTTTACACTTGAACTCTATCACGGCTTCACAGGCTGCCACAGAGACTACGGAGTTTCATATCTTTGTTCCCTTCTGGAAACAATGCTTACAATGAACGGCGGAAAGGCTGTCTTCCTGGATTACACAAGAGGTGAACTTGGTTCCATTCTTGCAAAAACACTTAAGGGAAAGAAAAATCTTAAGGCTGTACTTCTATGCAAAAAAGGCGAATACCGCGGATTAAATGACGAAGACCTTTACTGGAACGGCGGAAACATTTATCCCCTTGAAACTGAAGGTGACAACGGAAAAGATCTTATTCGTGAAGTTTTTGCCGACACTCCGTTTGCAGAAGAATACAACCTTACTGTTGCAAACACTGCAAACTTTGGACGCCTTATGGGACATTTCTTCTTCTTCCCATACGCATTCTCAAGAATCAAGAACAAAGTTCACAGCGACATTTACTATGCACTTGCTCCGGGAAACTATTCAAACCTGGTTGCAGGACTTTACAGCTGGCGCTATGCACTTCCAATCGGGGGCTTTGTCCTTCCGTCTACGGGAGCTCTTACAACAGACGTAAGTGGAAGCTCTCTTCTTATGGATTCCATTGTTTCTATGGAAAAACGCAACAAGGCTGATCTTTCTGATCCTTCAAACCTTGAACGCCTGGAAGATATTTTCTCTGCAAACTCCCTCATGATGAGAAACTTTATTTATCCATCTGCCGTTACAGATGAAGATGTAGATAATGCGGCAAAGGAACTTTTCATCAAATACGGAATCTTTGCAGACCGTCACACAGGACGTGCCTACGCAGCCCTTAAAAACCGCTCGGAAGATATTTTTGAAGACGAAGGCACTGCTGTTCTTATTGCCCGTGATGACCCGGCACTTTCACAAAGTTACTGCCGTCATACATTGGGAGAAGCTCCGGAACAAAGTGATAAAATTAAAGATGCTCTGAAACCTACAATTCTTAACAGACCTTGCGTTACTACAGCCGAAGAAATTAAGAATGTAATCAGAGAAGTTTCTAAATAAAATGACAGTTTCAGAAGAACTTACAATAGGCAGTGCAAAACAGAAAGGCAATTCAGAGCTTCAGGACTTTTCACCAAGTCCAGCTCTGGATGTTTCATGTCTCCTTTGTCACCTTCTGAGCTGTGATAAAACATATCTTCTAATGCATCACAAAGACTCTCTCTCGCCTGAACAGGCAGACTGGTTCTGTGATGCCATTGAAAAAAGAAAATCAGGACTTCCAGTTGCTTACATTACAAATCACAAAGAATTTTACGGCTACGATTTTTATGTAACACCAGATGTCCTTATCCCGAAACCTGATACTGAAATACTTGTTGAAAATGCAGTTGCTTCCATTACAGAAGCAACAGAAACTTTCGGCAAAAACAAAGTTCTAAATATCTGCGATATGTGTTCCGGAAGCGGATGCATAGGCATTTCAGTTTACCTTGCACTTCTTGAATCAGGTTTCCCAAAAGAATTTTTTCCGAATTTCACTTTTGTTGATATCAGTCCTGCTGCCCTGCAGATTACAAAACACAATGCAAATCATCTGATTCCAAAACCAGTCTCAAACCTGCGTTTTGTACAAAGTAATCTTTTTGAAAATGTTACCCAGAGATTTGATTTTATTCTGACAAATCCTCCTTACATACCCGCATCCATGGTAGATGAACTTCTTACAGACGGAAGAAGCGAGCCCCGGCTTGCACTGGACGGAGACAATAATCCTGCCTGCATCACAAAGCAGAACGGCACCCTCACCCAGCAGAAAAGCAGCGACGGACTTGGACTAATCAGAAATGAACTGCCACAAATGTTCAAATGCATGGATCCCTGCGGCCAGTTTTTTATGGAAACCGGTGAATACAATGCAGAAGAAACTGCTCTTCTTGCAGAAAAATGCGGATTCAAAAATGTTTCGATTTTACGTGACCTGGAAGGTCAGCTGAGAGTTGTGACCGGACAGCGCTAAGACAACTTAAATCAATTGCCCCGAAAGATTAATTATCCAGAACCTGCTTTTCCCATTCCCTGATGTAAGGAAGCATTTCGGGAAGAACATCAGAATGTACTGCCGCATTGATATACGGTTCAATTACAATTTCTTTGTAGCTATCCCATTTTGCAGGGAGTTTTTCAGGAACTGTAATCATCTGAGATGGCGGAAGATTTGAAAGCAGCTTTGTATAATACAACGGAAGAATGCGGTCATTTACTTCGCGGACAGCACTGAAACCGCCTGCAATACCAAACTTTTCTGTATCAAGATTTGCTTTTGCTTTACGGTCCAGAATTGCCTTCTGATTTTCCGACTGAAGGAACCAGGAAATAAATTCTGTGGCACCAACAACATTCTCTGCTCTTTCATAGATTCCCATCATTACAAAAGAATCTTCCACAGGAATTGAGTCGCCTTTATAAATCCAGCGATAATCAATCTCTTCATCTTCATCATGCATGAAACGGAAAAGCTGGTCACTGGTTGTGTAAGAAAAAAGACAGCGTCCGCTTGTTGCCTGACGGTATTCCGGCATAAACAGATATTTATAGGCAAAATCATCTTCTGTCTGAACAGATTGATTTGCAGAATCTGACCAGTTTCTTAAATAATCAATTGTGTCTTTAAGAGCCAGATTATTGTAAACAACATTTCCTTTTTCAACGCGGAAATTTACATCAAAAAGGCGTGCTGCAAGATATGGGAAATCCGGATATGAAAGAGGTGTAAATCCCATTCTTGTATAAGCACCGTTTTTATTCTGTTTATTGAAACCGGCAGAAATTTCCCGAATCTGATCCAGCGTAAGGGTGTAATTGTTTGTAACAAGTTCACGGTTTTCCGACGCAAACATTACACATGGCAGGTTGAAGCTTACAGGAAGAAGATACTTTCTGCGGTGCTGTTTCCCTGCATCAAGAAGCTGAGTATAAAAATCTTCAGAAGAAAGAATAGAACGGTCAAAAAGGAATTCCAGAGATTTGAAATTAAGCCAGGTTTTGTCGTTTCTAAGATAAGGTCCTGCAATGATATCCGGTACTACTTCATCGCGGGCAGGAGGCAGACTGTCTGCAGGATTTTCTTTATAAACCAGGACAACATTGTTGTCTGGATGAGTTCTGTTAAAAAGTTCTATATACTGGGCAAATTCTGGAGAAGATGCCCAGATTACTGTACGGTTATCTGTCTTACGGGAACAGGACAGAAGAAGCAGAGTTATAAAAACAGATAACAGTAAAGCAGTAAATTTTCGCACTATTTCAATGCCTCGGCAGCTTCATAAATGCTTGAATAAACTTTTTCAATTTTGTCTTCATCAATACTTGAGAAGGCAACACGGAGAGTTTCTGCATTAATCTGAATTACACCAATTCCGCTGTCAGCCAGAAGCTTTTTGCGGAGGTCTTCAGCATTTACACCGTTTACATGGAAACTCATGAAGTAACCAGAGTTGAATGGAAGTGGTGTAAGAACAGAAGATGTATGTGTGTTTGTAAATTCTTTTACAAGCTTGAAGCGTTTTTCCAGCATTGTACGCATTTCTTTTTTAGCTGCATCGTGAGCAGGATCTTTGAAAGCGTGCATTACAAGGCTCTGTGCAGGAGTTGAAGAACAACTTACTGAAGAGCGGATAACACCCATGAATTTAACTGTAAGAGCATCATACTGTTCGTCTGTCATTCCTTTTGAAGCAAATGTTACGAAACCTGCACGAAGTCCCCATGCAAAGTCTTCTTTTGTTGGACCGTCAGCTTTGATTGCCAGAACATTTTCATGAACATCAGCAAGATAAGCGAACAGTGACTGACTTTCGATATTATCTTCGTAGTTCAGTCCGAAGTATGCATCATCAGAAAGAACCAGAACTTTGATTCCATCTTCTGCAACAGATTTTACCATTGCAACGATTGCAGCAGCTTCTTCTTTTGTAGGACTGTATCCTGAAGGATTCTGTGGGAAGTTAAGAATTACACGAACTGATCCGTATTTTTTTCCGTCTTCACGCATTTTTTCTTCAAGGGCTTTAATGTTCAGTCCTTTTTCATCAAAACATTTGAACTGGTGGAATTCAGCACCGCGGCGGGCACATGTAATCAGTTCATAGTTGTCCCAGCAAGGATCTGGAGCCAGAAGAGGCTTATCTGCATCCACGAACAAATCAGAAACATAAGAAAGCGCAGCAGTAAGGCCGGGAACCAGAATTGGCATTGAGAATTTTTTGTCTGCAAGAGAAGGATTTTTTTCAATGATTTTTTCCTTCCACATTTTGCGAAGATCAGGATGACCTGCTGTTTTTGCGTAAGCAACAGTTTCCTGAGGAGTAAAGTTTGGAACATTTTTTGCATAAGATGGCAGCATTACAGGAACTTTATTAGTTACTGTCATACCGATTGTTCCGTTTGCGAAAGAAGCACCTGTAGCTGCTTCACCGCCCTGTGAAATAATACCGTTAGGGAAATACATTCTCTTGCCCATTTCAGACATAAGTGCCCAGGCAGTAGAGTTTTCCAGTTTGTCGTTAAGAGATTTTGCCAGTGGATTGATCATAATGGAAAAAATTATAGTGAATTCTGTATATTTATTCAATTTTTTGCATATATTGCATATAATTACATATTATGGAAACAACTCTCACATTTTCACAGGCAAAATCAATTTCGGAAGCCATTATTAAAGAAGCTTCAAAACGCCTTGTAGGCCAGGAAAAACTGGTACAGGATATTCTTACAGCCTTTATTGCAGGCGGACACGTTCTTCTTGAAGGTGTTCCAGGACTTGCTAAAACTCTGGCTGTAAAGACTTTTTCAGAAATCCTGAATCTTGAATTCAAACGCATTCAGTTTACACCGGATCTTCTTCCTGCCGACGTAACAGGAACTCTTATTTACGAACAGAACACAGGGCACTTCTCTGTAAGAAAAGGTCCTGTTTTTACAAATGTTCTTCTGGCAGATGAAATCAACCGTGCGCCAGCAAAGGTTCAGAGTGCCATGCTTGAAGCCATGGAAGAAAAACAGGTTACAATCGGGGAAGAAACATACTCGCTTCCTGCCCCATTCTTTGTACTGGCAACACAGAACCCGGTTGAGCAGGAAGGAACTTACAATCTTCCTGAAGCAGAATTAGACCGTTTCCTTGTTAAACTTGTACTTACTTATCCTGAAGCTGCGAATGAAAAACTCATTGTAAAAACTGCCGGAAAAGCTCCTGAAGTCCCTGTTTCAAAACTTCTTTCTACAGAACACATTCACGCCCTCCGGGTCCTTTCAGAAAAAGTAAACTGTGATGACAAACTTATCGAATACATTGTTTCCATTCTGAATGTTACACGTCCTGTCTCAAAACAGGGAAAAGCCCAGATCTCAGCTCACGATATTACAAGATACATCACGTTCGGTGCTTCACCTCGTGCAGGCATCGCCCTTCTTCAGTGTGCAAAAGTTACAGCCATGCTGAATGGTCGTGATTTTGTAATTCCTGAAGACATAAAAGCAAATGCCCTGAACGTTCTGCGTCACAGAATCATGCTTTCTTACGAAGCTGCAGCAGACAACATTACAGCCGACGAAATTATTACACGCATTATTGATACAATTCCGCTTCCATAATGAATTACTCAAAACTTTTACAGCAGTCTCATTTTCTCGAAATAAAAGCCCGTTCACTGGCAGAAGGAATGAAAAGCGGAAACTTCCGTTCTTTGTACCGCGGTCAAGGCATAGAAATGTCAGCTGTCCGAGACTACATACGCGGCGATGACATTCGTTCAATTGACTGGAACGTTACGGCGCGAATGGGAAAGCCTTACGTAAAAGTTTTTGAAGAACACCGTGAACTTCAGATTTTTATTATCATGGACAATTCCCTTTCAATGCAGATTTCCGAAGACAATAAAAAATCAAAATATGAAACTGCATCTGAAGCCGCAGCCCTTCTGACTTTTGCGGCCGAACTGAACGAATGTCCTATTGGAACCGTTTTATTTGACAACAAAATCAATCTGGCACTTATGCCTGTCTGGGGCCGTGAGCAGACTATGATTATTCTTTCGAATCTTCAGAAATATAATAAGAGAGAAAAAGATTCTGAAATTATCGAACCCGGTTCCGTTCTTTCTTCTGCCATAAACGGAGCTGGAAAAATCTTAAAAAAACGTTCCCTTGTTTTTATTTTCTCAGATTTTCGTTCAACTGACTGGGAAGACAATCTTGGTATGCTGGCACATAAAAATGATGTAATTGCAATCCGCATGACAGACGAATATGATTCACAGCTGCCAGCCGTAGGCACTTACACATTTACCGATGCAGAAAGCGGAACCCGAAGGATTCTCCCATCTTCCTCTCCAAAATTTGCAAAAATCTGGAAAGGAGAAAATGAGCGCCGTGAAAAAAACTTCTCCGCTTTCTGTCTTAAACACGGAATCACAGCAATAAACATGGACGCTGCTGATGACCCGCTGAAAGTTTTATCTGACATTTTCAACAGGACCCAAAGCTAATGAAAAAACTTTTTGCTTCACTGATTTTTATTTTTTCTTCTTTTCTGCTTTTCGCCCAGAACGCTGAACGCCAGATGCTCATTCCCCACACAGTTTATGTAGGAGACACTGCACAACTTCATATATTTTTTTCCGCAAAAAATGATTTTTTTAAAACTGATGAAACAAGTCATAAAGGGAATCAGACTATAGAACTTTCAACAGAAGGTTTTGAACGTCCCCTGGACAATTCCCTATATTCTGTAAAACAGATTCTTCTTTCAAAAACCGGAACCGGAAATGACAAGCAGTTAAGATATGAACTGGTTATAATTTTTGTTCCATGGACCACAGGAAATATTAAATTTCCTCCATTCAAACTGGATAAAACATTTTCTGTAATTCCTTCAGAAATCACAATCGATTCTATTTTCAACGCACCGAAAGTTTCAAAAAAATTTGCAGAAAACAAAGGACCTCTCCTTATTCCAGGAACAACTTATAGAATTCTCTTTAAGCTTTTATTTCATGCAATCATTCTGATTCTGATTATCACGGCTTTATGTAAATGGAAAACTATTTCCATTAAATATAAAAACTACCGGCTGAAGAGGCTTTATAAGAAAAACCGGAGACATACAGTTTCCATTCTTCTCAGAATTAAAGGTGCCGTTCAGGCCGACAAGGTTAAGGCAGAACGTATCCAGAGAGTTATGCGCCATTACCTGACCGTCCGTTTCGGATACAATTTTAACCGTTCAGGAGCATCTGAAATCTGGACTGGCTTCGAAACTATTTTCCAGGGACTTCTTTCTGAAAAAAAAGAAGAAGCCGTTGAAGAACTTATAAGTCTCTTTACACGCACCGATTTCATCCGCTATTCGGCAAATGCCTCTTTTGAAAAAAAAGAGATTTACAGCATTACGGACAGACTCATCGAAATAATCAATATACTGGAAACCCCTGCAGAAAAAATTTCACAGGAGGATAACTGATGAATTTACAAACTCCGGCAGCATTGCTTTTTCTTCTTTTCATTCCTCTTTACTGGATAATGCGGCATTTTGAAATTCTAAAGAAAACTTCCATTACTGCAGTCCTTTCAGACTGGCAGGGAAATGTTTTTGAATGGAAAGACCCCCTGACCCGATTTCTCTATATTCTTTCAAAAGTGTTTATTTACGCAGGATTTGTGCTTGCTGTTATAGCTCTTTCAGACCCGGTTCATAAAAGCCAGGAAAAAATTTACACAAGCCGCGGAACTGACATTATGTTCGTTCTGGACACAAGTCCTTCCATGGTGGCAAAAGATGTAAACGGCAAAACGAGACTTCAAGCATCCAAAGAAGCCGTTGAGAACCTTTTCTCGGCAAACAAAGGAACTCGATGCGGAATTGTCACTATGGGTTCTGAAGCTGCTGTTCTTGTTCCACCAACAAATGACTTTGACACATTCAGAAGCCGCCTCAAGGATATTCAGGCAGGCTCTATGGGAGACGGTTCTGCCATTGGAACTGGTATATCTACTGCCGCATATCACCTTATTTCATCGGCAGCACCAAAACGCTGTATTGTTCTTTTTACAGATGGAGAAAATAATGCCGGCGAAATACACCCGGAAACTGCGGCAGAAGTTGCTGCAAGAAATAACATAACGCTTTACGTTTTTGGTGTAGGTACAAAAGGCACGGTTTCAATTGACTACACTGACCCGCTTTCCGGGAAAAAATATTCAGGCTATCTGAATTCCGATTTTAATTCTTCATCACTGCGAAACCTTGCATTAATCGGTAACGGGAAATATTTTGAGGCATCAACTCAGGACCAGCTGGCACAGAGTCTTGAAGCTATCAGTCAGAACGAAACACTGGCTCAGGACTATACATATAAAACAGTTCTGACCAGCTACTATAAAAAAATCCTCACATCAGTTCTTTTCTGTTTCCTGGCCGGCTGGATTGTTACACGCATTTTCATGCGTTACCGTAAATTCATTCTGCTGAGAACTATTGGACTTGCTTTAAGCCTGCTTTGTATAATTCTTTCACTTTCAGATTTATCTTGGGGAACAGCAATGGTTCCGGTCCAGAAAAGTTCCAATGCCGTATCTTTTGTTTATGACATTTCGAATAGTATGACAGCAAAAGATGAAACAAACGACATGACAAGACTTGAAGCTGTTGCTTCTTTTTCAAAAAATCTTCTTTCACGTATGGACGGAACACCAGTCTCTGTGACTCTCTGTAAAGGTGATGGAATTACAGCAGTCCCACTTACTGAAGACTATGCTATGATTGAAAGCCTGCTTTCTTCCCTTTCTCCGGCTCTTATGTCGGCTCCGGGCACAAGCATCGATAAAGGCATTTCTGCCGCAAAAGACACTTTCCCAGATCAGATAAATTCTGCAAAACATATATGGGTATTTACTGATGGCGGAGATTCCAACACACACCTTGCATCAACACTTAACGAATGTATAAAAAAAGGAATCAATGTAAAAATCATTGGATTCGGAAGTGATTCAGGATATGACATTAAAGCCGGCGACAACAAAACCGTTGTTCACACTTCACTTGAAAAAGATTTCATTCTTGAATCAATTGAAAAATCAGTATCTCGAATTCCTTCAGGCATTCCTTTCCCGAAACCAGAATTTGTAGAAGCCCACAAAAAAGGAACCGGCACTTCATTAATCCATTCCCTGGACAAAAATAAACTGACCGATTCCTATGTTACATATGAAGAAAAATCTGTAAGCCGCTATAAGTTTTTTCTGAGTCTGGCTTTAATATTTTACATACTTGCAGTATTCATTTCAGAAAACAACTTAAGAGAGAAAATGAAAAAGTTCGCTAAAATTACAGCAGTATCTTTAATCTTCTTAACAGGCTGTTCACAGGCCAATATAAAAGGAAAAGTTTCCGACAAAACTTTTAACGGAGCTTCTTTTTACCGTCAGCAGGAATTTGAAAAAGCTGCTGGAGAATTTCTTGAAACTCTTGAAATAGCACGCAACGCAGAAAATCAGACTCTTCAGGATTATGCATTTTATAACATTTCAACTGCCTATCTTATGTCCAATGAAAAAGAAGCTGCTCTTGAAAAGCTTTCTAACATTTCAGCAGATGCTCCATCTGAAATTCGCTTCAACACTTATTTCAATGCAGGAGTAATTTATTACCGCCTTGGAGATAATGAAAAGGCTGCTGAATATTTCAGAAAAGCACTCGAAATAGACAATACAAGCATTGAGGCTAAAATCAACCTGGAACTTTCCATGAGCCGCACAAGTGCAACAGCAAATGAAACACAGGCGGATATGCGCCCAAGCGGAGAAAGTTCAGGAACAGATTTTGATAACCTTGAAAAAACCGTATTTGAACGCATAAAGGAGAATGACAAAAAACAATGGAAAAACAGCGAAACCACAAAAACATCAGATTTGTCTTCGGATTATTGATTCTTCTCTTTTCCGCAGTTTCATCTTCTCTTTATGCTCAGATTTCCCCGGAACAGATTCGCCGTCTTGAAATTGCACCTGTTGATAATCAGAATTTTTCTGTTAACGAGGATGTAAAATATCAGCTTATTCTTCCGGGCATTTCACCATTAAATGTATATATTACAAATCCTGAGTCGGAAGATAAAATCATTTTCAAAACCCTTCGCAGAACCAGCGACGGAGAAGATGGAACAAGAATCGAATTATGGTATCAGTTTAATGAAGCCGGCGATTTTGCACCGGAACCTCTTCAGTTAAAAATAGGAAGCAAACTTTTTCAGATTTCTTTTGTAAAAGTAAGAATTACAGAACGTTTTGAAAACAAACGACCTTCAGCATATTTAAAATTTTCTAATGGAAAAACTGTTTCAAGAAATACCAGCTCTTCCATTTTACAGACAACAATATCCAAAGCCGTAAGTTTTCAGATTGTAATTGAAAATGTAAAAGACATAAAATCTATTGATTATGAAATTCCCAAAAACTCCCTTTTCACAAAGAAATCAGATACAAGCTTTGAATGGACTCCTCTAAAAAAAGGTCGTCTTAAAGTTCCTGAATTCAAAATCAACGTAACTGCAAACAATGGAAACAATACCGAAATCAGAACCCCGGAATGTTACATTACTGTAATTGATGGAGCACAAAACGCAGGAACACCTTCTCTTAAAGCAGACCAGTCTTTTGCAGATTCTTTCACCGAAACAATAACTTCTAACTTAGAAGAAGAAACTTCAGTTTCTGCAGACAATTTTGAACTGAAAATCCAGCGTCGCAGAAAAACTTGTATCAAATGGCTTTTCATCAGTCTTGGGCTTATTCTTCTTGCCGCCCTTTCCATGTGGATGATGAAAATAAAATCTCCGTTCCCTTACCTTGTTCTTTCGGTCCTCTTGATTCTTGCTATGATTCTCTTCACTGTACTTTCTAAAAAACATCTGGCAGTTTATACTGAAGGAACTGTAAAATCTATTCCCGAACTGAACAGCGGAAAAATTTTGCAGATACCTGAAAACACAGAAGTGAAAATTTTAAAAGATGTTGGCGGCTGGTACTGCATACAAAATGGAACTGTAACTGGCTGGACACTTAAAGAAAACGTAAGGATTTACTGATATGGACATGAATGACATTCTGAACCAGTGGGACAAGGTTCAGGCAGATAAAATCAAGAAGCAGAAAGAAAGCGGCAAAAATCAGGTTTCTCACAAAAAGGCAAATGCGCCTACAAAAGAAGAAAAAGAACTTGCTAAAAGCCACCTCCCTGACTACGATGCAGAAAACAACAAACGCATTAATCCTATGGAACTGTGGCTCCGCCGTTACGGCACTGTAGATAAAGACAAGATGATTGAAGAAACTGAACAGCGTCTCCAGCAGAACGACAGAAATCACCTGCGTGAGATGCGGATTGAAGCAAGAATTGATCTTCACGGGCTCCGTCAGGAAGAAGCAGAAATGCGTCTGAGCTCGTTTATTTCAGACTGTCAGAGAAAAGGAATCCGCAAAATTCTTATTGTTCACGGAAAAGGAATTCACACCACAGGTTCAGATCCTGTTCTTGGGGAACTGGTACGTAAATTCATTGAACACGACAAACGCCTTGGTATGTCCGGTCACCCCGACCGCAACATGGGCGGAAACGGGGCAACCTGGGTAATTATTAAATAAAGATGAAAATTACAGTTTGTGATGATGAACAGAAAATCCTGGAAGAAATAGCCGGCATTATCAGGAAAAATTATCCCAAAGATTCTATAAATCTTTTTTCTTCCGGCCAGGATTTTCTGAACTCCGAAGAAACTCCGGACTTGCTTCTTCTGGACATTGATATGCCGGGGATGAACGGCATGGAAGTTGCGGCGGCCCTTGCCTCAAAAAAAGATTCTGTTCTAATAGTTTTTGTAACCGCTCACGATGAACTTGTTTATGATTCATTCAAATATCATCCTTTTGCTTTTGTGCGAAAAAAATTCCTTGAAGAGGAACTTTCTGCTGTCCTTTCAGATTGTCAGAAAGAATTTGAAAGCAGGAACCGACATTTTGTTTTTCAGACTTCTTCACAGACCGTAAATCTTCCTTTGAGTGATATTTTATATTTTGAAGGCCAGGCAAATTATCTTGCAATTCATACAAAAGATGGCATTTATAAAATGCGTTCCACAATGCTGGCTGTAGAAGATAAACTTGCAAACGACGATTTTCTTCGAATACACAAAGGTTTTCTCATTAATCTGGAACACATAAGAATTTTAAAATCTGAAGAACTTATTCTTGATAATGATGAAATTCTGCCTATAGGAAAATCTTTTTCAGATACAGCTAAAAAAAATATTTTAAGGTATATGAGAAGATAATGAGAAAAAGCAGAAAAATATTTGAAGAACTGGAAAACAAAATCCTGGATCTTCAGGCAGAAAATAAAGATTTAAAATATGAACTGGATTCCTATAAATGGCAGATGGAAGAAATCAACAAGCAGGAAGAAGAAATCCGCCAGCTGCACAGTAATACCCGTAAGCTGAAACATGATATGAGAAACCATCTTATGGTTATGACTTCTTATATTAACAGCGGGGACTATGAAAACGCAAAAAACTATATTTCAGAAATCCTTGATAAACTTAACGCCGTGAAAAGCTATGTTGAAACGGGGAATCCTTTATTAAACCATATTTTAAATGACAAGCTTGAAATTTGCCGCCAGGAAGGAATTGATGTAAAAGCAGATATCGGAAAAGCTTCCTTCGGAAAAATCAAGGGCATCGATTTTTCTGCTGTTTTTTCAAATGCTGTGGATAATGCCATTGACTGCGAGAAAAAAGAAACCAGAAAAGAAATCTTTATTCATGTTTATGAAAACAAAGGCTACGATGTAATAACCGTCAAAAACCGTATTTCAGATTCGGTTCTAAAAAACAATCCCAGTCTCAAATCTACAAAAGAAAATCCGGAGAAGCACGGTTTTGGCGTAAATCAGATTAAAGAAATTGTTGAATCCTATGAAGGGATGACAGATTTTTACGAAGAAGACGGATTCTTTGTTGTAAACATTTTCATTCCCGCATAAACACAATCCCCTTTTTTTATCCCAGATTTCATATCATTTATCCCACACACCTTGTGACATAATTGTTCCGGGTGTATTTTTATTTCAGAGAGTTTCTTATGATTATCTGCGATAAAGTAAATAAATTCGTTCTGAAAGATTTAGATCTCCACCTTCCAAAAGGCACAACTCTTGGAATTACAGGATTTTCAGGTTCAGGTACAACTACATTTCTTAAACTTGTTTCAGGGCTTTTGCAGCCTGATTCAGGAACTGTAAGAACTCTGCGCCTGGACCCTGTAAAAAACACCAGAGAACTTTCAAGACGAATTTCAGTTCTTTTTGCAGACATTCCCGTTTTCAATGAAACTCTTTCCGTTATGAATGGTCTTTTCGAAATGAAAACTGTTTACGGAATAAAGGATGATAAGTTTTCAGAACGGCTGAACCATATTTCAGAAACTCTTGGCTTTTCTGAAAGCCTGAATACAAAAATCAAAAGTTTATCTCTAGGTCAAAAGCGACGGGCAGAATTAGGACTTACATTTTTACGCGATGCTGATTTATATATTTTTGACGACCCTTGCATCGGTCTTGATCAGAATGGGAAAGCTGCTTTTTATAAACTTTCAGAAGAAATGAAAAAAGCCGGGAAAACAATTCTTATCAGTTCACATTCCATGGAAGATATTTCAAATCTTTCAGACAGGATTTTACTTCTTGATAAAGGGAATGCTGCTTTTTACGGTTCAAAAGAAGAATTTTATAAAAGGCTTGCTCCCATGGAAGAAAGCTTTTTAGAAGTTCAGGGACAACTTCCAGATATTTCAGATCTGGAACTTGAAAGATATTATGTAGAGAAAAACCGCATGACAATCCTCTACAACTCAAATCATGTTTCTTCAAAGGAACTGCTGGAAAGAATCTCTTCTACATCAAAAATAAAATCTGTATCAATTCGCAGGGCGAACCTTACAGATAATATAAAAAGTCTAAAATCGGGGAGAAATGAAAAATGAGCTTTATCGAAGTAAAAAACATTTCAAAAGAATTTAAGGTCAACAAGCGTAGTGCCGGCATTCCCGGAATGATCGCAAATATGTTTCTACCAAAATATGAAATAAAAAAAGCGGTTCAGGATTTAAGCTTTACTATTGAGAAGGGAGAAATGGTGGGATTTATTGGCCCAAACGGTGCTGGAAAATCATCCACTATTAAAATGCTTTCGGGTATTCTCTGTCCTGATAAAGGTTCTATTACTGTAAACGGCCTTATTCCATACAAGCAGCGAAAATCTTATGTAGGAAATATCGGTGTAGTTTTCGGACAAAAATCTCAGCTTCAGTGGGATCTTCCTGTAATTGATTCTTTTGAACTTCTCAAAGCCATTTACCGCATTCCGGATGAAAAGTACAAAAAAAATCTTGAACGTTTCACCCAGATGCTTGATATGTCCGGCTTTATAAACCAGCCTGTAAGACAACTTTCTTTAGGCCAGCGCATGAGAGCCGATATTGTGGCATCTCTTTTACACTCACCGGAAATTGTTTTCTTTGATGAACCAACAATCGGAGTGGACATTATCGGAAAGGAAACTATACGTAACTTTATTAGAGAACTGAACCAGCAGGATAAAGTTACCATGATTTTCACAACTCACGATATGCAGGATATCGAACAGACTTGTAAAAGACTCATTATCATAGACAAAGGCTCTCTTATGTTTGACGGTTCCCTTCAGGAAATCAGAAACAAATTCGGAACCACAAGACGCCTTATTGCAGAGTTCAACGAAGAAACAAATATATCGCCAATTAACAATGTGGTGATTGAAGACATGAAAGACAGAAAAGTCAGTTTCACTTTTGATAACAATATCGTTGATGTAAACAAGCTGATGAAAGAGATTCTCGGCAATTACAGTGTTCATGACATTACTGTGGAAGAACCTGAAATTGAAAGCATTATTCAAAAAATGTACAACAAGGAGTTTTCTGTATGAGTCTGACTCCTTATTTTGCTTTTGCAAAGAAAAGTTTTCTTCAGAAAAGTGCCTACCGGTTAAACCATTGGATGGGAATTCTGAATACTTTGATTCGCCTTTTTATCTATATTGAAATTTATAGAGCACTTTACGGCGGTCGCGAATCTGTAGACGGCATTACCTTGAGTATGGTTACTACAAACTTTATTCTGGCTTTAGGACTTGAATCGTTTTTTATAGTAGATGATTTTTATCTTTCCAACAGAATAAATAATGGAAGCATCGCAACAGAACTCCTTTTGCCCGTAACTTTTTACGGACGCATGCTGGCAAGTAATCTTGGAGTTGCACTGTTTGAGCTGATTTTCCATTTCCTTCCGGCAATGATTTTTGCTGTCCTGTTTTTTGGAATTCAAGCTCCTTTAGGCTTTGGTAATATGATACTATTCCTTCTCAGTGCCCTTTTTGGTTATGGCGTTCTCTGGAGCCTGAGTTTTTTATTCCAGATGTTTTCTTTCTGGCTTTTAAATGTCTGGGCAATTATGACAATCAAAAATGTTTTCATAAATGTTTTGTCCGGCTCTATGATTCCTTTATGGTTCATGCCTGACTTCATGAAAAAGATTATCAGCTTTACACCATTTGATTCGATTTATTTTACACCTGTACAGATTTATCTTGGAAATGTAACAAGCGGCCAGATTGCAGCCGGCTTTTTGAAACAGATTATCTGGATTATATGTCTTATGTCTGCAGGCTTTATTTTATGGAATAAAGGGAAGAGAAAACTTGTAGTTCAGGGAGGTTAATTATGAAATCAGATTTATTCAGTCTTTCAGCAACTTATACACGTATGATATTCCGCTCCTGGTTTCAGTACAGAGTTGATGCGTTTTTACGATCCCTTGCTGTTTTTATGAGAGAAGCTACTTCGATTATCGTAATTTATTTTACACTTTTAAAATTTGATTCCCTGAACGGCTGGAACATTCATGAAATGTGTTTCCTTTTCAGCCTGGTTTATGTAACTTACGGAATCATGATTATATTTTTCACAGGTCTCCGAGATTTCGGCAACACGGTAAGAGACGGTAGTTTTGACAGATATATTTTGCGCCCTCGCGGACTTTTATATCAGTTGATTTTTGCCAATGCAGACTGGTTTGCTGCTGTGGGGCACGGTGGACTTGGAATACTTTTGTTTTTAATTTCTGCTTCGAAAATTGGTGTTATCTGGACACCGGTGAGAGTTATTTATTATATATTCACAATTACAGGAGGTGTTTTAATTCAGGGGGCAATCTTTTTGTTTCTTGCCACCCTTAATATTTATCTTTTGGAGACAAATAAACTTAAAGAAGTTTTTTACTGGAACACCAGAAAATTTGCAGGATATCCTATAAGCATTTTCCACAAGGCGATTCAGTTTGTAATGACATTTATTGTACCTTTTGCCTTTGTGAACTATTTTCCGGCTCAATACTTATTGCGGAAAGAAGACATGGTAAACTATCCCGCAATTTTTATGTACATTACACCCCTTGTTGGACTAGTGCTTTACATCCTTGCTTATTTATTCTGGAGATCCAGTATTAAACATTACAAAAGTTCAGGAAACTAAATATATTTTACAGTTTCGCTTAATGGCTTTCTGCTTGAATGGTTAGCCAGAGGACCTGCGCCTTCGGCACCATAACCTAAATCCCAAAGCATAAGAATTTCTTCATTTTCCGGAAGACCAAGTTTTTCTGCCAGTAAATCCGGATTAAAAAAATTAAGCCAGCAGCTGTCTACACCTTCATTGTAGGCAGCAAGCATCATCTGAGTTGCAACAATTGAAGCATCTTCTATACCTGAATCTCTTTTGTCTCCAGGATATGTGAATACATTTGTTTTATCAAATGCAACACAAAGAACAACCGGTGCACCATAACGGCATGGAGTTGCTTCATCAACTTTTGCAAGCCCTTCAGCAGACTGAATAACATAAATCTTCTGCTCCTGAAGATTTTTTGCAGTTGGAGCAACTCTTCCCGCTTCAAGAATTGCATTCAGTTTTTCAGCAGGAACAGCCTTTGTGCTGTCATATTTTTTACATGAATAGCGGTTTTTGATTACGTCTGTAAATTCCATATATTTCTCCTTGTAGAATTTATAAAAATTATACAGATATTGTTCCGGTTAAATATCAGAATATTTTCCATTCGTGATAATTTTTCGTCAGAGAAAAAGCGCTCAAGTCCGTAGTCGGTTCATTTTTATTTTCCCTAGATAAAAAAAAAGAGCTCCCTAACAGGAACTCTTTAATGATGGAGATGATCGGACTTGAACCGACTACCTCATGAATGCCATTCATGCGCTCTAGCCAGGTGAGCTACACCCCCAAAAGTGTTTTTACTATATCAAAATACGGATTTTCCGTCAATCTGAAACAGGCTTCACCTACTCCGATTTACTGGGAGCAATAATATTTCCAAGGCTTGAAACAGTGCCTATTATTCCTCGTATAAAATTCACTCCACACATAATAGCCGCAATTGGCCCGATTGGGAAAAGTGCAATAAGCCATGTGCTGATTATTATGCGCCCTACAAAACCGCTTATGACAGTTTTTCCTAAACTACTCCAGAACTTTCTTTTGTAGTATTCCTTTGTAAACTTAGGCGACTGATTATTTGAATAATAGTAAGTGTACTGTTTGTTTTCCCCTGAATTCTGAGCTTCGTTATCATACCATGAACCGAAAGGTCCGCCTGCTCCAAAAGGATTTCCACCAGAGTAAGAGCTTCTGTATGAATAATTTCCACTGCTTCCTGAAGCAGATGAAGAGTATGACGAACCGCCAAGATCATAATCCCGTTTTTTAGCAGGATCACTTAAAGTGTCATAAGCTACAGTTATTTTCTTGAATTTTTCTTCTGCGGCCTTGTCCCCAGGATTTCTGTCAGGATGATATTTAAATGCAAGTGAACGGTATGCTTTCTTAATTTCATCTGCAGTTGCAGTTTTTGGCACACCAAGTACGTCGTAATAACTTTCCATATATACTTTAAAAATAATAAAACAACAAAAAGATTACAAGAAATTTATATGATTTTTTTATCTCATTACGTTTTTCATTGCCGGTGCAAACTCATTGCGCAAAGCTTTTTCCACGGCACGGGTAATCTTCGTATCAAGCAGATTTTCAGCTTCTGCAAAGCCCGTTACACGGTCCATGGTTTTTGTCCATGTAAAAAACGTAAAAGATGAATTCTTAATTTCGATTTTTATTTCAGGGTTAGCAACCACAGTATCGGTAAACTTCTGTTTCTTATTATCAACGTTAACAATAATGTCATAATTATATTTAACAGAAGAAACTGCAAATCCATTATCAGAAACGATACTTTCCAGGATTCCCTTATAACGCTCATCAGTATTATTTGTGAGCACAACATTCATTGCAATATTTTTTGCAACAGTTGAGATTTTTTCATCAAGAGAAGCAAGCATTTTACGGTCTGAAGAATAAGCGACACTTCCCTTTTTGTACAGAATTTCAGAAAAAAGAATTGATTTTTCATAATTCTGCCCGGCAGTTTTTGCTTCATTCAAGTAAGCTATTCGTTTGAATGGATCTTCTTCTTTTTCTGCCGATTCAATAAATGAATAAAAATTATTTTTATCCTGGTTAATAACAGGTTCAAAATTTTTCCAGGCTTCTATTCTATTCAAATAAGAGCATACATACCAGACGTTTTCTTTTTTATCGAACCAAGGATTTGTATGTTCCACTCCAGAAAGAACAGCCTCAGAAACAACTGTTACATCACGCAGCAGACTTTCATCTCCATGCCCCGTATCAGAGGAAGAGATATTTGTCTGAGCTGATGTAACAGAAATAATCTCCCGTGAAAAATATGCAGCAAGATTTCCGTCTGCCAGATTTACAGCAACGTCAGCGGTAACGGCGCGGCCAATTCCTGTTACATATTCTTCAGGTGAAAAGACCTGGCCGATCGTAGATGAATCGGTCCACAAAGGACGGTTTTCTACATCGGTTGATTTGCAGGATGCAATAATAAGAGAAAAACCGATAACTGCAATAATCAAATTTCCAAATCTTTTCATAATCATCTTCTTTTATTCTATATTCTATTCAATTTCAAATGTTTCGATGTCGTCACCAACTCTGTCCATGAGTTCAGCTGTAACTTTAGCTTTCAGGAATTCACTTTCAGTTGTTGTTTCATCAATGTGTTCCATTGCAGCTTTAAGCTGGTCGTTGAAAAGCTTTTTATCCATTCCCCATACTGCATAGTATTCATAGAATGATTCGATTACATTTTTCTTTGAGTCAAGAACATTTACTTTAATCCAGAAACCTGAAATCTTTTCAAGTCCTGTAAGGCGAACAGATGTCAAAGAAGTACGGTACATGTTGATTGTTTCCTGAA
Organism: Treponema sp.; assembly: GCA_024402535.1. Classification (GTDB taxonomy): domain Bacteria; phylum Spirochaetota; class Spirochaetia; order Treponematales; family Treponemataceae; genus Treponema_D. The sequence continues at coordinate 22,590 of JAKSTN010000039.1, forward strand.
GATCTTCATCATCTTTTCCAACCATTGAAGCTTCAACAGCTTTTCCAGCAACACGTTCCATAATACCTGCAACTTCAGTTTCGATTGTTACAAGGTCTGCCCACTGTTCAACGTAGCTCAGATTGTTTCCGCGTTTTGTTACTACGAAAATTTTCTTTCCTGCAACGCCAGGCATTACTGGATTCAAAGCTTCTGCTGAATACTGTCCCTGTCCTACAAGTTTTACCCATTCAGGAATTTCTGTACCAAAAGTAGCTCCCTGATAATCAACAAGAACACGCTTTCCTGTATCAACTTTTGCAGCTTTACCTTTTACACCAGAACCTTTTGTCTGTGTTGTTTTGCAACCAAACAGCATAGCTGAAAGAGCAAGAACTGTAAGAACATAAAGTGTTTTTTTCATAATTAAATTTCCTCCGAATTATGAATTTTATAATTAATTTCCTAAACTAGAAACAAAAACCTAATGAAAGTCCAACGGACTCAAAATGTCTGGCATCTGCATAAATGCCGCCGGCACGAGTTTCTTCATTCATAAAGATACCGAATGAATATCCGCCAAGAACAATATCCATACCTGCTCTGACGCCAAAACGTACATTTCCGTATCCTTCATAATATGAATCCATAATTGAACCATACCCCAGATACATATCGCCGTAAGGACGGAAGCATCCGAAATTTATTGATGTACCGATTCCGAAATGTCCTGAAAAATAGTCGTACATATCAAAATCATCAAATGCAAATCCAAGAGCATAATACAAACCGCCCTTTCCGCCAAAATAAAAACGGAAATCAAGGTTCTCTCTTACAAGCTGTGGCGAATTAATAGTGAACGGTGAAACACAAAGACTTCCATTCATATTGAACCCGCTCTTCTGCTTCATGTTTGGAGTCCAGTAATTAATGAAACTTGAAAGAATTCCCTGTGCCTGAGTATGCTGCTTCTGGCGTTCAGTTTCTTTTTTCTGCTGTTTCTGCTGGCGTTCAGTCTGTTTTGGACTGTCGCTTACTGTTCCGCGAATCACCGAGTTATAATCATTCAAAGAATAATCGGCAACAATCTGATTATCTTCCATGCGTCTCAGAGTAAACTGATTGAATACAAGTCTGTAGTCTCCGTAAGTTGGATTATATTTCACCTTTACTACAAGAGTTCCATAAATATACGGTGTTGATGTACGGAAACAGAGATCTGCAAGTTCAGCCAGATCCAGATATTCTGTATAGGCGTCATCATTACTTCCGTCATATTCAACAGGAGCACGACCAGTTATTTCTTTATAATTCACAGTACATTTCAAACCTGAAAGATCAGGAATATTTGAAATATGTGTTGTTTCTTCCATGTGGAAAGTTGGTGTTACAGTCCAGTTGAATTTTCCACCGTCATAATTTCCAACAGTTACTTCAAGAGCTGAACCCGGTTCATAAGAACGGTAAATAAATGATGAATCTTCAAGATCCTTCACACCTTCATCAACCTGCTTTTTGTAAGTATTGATTGCATCGATGTAAACACCTTTAAGTTCTTTATTTGTCTGATTAATCATTGTTTCGTATTTATCACGAACTTTTTTTACTTTTGATTCGCGATACTTCTTTGCCTTTTCAGTCGGTCTTCCGTTAGCATCTGTTTCTGCAAGACGCCATGGTTCATTGTTAATGGCATCGATTTCATCCTGCATCTGTTTTTCAAGAATAGAGTTGCTTCCATTGGAATTTGCAATAAGCTGAGCTTCAAGTTCATCAAGAACCTGTCTGTCGGCTTCAATAAGTTCAATACGTTTTTCCAAAGAAAGTCCCTGAGTAATTTCCTTGTTCAGTTTTGACTGCTGTTCCTGGCTCTGTTTAATTTTTTCTTCAAACTTTTTAGCCAGATTATTTCTTTTCTGTTCTGTAAGGGCAGCCAGCTCAGCACGCTGTTTTTCAGCTTTCTGAGTTTCTTCCTTGTTTTTACGAAGCTGTTCTTCTGTCTTACGCTTTGCGTTTTCTGCAGCCTGAATCTTCTGCTGAATAGCCTGTTCTTTTCTAAGGGCTTCTGCCTTTTCTGAAGCAGTCATATTCTCTTTACGGATATTGTCCAGTTCATTACGGCTGTCTTCAATCTGTTCTGTAAGTTCAAGAATATACTTTGTGTAGTTTTCTGATGTATCTTCGGCATGTGTCAGCTGAACTTCTACACTGTATGGAATCTGAGAAATATATCCTTTCCCATACAGAGACTTCATGGCATTATAAGAAAGCTTATCTGTTTCAAAATCAATTTCTTCCAGCTGGAAATAATTATCAGAAGATGCGCCGGAAACAATCTGCATTGTTTCAATTTGTGATGCAGAATATTCAAGCTTATAACCTGTATTATATTTTACAAGGGACAGAACAATACGAAGGTCTGCTTTGGATGCAAGGTCACTGGCATATGCTGAATCTTCACTACCAAGGCCAGAACTGGCTTCAATCTGAGATTTCTTCTGAACCTGGCGAAGACTTGCGTCATTGGATTCTGTGCGGACAGTAACACCATCAAGAAGTGTAAGATTTCCTACAAAAGACTGAAATGCTGAACGGGCATAAAGCTTTTCATTTGCATCTAATTTTTCATATGTTGATGAATCCTGAGAAACAAGGATTACTGTACTTTTACTCTGGGCAGTAAGAACGCCAGAAAAAAGTGCTGTGAAAATAAGGGCAAGTAAAAATTTGTTTTTCATGTACAAATCCTCTCTCCTAATCTGTATACTAACAATCTCCAAAAACTCTATTAAAAATCACTAATTTATGCAATATATTTTTAAAAACTTATAACAATTCGTTTGTTACAAAAAAATCTAAAGTTTTATATACCTCTAACGAATTGTATCAATTTTTAAGGCACAAAAAAAATGCCACGCAGGCGTTCTGCGTGGCTTTGAGCGTTCGCCCGTCCATGGGCGAAACTTATATCTATTCCTGTCCGTTCCCGACGCAAAATCGGCATCCCTGCCTATTTTGCTCGGCAAGTTTGCAAAGCAAACTTGCTTCAGAAAGTTCGCCCGTCCATAGGCGAAACTTGGATCTATTCCTGTCCGTTCCAACAATACGTGCAGAGCTTACAAGGTTCAATACCGACGCTTGCAATCATGTCGTCAAGGCGGTGGTATTTAAGGCTTGTGAAGTGAAGCTGCTTGCGGATTTCTTCAAGCATCCATGCGTATTCAGGTGAATCTGGATCGCAGTATTTCTTTAATGTTTCATCACTTACATTTTCGCCTTCCTTATCGCGGATAATACGGCGTGTGATAAGATCCAGTTCTGAGTTTGAACGGCTGAAATTCAGGTATTTACACCCGTAAACAAGAGGTGGACAAGCCGGTCTGATATGAACTTCTTTTGCACCTGCGTTATACAGGAAGTCTGTAGTTTCACGGAGCTGTGTTCCGCGAACGATAGAGTCATCAATCAGAAGAAGTGATTTGTCTTTAATCAGCTGTGGAACTGGGATAAGTTTCATGTGAGCAACCAGATTACGCTGAGCCTGATTTACAGGCATGAATGAACGTGGCCATGTTGGTGTGTATTTGATGAAAGGACGCTGGAAAGGAATTCCAGATTCGTTTGCATAACCTACAGCGTGAGCTGTACCAGAGTCAGGAACACCTGCAACAGAGTCGATGTGGATGTTTGAATCCTGCATATCACGGCGTGCAAGATATTTACCACAGTCATAGCGCATCTGTTCAACATTTACACCTTCGTAACTTGCTGTAGGATATCCATAGTAAATCCACAGGAAGGTACAGATTTTCATTTC
>JAKSTN010000004.1 GCA_024402535.1 Treponema sp.
CTGTAGTAAACCGCAGAAAGTATCTTGAAGAACAGATCAACACAAAACGTGATGATTTCTTTAATACAGCAAAAATCGGTGACTCAGTAAAAGGTACTGTAAAATCATTCACAAGTTTCGGTGCTTTCATCGACCTGGGTGGTTTCGACGGACTTCTTCATATCAATGATATGAGCTGGGGACACGTTGCACGTCCAAAAGATTTCGTAAAGAAAGGTCAGGAAATCGAACTTAAAGTTATCCGCCTTGATCCAGCAGAAAAGAGAATCAATCTTTCTCTGAAACACTTCTCTGAAGATCCATGGATGCACTTCGAAACAAAATACAATGTTAATGACATTGTTAAAGGTAAAGTTACAAAACTTACAGACTTCGGTGCTTTCGTTGAACTGGAAGAAGGAATCGAAGGTCTTGTTCACATCAGTGAATTCTCTTGGACAAAGAAAATCAACAAACCTGCTGACGTTGTATCAAAAGATCAGGAAGTTGAAGTAATGATCCTTGGATACGATATCCAGGCTGGTCGTGTTTCACTTGGTCTTAAACAGACAACAGAAAATCCTTGGGATTCAATTGCAGACAAATATGCAGTTGGAACAAAAGTAACAGGTAAAATCGTAAAACTTACAAACGTTGGTGCTTTCATTTCTCTGGATGACGGAATTGACGGTTTCCTCCATGCTGATGACATTTCTTGGACAAAGAAAGTTAAGCATCCAGGAAGCGAACTGAAAGTTGATCAGGAAGTTGAAGCAGTTGTTATTGAATGCGATCCTGAACAGCACAGAATCCGTGTTGGACTTAAACAGCTTACAGACGACCCATGGAAGGCATTTGCAGAAGAATACAAACCAGGTTCTACACTTGAAGGAGAAATCACTTCAATTACAGATTTTGGTCTCTTCGTAAAAGCTCCAAACGGAATTGAAGGTCTTGTAAACAAAGCTAACCTGAGCGATGACAAAGATGTTCCTTTCGAAGAAGCAGTTGCAAAATACAATGTTGGTGACAAAATCAACGTATTCGTTGTAGATGTAAATGTAGAAAAAGGAAAGGTTGCATTCTCTGTACGTGAATACAAGAGAAAGCAGCAGCGTGATGAAATCTCTCAGTATATGTCTTCATCAGGAAACGATGATGACGGAGCTTATACAATCGGAGATCTGCTTAATTCAAAAAGTGAATAATTCACATATTTGAGTAATTAAGTAAAAACGCATTGTATGTTGTTAAAGACTACAATGCGTTTTTTGTGATTTTTACGGGTATCAACGGGAATGACAGAAAAAGACAATTTATTCCTTCAGAAAATCCGTTTTCTTGCAGGCGATAATCCTTATTTTGGAGAGCTTGCGGGAATTGCTAAAGAAATGGGTGGGCAGAATCTTACAGTTTTTGTAAATTCATCTGACCATTTATTTCGAAAAGTTTTTTCTGAGACAGTTGCTTTTTGCAGATTCAAGGAATCCGGGCATTTCGAAACTTTGGATGTCGTTAAAAGCGAGAACATTCTTTCGAAAATAAACCAGGTAAATCCTGATTCTGTACTTTTTCTTGACCGTATTGAACGCCTTTCTATTGATTTACAGACAGAAGTTCTTGAGTTAATTGAAAACGGCTTTTTTGAATCCCGGAAAATCCTATTAATTGCGGGATCTGAATTTTCTCTTGAGGATTCTCAGGAAAAAGGAAAGATTTCTGCAAAACTTGCTTTCAGACTTGGTCTTGTAAAACTTAATATTCTTTCGTTGAATGAGATTAAGGGTGGGGCAACTTCATTGGCCTGGATTCTTTTGAATGATGCTAATGTCTATTCTTGTAAAGATATCAAAGGCTTTTCAGAATCAGCACTGGAAGAAATTGAAAACCATTACTGGAAATCAGGGGTTTTTGAACTAAAATCAGTAGTTGATTTTGCAGTTTCTGTCTGTGAATCTGAGTATATTTCTATTGAAAATCTTCCGTTAGGAAAAGCAGATTCCGGAGATGTAAATGAAGCTGTTTTGAATTCACTTGGCAATGACAAGTCTATGAAATCAGCTTTGGATTCTTTTAAACGTTATTACGTTACAAAGATCCTGGAAGAAAATGGTAATAATCAGACCAAGACAGCAAAAGTTCTTGGCCTTCAGCGGACTTATGTTTCCCGTTTATTGAACGAGCTTCAAATCCGCTAAAAATAAGAGGTAAATATAATGTCAGAAAACAAAGAAAAGACAACAGTTTCTTCAAAACTTAACAGTTTTCTTGAAAAAAACAGAGTGTGGCTTTTTACAGTACTTGGTGTACTTGTTGCTGCAGTAGTAGTTTGCATAGTAGTTGTGTCCGTTTCTGCTAAATCTGCAGAAAAAACACTTACAGCAGTTGATGAAATCACTTATGAATTCACAAAGGATTCATCAAGTCTTTCAGATGATGAAATGGCTGCAAAACGTGCATCAGCTCTTTCAGCTGTAGAACCTTATCTTACAAAAGGCGGAGTTGGTGGTGTTCGCGCAAACATGCTGGCAGCTGACCTTTACTTCCAGGGAAAAAATTATTCTTCAGCTCTTGAATGCTACAAAGCTGCAGTTTCAAAGGGAAAGAAATCTTATACAGCACCACTTTCATATTTCAATATGGCAGTTTGTTGTGAAGAACTTGGAAACAATGCTGAAGCTGTAGAAAATTACAAAGTTGCTGCAGAGTTCAAAGGTTTCGTACTTAGATCACATGCTCTTTTCTCAACTGGTCGTGTTTATGAAGCAATGAACGATTATGCAAAAGCAGCAGAAGCTTACAATACTCTTATCGAAGCAACTCCAAATGATTCTTGGGCACAGCTTGCAAAGACAAGAGTTATGGATATGAAACTTAAAGGAAATATCCAGTAATTTTCAGGTTAAATGAATATTATGAAGACATCCTGCAGAAAATTTAAGTGTTTTGTTTATTCACTGGTTCTTGCAGGATGTTTTTTGTTTTTAAACACTTCCTGTGGTCTTGATGAATTTTATTATGTAGATGCACCATCTGTTTATAATAAACAGCCTGTTGTTGACCGTTATTCAGATACAGACTATACGGAACGTTATTTTGAGTTTTATACAAATGAATCTGGAATGACAGAATATCTTGATGCCGGATCTGATTTTAGATTTCTGGGAACGGATATTTATTATAAAATCTACAATAGTTATGATACTATGCTGTCGGAAAGAGGAAACTTGAATGACAGTTTGCTGAATAATTCTTATTCATCTGCAACAAAACTCATAGACAGTTATAAATTTCTTACATTAAAATTTGAAGGACAGACAAAAGCTGTACTTATTCCTGCTACCGGAACAAACCAGAGAGTTTATGTAAGACTTTCAAACTATCAGAATGACACTTATCGGGCAAGACTGGTAATTGACGGGGTAGAAAAAGGGGAGCCAAGGCGAAATCCTGTTGTTGGCGGAAGTTTTGACTTTGGCCGTAATGCTTATGGCAGTTCAAGTCTTCATAAAATTCCTGATTCATCGGATAGTGATGTAAAATACAGATCGTCTTCTTCAAATGGAAAATGGTATATACCTATGTATGCAGTTGCCATGGGCCGAGATTCAAGTTATACAATTACTTATTCAAATATTTTTTACCTTGGTACTGTCTGTATAGATCAGAATTCAGAAGACAACTAGAATAGTCTGTTATTTCAGAATGTTGCATAACATTTTTATATATGATAATATTATCTATTGTAATAACTTTGTAAACTTATATTAAAGGAGTTCCTAATGTCAGGACATAGTAAATGGGCCACCATTAAACATGCAAAGGGTCTTGCCGATGCTAAACGTGGTAAAATTTTCACAAAATTCATCAAAGAAATTTCTATTGCAGCTCGCATGGGTGGTGGAGATCCTAACTCTAACCCACGCCTCCGTACAGTAATTCTTAAAGCACGTGCTGCTAACATGCCAAAAGACAACATCGAACGTGCAATCAAAAAAGGTACAGGTGAAGACGGCGGAGCAGCTTACGAAGAATACCTCTACGAAGGATACGCACCAGGCGGAGTTGCTGTAATGGTTGAAGTTCTTACAGATAACAAAAACCGTGCTGCAGCAGACGTTCGCAATATTTTCTCAAAATCAGGCGGAAACCTTGGTACAACAGGTTCTGTAAGCCGTATGTTCCAGAGAAAAGGACAGATCGCTTACGATGCAGAAAAAGTTTCTGAAGATGAACTGATGGAAGTTGCACTTGAAGCTGGTGCAGATGATATCGTAAACGAAGACGGAGTTATCACAGTTACAACTGCTCCAGATGCTTTCGCAGACGTTCTTGACGCTCTCAACGAAAAAGGATACGAATCACTTTCAGCTGAAGTAGCCATGGTTCCAGATGCTTACACAGCAGTTGATGCTGAAACAGCAGCAAAAGTTCAGAAAATGATCGACAAACTGGAAGACAACGACGATGTTCAGAACGTATACCATACAGCTGAATATCCAGATGACTTCGAACCTGAGGCATAAAAAACAATGAAGGCGGTTTTTATTCCGTCTTTATAAAGAAAAGTCAGAACATTTTGTTCTGACTTTTTTCATTTAACTATATATAATGAATTTATGACACCTACCCAGTTTCAGAATCTGCCAGGTTCTTCCTCTGCAGTATCAGAAAAAGTCTCACGAAAAAAAATCCGGCGTGTTCTGGGCATTGACCCGGGGCTTGCAAATACAGGATTCGGGGTAGTGGATTATTATAACGGCCGTTACAGAATGGTTAGCTATGGTGTCATTACGACAAAGGCTGAAAGTCCCCATGGGGAACGGCTTCTAGCGATTTATCAGCGGCTTCAATCTGTTATTGACGAGTTTAAGCCTGATGAAGCGGGCATGGAAACACTTTATTTTGCAAAAAATGCTTCCAGTGCCATGACTGTTGCTGAAGCCCGGGGAGTTGTAACTCTCTGTCTTGCCCAGAATTGCATTAAACTTGGGGAATACACTCCAAATCAGATTAAAAGTGCTGTAACAGGGTCTGCCACTGCAGATAAGGAACTGGTTGAGCGGTATATAAAGATTCTGTTGAATCTTGAAACTGAACCAAAGCCTGATCATGCTGCTGACGCCCTGGCAGGTGCAATAACTCATATTCATCACTCACTTTAATAAAAAACTCATTTTGTGTATAATAGTATAGTTTATATACATATATATTGAGGTATTTTTTAGAATGTATACTCCAGTTGATCCAAAAGTAGATTTCCCAAAACAGGAAGAAGAAGTTTTAAAGTTCTGGGAAAAAAATGACACTTTCAAAAAATCAGTAAGTCAGCGCGAAGGCTGTGAAGAATTCGTATTCTTTGACGGACCTCCATTTGCAACAGGGCTTCCACACTTTGGACATTTTATTCCATCAACAATTAAAGATATTATTCCACGTTATCAGACAATGAAAGGAAAAAAGGTTGACCGTCGTTTCGGATGGGACTGTCATGGTCTTCCTATTGAAAACCTTATTGAAAAGGAATTGGGAATTAACTCAAAGCACGAAATTGAAGAAATGGGTGTTGATAAATTCAACGAAGCATGTCGTGCATCAGTTCTCCGCTATACATCAGAATGGCGTAAAACAATCACCCGTATGGGACGCTGGGTTGATTTTGACCGTGACTACAAGACAATGAATCCTGAATTCATGGAATCAATCTGGTGGGTTGCAAAATCTCTGTGGGACAAAAACCTTATTTACGAAGGACAGTATATTCTTCCATATTGTCCACGCTGTTCAACAGTTCTTTCTTCACACGAACTTGCTCAGGGCTACAAAGACAAACAGGACCCTGCAGTAACAATCCGCTTCAAGGTAAAATCACTTCCAGCAGCTATTGGTGACAATGATCTGGAAAATACATATTTCATTGCATGGACAACAACTCCATGGACACTTCCTTCAAACCTTGGTCTTTGTATGGGACCGGAAGTTGAATATGTAAAACTTAAGGATAAATCAGACGGAACAAACTACATCTTTGCTAAAGCCCGTATTTCTGCTTACTTCAAGAATGAAGCTGATTATGAAATCCTGTGGACACACAAAGGTGCAGAATTCATCGATGCAACTTATGAACCTCTGTTCCCATACTTTGCAGACCTGGCAGACGCAAAAGTTTGTGAAGAAAAATCAGGACAGAAATGTGAAAAGGGTGCTTTCCGTATGTTCAATGCTGACTACGTTTCTACAGAAGACGGTACAGGTATTGTTCATATTGCTCCAGCATTCGGTGAAGAAGATAACAAAGTATTCCGCGGTTCAGGCGTTCCAAACGTACAACCACTGGATGCTGAATGTAAGTTCACAAAAGAAGTTCCAGAATATGCAGGCGTATTCGTAAAAGACGCTGACAAAGATATTATGGACCGCCTTAAGAAAGAAGGTAAACTTGTAAAACGCGAAACTGTTCAGCACCAGTATCCACACTGCTGGAGATGTTCTTCTCCACTTATTTACCGTGGTATCGGTTCATGGTTCGTAAAAGTACAGGATCATCATGAAGCTCTTCTTCGTGCAAACAGTCAGATCAAATGGCAGCCTTCACATATTAAAGAAGGACGCTTTGGTAAATGGCTGGCAGGTTCACGCGACTGGGCTGTAAGCCGTAACCGTTATTGGGGTAACCCAATTCCAATTTGGCGCTGTGACGATCCAGAATGTAAACATACACTCTGTGTAGGAAGCCGTCAGGAACTGAAAGATCTTTCTGGTGTTTATCCTGAAGATCTCCACAAACAGTTTGTTGATAAAATCACAATTCCTTGTCCAAAATGTAAGGGAACAATGCACCGTATTCCAGAAGTATTTGACTGCTGGTTTGAATCTGGAAGCATGCCTTACGGACAGCAGCATTATCCTTTTGAAAATAAAGAATTCTTTGAAAGTCATTTCCCTGCAAACTTTATTTCAGAAGGTCTGGACCAGACTCGTGGTTGGTTCTACACACTTACAATTCTTGCAAGTCACCTGTTTGACAAACCTGCTTTCCAGAACTGTATCGTAAACGGTCTTGTTCTTGCAGAAGACGGCCGCAAAATGTCTAAGTCTCTGAAAAACTATACAGACCCAGTTGAAGCTATCAATATGTTCGGTGCCGACGCTCTTCGTCTGTTCCTTATTCACTCTGCAGTTGTTAAGGCTGATGACCTTCGTTATTCAGATGCAGGTGTACGTGAAGTTCTTAAGAACATTCTTATTCCACTTTGGAGCGGGTACTCATTCTTTGTTCAGTATGCAAATATTGACGGAGTAACCTGTACAGGTCACGAGTTCGACTCAAAACTTCCAGAAAATCCTCTGGACCGCTGGATTCTTTCTGTTACTCAGAAAATGGTAAAAGAAGTTACATCAGCTCTCGACGATTACGACCTTTCTGCCGCTATTGATCCTCTTATCGCATTCATCGATCAGATCAATAACTGGTACATCCGCCGTAACCGCCGCCGTTTCTGGAAATCAGGAAATGACACAGATAAACTTGAAGCATACGCTTCACTTTACTACGCACTCAAAACATTCTGTAAATGTGCAGCTCCTGTAATTCCATTCATCACAGAAGAAATGTACCAGAATTTCAAGACAGATGCAGATAAAGAATCTGTTCACCTTTGTGATTATCCTGTTTACAACGAAAAGATGCGTGATGAAGCTCTTGAGTTCCGTATGGCTACTGTACAGAAAGCTGTTTCTATGGGACGCTCTCTGCGCAACCAGTTCAACCTGAAGAACCGACAGCCACTGGCTTCTTGTCAGCTGGTTACACGCAATGCAGAAGAACGTGCAGTTCTTTCTGACATGCAGGATACAATTGCTGAAGAACTGAATGTAAAACAGGTTGTATTCCATGACAAAGAAGACGAACTTGTTGAATACAAGGCAAAGGCAAACTTCAAAGTAATGGGTAAAGAACTTGGACCAAAAATGAAGGCTGCCGCAGCAATCATCATGACTCTTACTTCTGAACAGATTGAACAGGTTCTTAACGGAAATGCCCTTGTAATTGATGTTGAAGGACAGAATGTTGAACTGACAGAAGAAAAACTCATCGTTGAACGCATCGAAAAAGAAAATCTGAAAGTTGTAAACGAAGGAACTCTTACAGTTGCTCTGGATACAAAAGTTACAGATGAACTTAAGAAAGAAGGATACGTTCGTGATCTTATCCGCGGTATTCAGAACCTGCGTAAGGAATCAGGCTTCAACGTTACAGACAGAATTAATCTTTCTGTTTGCGGTGATGCTGATCTTAAAGCAGCATATGAAAACTTTACAGATATGATCTGTGGTGAAGTTCTTGCTGAAAAATCTTCATGGGTTGAAGGTCTTTCGGGAACAGCTGTTGATGCTGATGATAAAACCTGGAGCATTAAGGTTGAAAAAATCTAATTTCAAAATGGTGAAACGGCTTTTCAGTTTTTGGGGAGCCGTTTCCCTTTTAATTTTATTTTTCTCCTGTAAATCAGCCCCCAAAGGATTTCAGGTAAATCCTTTGGATCTTCTGGACAATGAAAATGCTTTTTTTCTTGCTGTTCCTAAAGCTGCTGATCCTGAACTTGTTACAAATATTATAAAAACTAATGTTCCTGATATTTCAGATAAGGATGTAAAAACAGCATTAGACCATATAGATAAAGCTTATATCGGCCTTTCAAGTAACAAAAAGGTTACAACTTACCAGTGTGCTGTGTCATGCAATATTCCTAAAGCTTTTATTCCAAATATTTTTTCAAGGAAAAAAGGTTTTTCAAAAACTGTATTTGAAACTGGAACACGTTCTTTTGATATTTATAATAATGATACATTGAATATTTCAGTTCCCGACGGAACTACTATGGTTCTTGGACGAAATGTTCCTGCTATGCTTGAAGTATATGAGTCCCTTTGGGAAAACGGAATTGATGTTTCGCTTTCAGAAAATTCTTTTCTTGATGAGAAACACTATGAATATCTTTCATCTTGTACTGATGAAATTCGTTTCTTTGCAAACAAGCCACAGTCTTTTCTAACCCTTCTTACAGGTGTAAATCTTGATTTGAAACTTCAGTGGGTTAGTGGGGCTATGCGTAAAGATTTGAAAAATCCTAATCAGTATCTTTTAGATTTGAATTTTAATTTTAAAAATACAAAATTTGTAAAAGCTGGTAAAGCTGTTCTTACGCTTGCCTTTGGACTTACAGATTCCTTTACTGATTCAGACTCACCAACTGAGCTTAGTGTAACTGGAATTAAACTGAATAAAAAACAGATATACAAATTACTCACATTATAGAATCACTTGGAGGCTTATTATGGCAGACGACAAAATTATTCTTAAAGCAGAAGACCTGGACGGTTACCTCACAGCTGAAGATCTTTCTGATCTTAAAAAGCTGGATGACATGTACAAGGATACAATGAAGTACATGGATCCACTTAATAAAGATAAGGTTATTGAATGTTTTGATAATCTTGGACATGAAATGCAGGATATCTGTGCAAAACACCCTGGAATCCAGGTTTATTCATTTGTTACAGAAGAAGGTGCTCACGCTGAAGCAAGTCATGTAATTTCAAAACTCCGTGACATTAAAACAGATCATCAGGAATTTATGTATTATTCTCAGCGTGCCTACGAAATGCTTTTCCGTATGGCTTACACTGATAAACCTACAAATAAAAAAGGACATATTTTTGTTCAGACTCCTGTAAATTTCCCTGTACAGAACTATGCAGTTCACAAAATCCCAGATGTAGATTCACAGGTAAATAATTCCGTAATGTGTGTAATGCTCCGTGGTGCACTGCTTCCAAGTATGATCATGTCTAAGGAAATTCAGGAATATTCAAACGATTACATTACTCCATTCGCTCTCTTCAAAATCAGCCGTAATGATTCCAAAAAAGAAAATGATATGGAATATGTTCTGGATCTTAAAAAATCATTCTTCAATCTTGAACAGCTGGATGGTAAAGATCTGATTTTTGCTGATCCAATGAATGCTACTGGCGGTTCTCTGGTTACTGTAGTTAAATATCTTCAGAGCCAGGGTGTAAGACCTAAATCAATCAAATTCTTTAATACAATTTCAACTCTGAAAGGTTCTATTCGTGTTACACGTGCACTGGAAAACTGTACATGTTATACACTCTGGGTAGACCCTGTTATGAACGAAAAAGCTTATATTATGCCTGGTCTTGGTGATGCAGGGGATCGTCTTAACGGATGTGATACAAAAGAAGCTCCAAGAAATATCATGCAGCTTATTGCAGATTACGGACATAATATTTCTGCTCTTTACCGTTCACAGCTCTTTGAAATTGAAAAAACAGTACTCGGATAATGCGTAAATTAATTTCTGCTTCAATAATTCTTGTTTCTCTTTTGTTTTCTTCCTGTGTAACAGATAATTTTATTCCAGGAAGAAAAAGTACCGTTAATAAGAATCTCTATCAGGAATACCTGAATATTGGAGATGCTTATTATGATTTAAAAAAATATGATAAAGCTCTCGAATATTATAAGCTTGCATCATCAAATAGAGCTTTTAGATGGGCATGTACTTATAAAATGGCTGATACATATTTCAGACAGGGAAATTGGGATGAAGCAGAAAAACTGTATTTAAAGCTTTTGAAGAGAGACGAAAATAATCTTCAACTCAAAGAATCTTTGGCTTTTGTTTATGCATCTCAGGGAAAATTTCAGGAATCTCTTGAGATTTATTCAATGCTGCAGGAATCTTATCCTGAAAATCAGTCTTTTCTTGAAAATCAGATTGTACTTCTGATTTCAAGTGGAGAAGAAGATTCTGCCAGAGAAAAAATTGATAACTTAAAAACTTTGTTTCCTGATAATACAAAAGCCGAAACTTATCTTAAAAAACTTGATGATGATAAAGCTGCAAGAGAAGCTTTGGAAGAAAGTGAAGAGGCTGAATCTTCTGAAACTGAAGAAGGTGAAACTTCTGCTGAAAATGAAGAAGCTTCGGAATCTAACACTTCCGAAGCTTCTTTTGCTGATGAATCTGAAAATAAATCAGATTAGTTATTTTCAATAAAATCCATATATTTTTCTGCATCTGCTCTGAATGCAATGATTGGATTTTCAGGATCTTCCATTGCATGTTCAAGAGCTGCATCAGCTTCTTTAAGAACTCTTTCAGCTCCAACAAGTCTGATTGTTTTTGATGATATTCCGATATAACATTTTTTATCTTCAATAATTTCTGAAAGTTCTGTATAAATCTGATCTGCAAGTGGAATTGCTTCGTCAATATTTGTATTTGTTTTAATAGCTGCGAAACAGTTGTTCTTGTATTCAAAAATAAGATCTTTGAACTGGAAAATGTTTGTAAGATAATCACATGTTTTTTTGATATTTTCTTCAGATAATGTTTCAAATTCATCCACTTTAATAAGGAATAATACAACATCAAATTCTGAAGCTGATGCACGGCTGAGTTCATTTTCAAGTCTTGGCTGCAGGTATGATTCCCACCCGAATCCTGTAACAGGTGAATAAAGCCCGTTTGGTGCTGTATCCAATGGTTTGAAATCTTCTACTGGAAGTTCAACTTTTTCCACAGTTTCTTCTGTAACAGGTTCTTCTTTTTCAGATTCTTCAGTTTCCATGTGGATGTTTTCAGTTTCTTTTTCAGATTCTGTATCTTCGGTAATTGATTCTGAAATTTCATCGTCTGGAGTTATTGCAATTTCATCTGAAGGGAAAGTTTCAAATTCATCTTTTGCAGTTTCTTCAGTAGCTTCTTCAACTTTTTCTGAAACTTCATAACTTGTCTCAGTTTCCTCAACTTCTGAATTGTCAGAAGACTCTTCATCTAAATCTTCAGAATCTGATTCATTGTTTGAAATGACAAAAATTAAAACAATTGTGAGTAATGTGAAAATAAGAACAATAATAAATGAAATTTTTGCATAGTATGAGATAGTGGCCGGGCTTAATGTATAAACATTAGCCTGAATATATAAATTTAAATCGCCCACTTTATATGACTGGAAATATAATTTTGAAAATTTTGTGTTTTCAGACGGCTGTTCAGTATCGCCCGGGTATAGAAAAATTGTGTTTCCGTTTATTTTAATTGAAATAAATGAATACTTGTCATATGAACCAATTGCATGATTGATTTTTTCATTCATGTTAGGACTTGAAGGATTTTCAAATGCCTTCTGAAGTTCATTTGCCATTTTTTCATATGTTTTTTTTGACTCAATGTAACCTTTATTGTTTTTTGCGTAAAGTGAAAATCCAGAAAATACAATTGTTCCAAGGAATATCAGGCTTACACAAATTGCATAAACTGTAACAAATATGTTTTTTTTCATAAATTTAAATACCTTCTAAAATCATTTTCAGCCTGTTCGTGAAGTAAATCCAGATTTTTTTCTGAAGTTGTTCTTTGTAAAAAAGCTGTAAACGGTAAAAGTGCCGTTTTTAGATTTTGATTTTCGGACTTTATTTTTTCAGCAATCTTTTCTTTAGTTAAAAGACTGTTTGAAAGCTCCTTACTTATATTTTCGTAAGAATTTTTAATTACATAAACATTTTGTTTTATTTCAAAAGGTATTTTTAAGTCTGTTAAATATCGTTCAAAAGATTCTTTATATCCTTTTAAAACACCAGTAGTTTTTGTTCCTGATACATTTTTAAGTTCTGTTCTGAACATCAATTTTGAGAAAACAGTTTCTGAATTATTGATTTTACAGGCTTTATTGTTGTAAAGAGTATCAAGATATGTTCCTTTTGCATATGGTTTGTTATAAGGAAAAGAAAAATCTGCGCCAAATACTTCAATGTCTTTGAAACCTGCTTTAAGGGCAAAGTCCAGTGCTGCAATTGTCACTGTTCCCGAGCCGGAATTCAAATGAAGGCTTTTATTTTTATTGGCAATAAAATCTGTAAGAGGATGGCCTGTTGTAAAAAAAAGAATATTGTCTGTTGTTTTTCTTATTTTTTTTATTATTGATGGAGATGAACTGTATTCAACAAGAAAAATTGTATTATTTGAAAGTTTTCTTGTGAAATGAGTTGTTGAAACATTTTGTGCATCAAGTGTAATTACTGCATCACAAGTAATACCAGATTTTTCTGCGGCTTGAAATGCCGTGTCTGTTGCCAGGATAAAATAATCTTTTCTGTTTTGAATTAAATAAGGTATTTTTTTATCAAGAGTAGGACCTGCAGCAAGTACTGCACATTTTTTTATAACTTTATTCTGGTATATTATATTAAAGGTTTTAGATTCTGTATTAATAATGCCTTTGTAATTATTCAGTATGTTGTGTTGCCAAAGTTTTCCAAAGTGAGCTTGAACAGAATAATCCTTTGAAATATCAGATAATGCCCTCTGGATTTCAGATCTTAAATATTCTGTATATTCCTGGTTTTCCGAAAGATAATTTGTTTGTTCTATTATTTTAAGGTTTCCATAAAGGGAAGGGATATAATTTTGAATTAAGGAATTATATATTTCTTCTTTTGAGAAAATATGGATTTTTTCAATCAAACTTTCATTACCAGGGATTTTCTTTAAGAAATCAATATCAGTTTTAGAAAATTCAACACAAAAAATTTTTGAATCAGGAAATATTTCAATCAGTTTACGAATAAGAATGCCGGATCCAAAACCTAAAATAAGGAGAAAATTTTCTGATATGTTTAAGGACTGAATTTTTCTTTCAGCGTCACGTTCAGGATTATATGTTGATTCAAGTGTTTTTCCACTTTGAAGGACAGGAAGAATGATTCCGGTTTTTGAAGTTATTAATTCTTTGTAAATACTTTGCATAAACGTTCAAGAAAATCTGTGTTTGTATCTTCGATTTTTTTTAACAGATCCTCTTTCACATTTTCGTCATATGTATGAAGGTAATTTAGATATTCTGCAGTAAAAACATTTTCAAACCATTCATTAGTTGAACTTTTTGTTTTTATATAATTTTGAAGTTCATGTAAGTTGCAGTGATTTTTAGAAAAATTAAATACAGGTTTTTCTCCACTGAAGTCAATTTGTAAGAGTTCTTCGCACTTAATATCTTTAATGTTTCCTAGTGTGTTTTCAGGTTCATCTATAAGTCTGAATACATTTTTTGAAAGGTCTTGAAGATTTGCAAACCAGTCCTCATAAATTTTTAATGATATTTTCTGATTTGAAAAGCTTTGAGAACATAATCTTTGTTCTTTAGTTAATATTTTTTTGTCTGTATTACAATTTATAAGTTCTAGGTTATTGTTCTGAGTGTGTTGAAAACCATTTGACACATAAAGGTCCAGCCCTGCAAAATAAACAGGACCAGAGGTTACTTGTTTTGCAAGATTTAATGCTGTCCCTGATACAGTTCCACATCTAAGACCAGTAATGAAAGGCTTACCCGATTTCATGAAAAGTTCACTTTCTACGCCATCAGAATAAATCATAGGAATGATTCTGGAACTTTGTAACAAAGAAACTGGAATATTGCCCTCTACCGAAAGAACAATATCAGAATTGCATTTATATAAAGTTTCCAGATGCTTTTTTGCCCAATACCCGCCGTCTGTTGAGATTACCAAGTCTGGTTTTATTCCTGCATCAAAAAGGGGACGAATAGCAGATGAAACTGCAATAATATATGGTTTAACTTGTTTAAAAAATGGAATTGCTTTTTTAAGACTTGGACCTGATGCACAAATAACAACTGGACAAGATCCTTTTTTCGCAAGGCTTCCTGTGTTTTCTGCGAATAAAGATATATTCAGCGCATTTTTTATCCATCTTTTTTCAAAAAAACTTCTTGTTCGTAGAACAGAATGACATTTTTCAATGGTTTCTTTATAAGATTTTAAAATATTAAAAGTTTCTCCAGGAAATATTTTTGCTGAAGGTTCCCAGCATAATAATAATGAGAAAGCAAGAATGTTTTCTCCAAACCTTTCAAAAAGATTTGAAAAGAAACTTTTCTGGGAACTATTTTCATAGAAATTGAAATTGTAATCAAAGTCTTTGTTATAATTTTCAAATCCTTTGATAAGTCTGATAACAGCAAGTTTTGTATCAGGAAATTTCTTTCTGAAATATTCAGTACAATAAGAAAGACCTGGTTCAATAATAAAAATGATTTCAGGGCGGAAAGGGGAAGTGACATTTGAGACAAAGCGTTCACTTTCACGTAAAGGAGCATATGCCGAATGAAGAAAAATTGAATTGATTTTACAGGTGTTATTTCCGTCTTTTGCAGGTAAAAGCTCAATATTCATAGGAAATGAGGGTAGTGGCATTTTTGAAAATATTTTTCAGAGCATTTTTCAAAAATACTTCAAGAGTTTCTTTTGTTATATGGCTTTTTGACTCAATTGAAATAGAAATGTTTCTGTTGTCGTTTATATAAAATGAACTTGGAGCTTCGATTAATGTTTTAAGTGCTGCGTATGTTTCAGTAAGGAAAGCATTTTCCATTACAGTTTTGATTTCAGTGTTCAAATTTCCAAGTGCTTCTGAAACAGCATCTTTAATATTCATGTTTAATATCAAGCTGGAATCAGAATTGTTTTTTTCTTCAGAGATTTTTTCAAAATCCATATTAAGAAAATCCTTGGCTATTGTATCAAGGTCATTTTCTGAGCCAGGGTTTGTTTCGAAGGCTGTAAGAAGAACTTTGTCATTTCCCATGAAAATTTTAACATATGAAATATTTGTTTTAAGATTCATTGAGAAAAATTGAAGAACTGTGTTCAGATTGTTTTCATCACGGCTGAAATAATTCCATTTGTTTTTTTCAACAGTTCCTTCCCAGAAGTCACTGGTTGAGATTGACTGAAGGACAGTGTCTCCATCAAATCCATATGAATGAGAGAAAACATAGAACGTATTCACACGCTGGAAAACGGCACAATGAGACAGGTTGTGTTTCGTAACAAATTCAAAAAAAGAAAGCCCTGCCTGTGAAAGGGGGCTTTCTTCAGCAGGTAAATCGATACCTGCTGAAATGCGGCTTAGTAATCCCATTATTATGCCAGTCCAAGTTCTGAGAACAGTTTTTTGTAAGTTGCAAATTCATCAGATTTTGCGAACTCAACAATTTTTTCTTCTGGAAGATTTTCAAGAAGCTGATCCATGTAAAGAAGAACAGACTTAATATCATTTTTAAGATCATCACCTGAATCATCTGCAGAAGTTTTTGCTGGTTCTTCAGCTGGTTCTGAAACAGGTTCTTCATTTTCTACAGGAGCTTCAACTTCTGATTCTGTAACGGAAGTTTCTTCAATTACAGGCTCTTCTTCTTCAACGATAGTTTCTTCAATAGCTGATTCTTCAGCAGCAGGTTCTTCTTCAACGACAGGCTCTTCGATTGCTGGTTCCTCAATAACAGGTTCTTCAACTACCGGTTCATTTTCTTCTTCAACCGAAGGTTCTTCTTCAACTGCAGAATCTTCAATTGATTCTCCGAAAGATTCTTCAACAGTAGGGAACTGATCGATAGGTTCTTCTTCTACAGAGTCAGCAACTTCTTCTTCGCTAAGATAATCGATGTTTGATTCAGTAAGTGAGTCTTCAGCAGAAAGATCAGTATTCATGAAATCGTCAAAATCATCAACTTTTTCATTTTCATCAGTTGAATCTGTTACAGAATCCATAAAGTCATTGTTTGCGGATTCAACAAGAATGTCATCAACTTTAGGAATAGAGATTTCATCAGGAAGGTTTTCGTCTTCAGAAGTTTCATCTTCAATAACGATATTATCAAGATCTGGTTCTTCCATTACGTCGTCAGATTCTGGAGCAGCTTCTTCTTCATTAATTTCAATTTCTTCAGATTCTTCTGTTCCAAATGTATCTTCAACAGATCCGAATATATCATCATCTACTGTTTCTGTAGAAACAGGTTCAATGTCAATTTCTTCAGGAATATCATTAAATTCTTCTGTTTCAATTGATTCTTCAACCGAAGGTTCATCACTTGTTTCATCTACAACTGGTTCTTCAACTGTTGTTTCTTCAATTACAGGTTCTTCTTCTGATTCATTGAGTTCAACATTGCTGAGCATATTATCAAGCTCATCATTTGAAAGTGCAATTGTATCGTCACCGTCAGATTCATCAAAGAATCCAGCAGAATCTTCATCTGATGTTTCTGGAATTTCAATATCATCTGTAACAGGTTCGTCTTCTGTTACTGTTTCTTCAATTACAGGTTCTTCAATTACAGGTTCTTCAACAGCAGTTTCTTCAAAAACCGGTTCATTTTCTTCGATAACAATTGTTTCTTCTTCTGTAACTGGTTCTTCAACTGTTGTTTCCTCTACAACAGGTTCATTTTCTTCAACTACAGGTTCTTCTTCTGATTCACTGAGTTCAACATTGTTCAGCATGTTGTCCAGTTCGTCGTCTGAAAGGGAAATGGTGTCGTCACCGTCTGAATCATCAAAGAAACCTGTTGAAGTTTCTTCAGAAGCTTCAGGAATTACAGTTTCTTCTTCCTGAACTGGTTCTTCTACCTTTTGAGTCTGAATCTGTTCAAGATTAGATTTAAGGGCATTGATTTCAGCTTTCATGCCGGAAAGTTCATTAATAATCTGCTGAAGAAGATCATTGTTTGCATTAGCTACAGGTTCCTGTGGTGCAGGGGCTGCAACTTCAGTTTCACTAACAACAGGAGTTTCAACTGCTGCTTCTGTTTCAGGTTCTTCATCTTTTACTTCTGTTACTACAGGAGCAGATGCAAATTTTTCATCTGAAACTGAAAGATCGAAGTCTACAACAGTATCTTTCATCTTTGATTCTTCAACATTCTGAGTAATAGGTGTTTCTTCAGCGTCAGCATCAATTCCGAAGTCTGAAAGATCAATTTCTTCAGTGTCTCCAAAAATTTCAGTTGAATGGCTTGCTCCATCAGAAACAAAAGACTCTGTTTCTTCATCACTTGCAAATGTATCATCATCAAATGTTTCGTCAGTCTGAACATTGTCTTCAGTTTCTATAGAATCTACTTCGCTGTCAAAAGAAATGTCCATATCAAGAGGTTTTTCGTCAACAATATCTTCAACCTGTGGTTTAGCTTCTGGTGCAGGTCCTGAAGTGAAATCTCCTCCATCAAGGAAGTCATCCAGAGAGATTTCTCCGTCTTCCATGAAGTCTGCTGAAACGTCTTCTGTAGCAGCAGGTTCTTCACCTGGTGCAAAGCCGTTATTTCCGCTTGCAACCGATTCATCGCTGAAGCCTTCATCCATAAATTCATCAAGGGAGATTTCGCCGTCTTCCTGTGGAAGTTCGAAATCATCCATTGAAATCTCTTCTGTTGTAATTTCTTCAGTTGATGCTTCGATAACTGGTTCTTCAACTTCAGTTTCTTCAATTACAGGCATTTCTTCTTCGATGATATCAAAATCATCTAATGAAATATCAGTTGAAATATCTTCGTTTGATTCTTCAGAAACTTCTGTTTCTTCAGGTAAAATCTCATCTGCTGGAATATCTTCCTCTACAGGAATGTCGAAACTTGAAAGGTCAATGTCGTCAGATGAAACTTCAGGCATTTCAATTTCTTCTGCAGGGGTTTCGTCTATGGTAATTTCGTCTTCAGCAAAATCAGGAATATCGAATGCTGCATCGATATCAAGGCTGTCAGATGATGTGTCTTCAGTTGAGCCAGGGCGTTTCACCCAAACACCGTAGCTGTCAAGTTCTGTTGTGTTGTCTGTAGAATCACTCATATCATTCCCCTCAAAGGCAAAAGTTTATTACTTATACATTATCGGCATTTATCTCCAAAAACTGAAATAGAAAATATAACCTATATTGTAATAATTAATAAATTATAACACACATTTTAAATTCAGAAAACTCTAGAATTTGCCGATAAACAAGTGATTATGATTCACATAAAGTTGTTGGCTTCTGCTCTGGTAGGAACTGTAGTTTACGTAGCAGTATCTGTATTTGCAGGCCAGAATGGTATAAACAGTTATAAACAGTTAGAAAATCAAAAACGTGAAATTTCTCGCCAGACATCGTTAATTCAGAATATTAATGATGAGCTTATTCTTGAAAAGAATGCATTGTCAAATGATCGCGACGTAATTGCCGCTTATGCCCGCAAAATGGATTATGTAAAGGAAGGTGAAACACTTGTTAAAATTACAGGACTGAAACCTTTTGAACATACTCTTTATGATACAGGATCTGTTTTGAAACGCACAGAAATCTCCTATATCCCAGATGATGTGTGTAAAATACTCGGAGTGATTTTCTTTTTTATGACTATGGCGTTGTTTTTGTTCATAGACCTTAGTAATGGAAACAACCCTTTTGTAAAAAAGCAGAAAGTAAATATTGTAAAGGGAATACCGATTTATGGTGGTAAACAAATCTGACGCTAAAAGCGTACAAATTACTTCTGAGCTGCTCAAACAGGGTGGTGTAGTTGTTCTGCCAACTGACACAGTTTATGGTTTTTCAGCAAAATCTGATATTAATGAGGCCGATTTACGCATTCGGACTATAAAAGGAAGATCTGAAACAAAGCCTTTTATTCGCCTTATTGCCGAACCTGACGAAATCAGAAAATATACAGAGGATGTAATCCCTAAAAAACTTCTGTCTTATTGGCCAGGTCCATTAACAATCATAGTCAACGACAAAATAATACCAGGAATTACTACGGCTTTCCGTTGTCCTGGAGACGCATGGCTTCGCCAGATCATTTCAGAATGCGGTGCTCCTTTATATTCTACAAGCGTAAATAGAAGTGGAAAACCTGTGATTCAGACAATTGACGGAATTATCAGTGAATTTGAAAGTGAAGTTGATCTGATAATTAACGGGGGAGATACAAAAGATGCTCTTCCAAGTACGATTGTAAAGATTGAAGACGGAAAGGTTATTGTTCTTCGCGACGGCGATATAAAAATTGAGCCTGATCTTCTTTAATTAAAGCTTTCTTTTCCATTCGACTTCAAGTTCACCATCAGTAACTTTGTCGCCGTCGGCCACCAGAGTGTTTTTTTTGCCTTTAAGAATATGATCTGCAGCAAGTTTAAGACGCCATGTAATAGGATTTGCTGTGAGTGCGGCTTCTAAAGCCTGCTGGCGGGGAAGTTCCGGGAAGAATGAAGCATTTGTTTTTCCTGTTTGGGAAATAATAACAGTTGAATCTTCGATTTTTACAGAAATATTCATTGAGGCACCATTTTTGAAAATAACGAAGCCTCTTCCTCCACGCATTATGAGTATTTTTTCAATATTTGATTCTCCGGTCCACGTTCCGGCAAGGTTTTCTGTGCTTGCCGCTACTGCAGGCTTTGCTGAAAAACTTGGAGTCTGTCTGTTTGTCTGTGAACGGTTCTGGTCCTGTTCTACAAGGGCAATAAATGAATCCTGAAGTTCTTGTTTTCCTTCCATAAGAATTTTGTAGTATGAATCAAATTCTTTGGTAGATGACATTTCTGTGTTGTTATCTTTGTTCACAATATGGAGTGTTGCTCTCCATTTTGTTGAATTTTCAATTTTAGAAATTACAGAGTAAAAGGAAAGATTTGTTTCTGAAAGAAGGTCTCTGTCAGGAATTGTGTTTTCTGGAATTGAACTTCTTTTATCTGTTACAGAAAAATTTTTGATTTCGCAAAGCTGAGTATAATAAAGTTCACTTGTCATGTCAGCCATATTTTTATCAAGGTCCTTTGAAGAAACTCCATAGAAGTCAATATTCCATGTACCTTCTGCAAAAAGACAATTGAGGAAAAACAAGAATGTAATGAAAAGTGATGTTTTTTTCATTACTAGCCGCGAAGCTCCTTAGCAATTTCTCTCTGGGTTTCTCTTTGTAAATCGCGGGTTTTAATAGTATCGCGTTTATCAAAAAGCTTTTTACCCTTACAAACTCCCAGATTCAATTTTACACGACCGTTTTTCAGGTAAATATCGAGAGGAATAAGGGTATATCCTTTTTCTTCGACTTTACGGGTCAGACGTTTGATTTCTTCCTTGTGGAGAAGAAGTTTTTTCGGCCTGTCCGGATCATGGTTGAAAATAGAAGAGTAAGAGTACTCTGATATATGAAAGTTACGAACCCAGACTTCGTTACATTTGATTTCAGCAAATCCGTCAGGAAAGGAAACGGCTCCATTTTTTACAGATTTAACTTCAGTTCCCTGCAGTTCAATACCGCATTCGTAGGATTCTTCTACGAAATAGTTGAAACGAGCTTTTCTGTTTTCAGCAATAATTTTTTTACCTTCTGACATAAATTACATTATAAAACAATAAAAGACGGGTTTCAAGGTTTGTTAAAAAATCCTGTTAGTGGTATTCTTCTATAATATGGATACACGTAAAGTATTTTTAGGCGGAAGTGGAATAACTAAACGCATTTCTATTGGTGGGGACAGCCCTGTAAGTCTTCAGACAATGTGGAAAGATACAATTGTAGATGTTTGTGATAATAAAGATAAACTGGAAAAAATAGTAAAAGACCTGGCAGGACTTTCAATGCTTGGCTGCGATATTGTTCGATTTGCAGTTCCTGATGTTGAAAGTGCAAAAGGCCTCTGTGCTATTGCAGAAAGGACTGAAATGCCACTTGTTGCTGATATTCATTTTGATTACCGGCTGGCTTTGGAATGTCTTAAAGGAAATGTTGCTGCTATCCGTATAAATCCTGGAAATATTGGAAGCGTAGAAAATACAAAAAAGGTTGTAGAAGCCTGTAGAGAAAAAGGCGCTGCGATCCGTATCGGAATCAATTCCGGAAGTCTTCCTAAAGATTTACAGGCTCAGATTGCTGAAGGAAAAATTAGCCGTGCTCAGGGGATCTGTGAAACAGCGGTAAGAGAAGTTGAGGTTTTTGATTCACTGAATTTTGATCAGGTTGTTGTAAGCATGAAATCCTCTTCTGTTTCTGAAACAATTGAAAGTAACAGATTTTTTGCCAGTCGTTATGACATTCCGCTTCATCTTGGAGTAACTGAAGCCGGTCCTTTGATCGGTGGGGTTGTGAAAAGTTCCATTGCCTTTTATACACTTCTTTCTGAAGGAATCGGAAATACAATCCGTGTAAGCCTTTCAGATAAAGTTGAAAACGAAGTAATTGCCGGTCTTGAAATTCTTAAAGAAAGCGGAAAACGGGAAGGCGGTGTAAAGCTTGTTTCCTGTCCTAGATGCGGAAGGCTTGGTTTTGATGTTCATGGGTTCGTTGCTCGCTGGCAGAATGAGCTTCTTTCTATGAAAAAGGATATTACAGTTGCCGTTATGGGCTGCGTTGTTAATGGTCCTGGTGAAGGAAAACATGCAGATTTAGGAATTGCCGGTGCCGGGGACAAAGTAATTCTCTTTAAAAAAGGTAAAATAATTCAAACAATTGAAGCAAAAGATGCCGATAATGCATTTAGAGAACAACTTTCTTTGTTGTAGTCTTTTTGCTTATGAAAAAAACTTTATTTGCTTTTTGTTTAGTTACTCTTATTTCACTTACAGTTGGTGTTTCTGCAGAAACAAAAAAAATGGATCGTGATACCTTTGTTTATGCAGATGCAGTAGATGCTTTTGAGTCGGGAAATTATGGTCGTGCGTTAAAACTTTGTGAAGATGCAGTTCTTTCCCGAAAACAGAAGATGTCAGGTGAAATTAAACTTTTAAAAGATGCTTGCCAGCCGCAGGAAGTTTCCCGTGTTGGGGATAAAATTTCTGAAGTTCTTCCTGCCCTTCTTTCTCGTGACGAATATGAAGCTGTAAAACTGATACAATCTTATCTGAATAAAAAAGGCGAAGATTATTTTGAAAATTCGGTAAATAAACTTTTTTCATATCTTGAATCAATTCTTGTTTTCCCGGAAGCACAGAAGTTGATGGGTGATATTTATAAAATTGAAGGCGAATACGATTTTGCTGAAATGTATTATAAAGAAGCTTTGAAAAATGCTGAGGTTCTTGATATTCCAGATGAAAAATATGATATTCTTTATCTTTTAGCTGAAATAAGTTACCTTAAGGGAGAAAATGATCAGAGGGAAGCAAGACTGCTTTCAGTATTAAGCGAAGATAAAGTTTTAAAGGATAGAGCCTTAGTTAATTCCATGACAAGATGCATCCGTCAGAATAAAAAAGACTCTGTTCAGAAATTTTTTAATCTTTATCGTGCCGACAGTTTTTATATGATGAAAGCCTATTCACAGCTATCTGAATATTACCTTTCTGAAAAACATCCTGACAAAGCTCTGGAATTTGTTTCACTTGAAGTTATTACAGGTTTTACAAAAATACTTGGGGTTATTCAGAAACGTGATATAAGTTATGAATACGAAGGTCTTGAGTCTTTCCTTTTTCAATGTTCTCTTTATCCGGATCTTGTTCAGTGGGGAACTGAAAACGGATTGTGGAAAGGTTTTTACAATCTTGCTGTTATTTCTCAAAAAAATGACTGTTACCTTTTTGCCGATTCTTTGATAAAAATTCTTGCAGAATATTTGCCGGAAGAATATTACCGAAAAGCCGCGGTGTTGCTGATCAAGTGATTAAAAAATTTAATAATGAGTTCCAAGTCCTATTGTTATTTCAAAAGGCCGGCAGTCATTATTTCTCCATTCATTATTAAGTTTGAAAATTTTTCTTCCAGCATCAATACCTACACTTGCCCGGATTACATAGCTTGACCATTTTTGTGGGAAAACTAATACTTCAAGTCCTGTTCCGTAAAAACCTTCATTTAATTTGAACGTATTAGAAGTTCCGTGAGTTTCCTCTGTAGTTTTAATTAATGCTATATCAAAAAAAGGATTTAATTGGAATTCAAAATTGAAATGTTTCATAAAACCTATTTTTTTTGTTATAGGAAAATTTTCCCAATCAGTTGAAAAGATTTTTACTGGAAAATCTAGGTTTAATATTAATGCTGAAGGCACTTGAGCTTGGTATCTATCAATATTAAAAAGACTGCGTTTTGAGTCAATTACACCTCGGATATAACCGTCAATTTTTTCATCACCATAAGTTTTATCTGTTTGAATATATGAAAAAGCAATTCCTTGAGCATATATTCCCGCGGATTTAAATGAATTATAGAATCGTGTTTCTGAAAATAAAACAAAGGACCATGGCATTACACGGTTATCTGCATGGCTTGCAAAATTATATGCTAACTTTGGTGTTAAATTTGATTCTAGTCCGTAACGGAAATTACCATCCCAATTTATCTTTCCAAAAGATAATCCTGTAGAATAGGAAAGTTCTGGACTTTTTAGTGTTGGTTCAAAAATTCCGGAAGGCCCATTTTTATAAAATGGATCCCAATTATATATTAGGGAAAGTTTAGGAATTAATTTAAGTTGATTATATCCAGGTATTTCACATAGAGCTACAGGTGAATACATTTCAAGTGTTTCTCTAAAGAAAGTTTCATCGTTTGACTCTCTGAAATAGAAGTCTTTTATAAATCCCTGATAAAAAGCAAAGGTTAGGGTTGTATTTGAAAATGGTCTTTCAAATTTAAATCCTGTTTTAAGATCCCATTCGGGAGATGTTTCTCCCCATGTGTATGAAAGGGAATAATTATTAATCCATGTAAGGTCAAACAGACCTTTATTAAAAGGATAATCAAATGAAATGTTTAATTCTGGTTCAAAAACCTTAAATGGAGTTCCTTCTTCATCGGGTTCAAACTGAAAATCAAGAGAAGTGTTCAGTTCATTCATGGTTCCAATAAAATTCGAATCTTTTGCTTTTAATTTTAAGGAAAGACCATTAACAGATGAGTATTTTAGATATGGAAGGGCAAGAAAATGAAAACTATCAGTTACAGATATTTTTACTTTTACAGAAATACTTTCATTATCATCAGAATCTGAATATTCATAAGTAACTTCGGAGTGCTCAAAACAACGTGTATTAACAAGATCTTTTTGTATTTCAGAAAGATATTTAATAATTTCGTCTTCAGTATTGAAAATCCTATTTTCATTTATTGGAACTTTTTTTCTTAGAACAGATTCTTTTGTAATTCCATTTATTTCATATATGACTTCGGAAATCTTGAAAGAAGTTGCAAAAATAAAATTTAAACCAAAAAAAAGAAGAAAGGAAAGTAAAACTTTTTTCATTGTTTAATAGGCACCTTTACCTTTTAGTACAACCCAAACTGTTTTGATAAGTATCCAAAGATCGAGCCATATGGACCAGTTCTGAATATAATAAGTGTCAAATGTAATTCGTTCTTCGTAACCGGTATCACTTCTTCCTGATACTTGCCACATGCCTGTAAGACCTGGTGTTACAGATAATACAAAATCTTTTGCTTCTCCGTATTTGTCCAATTCACCAAAAGTTACAGGTCTTGGACCAACGAGACTCATTTCTCCTGTAAGAATATTAATTAATTGTGGTAATTCATCCAGACTTGTTTTTCGAAGAATTTTGCCAAAATTAGTTACTCGCGGGTCATCTGTAAATTTACGGTCTTTTTCCCATTCAGCGCGGCGTACAGGATCTGTTTTCAGGATTTCTTCGAGTCTCTCCTGGGAATCGATTCCCATTGTTCGGAATTTCCAGCATTTAAATTCTTTTCCATTTTTTCCTGCTCGTTTATGACCGTAGAAAATAGGTCCTTTTGAAGTTATTTTTACAAGGATACAAAGAATAAGAAATATAGGAATAATAATTGGACTGAAAAGAAGTACAACAAAAACATCAATTACTCGTTTACAGAAAAGGTTAAATTTAAATGTCAGGTTGTGGGTAGATGCAAATCCAATAATTCCTGCAATATCTTTTAGCGATTGCGTAGAAGTTCCTGCGCCAGGGTTTTTCTTTATTTGTATAGTATAACGATAATTTGTGAGTATGGATTGAAGATCCTGTTTATAATCACAAAGGACTGCAACCTTAATATTTTTTTTACGGATAATTTCTTCTACTTCGTTGTTTGGCTGATAAACTGGTATATCTTCGAAAAAGCTATTGTTGTCAGTAGCCTTATCATTAATAATTAGAGCTGGATGGTAACCAAAGTTTCTGTTGTTTTTCAGACGTGAAATAATAGTATCTGCGGAATCACCAGAACAATAAATTACACATGGAACACCCCAATATTTATTTCGAGCGAATAAGTGTCTTGTGATTTCCCGGGTAGCAGGTAGAAGAATTGTTGCTATTGGAATCGAAATAAGAAGGGCACATGCTAGTTGTATTTCGCTTGAATAACTTCTCAGGTATTCGCGTGTATAATTGATTTCAGCTAAGTTAGGAATTAAAACACTCATTGTAATTCCAGAGAAACAGAAAAAGGAACATAAAAAAAATTTTCTTACTTCATCTGTTGGAGAAACCATAATTCCTGGGTACATCCCCATGCCAAGAAATACCAGGAGGATAACAGGAATGTAAATAGTGTAATAAATAAAAGATCTGAAATTTATTGTATATTGAGGACCATCGAAAAGGTTTACAAGGAAAAATGAAATTCCAATAGTAAGAAAAAGAGCCAGAGCATCAAAAAGACATATTAGAAGTCCTGAAAAAAAAGAACTCGTATGAGGATATTGCTTTTTCAGGTACAGTTCCAGTTCTTCTGTTGACATCTGGCTCTCTTTTAGTAATGAATATTTTATTAAATACCAATTACATGGTTGTTTACTTTGTCTTGAACGTAAGCGATGAAGTCTTCAACTTTCATTGTTTTCTGTTCAAGGCCGCTTGACTGGCGGAAACGTACAGTAACTGTTTTTTCTTTCTGTTCGTTTTCACCCACAACCAGGATGTATGGTGTCTTGTGTTCTTTTGTAATAACCTTGATTTTCTGACGCATGTTGTCATCACTGAGGTATGCGTTAGAGCGGATATCTGCAGCCAGAAGCATATCGTTTACTTCTTTTGCGTAATCAACAAAGTCATTTCCAACAGGAACAACGGCAGCCTGTTCAAATGCCAGCCATGTAGGGAAGGCACCTGCAAAGTTTTCAATGAGGATACCAAGGAAGCGTTCAAAACTTCCAAGGATTGCACGGTGAAGCATTACAGGGTGATGTTTCTGTCCGTCGGCTCCGATATATGTTGCATCCAGGCGTTCTGCACTTGGAAGCTGGAAGTCGGCCTGAATTGTACCACACTGCCATTCACGTCCCAGGCAGTCGTAAAGCTTGAATTCAAGTTTTGGACCGTAGAATGCACCTTCACCAGGCTGCAGTTCGAATGTAAGTCCTGCATCGTGACATGCGTCTGCCAGAGCTTTTTCAGCTCTTTCCCATGTTGCCAGGTCACCAACATGATCTTCAGGCATTGTTGAAAATTTTACAACCAGGTCATCAAAACCAAAGTCATGGTAAACTGCTTTCAGAAGTTTACAGAATTTTGCAACTTCAGCGCCAACCTGTTCTTCTGTACAAAGAATATGTGCGTCATCCTGAACAAAGCCGCGAACACGCATTACACCATGCAAAGTTCCACTAGGTTCATTACGAACATCATGTCCAAATTCTGCAAGACGAAGTGGAAGATCTTTATAAGAACGCTGACGGCTCTTGAAGATTTCCAGTGCACCAGGACAGTTCATTGGTTTGATAGCAAACATACGTTTTTCAGATTCAGTGATGAACATGTTCTGCTGGTAGTGTCCCCAGTGACCAGATCTTTCCCAAAGTGTACGAGGCATAATTGCTGGAGTATTTACTTCCTGGTATCCGTCACGGCGTACCATTTTACGCATATAATCCTGCATTGTTGTATAAATTGTCCATCCGTTTGGATGCCAGAAAATCTGTCCCGGGTCTTCTGGGTCCAGGTGGAAAAGATCCATTTCCTGTCCAAGCTTACGATGGTCACGTTTTTCTGCTTCTGCAATCATTGCCAGATAATCTTTAAGATCATTTGGTTTTGCAAAACAAAGAGCATAAATACGAGTAAGCATTGTCTTGCTTGAGTCACCGCGCCAGTAAGCTCCGGCAAGTTTTTCAAGTTTGAAAGCCTGTCCGTTGATTTCTTTTGTGTTGGCAACGTGTGGTCCGCGACACAGGTCAAGATAACCGTCCTGTTCGTATGTTGTGATTTTTTCGCCGTCAGGCAGATCGTTAATCAGTTCGATCTTGTAAGGCTGGTCAGCGAAGAGTTTGAGAGCTTCTTCTTTAGTGACTTCCTTGCATACGAAATCGTGGTTTCCTGCAAGGATTTTTCTCATTTCTTTTTCGATAGCGCCAAAATCTGAATCTGAGATTTTAACTTCGCCGAAATCGAAGTCATAGTAAAATCCGGTATCAATAGCAGGACCAATTGCGATTTTTGTGTTTGGGTACAGATGCAGAACTGCTTCTGCCATTACATGTGCACAGCTGTGGCGTACAATCTGTAAGTTTTCGTCCAATGCCATAATGATTCCTTCCTTAAATGTAAAATTTATAGATTTTTCTATTATAGTGATTTGTTTCCTTTCATACAATAAAGTTATGATTTAATATAAAGGCAGGTTCTGTCATATTGTTTTCCTTAAACAAAAAAAGACTGCTTTATAGCAGTCTTT
Source organism: Treponema sp. (assembly GCA_024402535.1). GTDB lineage: Bacteria > Spirochaetota > Spirochaetia > Treponematales > Treponemataceae > Treponema_D. The sequence goes on from JAKSTN010000004.1 coordinate 28,501, forward strand.
TTTCACTTGAAAGTATGGAGATGGGGGGAATTGAACTGGGTTCAGTCACAAACTTCCTGTTTGTTCCTTCACCCCGTCTACGTTCACTTACGCCGCCATCCCTGGCGGCTCATCCTCCCGCTGGTCGGCGTTCACTCCGCGCCCATTATTTTTCAAATAATGGGCCATCCTCAAAAGCAAGCTTTTTCGGCCGCATTTTAATTTTGTGAAAAACTTTAATTTAAACGCAAAAAGACTGCTTTTCAGCAGTCTTTTTTACATTAAAGATTATGGAGATGGCGAGAGTTGAACTCGCGTCCGAAAAAGTAATCCAGATACATCTACAAGTTTAGTTATGCGAGGTAGTTGTCGGGAGCCGGTAGCAGCATAACAAGCGTCGCCTCCGTATTCTGATTAAAAAGTCGTCAGGGCCGACCAGAAACAGCCCGAACCAAGTCCCTATCAGTGACAGAACATTCCGGTGTTAGGAACAGCACCCCGAAAGTTCCGCGCTAAGCAGACTAAGCTGCGAGAGCGAACTGTTCAACAGAAGATTCTTCTTCTTCTCTACGTTTTGCAGTTATTTTTTTTGTCAGTTCAGAGGACCTTCACCCTCACTTGCAGTAAATGCATTCCCAATTCCGTCGAAACCGGGACATCCCCATGGGATATATTTAGAATATACTGATAAAAATATGAGTCGTCAACTAAAGAAGATCTTTAAATTCATCCAAAGTAATCACTTTTTCAGAATCATAAACCTTCTTTTTTAGTTCAAGACTATTTACTTTTTCACTGGACCAGAAATCTTCATTTGTCCAGGTTCCGCTAACAGTTTTATCATTCCAAACCATAAAATAAAGCCATGGAACATCATCTTCTGTACATTTTTCAGGATCAGGAATTCTTCCACATTCAGTCAGAGCAACCATTTTTATTCCTTTTGAAGAGGCTTTACATTCCATATATTTCTTTTTCTGACTTTCATGATCATTGGCATAAATATCTTCACCTGTAATATCAACATATTCATCCCCAGGATACCAGTCTTTATTCTGTCCGTTCCAGACCCAAATCAAATTATCAAGTCCTTTTTCTTCAGTATAATAAGTGTACATAAACTGCCATAAAGCTTTATAAGCTTCAGGACCACTAGCTCCCCACCAGAACCATTTTCCGCTTGCTTCATGAAGGGGACGCCACAAAACAGGAACTCCTGCATCCTTAAGGCGATTAAGTTCTTTAGCGATTGTATCCATCTGACGTTTCATCTGATTGAACTCAGATGCAGTTTCATCAAGTTTACCGTCTTTAAAAGGAATTCTGAATTTAGTCTGATTTGAATAAAACTGTTTTTCCCTTCCTGCACGCCAGTGCCATGTAAATGTTACAAGGCCACCTTTATGGCCGGTATAGGATTTATCATAATTATATTCTCCCTTATACCATTTAATGGCTTCCTCAACCTGCATAATTCCTTCGCCAGACTTTGGTACATAATTTAAAAAATCATACCCCATAATTACAGGATATTTCCCAGTATCCTTATAAACGCGGTCAGCCATATCAACTGAATCTGCCCAGGTTAAATCCATCTGACCTGAAACAGTCTGTTTTCCATAAATTGATGAAAAGAAATCCATAACTTTCTGGGCTTCAGCAGATTTTGAAGCCCCAAAAATAAAAGTCCCTGAAATGAGGATTGATAAAACAATAAACAATCTTTTCATATTTTCCTCCAAGTAATTTTAGAAACTAAATTTAATTAAATTATAAACTAAATTTACCTAAATGTAAAATACTTTAATAAATTGTTAAAATAATAAAAAAAAGGCTGTTCAAATGAACAGCCTTTCTTATATGTTTCAGCTAAAAACTATTCTCCGTCGCGTAAAGCACGGTGTTTGGTCTGGTATTTTTTGAGCATTGCAACAGCGTTTTTCTTTCCATTGTATACAAATCCACCATTCCAGTATTCAAGAGCAGCAAAAAGGGCGTTACCACCGTCCTGGCTGTCAGATTCTTTTGTACGGAATGAAACGTAGTTTGCCAGTTCCATAAAGTCATTCTTATGGAGACAATCAAGACGCTTTCTGTTGAACTCATTCCATTTTTCCAGATCAGAGAAACCTTCTCCTTCATCCTGAACGATAATATGAGCATGAGTAGGGCTGAAAGAATACCATACTGTTACTTTCTTATTAATATCACAGTGGTTTCCATGTTTTACAGCATTTTTAATAACTTCAGAAATCTGCTGTTCAAGAAGGTTCAGTTCTTTGATTTCTGTTGGAGCAGACTGAACAATCAGCAGTGTAAAATAACGGATCTGTCTGAAGTCTGAAGGGAATTCCTTCTTAAGCATGTTTGTTTTATCGAAAAGAGGATCGTTTTCGTCTGAACGAAGTTCTTTGAATTCCTGTTCCATTAAATTCTACTCCTTAACCATCAGAAGGCCTTCTTCTACGCTGTTAGCAATAGGGAAGTAACCCATAAGTTTTGTAAGTTCAATAACCTTTTTAACTGAACCGTGAATGTTTGAAATTGCAAGTTTAAGATTCATCTTTTTTATTGTTGAACAAATATAAATAAGTGCACCAATTCCAGACGAGTCAATATAATCAACCTGTTCCAGGTTAATGACGAAATTCTTTACATTTTTTTCGAGCATCTTCATTACAAGTTCCTTGAGCTTGTATGAGTTGTAAAGATCCATTTCGCCGTTTACATCAATGATATAAACATCTCCGTTCTTGCGAATTTTCAGTTCCATAATTAAGCTCCTTTATTCAGTCTTATTATTCTACTTTGATTACAAGTAAACTTGTATCATCGAACTGCTGATTTGATCCAATATATTTTTTCAAATCGTCTTTTACACGGTTTGAAATATTTTTAGCACTCTCATGTGCATGAGAAGCAATTACTTTTTCAAGTTTTGCAGAAGAATATTGTACACCATTATCGTCAAGGGATTCAATTACACCGTCTGTACAGGCTACAAGGATGTCCCCTGGTTCAAGCTGAAGATCAATATCAGTGTATTCAATTTCTTTTTCTACACCCATTGGTTCAGTCATCATTGAGATTGTTTTAATTGAACGTGATGCAGCTGTATAAAGAATAACAGTGTTGTTTCCACAAGTTGCAACCTGTGCCTGCTTTGTAATGCTGTTGTAGTTTACAAGAGCAATGGATGCAAAGTGGTCAATCTTCATTGTTTCGTTACAAATACCACGGTTAGCCCAGTTAAGAATTGTAGCGGCACTCTGTGGAGTATTTACAATAAGGCGGAGTATAGAACGAATCATAAGCATGATTGTAAGTGAGTTCATTCCTTTACCTGCTACGTCACCAACAATGAATGAAATGCGGTCTTTTCTTGAAACAATTACATCATAGAAGTCACCACAAACATTTTCTGCAGGTGAAGTGAAACATCCGATTCCAACTCCAGGAATAACAGGAAGTTTTGATGGAATAAGATCTTTCTGTATCTTTGTAGCGATATCGCCACCTTGAGTAAGTTTTTTGTGTTCAGCGAAATTCAGGAAGCTGTAAAGTGGTTTCATTGCAGTTGCAGTTGCGTCTGTAATGATTTCTGCAGTTTCCAGATCTTTCTGTGTGAATTTTGCTTTGTCTGGATCACGGGAAAGAGCAATAACACCAGCAACGCCTTCCTGCTGTTTGATAGGAACAAAAATATAACTTCCACACTTAAGGAATTCTTCTGGGCCGTTCTGGTAGATTCTTGGTTCTTTTACAGAATCTGTAACCAGGAGAGATTCTCCGGCTGAAGCAATTTCACCGAAAATATTATCCTGAAGAGGGAACTGAGCAAAGCGCATGTTTGTTTCAACACGAAGAGGCTTGTGAGGCAGATCATCAGGAAGTTTGTATGGAGGAGGGAATGTTCCCTTGAATGAGCGTACTGCAAGGAGATTATCAAAGTCGTCAGCCATAAGGATAATACATCCATCAGCTTCAACTTTTTCAGAAAGAAGTTTGTTACAGTAATCAAGGAACTGTTCCATACTGTTTTCTGTTGTAAAGAAAGATGATGCTTTTGCAATAAGATCTTTGTTTACATCGATAATTCTGTTGAATCGGGCTTTTTCTGCCTGAAGCGCTTCATTGGATACTGTATTTGCATCCATGTTCTGTCTTAATTCAGCAAGACGTTTAGCCTGCTTTTTGTCTTCTTTTTTCTGGGGATTACTGAATGCAATGATAATCGAGTAAAGGAAAAGGATACATTCGGTAATAAGAATAATAAATACCAGATAAATGAACTGTCTGTTGAAATAAGTGTAGAGAGTACCGGTGATAAGAATACCTGCGGAAAGATAAAGTACGAAACTTGGTTTTGCAGTATTCCTTAATTTGGCAATCATAAATGAGAAAATAAGAAGTACACCAACGGCAGCAGTAATTAAGAGAGGAACGCCGGCAAAAGAATCAATATTCAAGATACATCTCCTATATAAATAGGGCCTAAGCAATAAACCCCATTGGATTATTCTAACATTGAAATTTTTTGACGTCAAGTTTTAAAGGTATTGGCGTTTTTTTATTGTTTTGAAGGAATTTTTATAGTAGTATTCTATAATAAATATAAAATTTTTGAAGGTTAAAAAATGGAGACAGAAGTTAAAAACGAATCTATTGTGCAGAATGAAGATGAAGAAATCTCTCTTATTGATCTTCTTGCCGTCCTTTTAAGATATAAATGGCTTATAATCCTTACAACTTTTGGAGCAGCTCTATTTGCAGTCGTTTTTTCAATTTTGAGTCTTAAACTGCCTCCTGAAAAATCACCGCTTCCAAATCAGTTCTGTCCTAAAGCAACAATGCTTATTATGGACGACAGTTCCGGGTCTTCTTCTCTTTCAAGCATGATCAGTGCATCAGGTCTTGGAAGCCTTGCAGGACTTGCAGGTGTTTCCGGAGGATCGTCAAACAGTGCACTTGCAACTTACCTGATCAAAAGTGACAGTTTCCTTGATATGGTAACTGATCGTTTCGGTTTAATTGAAAAATGGGAAATTGAAAAATCTCCAAGGGCAAATTCCCGTAAGGCTCTGAAAGAAGTTCTTGGTGCAAATTATGATAAAGATACAGGTGTATTTACAGTAAGTTTTACTGATATTGATCCTGCTTTTGCCTGTGAAGTAGTTGATTTCTGTGTAGAAAAACTTGAATCAAAATTCCTGGAACTTGGACTTGATAAAAATATTCTTGAAAAGAAAAATCTTGAAGAAAATATAGAACTGACAAGAAAAAAGATTGTTGATCTTCAGAATGAAATTAAGGACCTGGAATATAAGGTTTCTAATGTTTATTCGGCCCAGAATATGGAAGCAATTTCTCTTCAGACAAATCTTTTAAAGCTTGAGCTTGAAGCTCAGCAGTCAATTTATAAACAGCTTAAGACACAGCTTGAACTTACAAAAATTAACCTTGCAAGTGAAAAGCCTGTTTTCCAGATTCTGGAAAAAGCAAGTGTTCCTGATATGAAAGCAAAACCAAGTCGTGGAAAGCTTTGTATCATAATAACTTTTGCAGGATTTTTTATTTCTGTTTTCATGGCATTCCTTCTTAATGCAGTAAAAAATATAAAGAATGATGAAGAAGCTATGGCAAAACTGAAGCCTGCAAAGAAATCTAAATAAAAAAGGTTTTTTATGAAAATCGGAAGAAAAATTAGTGCCCTTATAATCCTTTCTGTTTTTACATCGGTTGTTCCTGTTGCTGCTCAGTCAAAAATGTCAGCATCAAATGATGTTTCTGAAATCGCAAGTGAAACAGATATTTCTAGATTTGTTCTGGAAACTTCAGTAGGAGCAAGAAGTCTTACACCGACTCCTCAGCTTGCTATGTCTTCTGGAGATTATCCTGTAACTGCCGGTGATGTTTACACTCTGGCTTTTGCAGCAGGCACATCTCCTGTAACTTACACAGTTTCTGTAGATTCAACATATAAATTTCGTGTTGCAAACCTTGCTGTTCTTAATGTTCAGGGATGGACATTTGTACAGTTGAAAAAACAGGTAGAAGATATTGTTTCTAAAAACTATCCTTTGAGCGGCGTTCAGTTTGTTTTAATGAGTCCTTCGGTTTTCCAGGTAACAATAAATGGAGAGGTTAATCAGACTCAGATAAAACAGGCATGGGCACTTACACGCCTTTCTTCAGTAATCAGCGGCTGTTTTACTGCTTATTCATCAAGCAGAAATATTGAAATAACTTCAGCAAACGGAAAAACAGCAACATACGATCTTTTTAAGGCTGAACGCTTTGGAGATCTTTCTCAGGATCCTTATGTAAAACCAGGAGATACAATTACAATCAAAAGAATAGAAAGAAAAGTATCTTTGTCTGGTGCCGTAGAAAGACCTGGTTCTTATGTTCTTGAAAAAGGTGATAATCTTATCAGTCTTTTTGAATATTATGGCGGCGGATTTACTGATTATGCTGATAAAAATCGTATAGAAATTAATCGTTATAATCCATCTGATCTTTCAACCCGTGTTTTCTATCTCAATGAAGATGTTCTTTCAAAGGATTTTGAACTTATGGATCATGATTCTGTAAACATTGTTTCTTCCAGTGATTTGAAACCTGTAATGTTTGTTGAAGGTGCTATTTTTGGCGGACACCAGGATGTTGCATCTGGCGCAAATGGTACTGAAATGGGAAAAATCAGCAGCCGTTTTGATCACGATACAAACTATGCAACTTTAGTACGACAGCTTCAAAAGCAATTTATGCCTTCCGCAGACCTTGAGAACGCATATATTGTTCGTGGGAATACAATCATTCCAATCAATTTGAACAAAATTCTTTATGACAGAAGTTATTTTTCAACAGAAGTTGTTCAGCCATATGATGTTTTAAGAGTTCCATTCAAGCTTTTTTATGTTACTGTTTCCGGAGCTGTTAATAATCCTGGAAGATATCCTTATATTCCTGACCGCGACTGGGATTATTATATTGGTCTTGCCGGCGGTTTCAATGAATCAAAAAATTCAGGACAGGCAGTACGTATTTTTGATTCCCAGGGAAACAAAATGAAAAAAGGGGACACCATAGTTCCTGAAACTACAATCGAAGCAAAATCGAATCGTATGAGTTATGTGCTTAATTCTAATGTTACACCATGGGTTTCAATTATTACTACTTTTATTTCAACTGTAGCTTTGATTCTTAATTTTGTGAAATAATTCTCTAATTATATAGAAGATTATTCATATTGACCTGATTTTATATTTTATATAAACTTTCAGAACACCCCTTGGAGTACACGTTGATGTACTTCCTTGTCCAAAAGGAGGTTATCTGAAAAGAACGTTGTTCTGAATCAGATATTTAACCGCCTCCTGTTACTTAATAGGAGAATACTTATGAGAAAGTATGAACTTATGACAATTTTCCCACTCGATGAGGAAAAGTCTAAAAATGGCACAGAAGCTGTAAAAAAAGTACTGGCAGACTTCGGTGCTGAAATCACAGAAGAAAAACTCTTCGGTGACCGCGATCTTTGCTACGAAATTGCTAAAAACAAGAAAGGCCGTTTCGTTCTTTTCAACCTTAACGTAAAACCTGAAACAATTGCTGATATCGAAAAGCAGTTCATGATTACAGCTAACCTTCTTAAGGCTCAGTTCGTAAGACTGGACAAATAAATTCAGTATACTATCACCATAAATAAAAAAAAACGGGGGACAAAATGACAGATATTAATCATGTAATGCTTATCGGAAGACTGACACGTGACCTGGACGACAGAAACTTTGGTTATGTTGGTAACGGACAGTGCAGAGCAAACGTAAGTATTGCAGTCAACAGAAGCCGTAAAAATGGTGATAACTGGGTAGATGAAGTTAATTATTTTGACGTAACAATCTGGGGAAAACAGGCAGAAAATCTTAAGCCTTACCTTACAAAGGGAAAGCAGATTGCTGTTGAAGGATTCCTTAAGCAGGACAGATGGGAAAAAGACGGACAGAAGTTCAGCAAAGTAACAATTACTGCTAACAATGTTCAGCTTCTTGGCGGAAGAGACAATGGTGGAAATGGAGCCGGTTATTCAAATGGAAACCAGAGCTTCGGTGGCAATAATTCATTTGCCGGGGGTGCACCTGCATTCCAGCCAAACAGTCAGCCTGCAGCACCTTCATTTACAGGTGGTTACGATTCAAACGTATCTTTCGGTGGAGTACCTGGTGACTTCTCTGAAGATATCCCTTTCTAATTTGTAATATAGGAGACTAATATGTCTGAAGAAATGAAAGAAGAAGTTATGGCTCAGGAAGCAGCAATGGCACCTGCAGCTGAATCTGAAGGACGCGAAGAAGACCGCGACGCTCGCAAAGCAAAAACATTCTACCGCAAGAAGGTATGTCGTTTCTGTGCAAACAAAGCAAAGATTGATTACAAAGAAGCTGACAATCTTCGCCGTTACATGACAGAACGCGGTAAGATCCTTCCACGCCGCATCACTGGTACATGTGCAAAACACCAGCGTGAACTGGCAAAAGCAATCAAATGTGCACGCACAATTTGTCTGCTTCCATACGTTGCTGACTAAGCAATTTAATAGAACTTTTATGGAGACGCGCCAACTCCTGGTGATGATCTCCGCACCCGGTATTACCGGAAAATATTTTTTTAGGAGCTTGTAAAATGAAAGTAATTCTTAATGTTGATGTTAAACATCTTGGTGAAGAAGGCGACGTAAAAAACGTAGCTAACGGATATGCACGTAACTTCCTGTTCCCACGCAACCTGGCTGTACCATACAATGATGCAACAGTTGCAATCTTCGAAGCAAAAAAAGCTGAAATCGAAGCTCGCAAAGAACAGAAAAGAAAGGACTCAGCTTCTCTCAAAGAAAAGCTGGAAGGTCTGGAACTGGAACTGGTTATGCCAGCTGGTGCAAACGGAAAACTCTTCGGTTCTGTAACAAACTCTGTAGTAGCTGATGCTCTTGCAAAACAGGGATACGAAATCGAACGCAAACGTATCGAAATCGCTGGTAGCGCAATCAAAGCTGTTGGTTCTTACAAAGTAACAGTAAAACTTTACGAAGCACAGACTGCTGAAGTTAAAGTTAATGTAAAACCACAGGAAACAGAAGATTCAGCAAAAGCAAAAAAAGCTGAACCTGCTAAAGAAGAAGCTGCTGAAGCAAAAGCTGAATAATTTAAGTTTTAACTTCGGTTAGAAAAAGCCTGTCATCTTTTTGATGGCAGGCTTTTATTGTTTATAGGTTATGTAATGTGGATAACATGTGTAAAACATGTATATTCAGTGTGAATTCTATTTGAAAGGGGATAAAAATATGGATGAAATTTTAAAGGATAAAATTCCGCCTCACAGTATTGAAGCGGAACAGGCAGTTTTGGGAGCCTGTCTTCTGGACTGGGGTGCAATGGGAGAAATTGTAAATTTTTTACGTCCGGAACGTTTTTATTCGCTTCAGAATCAGGTGATATTTGAAGGACTTTTGTCTCTTTTCAAACAAAATATTCACGGGGATATTTTAGCCCTTATAAATGAACTTACAAAACTTGGAAAACTTGAACAGGCAGGTGGGGCCGCTTATATTTCAAGTCTTACAGATACAGTGCCTTCCAGCGCAAATGTTGAATATTATGCCAAAGTTGTTATGGACCGTGCAACCCGCCGTGACCTTATTAAGATTTCTTCTGAAATGAGAAGTTCGGCTTTTGAAGTAAGCCGCGAAAGTGCTGATCTTCTTGGGGAAGCCGAACAGAAAATCTTCGCATTGAACGAGAGAAATGAAACTACAACCATTTATTCAATGCAGGATGTAATGACAAAAACTATCGAGCTGATTGATGCCCGCAGTAAGAGTAAAAACCAGTTTACAGGTGTTCCGACAGGATATGCAAAGCTTGATTCTATGACCTGTGGTTTCCAGAAACAGGAAATGATCATTATTGGTGCCCGTCCATCTATCGGTAAAACTGCATTTGCACTTAGTATGATGCAGAATATTGCCGTTGAGAAAAAGATTCCATGCGGATTCTTCTCTTTGGAAATGCCTTATGAATCTATCGGTCAGCGTTTATTAAGTCAGGAATCACGAATCCCTTCGGGAAAGCTCAGAAGCGGTGTGTTGACTCTGGCTGAATTCAAGAAGCTTCAGGATGCTGCAGGACGCTGTTTCAATTCTCCTCTTTATATTGTAGATACTCCTAATATGAAACTGCTGGACCTTCGTGCCATGGCACGCCGCATGAAAGTTGCTCATGATGTTCAGATTATTTTCATAGACTATATCGGTCTTATTTCAACAGAAAACCCTAATGCACCGGTCTACGAACAGATTTCGGAAATTTCAAAATCACTTAAGGCTCTTGCCCGCGAACTTGAAATTCCGATTGTTGTTCTTTGTCAGGTAAGCCGAGACGCCGAAGGTCAGGAACCAAACCTGGCACAGCTTCGTGGTTCTGGTTCTATTGAACAGGACGCCGACGTTGTTATGTTCCTTCACCGTGACCGTAAGAGCCTGGACGAAAATAACGCCGTTCAGGATGCAAAGCTTATTGTTGCAAAGCAGCGTAACGGTATGACAGGTGACGTAGACCTTATGTTCCTTGCCGGCTACACAAAATTCGAAAGCGCCGTAAAAGAAGACTAGCCTCCCGCGTTAGATAAAAGGTAGGATTAAATCAAATAATCCCAGCTGCGCCGCGGAGGCTGGTTGTCACACCGATTGAAATGTAGGGGTAATGGCAGCTAACGCAACGCTCTAACGAGCTGTGGGGAGATCTGTTTGTATGGGTTAGCGTTTTGTCAAAGTTTTAAGTCTATGTTTCCCTGCGTAATTCATTAAAACAAAAATATTTATTTGATTTAATCCTGTTTGTAAAAAACTTACGCTAGGGAACAAAATGACCGTCAGGAAAGTCTGCAGACCGGCTCGATAGTTTCCTTGCCGGGCTGCAACTTAGCGACGCTAGCTAGCGTTCCAGACGGTCGTGATTGTGACCGGGAGTAAGTTTTTTAAGGGCCATATCAAATCAAAATAAATGTGTTTGATTTATATGTACTTTATTAGTAAGTATCTCTTAATGTTTTAGCGGTTAATATTGCCTTAAAGTCTTTCATGTCCTGGCCTTCAGCTGGTGTAAAGATTACTTTTACTGGAGTGTCAGGAAGCACTGTGAACATGTTTTTTGAGAAAGTTCCTTTTATATTGTGACTGTCTAAAGCTGTAAAGAAAGCAGGTTTCTTGGAACTTAATTCAATTTCAAAGAGGCCATCTTTTTCTGAAATCTTAGTAACAAGTTCAGGTTTTTCAAGCTTACATTTTTTGTAAAGACTTGGGAAAACAGTGGCTTCACTTGTAAATGAAGTTTTTCCGCTTTTTGCTTCAAGAATTGCATGAACAAAATATGAACCTTCCGGTAAATCAGGAGTTACACAATCAGCAGAAAATGCTTTTTCTGATTTAACATTTTCAACTGTAAGTTTTACGTTTTCTGATTTTCTAACTTTCTTTCCTGAAAAATCGAGGAAATCAATTTTTACAGTACAGTCAATTGGAGATTTAAAATCATTTATAACATAAAGACTGTATTTTCCGTTTTTTACAGCCTGAGCCAGATGTACCGGTTCAAACATTTCTTTTTCTGCATAATGAAGAAGCTTCCATTTTCCGCCGTATTCAATGGAACTCCATGAAGGACCCGGCCAAACATCATTCAACTGCCATACAATAGCACCCATGCAGTAAGGTTCAAGGCTTCGCCACCAGTCTACAGCTGTGTGAATTGCAAGAGCCTGCTGCACTTGAGAAAGGTAAATCTGATTTTCAAAGCCTTCAGGGAACCGGAAATAGCGGGCGAAGCTTTCAAGGATTAGAGTATTACCGTTTGGACTTCTCTGATGATATTCAGATATTGGACTTGTGAAATTTAAATCTTCCTCTGATGAATAAGTTTTTACACATTCTGAGCTGACCATGCTTTCGTAACCGAATTCACTTACAAAGCGTGGACTGATGTCCAGGTATGCATCAAAGTTTTTCTTTTCATGCCATACAGACCAGTAATGCATGTCTCCTTGATTATCTGAATGCCAGTTGTCTGCAAAATCATCAGGTCCGGCACTTGGAGAACTTGGCCACCAGAGTCGACCCGGGTCCAGTTCCTGAACAATAGGACGAATAGTGCCCTGGTAGAGACGGTCATAGTCTACAAGATAACGATCCCGGTTCTGACGGCTTTCAGGGAACCATGTAAGAGTTCCGAAGTTTTCGTTGTTTCCGCACCATATACCGATACATGCATGGCTCTGGAGTCTGTTTACCTGATAGGTTACTTCTTCGCGAACCTGTGAAAGGAATTCTTCGGAAGCAGGGTAAAGTGAGCAGGCGAACATGAAATCCTGCCATACTATAAGACCAAGTCTGTCACAGATCTGGTAGAAGCAGTCTTTTTCGTAAATACCACCTCCCCAGACTCGGATACAGTTCATGTTTGCATCGGAAGCACTTTTAAGAAGATCATAATAGGTTTCAACATCCCAGCGGGAAGGGAGTGCGTCTACAGGAATCCAGTTGGCGCCTTTGGCAAAAATCTTTCTTCCATTATTTTCAAAGTAAAGGGAACGGCCACCATTTTTTTCTTTTTTTGTAATACATTTAAGATCATGGAAACAGAACTGGCGGGTAGACGTATTTATATTGTTGTGTTCGCTTTCGTATTTAACAGAGATATAATAAAGTGCGTTTTCAGAAAGACCTGCTTCCTTAAGCTCATCACTTGTCATCCACACTACAGGATTTTTTACAGGAATTTCGATAATGAATTTATTTAATCCTTTTTTAAGCTGGGCTTTTTTGAAGATTTCAATATCCTGAATATTTGGTCCTGTAATAGTGATTGTGTAATTTTTTTCGCCTTCAATAAAGGATTCAAATTCAACATCAGCCTTGATTTTCCAGATGTCATCATTTCCTGTTTTTTTATGGGAGAAATTTAACTTTAATGAATCAAAAAGTCCTGTACTTACGGTATCGATGAAAATGTCACCGTAAATTCCTGAAGTCATTAAAGCAGGACCCCAGTCCCAGCCTGCATGGCACTGACATTTACGTACAAGGTTTCTGTCAGGCGAATAAACATCTGCTTTGTTGTATGGAATAGGGTAAGGTAGTTTTTTTGCAAGTTTTTCTGCTGCTATTTCTGCAGATTTGAAATCGATGCGGATTTTGTTTTCGCCGTCTTTAAGAAGTTTTGTAATATCAAAACGGTGGCGAAGGAACATGTTGTTGCCGCTTCCGGCTTTTTTGTCATTGATGTAACAATCGAAAATTGTATCTACATCAGTCATTTCGAGGATAGAAACAATTTTTGGCCCTTTACGGTACATGAAAGTTCTTTCAATTGAAAAATCTTCACGGTTTAAGTAAAGAACATCCAGTTCGTTTTTACCGTAATAAGGGTTCGGAATAAGATTCTTTTCGAGAAGACTTGAGTAAATATCTCCCGGAATAGATGCTTCTGTGTTAAATCCAGCCCCTTTAAGTGTCCATTTTCCTGAAAGTGAAATCTGCATAAAAAATCCTTGGGCTATTTGGCCCTATAGATCCCGAAACAAGTTCGGGATGACATGAACAAGTTCGGGATGATAACTCTCTCCGGGATTGCGACTATTTTGTCATTTATTTTAAAGGTTCAAGTGTTCCTTTGCTTAGAACGGCGAAACGGCCGTTTGAAGCGGTAACAACAACACCTGCATCTGTAAGAGTAATTGGAGTTGCAGCTTTTACTGAAATACTTGAGCGGAGTTTCAGTTTAAGATCTGAACCATATTTTCCTACAAAGGCGTCATTTCCATCTATAAATACACAGTAGAAATCATCTTCTGATGAAGAATCCTGAATAAGAACTGAAGTTTCTGAAATTGTTTCATTTGATTCGTTTGTAATTTCCATTGTGTCCGGGTCGATTGTTACAAGTTTTACAGATCCGTTGTTGATGTTTTCACCGCAGACAGCTACAAGACCTGCATCAGTTTTATAAACAGTTCTGTTACGGATTGTTGTAACTGGCGAGTCTTTAATTGAAGCTCCGTCTTCAGCGTTGAATTTTACAAGGCGGCTGAAAAGAGAAGATTCATCTACAAGGGTAAGACCATAATCAAAAGTCATTTTTGCCTGAGCAGCTTCTTTGTCCTGAACTGCTTTCTGGTCCTGAGCGATTTCTTTTCTTTCTTTCTGAGCTTCTGTTGTCTTTTTATCTGCTACAGCCTGCTGTTGTTTTGCTTCAGTTTTTGCTTCTTCTGTTTTCTGTTCCTGAGCTTTTTCAGCCTGTTTCTGCTCTGTCAGTTCTTCTTTTGCAGATTCAGCTTCTTTTTCTGCTTCTTGAGCGGCTTCCTGTTTTTCACTGTTGTCAGGATCTGCAAGAGCTTCTTTTTTAGCTTCATCAGCTTTTTTTTGTGTATCGTCAGCTTTTTTCTGAGCAGCTTCAGTTTTAGCTTTTTCGTCGTTCAGCTTTTTCTGTTCTTCAGTTGCTTTTTTCTGGCTGTCCTGAGCTTTTTCTGTGGCTTTTTCAGCTTCCCGTTCTTTAAGGTCTACCATGTCTTTGCGGGAATCGATGTTCTTGTCATCATCTTCCTGCATTGAATCAACAACTTTTGTGTCAGAAATTACTGAGGTATCTACTGTTGAGATTCCGCCTTTTACATCAAAAAGAGGAATAACAATTTCTGATTTTCCGGCCCAGTCTTTGTAGTTTACTGAAAGTCCGCAGTTATCTGATGTAAGATTCTTTGTTACGGCAGTCTTATATTTTTTATTGAAAGTGTCCATGTCGCCGCGGTAAACAGCATTATAAACTGTTACGAATGTAGCAATTGTCTGGGCATCCTGTTCTGTATAACCGTAAGCGGCTGAAAGGTAAGATGCAATAATGTGGCGCATGTTTCTGATATGGTCCACAAGAGCGTCTTTTCCAATGATAAGGATATCGGCATCAAGTTTTCCGGTTTCTTGCGGATCAACGGCGTGAATGACATAATATTTTGCTTTGTTACCGGCATCTGATGCAACTGTAACGTCTTTTGAAATAACAGTTCCAAGTGCTGTACCGATAGCTTTGATTGCTTCTAATGAGTCGATAACCTTGTGAGGTCCGACATAGTTGATAAACTCGATTGTTGTGTTCTGTGTTGTGTTCAATTCATCCCGGTCAACGGACAGAGCTGAAAGTGAAGTTGCTGCAAAAACTACAGCGGCTACAAAAGCAGTAAACTTTTTCATGTTTTTAAATACTCCAATTTCTCTATTATATCACATTTTTCCAGAATGTGATATATTTATTCTATTATGATAGCAAAACACGTAAAAGAAATTTTAGAAAGTCCGTCAAACGGTGTAATCCGAAAGATGTTTGAAGAGGGCGCAATTCTTAAACAGAAATACGGCGCAGAAAATGTTTACGATTTCAGTATCGGAAACCCTGACCTGGATCCTCCTGCAAAAGTTCAGGCTGCAATTGAAAAATATGCAAAAGAAACCACAAAAGGTGCTCACGGCTATATGCCAAATGCAGGATATCCTTTTGTTCGTGAAGCAATGGCAAAAAAGACTTCTCTGGAACAGGGAGTTCCAGTTGATTTTTCAAATGTTGTAATGTGTGTAGGGGCAGGTTCTGCTCTGAACGTTGCACTGAAAAGTCTTCTGAACCCGGGGGATGAAGTTATTGTTCCTTGTCCATATTTCACAGAATATGATCATTACATTCACAATCATAACGGGGAAATTGTTCGTGTAAAATCAAAGGAAGATTTCTCTCTTGATATGAATGAAATTAAAGCTGCCTTAAGTGAAAAGACTGCTGCAATCATCATCAACAGTCCGAACAATCCAAGCGGTCGTATTTATTCGGAAGAAGATATTTCAGCTCTTGCAGCTCTTCTGAAGGAACATGCAAAAACATGCGGCCGCAATGTTTACATCATTGCTGACGAACCTTACCGTGCAATCACTTACGGTGGAAAAAAGGTTGCCCCAATCTTCCCAAAATACGAATACACAATCGTTTGTACAAGCTTTGCAAAAAATCTTTCTGTTCCGGGGGAACGCATCGGTTACACTTGTGTGAACCCTGCATGTCCTGAAGCAAAAGAAGTTGTTGCTGCAAACATTTTCTGTCTGCGCACAATGGGCTTTGTAAACGCTCCGGCTTTCTTCCAGAAAGTAATTGCTGAAAGCTGGGATGCAGAATGTGACTATTCACTTTATGAAAAACGCCGTAACGAACTTATTGAAATTATGGATTATGCAGGTTATGAATACGCAGTTCCGGAAGGAGCTTTCTACCTGTTCGTAAAGGTTCCTGAAGGATGGGATGGCGACGATATGGCTTTCACAAATCACCTGAAGAAGTTTAACATTCTTTGTGCTCCAGGAAGCGGATTCGGCGGTAAAGGCTGGTTCCGTATTGCTTACTGCTGTTCAGAACAGACAATCCTGAATTCCCGCGAGGCATTCAAAAAAGCCCGCGTAACAGGGAAAAACTAGCAGGCGAGATTAACTTGATACAATATAATGTCACACTGATTCGGGCTGACAAAACGATATCCTTTACAAAGATTTTGCGTTAGCAAAATCGAATCAGTGTGACAATAAAAAAAATAAAACAGGGAAATAAAATGGAACTTTCGAACTTTGGACAGAAACTCTGCGGTCCTAGCGGAATCAATCAGCTGATGGATGATCTGGGAAAACCTTTCCCAGAGGGACTTCGCATTGTACAGATGGGCGGCGGAAACCCGGCAAGAATTCCTGAAGTAGAAAAAATGTACCGCAGCCGCATGGAAGAAATTCTTAAGAACGGGGATGAGTTTGAAAGCCTGATTGGTCGTTATGATGCTCCTCAGGGAAGAACAAGTTTTCTTTCTGATGTAGCGGAATATCTTTCAAAAGCTTACGGCTGGAAAATCACTGCAGAAAATGTTGCTGTAGCAAACGGAAGTCAGAGTGCTTTTTTCTATCTGTTTAATATGTTTGCTGGAACCTGTACAAGAGAAGACGGAAGTACAATCAAAAAGAAGATTGTGTTTCCTCTGGTTCCTGAATATGTAGGTTATGCTGACCAGTGTGTGGAAAAAGATATTTTTGTTGGAATTCCTGCAAGCTTTGAATTCTTTGACGACAATACTTTTAAATATCACATTGATTTTGAAGCACTGGAAAATCATCTTTCAAAACATGCAGATGAAACTGCAGGGCTTTGTGTTACCCGTCCTACAAATCCAACAGGAAATGTTCTGACAGATGAAGAAATCCAGCATCTGTCTGCCTTAAGCAAAAAATACAATGTTCCTCTTTTTATAGATAATGCTTACGGGCTTCCATGGCCTGATATCATTTTCACCGATGACGCTGAACCATACTGGGATGAAAATGTAATCCTTAGTATGAGTCTTTCAAAAATCGGGCTTCCTTCACTGCGTACTGGAATCATTATTGCAAAGAAAGAAATTATCGACAGTGTTTCTAAGATCAATGCAATTGCAGCTCTTGCAACAGGTAGTGTAGGACAGAGTATTGCAGGTGAACTTATTAGAACCGGTAAGCTTATCGAAACTGCAAAAAACAGCGTGCGTCCTTTTTATGAAAAGAAGAGCCTTGGTATTCAGAGCTTCATTCATAAATATTTTGAAGGTACAAATTATAAGATTCATAAAAGTGAAGGTTCCATTTTCGTATGGCTTTATCTGCCGGATCTGAAAATCGGCACTATTGAATTTTATAACAAGCTGAAAGAAAAAGGCGTATTTGTTATGCCTGGGGAATATTTCTTCTTTGGAAATTCGCCCGACGCCGAGCCTGTAGAAAAGCATCCTCATTATGACAAATGTTTGAGACTGAATTATGCAGGGCCAGAAGCGGACGTGGAATATGGCGTGAAGTTGATTGCGGAAGAGTACAGGAAGAACTGCTAGGAGTGAAGGCGTGAAAAAGAATTTTCTTTTCCTGATATTTTTTGTATGTACTTTTGCTTCAATATACGCTCAGGTCAGTGCAAATCCAAATGACAGTTTTTATAAGAAAGCCGCAATCTGGGAAGCTGAAGGTTTACTTGAAAACAGCCTTCCTCAGGTAAGACCGTATCCTCTTCACATTGTCGAAGAGATTTTGAACCAGGTTATTTCACAAGAAGACGACGTGGAAAGTGAAATTGCCCGGACAGAATACGAACGTATTTTTGGACGAAAGTGGCATGCAGGTTTTTCTGTTCTTGATACACAGAAAAATACATCAAACTTTTTTGACTGGGATTTTCACTTAAGCGGAGATGCAAAGCTTTTTAAATATGGCGGAGTAAGTTATAATCTGGGGCTTTGTGCAATAATGGGAAATGAAACTGACCATTATCCGCTTTTCACAAATATCAAGCATGAAGCAGTTCAGGATGGACATCAGACTGGACCATTTATTGGTTATGCTGATATGAACTGTAACGGCTGGTTTGGAAATGAAACTTTTTTCGGAACCGCAGGAATTACAAGATTCGGATTCGGACCTTTCTGGCAGGAAGGTTTGGCACTTAATGACTCTGCTTATCACAGTTCTGGTCTTTCGTATGTTTTCCGTTTTAAGCCTGGCTGGCAGTACAGTCAGGTTTTCACATCGGTTGGTGCGACAAACAATCTGGGACAGGAACTTTTCAGTGCAAAGTATCTGGCACTTCATTCCTTAAAGTGGGATATTAATCAGAAGTTTTCAATCTGCTATTACGAGAATTCTATTTTTGGCCGCCGCATGGAACTTACATATCTTTTCCCGTCTCCTTATTTAATTAATCAGGGGATTAACGGATGTAATGACAATGTTCAGATGGGACTTATGTTTGAAGCTCGTCCTGTAAAAGGTCTTAAAGTTTCCGGTGATTTTTTTGTAGATGATATTGCATTTACAGGCCTTACTCTTGACGGTAAATACCGCGTTGCAGGGACTCTTGGTGCAAGCTATGCTCCAAAGAATTCTGTGTTCCGTATTTTTGATCTGAATTATACAGCCGTAATGCCTTATGTTTATGCCCACTGGGATTACGATGATTACAAAGATTTCCGCATGAGCGGAACAACAATCAATTATCAGAATTATACAAACTCGGGAATCTGTATGGGTTCCAGTCTTGGTCCTGATTCTGACAGAATCAAGTTTACAGGAAAAATTACTCCTGTAAAAAATCTTGAACTTGATATTACTGCAAGTTTTGCAAGACATCAGAATGTCTGCGAAAATCTTCCGGATTATGAAAAGCTCATGTATGTTTTTTCTGAACAAGGAAAATATAAAACCGACGGAAGTCTTCTAACACATCAGAAAATTGAAAGAGAAAATGGACGGGAAGGTTATTACCTTGATAACGCAAGTGATCACCTGAACTTTATGACAGGAAGTCATACCCTTAAAGATTTTGTTCTTGGAATTGATGCTTCCTATGTTCTTAAAACAAATAAAACGGGTACTTTGAAATTTAACGCAGGTTATACTTTTGAGTTCATAAAGAATTATGGAATTGACCGTGACATTTATAAAGGACTTGGAAAACCTGTTGTCTCAAATGAAGACGGTACTTATACATGGCTTGAAAAAACTTATGAATCAAAAGAAGCTCTTGATGCTGCAGGTTTGATAAAAGCACGTGCCTTTTATGATTCCTGGGCTTCGGGACTTACTGATATTGTAAATCATTTTGTTTTTGCAGGCTTTACTTACACCTGGTAACATTTATGAAAGAACCTTTAAGAATTGCCCAGATTATGGGAAAGTGGCTTGGGGGCGGAGTTGAAAGCGTTGTAATGAATTATTACCGTAACATCGACCGCACTTCCGTTCAGTTTGATTTTATCTGCGATTCAGATTCAACAGATATTCCTTACGAAGAAATTAAAAATCTTGGAGGACGGGTTTTTGTTGTTCCGCCTTACCAGAAGATTCTTCCATACAGAAATGCTTTGATAAAACTTTTCCGGGAAAATGGATATACTGTTGTCCATTCTCATCTGAACACGCTGAGTGTTTTCCCATTAAGTGCAGCAAAAAAAGCAGGAGTAAAAATCCGCATTGCACACAGTCATTCAACAACAAGTCGTAAAGAGTTCAAAAGAAATATTGCAAAACATATTCTTCGTCCGTGGACAAATATATTTGCAACGCATTATTTCTGCTGTTCTGAAAAAGCGGGAAGATGGCAATTCGGAAACAAGGCATATAACAAAGGAAATGTTTTTTTATTAAATAATGCTATAGATCTTGAAAAGTTCCGATTTAATAAAGATTCTTCTGTTTTGAAAAGAAAGGAACTTGGTATTTCTGAAAGTACTTTTGTAATGGGACATATGGGGCGATTCATGGCCCAGAAAAATCATGAATTTTTAATTAATGTTTTTAATGAAGTAAATAAAAAAAATCCTGATTCCATTCTTCTTCTTGCGGGCCAGGGGCCACTTGTTGAAGATATTAAAGAAAAGGTTATGTCCCTTGGACTTCAGAATAAAGTGAAGTTCCTTGGACAAAGAAAAGATGCTTCAGAATTGTACCAGGCAATGGATGTATTTGTGCTTCCAAGTCTTTATGAAGGTCTTCCAGTAGTTCTTGTGGAAGCACAAGGCGCCGGTTTAAAATGTTTTACAAGTGACAAAGTATCCTATGAATCAAAAATATCAGATGATCTTAATTTTATTCCACTTGAAAACTCTAAACTCTGGGCAGAGGAAATTCTTAAAGTGAAGGGGATGGAAAGAAAAGACAACTTCACTGTATGTACACAAAACGGTTACAATATAAAAGAAAATGCTTCAAAGCTTCTTTTGAAATATAAAGATTTTTCGGAGAATGTTTAATGTTTTTTGATTTATTCAGTGTACTTTTCGGATTATTGAAAATCCTGTTTTATAAACTTTTTTGTTTCAGAAGAATCAGGTTTTCGGGTATTCCAAAAATGAACAGATCTTTTTCTGTAGGAATAAAACCCGGTTCAAAACTTGTTTTAGGTAAAGGTTTCCGTTCACGGAACAACGTTTCTTTTCGCGTTTATAATAAAGGTCTTGTCCAGACAGGAGAAAACTGCTTTATGAATGATAACTGCAGTCTGAACGCACGAAAAAAAATCATTCTGGGTGACCATGTTATTTTCGGGCAGAATGTAAATGTATTTGATCATGATCACGATTTCAGAAGCTCCGACATGGAAGAGTTCTTTGTAGAAGACGAAGTTGTAATCGGTAACAATGTCTGGGTTGGTGCAAACAGTGTGATTTTAAAAGGTTCACGTATTGGCGATAACTGTGTAATTGCCGCAGGCACAATCGTAAAAGGAGAAATACCTGCAGGCTCACTGGTTTACGATAAACGTGACCGCCAGATTGTGGAAATCAGAAAATAAAGATGGAAGAAGAAAAAATCGTCAAAGGTGACGTTTCAAAAAATAAAGTAATCAGTTCTCTTATCTGGAAATTCATGGAAGTTGGCGGAACACAGATTATCCGTTTTGTAGTTCAGGTAGTACTTGCCCGTCTTCTTTGCCCTGAAGATTATGGAGTAATGGCCATCATATTTGCCTTTATAACCGTTTCTGATGTCTTCATTCAAAGTGGATTTTCAACGGCTCTTGTTCAGAAAAAAGATTCTGATGAATTGGATTTTTCGTCTGTCTTTTATCTTATTTTATTTATTTCTACAGTCCTTTATGTAATCCTGTTTTTTTCAGCACCTGCAATCGCAAGATTCTATAATATGGATATTCTTAAGAGTGTTCTCAGGGTTATTTCAATTGTTCTTTTCTTTGACGCAATCAATGCTGTTCAAAATGCAATGGTGCAAAAAACAATGCAGTTTAAAAAGTTCTTCTTTAGTAATATGGGAGGAACTGTTGCTTCGGGAATAGTTGGTGTGATTCTTGCATTTAAAGGATTTGGAGTTTGGACTCTTGTAACACAGCAGCTTGCAAATTCTCTCCTTATCACTTTGATTCTTTGGTTTACCGTAAAATGGCGGCCTTCCTTTAAGTTTTCTTTTTCACGCCTTAAAGTGCTTTTTGCTTTCGGCTGGAAGCTTACAGTTTCGGCATTAATTGATTGTTTTTATAAACAGCTTTATTCGCTTACAATCGGAAAGTTTTATACTCAGGGAGAACTTGGGGAATTCAATAAAGGTGAACAGTTCCCGAATATGATTGAATTTACATTGGACGGATCAATTCAGGGCGTAATGATGCCCACTCTTTCTGCGCATAATGGTCAAAGTGAAAGAATTAAGGAAATCCTTCGTAAAACAGTATCAACAAGTTCATATTTGATTATTCCATGTATGTTCGGAATGGCAGCCGTTTCAAGAAATCTTGTTATTGTTCTGCTTTCAGAAAAATGGCTGGGCTGTGTTCCTTTCTTAATGCTTTCCTGTCTTTTTTATTGTCTTTATCCTATTCAGACTTCGAATCAGACTGCAATTAATGCTATGGGACGAAGTGACATTTATTTAAAAATTGAAATCATAAAGAAAATTGTTGGAGTCGTAATTCTTTTTGTGTCAATTCCTTTTGGCTTAATTCCAATGGCCTGGGGACGTGTGATTTCTGGAATTTTTGCAAGCATTGTTACTGTTGTTCCGAATCGTAAAATACTTGGTTATAGATTCCGGGAAGTTCTTCAGGATGTGGTTCCGTCTCTTATAGCTGGCGTATTAATGTTTTGTGCCGTTTATGCTTTGCAGTTCATTGATTACAACCCTTTAGTAATGCTTCTTCTTCAGATTATATCAGGTTTTATAACTTATATTTTGTTTTCTATTTTGTTCAGAATAAAATCTTTTGTTTACCTGAAAGATGAGATAAAAAAGAAAATCAGGAAATAGAAAAGATGATCAGTATTGCAATGACCACCTTTAATGGTGAAAAATATCTTGGCGAACAGATTGATTCTATTCTTTCTCAATCCTATAAAGAGTTTGAGCTGGTAGTTTGTGATGACTGTTCAACTGATAATACAGTAAAAATTCTTCGTGAATATGAAAAGAAAAATTCCCGTGTTCATGTTTATGAAAATGAAAAAAATCTTGGATTCAAAAAAAACTTCGAGAAAGCTGTAGGACTATGTACAGGCGATTTTATTGCTTTTGCTGATCAGGATGATGTGTGGCTTAATGACCACCTTGAAATTCTTTTTTCAAAAATAGGGGATAAGGATTGTATAGGAGGCGGTCACTTAAATATAGATAGTGAAGGCAATGAGGTCTTTACTTCTGAAAAAAAAGAGTGGTTTCCTGAAAGCCGGAAAGAAGCGTTCTTTTTTGTTTTGAATAGAAATATTTTTCAGGGCTCTGCCATGCTTTTACGAAAAGAAGTTTGTCAGAAATATCTTTCTATTCCCGAGAACGTTTTTTATCATGACTGGTGGTTTGCCCTATGTGCAGCGGGACAAAAGGGAATAATATATACTTCGCTTCCTGTGTTAAAATACAGACGTCATAATAATTCAGTTACTTTCAGTAACGAAGTGATTTCGAAAAAAGCCCGGATAAAACGTATCTTTAATAATGCAGATATAAGAGAAGAAAAAATTCTTCTTGAAACAGTAAAAGAATATTTTAAAATCGCAGAGGAAATAGATAAGCCTTTGATTCATAAAGTGATTGATTATCGGGAAGCTTATATTAATGGAAAAATTAAATGTATTTTTTACTATATTAAACATTTTGATTTATGGGGATATGGTAACAAAATGCAACGTTTGGTTGTTTTTATTCCAAAAGTAATAAACAGACTTTTTCGTCTTATAGCAATCAGAAGAAGTAAATGAATATGGAAAATTTAAAAATTAATAATTCACTTTTTTCGGTAATTGTGCCTGTTTATGGTGTGAAAGATTATCTTCCTAAATGCATTGAATCTGTGTTGAATCAGACGTTTTCAGATTATGAACTTATTCTCGTTGATGATGGAAGCATTGATGGTTCAGGATTAATATGTGATGATTATGCAGAAAAAGATAATCGTATAAGAGTTATTCATAAAGAAAATGGCGGATTAGTAAGTGCCAGAAAAGCAGGCGCATCAGAGTCAACTGGGGATTATATAGTGTGTGTGGACGGTGATGATTTTATAGGACCTGAATATCTGAAAAAAATTTCCAACTGCATAAATGAAACTCATGCTGATCTAATAATGGACGGCTGCGTCTGGTGGAAAAGTGATACAGATTTTGTTACGGCAAAAGTTTCTGACGGGTATTATGGTGTTCCCTTAGAGACCGGTTTTTATGACAGAAGCCGTATGGAAAAAGAAGTTTTCCCCAATCTGATTGAAAACAAAAAATCAAAAAATATTCAGAATAGTGTATGGGGAAAAGCTTTTAAGAGAGAACTTTATGTTCCGGTTCAACTTTCTGTCCAGAATTCAATACATATGGCAGAAGATACCTGTGTTGTAAAACCCGTTCTTTTTAATGCACAAAGTTTTGCTGTCCTTGATAATGCTGAATATTATTACCGACAGACAGAAGCTTCTATGACACGAAGCGTAAAAAGCTATAAGTGGGAAGCTCCGGAAATAATAAGTCGTCACCTTGAAAATCTTATTGATATGAGTTTTCAGGATATGCAGGAACAGGTTTACAGAAACTGTGTGCACCTTCTTTTTAACGTATGCCGTGCACATAAAAGTTTTAAGGGGATGAAAACAGACTATTATAAAACAGCGGTAAAAAAAGCACGCTTTTCTTTTGGAACAAAAGGATGGTTAGCCCGGCTTGTTTTGAGTATAATGATATAATATGAAAGTACTCTCTGTTTGTTCTTATTACGGTACTGGTTCCAGTGCAGTTACTGATTTTTTCTGTGAATTTGATAATGTAAATTCTTTTTCATATATGGAATTCCGTTTTGCTCATGATCCTGACGGGCTTTCTGAACTGGAATATAACCTGGTCCAGAACTTTAACCGGCATAATTCCGGACATGCCCTTAAGCGCTATAAAAAGTTTGTTGATTATTTTTCAAGTCATCTTCTTACAAAAAGATATGAAAGTGTTTTTAATGGAAAATGGAAAGAGATTTCATATAGATATATTGAAAGTCTGACAGATTTTTCTTTCCCTGGAATGTGGGATTTTGACTGTTATGATAACGGACCATGGTGGGAATTCTGGCATAAGCTTCCGAACCGTATTTTAAAAAAGCTTAAGGGCGGAACTGTAGACTGTGAAGCAGGTCTCTGGTCAAAAGAACTTACTTATGGAAGTCATCCAACTGAAGAAAAATTTCTTACAGAAACTCGAAAATATACGGATGAACTTCTTCAATATATCAATAAAGATAATAAGCCTTTTTTAATGGTAGATCAAATTGTTCCAAGTTCCAATATTGAACATCATATGCGGTACTTTAATGATCTTAAGGTTTTTGTCGTAGACCGTGATCCACGAGATTTATTTTTGATTTGCAAGTATGTTTATAATTCAAGAATTGCGCCTAAAGATCCAGACCTGTTCTGCCAGTGGTATGAATATGCACGCTCAACAAGAAAAGAAGAAAACTGGGATCCTGAAAAAATCTGTTTCATTCAGTTTGAAGATTTGATTTATAAATATGATGAAGCCGCTGAAAAACTTATGAACTTTGCCGGTGTAAAAAAAGAAAATCATATCAAGCCAAAGACAGTTTTTATTCCTGAAGTTTCAATAAAAAATACAAGACTTTGGGTTCAGCATCCTGAGTATAAAGAAGAAGCAGATTACATTGCGAAAAAATTACCGGAATATCTTTATCATCTGGAAAGTGAATAAAAATGGAAAAGAAAAAAATACTTTTTATAAATAATAATTTTATGTATTCGGACGGAACTGCCCGTGCATTAATAAACCTTGTAAACAATCTGGATCCTGAAAAGTTTGATATTTCAGTAATGTCTCTTTATATCTGTGATATGGATCTTGCAAAAGAACTTAGAAAGGATATAAAGCTTTTAAAGTGTTTTGGATTTTATTTTCGCGGGTTTAAGCGTATCGTTAAGCTCCTTCCTGCAAAGTTCTGGTATAAAAGATTTGTAAAAGATACATTTGATATTGAAGTTGCATTTCAGTGTGACCTTCCAACTTTTATGATAGATGCATCATTGAATAGAAAGGCAAAACATATTTTCTGGATGCATGGTTGGGATAATTATCCTGCTATTTATAAAAAAGCAGATAAGGTTGTATGTGTTTCAAAAACCAATGAAGAACGATGCAGACTGGAATGTAACGGAAACGTAAATGTAACACATTTATATAATATTGTGGATAACAGGATTATTGAAAAAGCATCTGAAAATTCTGCAGCTTTTGGTTTTGATTTTACAGGACGAAAGAAACCGCTTTTTGTTTCAGTTGGAAGATTAAGTCCAGAAAAAGGATATGTCCGTCTTGTTCATATTATGAAAGATCTTAAAGATGAAGGTTTTGGTTTTACTCTGGTGATTGTGGGGGGCGGAGCAGAAGAATCTGCAATCAGAAGTGCTGTTAAAGAATGCAGCCTTGAAGATGAAGTTTATATGACTGGTGCTGTAAATGTTCCGCATAATATTACAGTACAGGCTGATGCATTTATCTGTTCAAGTTTTTCGGAAGGTTATTCAACAGCCTGTACAGAAGCGGCTGTTCTTGGTATTCCTGTTATTACAACAGATGTTCCGGGAGGAAAAGAAATTATAGATTCCTGTGAGTGCGGGTTACTTACCGGTAAAGATGATGAAAGCCTTAAAGGCGGAATCAGGAAAGTTCTTCAAAACCCAGACTTGCTTGAAGAATGGAAAGAAAAAATGAAAACTACAAAAGAACATTTCAGTATGACTGCGAGGGTTAGTGAAATGAATGAGTTCTTTAATGAAATATACAGAAATTGTGAGGCATAGTTTATGGCAGCTTTTTTATACAATGTTATTTTATTTCCTTTAGTTCAGATAATTGAATTTGTTTATCTTCTTGTTTATGGAATCTTTCACGATTTCTCACAGCCGGAAGGTTTTGCGATTATAGGTGTCAGTGTTGCTATTACACTTTTGTGTCTGCCTTTGTATGTAGTTGCAGAAAAATGGCAGCAGGTAGAACGGGATACTCAGAAAAAGCTTGAGCCTGGAATCAGCCGTATTAAGGCAGTTTTTAAAGGTGACGAGCAGTATATGATTCTTCGTACTTTTTACCGTCAGAACGGATATCATCCGATGATGGCTCTGCGTTCAAGTTTTGGACTTCTGATTCAGATTCCTTTCTTTATGGCGGCCTATAAATTCTTGAGTAACCTGGAAACTCTCCGAGGAGTCAGTTTCCTTTTTATAAAAGACCTGGGTGTTCAGGATGCAACTTTTTACATTGGAAACTTTCCTGTAAATGTTCTTCCAATTGCCATGACTCTTATCAACTGTATAAGCGGTGCAATATATACAAAAGGTTTTAAGGCAAAAGATAAAATTCAAGTTTACGGAATGGCTGCAATTTTTCTTGTAATACTTTATTCGTCTCCTTCAGGACTTGTTCTGTACTGGACTATGAATAATGTGTTCAGTATGGTGAAGAATATTTTTTACAAAATGAAAAAGCCTCTTCTGGTTCTTTTTATATGTGCCTGTGTCTGTGTTCTTGGAATAGATTCATATCTTCTTTTTATTCATTCAGGATTCTTCTTCAAACGTCTTGCGGTTGTGGGCGTCTTCAGTGTTGTATTCTTTATTCCACTGTTGTTGAAACTTGTAAAATATCTTCTTGATAAACCTTTTAGAAATCTGGTTGAAAATAAAAAAGAAACATTCTGGCTTTTTATTACATCTGCTTTAGTTCTTCTTTTTGTATTTGGACTTCATATCATTACGAGTGTAGTTGCTGCAAGTCCAATGGAATTCAGTTTTATTGATAATGTTGAAAGTCCGTTTACTTATATCAAATTGAACTTCCAGAAAATTTTAGGTTTTTGTGTCGTTTGGCCAATTTGTATTTATTTCCTTTTTGGTAAAAAAGTAAAAACATGTATTGCCGTACTTTTCAGTTTTATGGCTTTGGGTGTTTTAATAAATGTTTTTGCATTTGCCGGCGATTACGGAAATTTAAGTCAGACTCTTATTTTTGATAATCCAGGAACTTTAAGAACTTCAATGAAGCTTAATGTTTTGAATCTTTTTGTTGTTCTTGCTGTTGTAATAATCTGCAGTGTTTTTTTGGGAATAAAAAAAGCAAAATGGATTTCCGTTTTATTCTCTTTTGTATCTGTTGGTGTTCTTATGACATCTTTTGTAAGCTTTGGAAAAATAAAAAGTGGTTACAATGATTATGCCGAAATACGGGCATTAAGCGGTGAAAAAAAATCTTTGAATCCTGTGTTCCATTTAAGCAAAACAGAACCTAACGTATTCATTATTAGTCTTGACCGCGGAATGGGAGCTATGGTTCCATATGTGTTCGAAGAACGCCCTGAACTTTACAAGAAATTCAGCGGGTTTACTTTTTATCCGAATACAGTTACTTTCGGAGTAAATACAATTGGTGGTGCACCTGGCATGTATGGGGGGTATGAATATGTTCCTCAGGAAATGCAGAGAAGAAATTCAGAGGCTCTTATTGATAAACATAATGAATCATTAAAAGTAATGCCTGTTCTTTTTAATAATAATGGTTTTAAGGTTACTGTAAGTGATGTTTCATTTGCGAACTATATGTGGATTCCTGATATGCGTATTTTTAATGATTATCCTGAAATCAATGCATTAAACTGTTCCCGTGTTTATTCAAGTTACTGGCTCAGTGAACACCCTGGTATTGCAGAGGAAAATGCAACAAGTAAGCTGATAAAAATAAATTCCTTCTGGTATTCTTTCCTTCGTATATCTCCTATGATTCTTCGCGAAGTAATTTATAATCAGGAAAAATACTGGAATACAGAAAGATCTGAAAATACTCTTAATAATTTTATAGAGCAGTATTCAGTTCTGGATTATCTTCCTGAACTTACAGATTTCACGTCTGACACCAAAACCTATACTTTCTGGCAGAATGAAACTACTCATGAACCATATTTTCTTCAGGCACCGGATTATATTCCAGTTCATGAGGTATCTGATAGAGGAAAGGGAAAATATTCAAATGATGAAACATACCATGTAAATATCAGTTCTCTTTTACGTGTTTCTGAGTTTTTTGATTATTTAAAAGAGAACGGTGTTTATGACAATACAAGAATTATTATAGTTTCTGATCACGGTTCAGACAGGCCTACTGAAAAATTCTGGGATCTTCCGGAAAGATATATGAGCCGTCCTGAATATATTATGCCGTATTTATTTGTAAAAGATTTTGGTGCAGAAGGCGATATGACTTTTGACTACAAGTTTATGACTAATGCCGACGTTCCGTCTCTTTCTGTTGAAGGTTTGATTGAAGATCCTAAAAATCCTTTTACAGGAAAAAGTCTTCTTGATACAAAAAAAGAAAACGGAATATACGGAGCCCAGCTTATGCACTGGACACCAGATGGCCAGAATGGAAATACATTTAATGTAGAGAACTGGTATAAAACTACAACAAATATTTTTGAAGAAGATTCAGTCACTTTTGTAACAGAAAAACAGGCAATGGAGGCACTTAAATAATGACTGCAAATTTTTTATATATTGATCCTGGAACAGGCAGCATGCTTTTTTCTATTTTTGTTGGTGCTGCTGCAACATTATTTTTTCTTGGAAAAGCTGCGTGGCTTAAACTTAAAATCTTTTTTTCTGGTAAAAAAGACGGAACCGTTGTAGATTCTTCTTACCGTAAATATGTAATTTACTGTGAAGATAAGCGCTACTGGAATACTTTTAAGCCAGTCCTTGATGAAGCAGAACGGCGACAGATAGAAGTTACATACTTCGTTGCTACAGACAAAGATCCTGTTTTCCAAGAAGACTACAAATATGTAAAAGCTGAAGTAATAGGAGAAGGGAACTCTGCTTTTGCTAAACTCAATATGCTGAGTGCTGGTGTTGTTCTTATGACTACTCCAGGACTTCAGGTTTATCAGTTGAAACGAAGCCGCAACGTAAAGCACTATGCACATATTCTTCATGCCGCTGCAGATGCAACAATGTACCGTCTTTTTGGTATTGATTATTTTGATTCAGTTCTTGTTACAGGGGACTGCCTGAAAGAAGATATCAGGACTCTTGAAAAAAAACGGGGACTTCCAGAAAAAGAACTTGTAACAGTTGGATGTCCTTATCTTGATGTTTTTTCAGAAAAAATTATGGGAATCCCAGAAGAAGAAAACCATAAGTTTACAATTCTTGTAAGTCCTTCTTGGGGGCCTTCGGCACTACTTTCACGGTACGGTGAAAAGCTTCTTGACCCGCTTATTGAGTCGGGCATGAAAGTGATTATTCGACCACATCCGCAGTCAAAGATTTCGGAAAAAGAAATGCTTGAAAGTCTTGAAAAGCGGTATGAAGGAAAAGAAAATCTTGAATGGGATTACAACAGCGACAATATTTATTCAATGAAAAAAGCTGATATTATGATTTCAGACTTTTCGGGAATTATTTTTGACTATACATTCCTATTTGATAAGCCTGTCATGTATGTAAATGCAGAAATGGACCTTCGTCCTTACGATGCCTATGATCTTACAGAAAAAGATAACGGAAAAAAGATTTGGGAATTTGAAGCCTTAAGAAGTTTTGGAATTGAACTTAAAGAAGATCAGTTTGAAAATATTGCAGAAGTAATTCAAAATGCATCTGACAGTAAAGAACTTTCTGATGCTCGTCATAAAGCTCGTGAAGAAGTATGGATGCATCGGGGAGAAGCGGGGAAAGCCGTTATGGATTTCCTTGTTGAAAAAGGTGAATAAGAAAACTGTCACCCAGGTCTTGAATATGTCCCCCAAGTCTTGAATATGTCTGTCCCCCTGAACTTGGTTCAGGGGACATATTATAAACTGTTCTATTTTCCAGAAATCATAGCTTTTAATCTTGCGATTTCTGCATCCTTCTGTACTATTTCAGCATCTTTTTCATGAATAATCTTTTCATCTTCAGCTTTCTGGGCGGCCATTCCTTGTGCAATACCTTCGGCTCGGCCTTCGTTGTAGCCGTCATCGTGGAAAACTTTTTTTGCTTCTTCTTCATCGTATTCTGTTAAACTCATCGCTTTTATCCTTGCCCGATGGCGGTTAAAATAGCCGTTCAGTAAATTTCTTCTTACAGCTTCGTCCAGCGCTTTTTCAACAGCGGCATTAAGATCTGCGCCCGAAAGCCGGTTTTCTTTTACCATATTAACATACTCTGCATAATCTTGTAAGGCTTGGCAGGACTTCATAAGCTTTTCATTATGACCTTTGTTGATATTCAGTATTGTGCAGGTCCATTCGTAATTGTTATTTCAAGATCTTCTTCGTTTGTGTAATTTGAATTGTTCACTGCATTGTAAAGCGATAAAAGCCAGTCTTTGTGCTCCTGGTCATTGAAAATCGCTCTGAATAATCGGTCCTTGTATTTATTAGAGTTCTTGTGAAAAAAGCTATAAATAAAAAAATTGGATAACAGTTATAGTTTTGAAAGTTGAAAAAAACAGTGATTGTATGTTTGTGTTGGGGTAAAAAGCTATAAAAGATTTGAATTGCTGTAAATTATTGCTGAATATAGAGAAATATTAAAATTATTTAAGGTTCAATCAAGCTATATGGGCTATAAATTATTGGAAAGATGAAAAATTATGGCCGGAGAACTTAGCAAAAAAAGTATGGGAGTCAATTTTTAAGGAAAAATAGCTATAAATATGGAAGAGCTGAAAAGATTATAGTTTTTTGTGGGATATTCCGCGGGGTCGGGAGGCCCCGCAGGGATGCTGAAACAAGTTCAGCATGACGGGAGGCCCCGCAGAGATGCTGAAACAAGTTCAGCATGACAGGACGCCGTCCCGCAGGGATGCTGAAACAAGTTCGGCATGACACAGTTTATTTTATTATCATTGGAATAATGTAAATTCCAAGGGCGATGATGGTAACGATGATAGTACCGTATTTCCAGATTTTGTATTCTTTGTCCAGCTTTTTCTTGTCTTCAGCGGTTGGTTCTTCAATAACACCAATTTCATCTTCAATACTCATGATTTCACCGGCGCGTTTTCGTGTGAACAGGAAGTAGAAGATGATACAGAGCCCTGTAATGATGGCGGCTGTAATAAGAGCCATTCTGTCACAGAAAATCAGCATGAAACAGTAAAGAACGATTGTAACCCAGCATCCAAGTTTTCCAAGAGGTGCTTTGTATGGACGGTTCATGTCAGGGCATTTTTTCTTAAGTCCCAGGTATGAAAGACATCCGATCATGTAGCACACTGCAAGAGAAATAAGGGAAACTGAAGCGATGTAGTCAATGGAACCTGTTGCAATAAGCAGAAAGTTGATGATGCCTACAACAATAATTGCAATGTGAGGTGTCTTATATTTTGGATGGATTTTTCCAAGGAATGCTGGAAGCGCGCCGTCCTGTGCCATTGTGTAAATGTAGCGGGCAGGGGCTGCAATTCCTGGGTTGATTGTAGAAAGGTCTCCACCAAAAGCAATACCGATACAAAGAAGGATGATTGGCATACCGATAAGGCCTGCAGCTTTTAATCCTTCAGCATATGGTGCATCAGCTGCGGCAAGGATTCCGTAGAATTCATTTGGAACAAGACCAACCAGGAACCACTGGAAAAGTGCGTTCAGTGCGAATACCAGGAAGATAGAAAGTTTCAGTGCACGTGGCAGGTTGTACTGAGGATACTTTGTTTCAGCACCCATAGAAACACAGGTTTCAAAACCGGTGTAGCACCACCAAACAAGCCCGAAGATATACATCATTTCCTTGAATGAAGGAAGCTTGTCCATTTTGATTCCGCCAAAGTATTCAACGTGGATATTTGGAATCATGTAAAGGAACCATGCAATAGAACATCCCCAGAAGAAGAACATGAAAGCAAGCTGTGCTTTACCAGACTGTTCGATTCCTCTGAAGTTCAGGATAAGGAATACTGCAACAAGGATAAGAGCGATAATGCGGGAATCAAGCCAGGCGATGTAAAGACCAAGCTGTTCCATTAAAATCTTGAAGTAGTTTGCAAAGGCCAGAGTTTCTCCAGCACCGATTGCAACAACAGATACAATGTAATGCCAGCCTGAAAGGTTTGCCCAGAGTCTGTTCAGACCGCGTTTGGCAAAGTTATAAGTACCGCCGGCACAAGGAAGAGCGGCAGACATTTCACCGTAAATAAGGCATGGCCAGATTGAAATGAGAAGTGAAACAAATGTGAAGGCAATAATCCATGAACCTACAAGACCAATCTGAGAAGATCCGCAGGTAAAGAGTCCAACACCTACAACTGTTCCAATTGTCATACTGATTGATTCTTTCAATCCCAGTACACGGACTAATCCGTTTTTTTCGTTTTCCATAAAAACATTCCTATATATTTTTTTTAATTTTTATTTATGCTTCAAGCAGTTTGTCTGCATATTTTATTGCAGCGTCCCGCCAGGACGGAAGTGCGTCTCCCATAACGGCGCCACAGCATTCGCGGTAAATAGCCCATACATACCAGTAGTAGGCAATGATGGCGGTATATGCCATAAAATGGAAATACCGTTTTTCTGTATATGAATCCTGCAGGTATTCTTTTATGAATCTGTCTGCTTCGTCGAAATCATATTTTGCATCTACGATATAGTAGCCTACATCAATTCCAGGGTCTGACATGCCTGAGTATTCCCAGTCGATAAGGATTACGTCTCCGTCCGGTTTGATCATCCAGTTTGGCTGGTAAGTGTCTCCGTGGCAGAAACATTTTTCTACTCCGTCTCCAAGAGTCATGACGTACAGTTTCTGGATTTTTGTTTTAAGGGCCTGAAATTCATTTACAGCTTCAGGATTCATTTTAGAAATCAGTTCTTCATAGTGAAGTGCATCTTCCCAAGGTTTCATTCCGTAATCAACTTTTACATTTGAAGCATGAAGCTTACGGAGAACTGAAAGAACTTTCTTGGAATCTTCGAAAGATGAATAATCCGGTTCACGGAATTCGGGAATAAATACTGAAATCTTCCAGCCTTCATTTACGTCTGCATAAATGTATGTCGGATCAATGCCAAGTTCTTTTGCTTTAATGAGGGAACTCTTTTCGTTTCTGCGGCTGATGATGCTTTCTGTTCCATCTCCCGGGTGACGGTAAATGTAATCAACACCGTTGATTTTGAAAATGAATGAAGTGTTTGTAAGTCCCTTACTGATGTTTCTGAAATCTACAACATCTTCTTCGTCGCAGCGGAAAACCAGTTTTATGTTTCTGATGATTTCTGAATGAGTTGTACCAAGATAATTTGTGTCGAACTTTCTTAAATCTTCGAAGTAGTCGAATTCAAAAATGCAGCCTGGTTTATATTCCTTGATGTAAAATGGAGGCAGATTTTTAAGTTCATCTTTTACCATCCATTCCCAGAATACTTGGCTGTAAATGCCTGTTTCCCGGTCCTTTTCTGCAAGGGCGATGAAACTGTCTGAAAATTCTTTTGTCCAGAAAGAATGTCCCCATAACATAAGACCTTTCTTTTTCTTGTCATTCAGCTCTGTAATGCGGTCTTCAAGATTTGTCTTTGCAAAGATTTCACCTTCGGAAGCTTCGTCTGTGTAAACGCCTGCATTGAAAGACTGGAACTCAAACTGATTGAAAGGATTTTCTACAAAGTAACTGTCGCTTACGCACACATAAGTATTTGAAAGTTCTTCCTTTGCAAGGTACAGGCTTTCAATATTGTTCTTAATATTGAAGGCAGGATTTATAATAAATTTTACCCCGTATTTTTCCTTGAGGTAATAGAACATTTCTTTTTTGTAGCCAAGAACGATTGTGATGTCCTTGATGCCCGAATCCATAAGCTGCTGGATCTGACGTTCAATAAGCTTTTCACCTTTTACTTCAAAAAGCCCTTTAGGCTGTTCAAGCGACAAAGGAATGAAACGGGTAGAAGCACCGGCTGCAAGGATTACAGCATTGCTTACTCTGTATGGTTCCAAGGCTTTTAATCCAGCTTCTGTGATCTGGTCTGAATCCTGAGAAATCAGGCCCTGTTTAACAAGACTTGTGTAAACCAGATGTTTTTTTAAATTATGGAATGGAAGTTTTACGGCTTTGCATTCGGCCCGACCTATGCTTCCATTATAAAGACTGTTCAGTATATAAAATTCTTCTCTGTTCATTTTTTATCCTAGTATGAAGTGCTTCCCGAAAAGATTCCCCGAATAACAGATTTGAAAATATTTTCACGGGCACTTTTATATTTTTCACCTGAAAGATAAAGTTCACACACTTTCAGATTTTTTATTTCAGAAGGATTGATTGTATAAGGGTTCTCAGAAAGAACAACCATATCAGCAGATTTTCCCACTTCAAGACTTCCTCTTTTGTCATCATCAAAAGAAGTATAGTAACCGTTTATAGTACACATTCTTAAGGCTTCCTGAACTGTAACTCGCTCAGAAATATTTGAGTTGTTTACTGCACGGTCAATCCATGAAACTGGATCCGGTGAAGTACATGGGGCGTCTGACCCGAAAGAAACTGTGATTCCGTTTTTCAGGAAAGTGTTTATAGGATTCAGTTTTTTAAGACGGTCTTCTCCAAGAATTACTTCCAGGTATTCATCTGGTTCCTGTTTCCAGTTTATGAATGCACTCTGAACCGGCATCTGGATTTTGTAATCCTTGCAGATTTTTAATCCTTCGTCAGTTGGGAGGCAGTCGTGGATGATTCCGTGTCTGTGGTCTTCGCGAGGGAAGTCGTCCAGAGCGGCCTTAAGGGCACGGGTTGCCTGGTCAAAGGCTTTGTCCCCGATGGCGTGCATTTCAATCTGAAGTCCTTCACGGTTTGCTTTTTTACAGAAGTCAGTAATTTTTTCATCACTGTAATAAAGAACACCGTTACCGCCTTCTGAATCAGAATAAGGTTCATTCAGTGAAGCATCATGGGAACCGAAACAGCCGTCCAGTGCGCACTGGAAACAGCCGCCTATTCTTGGAAGCTTTCTTTTACGGGCAACTTTTGTGTTCATGGACTGTGGAAAAACTCTGAGCTGGAATCCGTTCTTAAGGCTCTTTGCAAAAATCTTTTCCATAGTGATGTCCAGGTTCCCTGCAAAGCCAACTCCGCTTACAGTGTGAACCATACCTATTCCTTTTGAAGCCATAAAATCTACGGCGTCCTGCATGTTCCGGTAAAGGTCCGGAATGGAAAGGGAACTTGTAATGTAGTCAGAAAATTTGAAGAAGGCTTCCTGGTTCATTTCCCCTGAGTCTGCATGGTAACCTCGGAGGTCTTTTACTTTGTCATTCATCTTCTGTAAAAGTTTTGAGTTTACAATACAGGCATGTCCGTCATATTTTACAACCATGATTTCTTTGTCAGGGCAGACAGAGTCCAGTTCTTCTCGGCTTACAAGACGTTTTTCTTCTACAGAGTAGGGAGAAGCTCCAAAGCAGATAAGGGTTTTTGCGTTAGAGCGGGAAACAAAATCTTTTACCATAAGGAGGATTTCTTTATTGGAAGAAGCTTCCATTACATTAAGTCCTGCCTGGAATGTGGAAAAAGAAGCAAAGTGCTGGTGAGTGTCTGCAAAAGACGGAACCAGAGCTTTTGAGCCAAGGTCTGTTACAGGAACGTTTTTATAAGCTTCCGGAAGTTCGTTTCCTGTGAAGATGATGATACCTTTATCTTCCACCAGGTAATTAACAACAGAGTTTTCTTTATCTACAGTAAGAATGTTTCCCTTAAAAACTTTCATGCGGTGCTATTCCTGTTTACGGTAAGAAGGATCCAGCTGGGCTAGTTCATAGTAGTTGTCTATTTCCATGATGTCGCTTTTCTGACATTCACGTACTTCAACAGCATACTTTTCTTTGCGGAGCACCAGAGGAATGAATTCCCAGAAATAATCTTTTCCGTCTTTTTCTTCTTCGTAAACCTGGCGGAAATCTTCTCTGAGTTTTGCACTGTCTTCTTTTGTCCAGAAAGAAATGCCGTAATAGTTCCAGCAGTGGGTGTTGCCTTTCTGGTAGTCTGTGATGTGTCCCTGGGCGTCCAGGTGATAACTCCAGTCGTCAGTTTCCCAGGACCAGGAACCCAGAATGTTTGAAGCGTACTGGTACTTTGTAATGATTTCCGGGTTTGAGATATAAAGGTCTGCTTCACAAAGATAGCAGGTGTCGATTTTATCGATGACCGCCATAGCGGAAGAGATGTTGTTTGTCTTGTCGTAGATGTCGTTATCTACCAGAGTAAGAAAAGGATACTTTGGAAGAAGGTCATCAAAGCGTTCTTTTTTGTAGCCACGAACAATAGTTATGTCCTGGATTCCTACTGCAACCAGTGCGTCCAGAAGAGTTTCGATAATGCGTTTTCCGTTTACAGAAACCAGAGGTTTTGGTCGGTCAGCAGTGGCCGGCATCATGCGGGAACCAAAACCTGCTGCCATGATCACGGCTTTTTTTACACGGTAAGGTTCCAGAGCCTGAAGACCTTTTTCTGTAACTTCTATAACACCACCGTTGAAAGGATTTCCTTTTACAAGGCTAGGGGAAGAGATAAGTGCCTGGTCACAAAGTTCTTCCAGAGCTTTTCCCACAGCAGTACCTGAAAGTTTAAGGCTGTCTGCAATGGTTCTGACTGCATATTCAGCTTTCCCGTGTTTTTCTAAATATGTTAATATGTCAAATTCGTATCGTGTCATGTATGGGTCCTGAGGATGAATAAATCTACGTTATACTAACATAAAAAAGTCATAGTATATAGTAGGGTAATTTATTCTTTTCTGATATCTTCACTTTAAAATTAGATTAGAATAAAATATCATATTGTTATGACAATTTATCCAATTATTCTTTCCGGGGGTGCCGGCACACGACTTTGGCCTCTTAGTTGGGGAGATCACCCAAAACAGTTTTTAAAGCTTACTTCAGATAAAACTATGATTCAGGAAACTCTGCTTCGCCTTAAAGGTCTTGATATAGCAGACCCTATTGTAAGCTGTGGAGTAGATCACCGTTTCCTGGTAGCCCAGCAGCTTGGGGAACTTGGAGTAAAGCCTTCAATTATACTGGAACCTATGGCTAAAAATACTGCACCTGCCATTGCTTGTGCCTGCTGTGCTGCAATGAAAAAGGATAAAGATGCAGTTGTGGTAGTTCTGCCAAGTGATCATGTAATAAAAGATGTAGAAACATTTCAGACATCAGTTATGAAAGCGGCAGAACAGGCAGAAAAAGGAAGTCTTGTAACATTTGGTATTGTCCCTACATTTCCTGCTACGGGATACGGTTATGTAAAAAGTGGTGAACATCTGGAACATCATGTTTATAAACTGGATAAATTTGTAGAAAAACCAGCTCTTGAATTGGCTCAGGAATATCTTGATAGCGGTGAATATTCATGGAACAGCGGAATGTTTGTTTTCACGGCATCTGTATTCCTTGAAGAACTGAAACTTCATAATGCTAAAATGGCAGATCTTTCAATTAAAGCCTTTGAAAATGCTGTTGTAGATGAAGATTTTATCCGTCTTGATAAAGAAACTTTTGGCCAGATAAAAGGGGATTCCATTGACTACGCTGTTATGGAAAAAACTTCTAAAGGCGTAATTGTAAAACTGAATGCAGGCTGGGATGATGTAGGTTCCTGGAGTGCACTTTATGATATAAGTAAAAAAGATGGAAATCTGAATGTAATAAAAGGAGATGTAATTACACTGGATACAACGTCTTCATATATTCGTGGCGGCAGCCGCACAATTGCTACAATTGGACTGGATAATGTTGTGATTGTAGACAGTGAAGATTCTCTGCTGATCGCTTCAAAGGGAAAGATTCAGGATGTAAAGAATGTTGCTGAAGAGATAAAGAGAAGAGGTGCAAAGTAAAAACGAGTAAAGGAAGCCATGCCTTAAAACCTGTATTTCACGCCGGTGTTGAAGTGGAAGTTCAAAATATAGTCGCTGGTTGCACGGTACTGGGGACAGTATGTAAGTTCTATGGCGGTGCCGCCAGAAAGAGCTATATGGTCAAAACCTAACCAATCAAAGTTACCGCCAAAAGCCAGGTGGGTTTCAAAGGTTGCATAGTAATCTAAAAGGTTTCCGTCCAGGGCTGTGTCAAAAACTGCCTGGTTGTAGTTATAGTTATTGTCCGGACAGAAACGGTGTAAGAATAATAAAGCTTCCCAGCATGGGGCATAAAGTTTATAACCCATAAACTGGCTGTTACCGCCAATGGTGGAACCGTTTCCTATAACCTGACCTTTATTTGTATAACCATGGAGAACTCCTCCATGTGTGTAGTAGCCACCATACCCCCACTGGAGTTGAAAGTCCTGACTCATTTCAAGGTTATTCATTTCAAAGATGATTTCGGAAGTTATATCATTATCTTTTATAAAGTCCTGTTTATGGGAGAAGCCTAAAGTCCAGACCAGGGTGTGACCCGGGTTTGTAATAAAGCTTGATGTGTAATCATCCATACCTATTT
Source organism: Treponema sp. (assembly GCA_024402535.1). Classification (GTDB taxonomy): domain Bacteria; phylum Spirochaetota; class Spirochaetia; order Treponematales; family Treponemataceae; genus Treponema_D. The sequence goes on from JAKSTN010000004.1 coordinate 68,079, forward strand.
CAGAAAAAAGTTCAAAACCAGAGTCAGGTAATACAAGGTCCATAGTAATGCTCATTTTCTGGTCTTCAGGGAATTCCCAGTTATTTGTACTATAAAAAGGATTCAGATATTTTATAAAGTTTCTAGTCCAAGCTGTAAGACAGATTTTATTTAAACCAAGTGTAAAGCCTGGTAAGAATGAAGGTGCCCAGCTGGCATTGAAGCCTGTTAAAAGAGTTTTATCGTTTGTTTCGTTCGAGTCGTAATAGTCAGATTCAGAAAGCTGTCCAAGCCAGATTCTTCCTTCTATAAAACCAAGGTTCCAGTTTAAGCCTGGAATAACAACTTCCTGTTTACGAAGACCTATATCAAACTTTGGGTAGGAAGGTGCATTGTTTGAATGAATAAGAGGGTTCAGAAATGCAGGACCAATCCATGGAGACTGGGTTCCAAAACCTAAAGAAAGAGTTCTCCATGAATAGCGGATTTCAGATTCTCCAAAGTCGAATGTAAAAAAACATTTATCACCAAAACGCTGGGGCTTATCAAGAGTCCACCACCAGAAATAACCATAAGGATTTTCTGTACAGGATTCTTTTATTTTGTAAGGTAAGTTCTGGCTGAAGGTGATTACAGGTTTTACAGTAAGGCTGAAGCCAAAAGAGTCTAAAGAAAATCCGCTTGAAAGACTTGTGTTGTAACCTCGGCCCTGCCATAAAGCCCCATCATTCTGGCCATAAGGGGAAGCGGTATTAAAAGAGTTGTACCATTCAGGACCGTAAAGAAAAATATTTAAGTTTGAATCTAAAAAAGAATATGCTGGGGTTGTTTCTAAAGTTTCTTCCGCAAGGGTTTTATAATTTAATAGTTTTGCAAAAAGGGAAAAACAAAGGAAAAAAGTAATAAATATAAAGGTAGTCTTTTTTGTCATGGAGATATTTTAATGTTTCTGGAGATATTATTCCATAGAGAGGAGATCACACGGTCCCACCAGCCGTGCGGAGGAAGAAGTATATTAAAAAAAATTAAGCTTTACGGGCTGTAAGGACCATGCTTACAGATTCCTTTGCTGAAAGCAGGTTCTTCTTTCCTGTAGAAAAACTTGTACGGATAACTACCGCGTATTTTGCGTCTTTTGTAAGGGTTTCTGGTACTTCAAAAAGAATTTTCTTTGAACCGTTACTTATGATGTTTTTGCTTTTTACCCACAAAGTCTGGTCTTTAATAGTGGCTCCGGTTTTGTCATCTATAGGACAGATGTAGATACCGCTTGAAGGGGAGTCATCAAGCTTTACTTTTTTCTCCCTGGAGAATTACAGTTTTTCCCATAGTGATGTACTGGTCTGTAGTCTTGCTTGATGAATCATAAATCTTTTCTATTTTTACACCTGTGTCAGCAATGGTGATGTTTTTTATGTCTATGCTTGAAACAGCATTCTGAACATCACTGGAAGGAGTAAACTTTACACAGAGCGGATTTTTACCCTCTGCTGTTTCAAGGGTGGTTCCGTTGAATTTTGCAGAAGTTGCAATATAAAGAACTCCAAGGTCCAAGACATTTACGGCTTCCCCGCTGGAAAGGGCAGAAAGAATTTCTTCTTTAAAAAAGCCTGCACTCTGCTGAAGAGCAAGAGCGTTTGTTCCTGCTTCCTTATTCTGAATGCGTGCAATAAGGGTGTTTATATCTACTGTGTTGCGGTCAAAGCGGCCGTAGTAAAGTGAACCTCCGTTTGTTTTTGCAAATGGATTTTTGAAAAGTGTTATAGTTCCGCTTCCGTTATTGTTTTTAAAATTTGTTGTTAAGGTTTTTGACATAATGTCCTCCATAGGGCATAATGAAGTTGCCCATAATTTTAGATTCTTTTTCATTTAAATTCTGGGTTCTGCCGACGGCAGATACGCAATTTAGCAGCACCTGAGAAAAGTTCCAGTTTTTTCAGGTGCATTTTGTTTTAAAGTCATTTTCCATAAATGCCTCCTTTTTATATAAAGTTTTTATAATTGTCTGTCTGGTAGAGATAGTTTATATATTCGTGTACTAGAAGAAGAGCTGCCGTTGAATTATTTTTTATAGCCTTTATGTAAAGGTCTTCCCGTACGAATATGGTATGGTTTATTGCCTGTGTAAAAATAGGATGTTTTTGAGGAAAGTTCCATTCTTCTTTTGAAAGAATAGTCAGACTGAAGTTACTGTCTATCTGGTGCAGCTCCAGTTCCAGTGAGTGGATTGTTTCGGGGTGGGATGCAAGGCTTTTGTTCAGAAACGCGTAGATGTCCAGAAATGATTTTCCCGGTTTTGGATTACAACTTTTCATAATGTTCTCTCCTTGCGAAATGGTTTTTACATTTTCGCCTCCGTGTTTTGTTTTTCAAATGTTTCAAGTAATGTTCTGATCTGGTTTATCTGTTCTGCAGAAAGATCTGTAAATGTCTTTGAAAAAAGAGTTGCAAGAGCAATCTGGTCTTTTGTGGTTTCTGCATTTATTTTCATGTTTACTTCCAGGTTCAGTTCAGCCTTTGCTATTTCAAGCTTATGGACTGTTTCCTGGTCTAAAGAATATGTTTCTTTAAGTTTCTGGATCATATCTTCTGGAACAGACCTTCTTCCAGTTTCTATGGAAGAAAGATATGCTGGTGACATATTAAGTTTGTCTGACATGTCCTTTATGATTTCCTGATGTTCAAGCCTTATATGAGCAAGAAGTATTCCAAAACTGTTTTTTTTCATAGTTTTCTCAATTAACAATTCTCTCTCTCTTACTGTTTTATGATACAGCATAATTACAGATATGAAAGAAAAATATTCACGAAAATGTGAATATTCGTAACTTTTAGGTAAAACTACCTAAGCGTGAAGATAGGAACTGAATTCGAAGGAATTTATTGAGTGGAAAGGGGTGGTGAATGCGGATGAATTTGAAGTGTTTATTTGTTTGATTATGTTTGTTATAATTTATAAAAATGAAAAATGTTTTTATGGTTATTAAAGTATAGAGGGATAAATGACTAGTACAAACAGAATACTCAAGAATACTTTGATGTTGTATTTTCGGCAGATACTTATTCTTCTTGTTAGTTTATACACAGTAAGAGTTGTCCTGACTATTCTTGGTGTTGAAGATTATGGCATTTATAGTGTAGTCGGTGGAATTGTTTCTTTCTTTTCGTTTTTAAGTGGAACAATGGCAAGTGCAACACAAAGATTTTTTTCTTTTGCATTAGGTCAAAAAAATGAACTAAAATTAAAAACAACGTTTAGCGTTAATTTAGTTATTTATATATTAATAGCCGTTATTTCAGTTATTCTTTTAGAAAGTTTAGGTACTTTTTATGTATATAATAAATTAAATATTCCTATGGAAAGATTTTCTGCAGCATGCTTTATTTATCATTTTTCTGTAATAACTTTTATTTTTTCCATATTTTCAAGTCCTTTTATGGCAATTATTATTGCTCATGAGGATATGCAGATATATGCATATGTATCCATAGTTGAAGTTCTATTAAAACTTGGAATTGTTTTTTTATTAAACATAATAACTGCTGATAAATTAAAAATTTATGGCTTATTACTAGCTTTTGTAGCTTTTTTTAATGCTACTATATATATAGTAATATGTATAAAAAAATATTCGGAATGTCAGTTTAAGAAGTTCTATTGGAGTAGGGAACAGTTTAGAGAAACATTCCAGTTTACTGGATGGACATTATTTGGTCAGTTGACGTCTGTAATAAGAACTCAGGCTGTAACTATTTTAATCAATCAAGTTTTTAATCCGATTGTTGTTTCTGCCAGAACAGTTGCTATGCAAGTATCGAATTATATAAAAATCTTTTCGGCGAATTTTAACACTGGCTTGTATCCAGCAATAATAAAAAAATATGCCTCGAATGAAAAAGAAGAAATGTTTTCCTTAGTATTTAATGGATGTAAAACAACTTTTTTTCTTATGTGGATATTTGCTTTGCCATTATTTATGGAAATGGATTATGTATTGACCCTTTGGTTAAAAGTTCCACCCGAACAAGTTATACTTTTTACTCGTTTAGCTTTTATAGAAGTTCTTATTGATACAATTTGTTTACCATTAATGACAGCAGCAAGGGCTCCTGGAAAAATGATGGGATATGAATTAAGTTTGGGAATAATACAAGTATCTATTTTTGTGGCAGATTATTTAATATTAAAATTTTTTAATGCCCCTGCATATATTGTTTTTGTTATAGCGGCGATAGGTAATTTTTTAATGTTCTTTATTAGGTTAATAAATGTAAAATATCTAATAGATTTTCCAGTCTTAGTATTTTTAAGAAAGGTAATCTTAAGAATATTTATAGTTATGTGTATTACCTTTGGATTTTCATATGGAATACATATAGTGCGACCTTATAATTTTAGCGGTGTATGTTTATCTGTGTTTGTTACTGTTTTATTTTCAATAGTGACAATGTGCTATGTTGGATTAAATAAAATTGAAAGAAATAAAATCTTTCAATTTATTAAAACAAAATTTCCAAAAAAAGTATGGAGTAAGAAAATATGGAAAAAATAAATAGATTTGGAATTATTAGCTATAACATTTATTGCAATTTTACGAATTATGGATCTGCATTGCAATCTTGGGCGTTAAGCCAAGCTATCAATAAAGTTCCAAATTGTAAGTCTATGCTCATTGATTATTGTCCTGATGTGTTGAAAAATCTAGATCCATTGAATCCATTTGCAAATATGTGGGATAAAGATGAAGAGTCAAGGAGAATGTGTGAACTTACTCTTCCTGCTATTCGTGAAAATTATAAGAAGTTTGATAAATTTTATAAGACTAGATTTGATAAAACAAAAAATAAGTATACTTCTGAAAATTTCAATAATGTTATGGTTGAGAACAATATAGATGGTTTTGTTTGCGGAAGTGATACTATTTTTTGCATAGATGAATTCAAAGGCTTTGATGATGGTTATTATGCAAATTACCCATGTATGAAGAATGGCTATTCTGTTGCTTATGCAGCAAGTTTTGGAGATGCTCATTTTAACGATGATACATATAGGATTCTAAATGATAGATTGAATAATTTTAAGGCCATTGGGTTACGAGAAAATGCAATGGTTGATTATGTTAGAAACAATGTTTCCATCCCAGTGGAGAAAGTAATTGATCCAACTTTGTTATTAACTTCAAAAGAATATGATGTTCTAGCTGAGGACAGATTGATAAAAGAAAAATATGTTCTCCTGTATGCAAGAAGATATAACAAAAAGATGGAAGAATATGCTGATAAGATTGCTGAAGAAAATGGCTGGAAAGTTGTGGAAATAAGTTTAAGAGCAACAAATGCAGATCGACATCAGATGTTTTATGAAGCAGGTGTTGAGGAGTTTTTATCATTGGTAAAAAATGCCGAAGTTGTTGTTACAAATTCATTCCATGGAGCAATATTTAGTGTTCAATATAAGCGTCCATTTTATGTTTTTTCAAGAGAACAGTGTGATTCAAAAATAGATGAAGTATTGCAATTATTTGGTTTAAGAGATCGATTGATGATTAATGGTGAAGAGAATATTGAAAGTAATATAAATTGGGACGATGTTCATAAAAGAATTGATGAGGCGAGAAATCAAGCCTTTAATTTCCTTATCAATGAACTTACTGGAATCGATAAATAAGGAATTTGTATGAATAAAATAAAAAAAATTATAAAAAAAGTGTTTTCTCTGATTTTTCCAGCACCTGTCGTAAAGGCTGAGATAACATGTTTATCTGCAAATGAATTATTAAAAGGACGTACAGCTTTAATTACCGGTGGGACCAGTGGAATAGGATTTCAGATAGCACGTTCATACTTAAATTCAGAGTGCAAGGTTATTATTACGGGAAGGTCACAAGAGAGATTAGATATTGCATATAATAAATTGGTATCGGAAAATCCTGATTGGAAAAACAGATTATTTTCGTGCGAGATGGATGTTTCAAATATTTCTTCAATAAAATCAATTTTTAAACAATTAGTTAACAAAGTTGGTCAAATAGATATTCTTGTTAATAATGCTGGAGTTGATTACGGGCATATAAATAATTGTACTGAGGAAAAGTTTGATGAGATAATCAATACAAATATAAAAGGACTTTTCTTTTTATCCAGAGAGGTTTCAAGCTACATGATAAGAAATAACATTAAGGGAAATATTCTTAATGTCTGTTCTAGTTGTAGTATCTTACCAGCAAATTCAGCATATTCCATTTCAAAGTGGTCGGTAAGAGGTTTTACTGAAGGCTTGGCACGAATGTTAATTCCTCATCATATTGTTGTAAATGGAATTGCTCCTGGAATGACAGCGACTCCTTTGGTCAATAAAGAAGATTCAAACGATGATCTTTATTTAGAAAATTCATTAGAAAAGAGATACGCAGTTCCAGAAGAAATTTCAAATATGGCTGTAGTATTAGTAAGTAATATGAGTAGAATGGTTGTTGGTGATATAGTTTATATGACAGGGGGCTCCGGAATTATTTATCAGGAAGATGTAAATTACAATTTTGATTTTGACTTAAATATCATGGAGTAAAAAATGAATCATTATTATACAAACGAAAGAAATCATCAAATATTAATTTATTTATTGAAGAAACATAATATAAAGAAGGTTATTGCTTCTCCAGGAACTGCGAATAGTGTATTCGTAGGTAGTATTCAAAATGATTCATATTTTGAAGTATATTCATGTGTTGATGAGCGGTCAGCTGCATATATGGCTTGTGGGTTATCGTTAGAATCGAATGAACCCGTAGTAATAAGTTGTACTGGTGCAACGGCAGCAAGAAATTATATGTCGGGTGCAACAGAAGCCTTTTATAGCAAATTACCTATATTGATTCTTACATCATCGCAACCGTCAGGACGCATTGGGCATTTAGTTACACAGGTTACTGATAGAAGTTCTGCTCCTAATGATACATGTAATCTAAGTATAGAATTGCCTTTGGTAAATTCTTCAGAAGATGAATGGCTATGTACAGTGAATGCAAACAAAGCTTTATCTGAATTGCGAAGACATGGGGGTGGCCCAGTTCATTTAAACTTAATAACCCCCTATAGTTATAATGAATCTGTAGCTTTAACACATAAAGATTTACAAACAGCTCGAGTGATAAAAAGATTTGAAAAAAAAGATTCTTTTCCTGATTTAAAAGGAAAAAAAGTTGCTATTTTCGTCGGTTCTCATAAAAGATGGAATGAAAAATTAACAATGTACGTTGAAAGCTTTTGTGAGAATTGTAATTCTATAGTTTTATGTGATCATACGAGTAATTATAAAGGAAAGTATAAAATATTGTTTCCTTTGGTGATTAATCAATCTGATTTAAATAGTAAAAATATACCGGCATATTCTGTAGATGTTCTTATTCATATAGGAGAAATTTCAGGAGAAGAAGGGTCTCCAAGAATGATAAAAAGCAATGAGACATGGCGAGTTTCTGAAGATGGAGAAATAAGAGACTATTTCAGAAATATGACTTATATTTTTGAAATGTCTGAAAATGATTTTTTTGAAAAATATCAATCAGGTAAAGAAAAAAATATTTCTTTTTATGAAGAGAGTCTAAATGTTTATGAAACCTATAAAGCAAAACTTCCTGAATTAACAGAAAAGATGCCATTTTCGAATGTATGGTTAGCTCAAAAAATTGCACCTGCGATTCCTAAAAACTCAACAGTGATGTTAAGTATTCTAAATACTTTAAGAACTTGGAATTATGGTATTTTTGATGATTCTGTAAATGTATATAGTCCTGTCGGTGGTTTTGGAATTGACGGTGCAACATCAATGCTCATTGGAGCATCTTTAGCAAATTCTGAGAAATTATATTTCTGTATGTCTGGTGATTTAGCATTTTTCTATGATCTTAATGTTTTAGGTAATAGACATGTTGGAAAATATGTCAGAATTTTACTAATAAATAATGGTTTAGGTTTTGAGTTTAAGAAAGATTATGCTTTAGCATATAGATTACTTCAGGATGAAGTAAATCCGTATGTTGCTGCTGATGGACACTTTGGTTGTAAATCGAAAGATTTAGTAAGAAATTTTTCGGAAAATCTTGGGTATAAGTATCTGTGTGCCAGTTCGAAAGATGAATTCATGAAACAATTAGATACTTTTGTAAATCCAGAAATTTCTGATAAACCTATTGTTTTTGAATGTTTTGTTGATTCAAAGGATGAATCTATTGCTTTGAATTTAATTCAAAATAGGAGTAACTAAATGATTAATTTTACTGTTGGTCCTGTGCAGATGGACGATGAAACACGAAATCTTGGAAGTAACCAAATACCTTATTTTAGAACTTCAGAATTTTCCACTTTAATGAAAGAAAATGAAGCATTGTTGTGTAAATTTATGGATGCGCCTGACTCTTCTAGAGTTATATTTTTGACAGGGTCTGGAACAGCTTCTATGGAGGGTGGAGTAATGAACTTCTTTACACCCGAAGACAAAGTTCTTGTAGTTAATGGAGGAAGTTTTGGTCATAGACTTGTTGAACTATGTCAGATTCATGATATTCCATATACAGAAATAAAACTTGATGTTGGAACTCAATTAACAGAAGAACATTTGAAATGTTATGAAAACCAAAATTATACAGGTTTTTTGATTCAATTATGTGAGACTTCAACAGGTATTTTATATGATATGAACTTAGTTGGGAAGTTCTGTAAAGAAAATGGATTATTTTTATTTGTAGATGCTGTTAGTGGATTTATGGCGGATGAACTTTCTATGAAAAAAATGCATATAAATGCTGTGATTACAGGAAGTCAAAAAGCATTGGCTCTTCCTCCCTCAATGAGTTTCACTGTAATGGATCAGGTAGCTATAAATAGATGTAAACAAATAAATGTAAGAAATTTATATTTTAATTATCCTGATTATTTATTAAATGGAGAAAGAGGACAAACTCCTTTTACTCCTGCAGTAGGAACATTAATTCAATTAAATGAAAAATTGAAGAGAATTGATTCTTCTGGGGGAATTATTAATCAAAATCGTATTGCAAAAGAACGAGCAGAATATTTTAGAACTCAAATTGAAGGATTGCCTTTGAAAATGTTTATGTCAAACAAGGATTCTTCAAATTGTGTTACGGCTTTAATGCCAACAAAACCCGGTGTCAATGCACATAAAGTTTTTGAAATTATTAAAGATGAATATGGTATTTGGATTTGTCCAAATGCTGGAGAAATGGCAGAAAAAGTTTTTAGGGTTGGGCATATTGGTTCAATAAAAAAAGAAGAAATAGATACTTTAATTTCAGTTTTTAAAGAATTGGTAAAACGGGAAATCTTATAGATTGGTGATAAAAATGAATAATAATGAAGCATTAACTCTTCCAGAAATTCAACAAGAGGCATTAAAAGTTTTAATAAAATTACATGAGCTTTGTGAAGAACATGGATGGAAATATTTTATTACTTATGGGACTCTTTTGGGGGCAATTCGTCACAATGGTTTTATTCCATGGGATGATGATGTTGATGTTTTTATGCCAAGAAAAGATTTTGATATGTTCTGTGATTGGTGTGAGAAAAACGAGGATATAATTAAACCTTTCAAATTATGTAATTGTAAAACTGTAAAAGATTATCCGTTTGGGTTACCAAGATTATGTAATATGGATTTTCGTTATGTATCATGTGATCCTGGGTTTGAAAAAATGGATTTAGGTGTTTTCGTAGATATATATTCATTGGATAATTATGGTAATACTAGAGATGATGGAATAAAACTTGTAGATAAAATAATAAAAACGAATAAAAAAGTTCCAATTTATATTTCGGGAAAAACTAATAGTTCAAATATAATAAAAAAAATGATAAAGATGTTTTATCATTTTTATTTAACTGCAACAAAACCATCTAATTATGCTGAAAAAATATACGAAAAAAATCGTGAAATAATATTATCAGAAACAGATGATTCTAATTTTTATGTTGGTTGTCCTAGTTGGACGGGTGGATGTTATCAGTTTAAAAAAGAATGGTTTGAACGAAGAGAATTACATAATTTTGAAAAATATAGTTTTTATATTCCTTCTGGTTTTAATGAATTTCTAACTTGTTTATATGGGAATTATATGGAATTGCCACCAGAAGAAAAGAGACATCCATATCATGGATATTCAGTTTTAAAAAGATAGGTGTTATATGGAGACTAAAATGGTTAAAGTAATTACATATGGCACTTTTGATATGTTACATCATGGTCATATTCGATTATTAGAAAGAGCTAGGGAACTCGGAGATTTTCTGATAGTTGGAGTTACATCAGATGATTTTGATAAAAGTAGAGGAAAAATTAATGTTTCACAAACTTTAATGGAACGTATAGAAAATGTAAGAAGTACGGGGTTAGCTGATCAAATTATTGTTGAAGAATATGTTGGTCAGAAGATTGATGATATTAGAAGATTGGAAGTTGATGTTTTTACAGTTGGCTCTGACTGGAAAGGTCATTTTGATTATTTGAATGAATGGTGTAAAGTTGTTTATCTTGAAAGAACGCAAGGAATATCTTCATCAGAATTAAGAGCTAAAAAGAATAAATTACGTTTAGGTCTGATTGGTGATAGTTTATATTTAAATAAATTTTATAATGAATGCTCATTTGTAAACGGAATAGAAATTTCAGGTATTTGTACTAATTCAATTTCTATAATGAATGATGTTATTAAGAAAATAGCGTATAAAACAACTGATATTAATGATTTATTGGATAAAGTTGATGCTGTGTTTATAGTATCTCATCCTACATTTCATTATGACCAAATAAAACTTGCGTTAAATAAAAGAAAACATGTTTTATGTGAGTCTCCCTCTACCTTAACTTTGGACCAATTTTTATACTTGCATAATTTAGCAATAGAAAAAGGTTGCATTTTTATAGATGCGGTAAAGACTTCTTTTTCGACTGCATATTCAAGATTGCTTACTTTAATTAAAACTGGTGCAATTGGGGATATAGTTTCAGTAGATGCTACTTGTACAAGTTTAATGGATTTTGATTTTGATTTATCGGAAGTTGAAGAAAAAAAATGGAATAGTATATGTGCCTGGGGACCTACTGCGTTGTTACCAGTTTTTAATATTCTTGGTACAAATTATTGTTCAAAAAAAATAATAACAAAAATACTTGCTGGAACGAAAAATTTTGATTTATTCACTAAAATAGATTTTATTTATCCAAATGCAGTCGCTTCAATAAAAGTTGGTAAAGGGATAAAATCAGAAGGAGAATTAATAGTATCTGGTACAAAAGGTTATATTTTTGTACCTGCTCCATGGTGGAAAACAGACTATTTTGAGGTTCGTTTTGAGGATTCTTCAAAAAATCAAAGATATTTTTATCAGTTAGAAGGGGAAGGAATTCGATATGAAATCGTCTCTTTTATAAAATCAGTTGAATTAAAAAGAAATTTTATTTTTGAAGATGAAAATAATTCAATTGCAAAAATAAAAGTAATTCAAGATTTTTATGATGGAACTGATAGGATTTTGTTATGAATAAAAAGACAACTTGCTTTTACGGTAAATTATTCTTTAATTTTTTTATACGAAATTTTTATAATTATATAGCTCATGTATAATTATAATGTTCAATATTTAAATGTTTTCTGACATTTTTGCTAATTTGTGAAGTAATATATGGATTTTTAGTATGAATACATCTTTATTAAAAAAAAAGTTTTCGTTAAAAGACTTTTCTTCATTTTTTTGTTTTATAACAATTGTTGTAGGAATAATAGATCCTTCTAATCAATTATTACATATTAAGGATATTTCTTTCATTTTGTTTGTACTTTTGTCATTGCCATATATTTCATTTGAAAATTATTTTTTTTCATTGTTTTTGTTTACAATGTTTTTTTATTCATATTCATTTCAGTTTTTATTTCCAGATGCGGTTGTGGATTCAAGCTATGTTATGCATACTTTGAAAGGGTTTATTTATACTATTATTATTTTGTGGATGAATAAAGATACACATTTAAATGTGTTTAAGTATTTCTATTTTGGAGTATTTTTATTATCTTTATTAATTTTTTTTCTGTGGTGTTTATTGAAGATTTTTCCAAATTTAATACCAGTTTTTCGTATTTTCTTTAATAAAAGAACGAATATTGCTGTAACTACAAGAAATTTCTTGGGAAGAGAGTTATTTGCTGTGAATTGTGGAACAGGTGTGTTATCTACAATTTGTTTATCATATTCACAATACGAAGTATTATTTGAAAATAAAAAAAGAAAAGTATTTGACTCTTTTTTATTTTCTATGTGTTTATTTTGTAGTGGAACAAGGGCTAATATTTTGAGTATGCTAATGATATTGGGGGTGTCAATTTTATTATTTATATATAAAAATAAATATTTTTCAATTTTTTCATTCTTATTTACAGTAGGAATGTTTTTATTTATTTTATTGGTTATAAAATTCTTGTCAGATAAAGGAGAGTATTCCTTAAATATAAAAACTCTTCACTTAAAATCATATAATGAATTATTTAATTTAAATCCTATTAGATATGTTTTTTGGGGAGATGGTCCCGGTGCGCTATTTTTTACTAAAGGTTTTAATATGTATGTAGCTCAAACAGAATGGACCTATTTGGATTTAATACGGAATTACGGTTTTTTTAATACTATAGTTATTTTTATGTTTTATTTGGTTCCCTTGGTAGATATATATAATAATTATAATATTTATTTTTGTATTCTTCTAACAATTGGATACTTGTTATTTATAATTATTTCTGGAACAAATCCATATTTAATTAATTCAGTTGGCTTTACTGTTCTTGCAGTAATTATATATATATCAAAAAATAAATTTATATCAAAAGAGGCTTAATGTGTTATTTAATTTTATTCTAGTATTGTATAACTATGAGTGTAAAAAAAATGATTTAGTTAAGTCATTGCTGACTGAGTATAAATATCCAGCGTCGTTGTTTGTTTTTGATAATTCTACTGAAGATGAGATTATTTTAAAAAATCAGAGCTTTTGTAAATTAAATCAAATTAATTATTATGGTGATGGTTTAAATTATGGACTTTCCTATGCATATAATTATGTAATTAAGTTAATTAATAAAGAAATAAATAATTGGGTTATTATTTTAGATCAAGATACCCATTTTAATATTAGTTTTTTGGATTATTATATCCAAAGTATAGCAAGCAATAATAATAAAATGATATATACTCCGATTATTAAAGATTCTATAGGAATTATGTCACCCTCTATAGAAAAAAAAAATACTATGAAACATATTGAAGATTATAAAACTGAGTTATTATGTAAATGTTCATTTATAAATTCCTGTATGTGTATAAATTCAATAGTATTTTTAAATCTGAAATATGATGAAAATTTATTTTTAGATTGTATAGATCACGATTTTATTAAATCGTTTAAGCTAAATTATTCGGTTGATAAAATTTATGTGATTGAAAATCTAGTTATTCATCAAGAATTTTCAGGAGTGACAAGGAATACTGTTTTATCTGATTTAAAAAGATACGGAATTTTTGTAAAAGATTATCGAATATATACAAAAAAATGGAAATTATCTAATTTTCAAGCTGAAATTAAACTTTTTTATAGAGCCCTGAAATTGAGTTTAATTCATCATACACCAAAATTTATTTTAATATATTTTAAATGGGGGAAAAGATGATTTCTGTTTGTATAGCAGCTTATAATGGCGAAAAATATCTTAAATTACAGTTAGTTTCGATTTTAGATCAATTGTCGAACAATGATGAAATCATAATCTCTGATGATGGTTCTACAGATAGAACTTTGGAAGTAATAGAAGAAATAAATGATAGCCGTATAAAAGTTTTTTCACATAAAAGTGATAGAAGTTTATTGACTGCTCCATTGGGGAATTATACTATTGTTGCAAAAAATTTTGAAAATGCTTTATTACATGCCAATGGAGATTTTATTTTTATGTCTGATCAAGATGATTTGTGGGAAAAAAATAGAATTTCAACTTGTATTAATGCACTTAATAAATATTCATTAGTTATGACTAATTATAAAGTTATTGATAAAAATGACAAAATTAAAAGTGGTGCTGCATATAAAGTTTCTCCGATTTATAATAATATTTGTTTTAATATTATAAGAAGTAGATTTATGTGCTGTTGTCTTGCTTTTAGAAGAGAACTGTTATGTTATGCAGTGCCATTTCCTTATAATTTGCAATCTTGTGAACAATGGTTGGGAAATATAGCAACAAAATATGGTAGAATAAAATTCTTAAAAAATACATATCATTTGTATCGACGCCATGGAGCAAATGTTTCAGAAACAACGGGAAAAAGTAGGAATACTCTTAAACAAAAATTGGGTTTTAGGTATTTATTATATAAGCAATTAAGAGAAAGATTTTTTGAAATAAAACAGAAAAGAGGTAAATAAATGTCATCATTTAGTGGAAAAACATTGTTAATAACAGGTGGTACAGGTTCTTTTGGTAATACTGTGCTCAAACATTTTTTAGATACAGATATTGGTGAAATTCGAATTTTTAGTCGTGATGAAAAGAAACAGGATGATATGCGTCATGAATTGCAGGCAAAAAATCCGGAAACTGCAAAAAAGGTTAAGTTTTATATAGGTGACGTTCGTAATCCACAGAGTATAAAAGATGCAATGCCTGGTGTAGATTATATTTTTCATGCAGCAGCTCTTAAACAGGTTCCTTCCTGTGAATTTTTCCCTATGGAAGCAGTCCGTACAAATATCATAGGTACAGATAATATGCTTCATGCAGCAATTGAAGCAGGTGTAAAACGTGTAGTTTGTCTTTCTACAGATAAAGCTGCTTATCCTATTAATGCAATGGGTATTTCAAAAGCAATGATGGAGCATGTTATTTATGCTAATGCTCGTGTTGCAGCTGAAAGGGGGGATACAGTAATTTGCTGTACCCGTTATGGAAACGTTATGTGCAGTCGTGGTTCTGTAATTCCTTTATTTATTGATCAGATTAAAGCGGGGAAACCTATTACAGTTACAGATCCTAATATGACACGTTTCTTAATGAATCTTGATGAAGCTGTTGAACTGGTTAAGTTTGCATTTGAACATGCAAATCCTGGCGACTTGTTTGTTCAGAAATCTGATGCATCTACAATTGGGGACCTTGCAAAAGCTGTACAGAAACTCTTCGGCGAAACAGGTATTAATGTAATTGGTACACGCCATGGTGAAAAACTTTATGAAACACTTATGACTTGTGAAGAAAGACTGCGTAGTGAAGATATGGGAAACTATTATCGTGTAGCTGCTGACAGTCGTGACCTAAATTATGACAAATTTGTTGTAAAGGGTGAAGTAAAGACAATGGCTAATGAAGCTTATACAAGTCATAATACAACCCGTCTTGATGTTGATGGTACTGTTAAAAAAATTCTTACAACAGATTATGTAAATGAAGCTTTGAAAGACTGGAATCAGGGGAAATAAATGAATATCCTCGTTACTGGTGCTAAAGGTTTTGTCGGAAAAAATCTGGTAGAAAACCTTAAGAATATTCGTGATGGCAAAGATAAAACACGTTCTTTTACTGTAGAAAACATATACGAGTATGATATTGATTCAAAACCAGAAGAATTGGATAAATTTTGTTCTGATGCTGATTTCGTTTTCAATTTAGCTGGTGTTAATAGACCAAAAGATAATTCTGAGTTTATGTCTGGAAATTTTGGTTTTGCATCAACATTACTTGATACACTTAAGTCAAAGAATAATAAATGTCCTGTAATGCTTTCTTCTTCTATTCAGGCAACTTTAATCGGAAGGTATGGAACATCTGATTATGGAAAATCAAAACTTGCCGGAGAAGAACTTTTTTTTGATTATGGTAAAGAAAATGGTTTAAAGGTTCTTGTTTTCCGCTTTCCAAACCTTTTTGGGAAATGGTGCAGACCAAACTATAACAGTGCTGTAGCAACGTTCTGTAATAATATTGCAAATGATCTGCCTATTCAGGTGAATGATGCTTCTACAGAACTTGAACTTCTTTATATTGATGATCTTATTGAAGAAATGATGCGGGCATTGACAGGTAATGAACACCATTGTGAATATGATGGTTTGAATCCTGTTGAAAAACAGGATGGTAGATACTGCTATGTTCCAGTAACACACAAGGTAACTCTTGGTGAAATAGTTGATTTACTGAACTCATTCAAAAATCAGACATCGTCTTTAGTTATGCCTGAAATACCATTTAATTCATTTTCAAAAAAGCTTTACTCTACTTATCTTTCGTATCTTCCAAAAGAAAAAACAATTTTCCCTTTAAAGATGAATTGTGATGACAGGGGAAGTTTTACGGAACTTTTGAAAACAGAAAAATGCGGACAGTTTTCTGTGAATATTTCAAAACCTGGGATTACAAAAGGTGAACACTGGCATAATACAAAATGGGAATTTTTCATTGTAGTTAGCGGACATGGAAAAATTCAGGAAAGAAAAATTGGTACTGATGAAGTGATTGAATTTGAGGTTTCTGGAGATAATATTCAGGCAATTCATATGCTTCCTGGATATACTCATAATATTATTAATCTTTCTGAAACTGAAAATCTTGTAACAGTTATGTGGGCTAATGAACAGTTTGATAAGAATCATCCTGATACATTTGGTGAAAAGGTGGTGAAATAATATGGCTGATAAAGTTGCTTTTAAAGATAACGGAAAAATAAAACTTCTTATTATTGTAGGAACAAGACCAGAAATCATTCGTCTTTCTGCAGTAATTAAGGCATGTAGAAAATACTTTGATACAATTCTTGCTCATACAGGGCAGAATTATGACTATAACTTGAATGGTATTTTCTTTAAGGATCTTGAACTGGACGATGCTGAAGTTTATATGGATGCAGTTGGTAAAGACCTTGGTGAAACTATGGGGAATATCATTGCAAAATCATATCAGCTTATGGTTGAAATCAAACCTGATGCTGTTCTTGTTCTTGGAGATACTAATTCATGTCTTTCTGTAATCGGCGCTAAACGTCTTCATATTCCAATTTTTCATATGGAAGCTGGTAACCGCTGTAAGGATGAATGTCTTCCAGAAGAAACAAACAGACGAATGGTAGATATTATCAGTGATGTGAATATGGCTTATTCAGAACATGCACGTCGTTATCTGGCAGAATGCGGTCTTCCTAAAGAAAGAACTTATGTTACAGGTTCTCCTATGGCAGAAGTTCTTCATCAGAATCTTGAAAAGATTGAAGCTAGTGATGTTCATAAGCGTTTGAATCTTGAAAAAGGTAAATATATTCTTCTTTCGGCTCATCGGGAAGAAAATATTGATACAGAAAAGAATTTTACTTCACTTTTTACTGCTATTAATAAAATGGCAGAAAAATATGATATGCCTATTCTTTATTCTTGCCACCCAAGAAGCCGTAAACGCCTTGAAGCAAGTGGTTTTAAGCTTGATAGTCGTGTAATTCAGCATGAACCTCTTGGATTCCATGATTACAACTGCCTTCAGATGAATGCTTTTGCTGTTGTTTCTGATTCAGGAACTTTACCTGAAGAAAGCAGTTTCTTTACATCGGTTGGACATCCTTTCCCTGCTGTTTGTATCAGAACCAGTACGGAACGTCCAGAATCTCTTGATAAAGCTGGTTTTGTTCTGGCTGGTATTGATGAAAAATCCCTTTTGCAGGCAGTAGATACTGCTGTAGAACTTGTAAAAGACGGGGAATATGGAACTCCTGTTCCAAACTACACAGACGAAAATGTTTCTACAAAGGTTGTGAAGATAATTCAGAGTTATGTTGGTGTAGTTAATAAGATGGTCTGGAGGAAGTATTAGAAGATTTTATGGTCTTATACTGCACTAATATTTAAAAAAGTGATAAAATATAACTATGGAAAAAGAAAAGTTTTGGATACTTTCTGAATTATTTTATCCTGAAGAAGCTTCTACTGCTTATATTTTAACCAAAATTGCTAATACGCTCGCCCAAAAATATGAGATTCATGTTGTTGCCGGATCTCAGATTTATGAAGAGAAGAAGTTTAATAAAGATGATTTACATTCGGATGTAATAATCCATAGATCGACATCTAAACAAGTTAATAAAAATTCTGTATTTTCAAGAGTGTTTCGTGCATTAAAACTTGGTATTTATTTTAAGAAATTTTTAAAAAAGAATGCCAAATCAGGTGAAAAAGTTCTTGCTGTTACAAATCCTGTTTTTAATATACTCAGCATATCCAAAATATGTAAAAAAAATAATCTCAAATTAGTAATATTAGTTCATGATGTTTTCCCAGAAAATACTGTAGCTGCAGGATTTTTAAAGAAAAATTCTATTTTTTTGAGAATTCTTGTTTCTTTTTTCAATAAAGCATATAGAAGAGCTGAAACTATAATTACCATAGGCTCAGATATGGAAGAGATTGTAAAAAGAAAAGTAGGAACTGAAAATGTAAAAATTTTTACCATTCCTAATTGGGCGAATACATCTCAAATAAAGATGTTACCTAATTTAAAAAAGGAAAAAATTATTATCAAGTTTGCTGGAAACTTAGGAAGAGTTCAGGGGCTTGAAACTGTTCTTCCAATTTTAGATAAGGTCAGTAACCCTAATATAGTATTTGTGTTTCAGGGTAATGGGGCTTATAAAGAGTTAGTTAGAAGGTATCAATCAGATAAGATTGTTGTGTGTGATTCATATAAACGTGAAGAAGAACAAAATGTACTTTCAGAGACTGATATTGGATTAGTTTGCTTAAATAATGATATGTTTGGATTAGGTGTTCCATCCAAAACTTATAATTTATTGGCTGCTGGTAAACCAGTTTTATTCATTGGTCCCCAAAATTCTGAAATCTATAATTTAATTATAGAAAATGATATAGGATGGGCATTTGATATAAATGATTCGGAAAAAATTATTGAGTTTATCAATTCAATTGATTCAAAATTAATTAATGGGCTTCCAGAAATTGGAAAAAAAGCGCGTAAATTAGCTGAAATCAAATATGATGAGAATGTAATTCTTCAACAATATTTTGATTTTTTATAATTTTCAATATATATTGAAAGTTGCTGTATCTAAGGTGGTTTTATGAGTGACAAAGTTTCTATTATTATGCCTTGTTATAATGCAGAAAAATATATCTCCGAATCCATTAATTCTGTTATTTCTCAGAAATTTAAGAATTGGGAATTATTGATTATTGATGATTGTTCAATAGATAAATCTTGTGAAATAATAAATTCATTTAAGGAAAAAGATTCCCGTATTTTTTATTATAAAACAGAAATTGCCTCTGGGAGTCCAACAGTTCCAAGAAATATGGGTATAGAGAAAGCAAGTGGAAGATTTATTGCATTCTTGGATGCCGATGATATTTGGTGTGATTCAAAGTTAGAATCACAAATTCCTCTTTTCAGTGACAATGTTTCTGTAGTTTTTTCTTTTTACAAAAAAATGAAAAATTCTGGTGTTATTCACAAATCTGTTATAAAATCCCCTGGAATTATTACTTATAAAGATTTATTAAAAAGTAATTATATAGGTAATTTAACAGGAGTTTATGATACATCTAAAGTTGGTAAAATTTTTCAAAAAAAAGTTCATCATGAAGATTATCTTATGTGGCTTGATATTTTAAAGCTTGGTGGAATTGCAAAAAATACGAATTCTGTAGAAGCGTTTTATCGAGAATCCGAAAATTCAGTATCAGGGAATAAATTTTTAGTATTTAAATGGCAATGGAATATTCTTAGAAAAGAACTTAAAATGAGTTTATTCAAATCCTTGTTTTATTTTGTTTGTTATGCTATTAATGGCTTATTAAAATTGATAAAATAAGTAGTCTATATGGAGCAATTATGAATATTACAGTTATTGGTGGGTCTGGTTTTGTTGGAACACGATTAGTTAAAAAACTTCTCGAATCTGGTCACTCGGTAAAGATTGCGGATAAAAGATGTTCTGTAGCGTATCCTGAACTTTGGGTTCGTTGTGATGTCAGAAATGCGGGTGATGAAAAAAACGAATTTCCAGAATCACTTACAGATTCAGATACTGCCCCAGGAGCTGATGAAAAGGCAAAAAAACTTCAGCCAATGCATTCTTTGATGGAAGTTATTCAAGGGGCTGACGTTGTTATAAATTTAAGTGCTGAACACAGAGATGATGTTTCTCCAAAGTCTTTATATGATGACGTAAATGTTCAAGGTAGCGAAAATATTTGTAAAGTATGTTCAGAAGTAGGGGTAAAGAAAATACTTTTTACTAGTTCTGTAGCAGTATACGGTTTTGCTCCAGTAGGAACTGATGAATCTGGTGAGATTAATTATTTTAATGATTATGGGCGAACTAAATTTCTTGCCGAAGAAAAATATCGCGAATGGGTTTCTAAGGATAAAGAGAACTCGTTGACAATTATTAGACCTACTGT
This sequence comes from Treponema sp., assembly GCA_024402535.1. Classification (GTDB taxonomy): domain Bacteria; phylum Spirochaetota; class Spirochaetia; order Treponematales; family Treponemataceae; genus Treponema_D. Next base: position 88,573 of record JAKSTN010000004.1, read on the forward strand.
AATTTTTGGAGAACAAAACAGAGGTAATGTTTATAATCTTCTTCGTCAGATTGCTGGCGGTAAATTTCCTATGGTTGGTAAAGGCGAAAATCGTAAGAGTATGAACTACGTTGAGAACGTTGTTGCATTTTTGGAGTTTTGCCTTAGCAATGGAAGGGGAGAACATCTTTATAATTATTGTGATCAACCAGCTTATGATATGAATTCACTTGTTTTCGATGTGTATAGATTTTTGGGAAAACCTAAAAAAAGAATTTTCCATTGGCCTTATTGGTTAGGATATTTTGGTGGTTTGTGTTTTGATTTATTGGCAAAGATTCTTCATAAGAAATTACCAATTAGTTCAATTCGTGTAAAGAAATTTTGTTCAGATTCATATTTTACGTCTTCCAAAGTTTCTGAAACTGGATTCGTAGCTCCTGTTTCTTTGGAAGAAGGAATTCGAAGAACAATTGATTACGAGTTTATAAATAAGGTTGAAGGACATACATTTAAAGCTGAATAATATTTATTATGACAATCATTCCAGTAATTTTATCAGGCGGTTCTGGAACAAGATTCTGGCCGCTTAGGGGTGTAGCTATAGGTGTTGAAAACATTGTCGTTGTAGAAAGCGATGACACTATTCTTGTTTGCAATAAAGATAATGTTCAGGATGTAAAGAAAGCTGCAGATTTATTTTGATTTGTTTCTATTTCCAAAATGTGTGAATTGTTTTACAATTATTAAAATATATGGAAAAAAATCAAAGATCAAGAAGAAAGAGTGTTTTTATAAATATTTCTACAGCTTTGTTTTCGAATGTTATTTTATCGTTAGTATCTTTTTTTACAAGTAGGATAATTAAAGATAAACTTGGTCTCGATGTTTTGGGACTTAATGGAGTTCTCACAAATATTATTTCCATTCTTAGTTTAACAGAAATGGGAATTGGTTCTGCAATTTCTTTTGCTTTATATAAACCTTTAGCAGAAAATGACACTAATATGCTAAAAGCTATTATGCGTTTTTACAAAAAAGCTTATAACATTGTTGCGTTAGTTATTCTTTTGTTAGGTTTGTTAATCCTTCCTTTTATAAAAATAATAATACAATCTGATACTTTTAATAATTATTTCGTTTATAAAGCATATTTATTATTTTTAATAAATTCTGTTTTATCATATTTACTCATTTATAAAAGAACTTTAATTATTGCAGATCAGAAAAATTATATTGTTACTTCTTGTACACTTGTATTTACTACAATATCAAAAGTTGGGTCTCTTATTGTAGTTGTTCTTACTTCAAATTACTTTTTGTTTCTTTTGGTTGGAATTGTTTGTACTGTACTTACAAATTTATATATAAGTTTGATTGCCAACAAATTATATCCATTTTTAAAAGAAAAAGATAAAATTCAGTTGGATATAGAAAATAAAAATATAATAATGAAAAAAATAAAAGCTTTATTTTTTCATTCAATTGGTTCTGTTATAGTTTTTGGGACAGATAATATACTGGTTTCTTATTTTTCTGGTATTTCAGATGCCGGAAGATACACAAGTTATCTAACTATTATTAATATGGTTGGAACAATTATATCAATTGCTTTTGCAAATTTGCAGGATAGTGTTGGAAATTTTTTGGTAACCAGTTCTGAAGATGAAAAATATAATTTGTTTAAGAAATTGTTTTTTTTGAATCAATCGTTTGTTTTGATTTCATCTGTTTGTTTATTAGTTTTAATGCCTTCTTTTATGAAGATTTGGTTAGGAGCTGACGTCTTGTTTGATAATTATATCTTATATGCGTTAGTGATTAGTTTTGCTCTAACAAAAGGGCGTTTACCTCTGCAGACTGTAAAAAATGCAGCTGGGTTATTTGAACAGGATCAATGGGCACCAATTGCTGAATCAATTATAAATTTATTAGTATCTATTATTTTAGGAAAGTATTTTGGTGTTTTAGGAGTTGTTATAGGAACTATTACTAGTACTTTCTTAATTCCTTTTTTTGTATCACCTGTAATAGTATTTAAGAATATTTTTTTTAAAAAGTCTATTTCGTTTTTTTTAGATTATTTTCTAGATGTTTTATTTATTATTATTTGTTATTTAATAGTAAATTTCATTACAGATAAATTTTTCAATTTGTTAAATTGTTCTCTATTAGAATTTTTTTTAGCAAGTATATTTGTATTTATTAGTACAAGTTTTATTTGGGGTGTATTGAATTCTTATAAAATTGAAGAGAGAGTTCTTGTTAATAAAATTATAGGAAAAGTTTTTCGAAAATAGTTATGGAAAATAAAATTTCATGTATAGTGCCTGTTTATAAGAGTGAAAAATTTATTGAGCGTTGTATTAATTCTCTTTTAAATCAAACATATTCGAATTTTGAATTGTTACTTATCGATGATGGTTCTCCTGATAATAGTGGAAAAATATGTGACGATTTTGCTTTAAAGGATTCCAGAATAAAAGTTGTTCATAAAAAAAATGGTGGAGTTAGTTCTGCTAGAAATATTGGTGTTCAGAATGCAACTGGAAACTATGTATGTTTTGTGGACAGTGATGATTCAGTTTGTAATACGTACTTAGAGAAATTAATTAAGCCATCGATTTCAGATGATGTTGATATTGTTATAAGTGGAATTAATTGGGAAAATACAGACGGAAAATTTGTTTCTTTAAATTGTGGTGTTACCGAAAAAAAAATAATGGAACGAAAAGAGTTTCTTCAATTTTATAAAATTTTAAGAGAAGATGTTGGTCAAAATGAGATTGTTTTGAATGCTCCTGTAAATAAATTGTATAAAAAAGAGTTTCTGAATAACTTATTATTCAATACAGATATGTCATTGTGCGAAGATTTAGTTTTTAATTTAAATTATATCGAAAAATGTCAAAAATTTTGTTTTATTCCTGATTGTTTGTATAATTATTTTAGAAATGGATCTTCGGCTACAAATAGTATTAATCCCGAAAAAATAAAAGATTTCCCATTTGATATTCTTTTTTATGAAGAATATTCTTTTTACAATAGAAATAAAATTTTATCAAAAATAATATTATTAAGAATAAGAAAATTTTTATTTAGTAATATTGTTAAAAGTCATAGTTTAATGGATGAGAATGGTAATAAAAATTACACTTTATATTCTCGTTTTAATAAAGTAATTACTATGAAAATGATTTTATGTAATTTATTTGATATTAAGAAAACTATAGTTTTGATTCTTTGTAAGTCTCATTTTTATAATATTTTGGATTTGATAATAAAAAAAAAAAAAAAATGAAAGATGTATAATATTTCTTATAGATTTTGGTGAGTTATTATGAATATTTTGTTGTTAGGCGGAAATGGTTTTTTAGGAAAAAGTTTACAGGATGAATTACTTTCGCGTAAAATGTTTTCTGTTTTTTCTTTTGATTTATTTATTCCCTCAGAAAAAAGAACTGGAGTAACATATTTTTCTGGTAAATTAAGTGATTTTGAGTTGCTAAATAGAATTATCGAAGAAAATAAGATTTCTGTTGTGATACATTTGGTTTCAACTCTTATACCAGCGTCATCTTTGGATGAGTTTCAAAAAGAACAAATAAATGTTATTAATCCAAGTTCAAATATTCTTTCCCTTTGTTCTCAACGAAATATTCTTTTTGTTTATATGTCTTCTGGTGGAACTATTTATGGTAAACAATATGGAGTGATAAGCGAAGATTTGGCTCCACGTCCTATTTCTTATTATGGTTTTTCTAAAATGCAGATGGAAGAGTTGATAAAATTTTATCATCGTTGTTTTGGATTAAAGTATTTAATATTAAGACCTTCAAACCCTTATGGGTATGGACAAAATCTTTATGGGAAGCAAGGCATTATTGCTGTTTCGTTTGGGCGAATAATTAATAATCAGCAAATTACCGTTTTCGGAGATGGAAGTAATATAAGAGATTATATCTATATTAAGGATTATGCATTTTACATTATCGAATTAATATTAAAAAATATTCAAAATGATACTTTTAATATAGGAAGTGGGGTTGGTTATTCTATCAATCAAGTACTTGAAATTATTCAGAATATAGTAGGCCAAAAAATTGATATCGAATATGTTGAAAGTAGAAGTAATGATGTCCCTGAATTTGTACTTGATGTATCGAAGTTAAAGTCAATTATTCCGCACGAACAATATAAGTTGGAAGAAGGAATTAATTTGTTTTATAATAGCATAAAGGTTATATAAATGGGTGAATATCGTTTATCTTTATGTATTCCTACAAATGGAATTGTTGAATGGGTTGTTCCAGTAATTAAGAGTATATATTCTCAAGGTATTGATGATTCTTTATTTGAAGTCGTTGTTTGTGATAATGGAAAAGAATCAAAATTGCAAGATTTTATAAACGAATTTTATATACATAAGAATTTTGTTTATGAGATTTCTAATGCACAAATGTTTCAAAATCAAATTGCTTGTTTTAAGCTTGCAAGAGGCAATTTGCTAAAGTTTGTTAATCATAGAATGTTAATGGAACCAGGATCTATTAAATATCTTTTAGATTTTGAAGAAAAGTATAACGAAACAAAACCTATTTGTTATTTTTCAAATCAGGTTCTTAAAATTAAGGATGAAATCATTCTTAATAGTTTTGAAGAATTTGTGAAAAGTTTGTCTTACTATTCAAGTTGGTCAGCTGGGCTTTGTGTTTGGAAAGATGATTTTGAAAAAATTCCTTCTAATATTCAGTTTAACAAAATGTTTCCACACGCAACTATATTGTTCTTTATTCGGGATAAAAAACAATATGTAAT
>JAKSTN010000040.1 GCA_024402535.1 Treponema sp.
TTCTGTATTCTTGTAAATGTCACCATAAGCATGGCGTCCAAGAACGATTGGTTTTCCCCAGCATGAAACTGTTCCGTGAACGTTCTTTACAAAGATTGGCTCGCGGAATACTGTACCGTCAAGTTCTGCACGGATGATTCCGTTTGGAGAAGGAGTAAGCTGTTTCAGATTGTATTCTTCTACGCGCGCCTGGTTTGATGTGATTGTTGCACATTTTACACCAACACCAAGACGTTTGATGGCAGCAGCACTTTCATAAGTTACTTTGTCATCTGTGTTGTCACGGTTTTTAAGTCCAAGATCGTAGTATTCTGTTTTCAGATCAACGAAAGGAAGAATCAGCTTGTCTTTAATAAGCTGCCAAAGAACGCGAGTCATTTCATCGCCGTCAAGTTCGGCAATAGCGTTTTTCATCTGTATTTTAGCCATAATAAAACCCCTGAAAGATTTAATCTTAACAGGGGTTATTATAAAGAAAAAAATGTGATGTTACTATATATAGTAAAAGAAATTAGAAATAAGTTTTGTATGATACATTGAGCTGTAAAGATTTTCCCCAATCAGTCTGGAAGAATTCCATGAAATTAAATGAAAGCATAGAGTGGAGTTCTCCGTCCATAAAATTGGATGAAATGTATGGTGTAATATAAAGATTGAACTGACCTGATAAAAGAGCTTCCGGAATTTTTTCCACGTCGCCAAGCGCAAGTTCCTTAATTGTAAATGCGGTGTTCAGTCCAAAGTCTAACCCAGTGTTTCTTGTGTTCATCATGTCTGTAAAGAAATTCATATTGAATCCCATTTTATCATTAACGAAAAGAAGATTGTCCACAGTTTTTTGTGGAAGACAGAAAATGGTTGTGTGAATTTTTGTTCCCTTATAAGTGAATCTAGGTTCAATAAGGAAATACAATTCATTCCAGTCAAATTCATTTTCTTCAGTTGAACGGAAGATAGCATTGTAAACTCCGGCCTGTGCAAAAAGGGCAGGGGTGTAATTATTTCCGATAAGCATTGTTGTTCCTGCGTGCCAGTTAATTTTTTCAACGGCAAGAACTGCATCGTCATATTTTTTTGTTGCAAGTGGAGCACCTATTCCTGCGGCAACATCGAAAGTGAAGAATCGTTGTGTGCCACCGAAACGTGCGTCAGTATTGAAAACAAAATAGTCTGCATCTTCATGATTTACGTAAGCATAAAGTCCTGCGGCATAAGGTGAACTGAATCTTAATACATCTGAAACACCAACTCCAAAATGCGGATAAAGAAGAGAGCCTGCCATACCAAGCCAGCTTTCGGTTATCTTGGATGCTATTGGCGAAATACCGAACTGTCGCTGAAGAAAAATATCACTTCCGATAGGGTCATATGTTCCCATGAAAAGACTGAGATAGTTATTGAGAGTTTCTATGTTCTGACGAAAAATAACTGAAAGTTCATCAACCTGGAAAAGCGCATCGGTCGAATCGAAGAGTGTTTCGGAAACAATGTTTTTTGTGTCGATGGAGAACTCCATGTGGCTCCAGGCATTCTGTGAAAAATTTATCTGACCTGAAAAAAATGCCTGAAGTGTCATTGCTGGTTTTATAGTTTCATCTTTTTTTTCAGGAGTCATTTTCAGTTTTCCGCCGGCAATTCCTGTGAAAAAAGTTTCTGAAAATAGGGGGAATATAGATAAACATAAAAGAACTGAAACGAAAAAGTTCTTGAATTTTCTTAAAAACATGATTTTACCTCATTTCTTTATCGGCATAATATAGAAAAAACTTAATTCTAATATGTTAAATTTGCTCATTAGAGAAATTGGAAGTTTTTGAGATTTTTTCTCCAAATTCACTTGAATTCTCTAAATTTCATTATATAATACTAGGTATGAGTGATTATCTTGATCCGAATAATGAAGAACTTCTCAAAGATTTTTTTGCTGAAGCAGAGCAGCAGGTAGAACAGCTGGAAAGCAATGTTCTGGTCATTGAAAATGATCCTGCCAATCATGAAGCTATCGATGAGATTTTCCGCGCTGCACATACTCTTAAGGGTGGTTCAGCTACAGTTGAAATGATGGAACTTTCCACATTTACACATTCAGTCGAAGATGTTCTGGATGAGATCCGTTCTGACAGACTGGCCGTTGATGAAGATGTCGTTGACATTCTTCTTACATCAATAGACGTAATCAAGGCAATGCTTGAATCTCGCCGCAACGGAACAGTTTATGAAGAAGATACATCTGGAGTTTTGAATAAACTTCATGCATATCTTCCTGAGGGCGGTGGAAAAGCAAAGGCAAAACCAAAGGCTCCTGCCGGGGTTGGACCATCAATTCCAAAGCCAGCTCCTGTCGCTGCAGCTCCTGCACCTTCATCTGGTATTACATTCCCTCCTATGGAAGAATCTGAATACCGTGAAATGCTGGAAGCACTGGAAGGCGGACAGAAGCTCTGGTGTGTTGCTGTTAAATTTGATGAAAGCAACCCTATGAACTCTGTAGGTGGAATTCAGGTTTTTGCAGCTCTTAAGAATGCCGGAAACGTTTTGAAGACAGTGCCAGATTTTGATGCACTGTATGAAGACCAGTTCTATGAATTTGTTTATTACTACATTGGTTCTTCAAATACTGGGGCTCAGCTGGAAGATATGTCGTTCCTTAGTGATGTGACACTTCTTACAGATGCCCGTCAGTTGAATGACGAAAACTTCAGTGGAAGTCCTGCTGCCGCAGCTGCTCCTGCAGCCCCTGTTGCAGCTCCAGCTCCTGCTGCTCCAAAACCGGCACCTGCTCCTGTTGCAACTCCAGCTCCTGCAGCTCCTGTTGCTGCTGCTCCTTCTGCAGAACCAAAAGCAGCTCCTGTTATTGCTGCTGCTCAGGCTGCCTCGTCTGGCGCAAAACCTGCTGAAGAAAAACCAAAAGCCGCAGCACCTGCTCAGACTGGTGGCGCTTCTCAGGGTTCAATCCTTCGTGTAGATTCACGTCGTATTGACTACCTGTTGAACCTGGTTTCAGAAACTGTTATTACAAAGGCTTCTTTCAACCAGCTTTCTATGCAGCTTGCAAACGAAAACGTAGTATTCGCTTCTCTGCAGAACTCTTATAAGGAACGTGTACGCCGTCTTATGGATCAGCTGCCAGCTTATCTTGAAAAGGTTCGCAGCGGTCAGACAGTAGCAGAAGTTCGTAAAGAAATGATTAAAGAATACGGTGACCTTGGAACTGTTTTCGATGCATATGATGCAGATCAGAAAGCAATGACAGGTAAGTTCCGTACTTATACACAGACTCTTGGACGTATTGCTTCTGAACTTCAGGAAGGCGTTATGAAAATCCGAATGGTTCCTATCAATCAGATTTTCAGCCGTTTCCCTCGCGTTGTACGCGATCTCCAGCGTGATCTGAACAAGAAGATTACACTGGTTATTGAAGGTGAAGACACAGAACTTGATAAGTCTGTAGTTGAAGATCTTCTTGATCCTGTTATGCACTGTGTACGTAACTCGGTTGACCATGGTATTGAAATGCCTGATGTTCGCCTTGCTGCCGGAAAAGATGAAACAGGAACAGTTCTTCTTAAAGCATCAAATGAAGGTAACATGATCGTTATTGAAATCAGTGATGATGGTGCCGGTATTGATGTTGAAAAAGTAAAGGCTAAGGCTATTGAAAAAGGGCTGATCCATCCGGACAAAGTTCTTTCAGAACAGGATGCTTTCAACCTGATTATGGAACCTGGATTCTCTACAGCAGACCATATTTCAAATATTTCTGGTCGTGGTGTAGGTCTTGATGTAGTAAAGACAATGATTGCCAAACTGAACGGTACAATGTCTATTACATCTGCAAAAGGAAAGGGCACATCTTTCATTATCAGACTGCCACTTACTCTTGCTATTATTCAGGGTCTTCTGGTTCGCGTTGGAAAAGAAGTTTACTCAATTCCTATCGCTAACGTTATTGAATCACAGTGTATTCACCAGAGTGATATCAGCCGTATCGATAACTACGAAACTATGGAAGTTCGTAATGAAGTTATCAGTGTGCTGCGCCTGTCACGTCTGTTTGGAATAAGGGAAACTGTTGAAACAGATGAATGCTATGTAGTAATCGTTGGTTCACAGGATAAGAAGATTGGTGTAATGGTTGACGCTTTGATTGGCGAAGAAGACGTAGTTATCAAGCCATTGCGTGACCAGTTTACCAATTCTCCTGGAATTGCCGGAGCATCAATCCTTGGTGACGGTTCAGTTTCTCTGATTATCGATGTAAGCCAGCTTCTGGAGCTTGGAGTTCGTCAGGAACTTTCAGCCCAGGGTCAGTCAATGGAATAATGGGAGCTTGATTATGGACGAAATTAGTATGAAAAGTATCAATGACCAGTTAAGCGAACAGTTCGGACAGCCGGTTTCAGATAATTCACAGGAACTTAATGCCAAAGATTCTGCTTCGGTAGTTGACTTCAAAATGGTTACTTTCTCTCTCGCAGAGAAAGACTATGCCATTGATATTATGCACGTAAAGGAAATTGCCAAAGCTGGTCGTTTCACATACGTGCCTAATACACTTCCGTTTGTTCTTGGTGTTTATAACCTTCGTGGAGATATTATTCCTATTCTGGATTTACGTCTTTTCTTCAATATTGACGTACCGGAAAGAGATGAAAACCAGCTGGAAAATCTGCTTATCTTGAGCATTGGAGACCAGAATTTCGGTGTAGTTGTAGACAAAATCGACAAAGTTGTTGGTGTTAGAAAGAACTCTATTCAGCCACCACATCCTTTGTTTGGTGATATCAACATTAAATACATCTATGGTGTAGTTGAAGCAAATCGCCGTCTGTATGTTCTTCTGGACATTACACGTATTTTTGCTTCAAAAGCTTCTGCAGAAGAGGCTCAGGCAAAAAAGCTGCATGTTGAACATGTAAAGGCTCCTGCTGCAGGCAGTCCTGCTTCATCTGCTGCACCAGCAACAAAAGCTGCTCCGGCTGCACCTCAGCCAAAAAAAGAGTCTGTTGATCTTCATTTTATAGAAGAAGGTCTTCAGAATTATAAGAAATTCACAGTTTCTGATATCAACAGAGACTGGGTAAACTTCCGTTTTTCTGAATGGCAGAAAGAAGGAAAAAAATTGATTCAGAATGAGAATGATGGGGACAACTTCCTGAAGGGGTTCTGGTCTGCACATTCTGACTCATGGTGGTCAAAAGAATATGCTGATGCAGTATATAAACTGCTTCCAGATAACAATGCAAAACAGATTATTGTATGGAATCCTGGATGTGGAAAAGGCTGTGAATCATATTCTCTGGCTTGTGTTCTGACTAAACGTTATCCGGATGCAAAAATCCGAGTTTATTCACAGGACATTGATCTGTTGAAAGTATCAAACGCTTCACTTATGAGTGTTCCGTCTGATCTTGCTGGTACATGGTACGGAGAATATCTGACTCAGAAAGCCAGTGGAGAATATACTTTCAATCAGACTATAAAAGAAAGCATCATGTTTGAATACCATGACTGTAAAAATACAAATGCACTTCCAATGTGTGATGTGATTTTTGCACGTGATGTTCTTTCAATGCTGGATAAAGATGCTCAGGATTTCGTTATTTCTGACTTCATTGAAAAAATGAAGGGTAATGCGGTTGCATTTGTAGGTGAAAACGAAGCTCTGCCATCGTCGATGGGATTTGGCGAAACAACAGTTGGTACGCTGACTGCGTATAATAAAGAATAAATATAAGGGGAATGAAATGAGAGTAGAGTATATTAACCCGTTTGTTGAAACATCATTTAGAGTACTTCAGGAAGTACTTGGTGGTGCAGAAGTTAAGCGTGGAGATTTGTATTTGAAATCCACAGCAATGCCAGTTATGGGTGTTGCTGCTCTTGTTGGTCTTGCAGGTGATGTAGAAGGTCGTGTTCTTTTTGATATGACAATCGAAACTGCATTGAATATCGCTTCTAAAATGAATGGTGAAACTCTTCCACAGTTTGATGATCTTGCTAAAGCAACAATCAGCGAATTGGCTAACCTTATTACAGGTCAGGCTGTTACAAAACTGCACGAACTTGGATTTAAGTTTGACCTTACACCACCAGCTTTGTTCGTTGGTCAGAAGATGGAAATTGCTGCCCTTGGTGGAACTTCTGAAAATGTAGAAGCTCTGATTGTGCCACTTATTTCAGAATGTGGTAAAATTGAAGTAAACGTAGCTATCCGTGAGAAAGCATAAGTAGGAGATAAATATGAAAACAGCACAGGATTTTCCAACAATTAATGAACGCCCTCCTGAGGGAGTAAGAGCTGACGGTACAAAAGTAAAAGTACTGATTGTCGACGACTCTATGTTCGTTGCAAAACAGCTTGGACAGATTCTGACAAGTGAAGGCTATGAAGTTGTAGCTACTGCAGTAGACGGTATGGAAGGAGTAGACAAGTATAAGGAACTCTGTCCAAACGTTGATCTGGTTACAATGGATATTACTATGCCTCGCATGGACGGTATTACAGCTCTTGAACAGATTATGGCTTTTGATAAAAATGCAAAAGTTGTAATGGTTTCTGCCCTTGGAAAAGAAGAACTGGTTAAAAAATCACTTCTTTTGGGAGCCAAAAACTATATTATTAAGCCATTGGACCGCAAAAAGGTTCTGGAACGCATTTCAGCAGCCGTAAAATAATAGTTTTCAGGCTTTTAAGAACCGCTGTTTATCGGGCAGCGGTTTTTTTTATACTATTAATAGATTTGACAAAGAGTAAACCGTAAAATATAATTATTATGGTTATAGTTTTTACGAAATTATCCGATAATATAAGTGCATTCTAAGATTTAAAAATAAAGTCAGAATGTTTGAGGAGTTTTGCAATGAAAAAAGGACTAAAAGTCTTGATTAGTCTTGGTTGTCTTTTTGTAATTGGTCTGCCTGCATTTGCTCAGCCAAGTTCAAGAAGTATTGAGACATTCGTTATTGACAATTTTGATAATCCGGGCAACCAGAACTATCTCTACAAGGGTGAAAACCTTAGTTGGGATTGGGCTGTAACAACAAGCCGCTTTGTAGCAGAAGGATATCCAAAAACAGGATATTTTGATGGAATTCCTAATTCCCTGAAACAGCTTCGTGGTTCAGCAGACGGTGATTCAAAAGTTTTCGGTGTAAAAACCGCTTTCAACAGAAAAGGTGACAACTGGTTCGAAGTTTATCCAACACAGGATGGTAAAGCTTACGAAATTCCTTTCGTTGGAACAGTGTCTCAGATGGATTTCTGGATTTGGGGTGCAAATTACAATTATTATCTCGAAGTTCTTATTCGTGATGCAAACGGAACAGTACATGTTCTTCCAGCAGGAAGTCTTCGTTTCCAGGGTTGGAAAAACCTGGTTGTAAATATTCCAGGTTGGATCGTTCAGCATTCACTTCTTCGTTCAGGTCCAGAAAACCTGAAATTTGTAGGATACAGAATCCGTACAGATGCAGAAGAATTTGTTGATAATTTCATGATATATTTTGATCAGATTAAGTATACATCTAACTCACTGTCTTACATTTACGACGGTTATGAACTTAAAGATGCTGACTTCGGTGATGATTCAAGTTCTGACGGAGTTCAGGAGGTAGGAGACAAATGAAAAAATTAGTTGCTTTAGTTTCAATGCTGCTTTGTGCAGGACTTATGTTCGCACAGACATCTAGTCTTTCTGAACCAAACCCTGAAAATGTAGGACGCGATTCTGCTATGCAGGCTCTTCGCGAAATTTCAGTAGATAAATTTGAACGTGAAGGTTCATGGAATGTTCATATTTCAGCTGACTACGGTACAATTGCCGGACGTCTTTTCCAGGGTGCACCTGCAATGAAAGATCCTCTCGAAGGAGATGATCCTGCAGATGATACACAGGTATATGGTGTAAGAGTTGACTTCTTCCGCCGTGGTGTAAACTCATTCTACATCACTTCTGGACGTCCTCTTCCAATCGAAGGAACAACAAAGATTATTTCTATGTGGGTTTGTGGTCGTAACCAGAGCCATGATATGTGGGTTCTCGTTCAGGACTACTTCGGACATAACTTCGAACTTTACATGGGTAACCTTGGATTCAGCGGATGGAAAAAACTTACTGCTGTAGTTCCAGCTTCTCCAGACGGAGAACATGGAATTGTTCAGAGCTCAGCATACTATGGTGACAAACCTGGTCTGAAAATTATCGGATTCAGAGTTGACTGTAACCCAATGCAGGCTCGCGGTTCATACTACATGTACCTTGATGACCTTCGTGTTGTAACAGACCTTTATGATCTGGAAAATCACGATGAAGATGATATGAATGACAACTGGTAGTCTTTGATTACTAAGTAGTGAAAAGGACCTGGGATTTATCTCAGGTCTTTTTTTTGTTTAAAGTTATTTTTCAATTATATAGTAATGACTACGATTTTTGATTTCTGTTTGCGTAATTAATTCCATGTGTCGGAGAACCCAGATCATTATATGTGCTTTTTTTGAGGCCGACGAAGGCAGCGATTTATTATCCTTTAAAGCTTTTGCTAAATCTTTTGCGCAGAATTCAGGCTTTATTGATTCAGGAATAAGCTGGAGATAATCCTGTTTGTCGGAAAATGTTCTGGTTTCAAATACTTCTTTTAATTCTTTTCCGTTTTTCAACCAGTCTTTGCGGAATCTTCTGGATTTGTTCAGTGTTTGCTTTAATTCATCGTATTTTATTCGTTTTTCTATGGTGTGAACTCTGACTACTTCCAGGGAGAAATTTTTGTTCAGTAAAACAGGGTAAAGTCCTGTAATTTCATCAAAAATATCATAAATGCTTTTTGTTACTGGACTTTTCCTGCATGAAAGAATGTTGCCGTTTTCGTCAGTTGTTTCAATCCACTTTCGTTCAACAAGAGGGTAGACTATTTTGACTTTATATCCCTGGTCAAAAGCGTCCAGGGTTTTTGAGAGCAGTTTACTTAAGTTCTGGGTTTGTATTTCTATTACCAGGTTATCTGCAGCTATGTCGTAAATGTGCCCGAAGAGTTCCACTTCAGTTTGTCCATTGAATTCTTGTGAATACAGGATTTTTAATGTTTTGTGAAGAGAACTTTCGTTGTAAGTGTTAATCATAAAATCAATTATTCAGTAAAATAATCTGGATGTGTTTTTCTGATTTCTTTTTCATCAACGTAAAGATGATTTAAATGCCGGGTAAGAATTTCTTTTACAGCTTCAGTGTTTTTATTTTTGATTGCTTCAAGAATTGCTTTGTGGTCTTCGAAAATGCGGCTTGAAACACCGGTTTCAAGTGTAAGCTCACGCAGGCGGTCAAAATGAATGTTCATTAAGCGCACCATATAAAGGCACTGCATTTTATCTGTAATCTGGTACATTTTTTCGTGAAAACGGTTGTCCAGATCCATGATTTTGTCATAGTTGTTAGAATTTTTGTAAAAGTCCTGAAGAATTACATTTTCTTCCAGGTCTTCCAGATCTTTTTCTGAAGCTGTTTTACAAACTTCCTGAGTGATGGCAGTTTCTATTGTTAGACGCATAAATACAGCTTCGTTGACTAATTTCATATCTATAAGCGAAACACGGCATCCTTTCTGTGGAAGAATTTCTACAATTTTAGTGCGGGAAAGTTCCTGGAGTGCTTCATGAACAGGAGTACGGGAAATATTCAGTTCTTCTGCAATATCCTGTTCACTGATCATAATGCCTGGTTTGATGTTCAGGTTGATAATGTTTTCTTTAATAACGCGGAATGCAAAGTCGCGGTTTGTTTCGTTCTTAAGTTTTTCTGTATTAGTCATACTAGTATACTAATGGTAAAAAAGGATAGGGTCAAATTAAATAAAAGATATTGATAAATTCTCGGAAAATTCCCTTATTAAACGTTTAACTGAAATAAATAATCCTTGAATTAATGACAGTCTGTTGTATACTAAAATTGAGGTCTACTAGTATGGAAGTATACAAGTTAAAAAAGCATTTAAAAAAGAACTGGCAGTACTATTTCTTGATGCTGCTACCAATCGTTTATTACATTATTTTCCGTTATGTTCCAATGGCTGGAAATATTATTGCTTTCCGTCGGTACAGAGCGGGGCACAGTATTTTTGGTGATGAATGGAGCGGATTAAAATATTTCAAACAGTTTATTGGTGATAAAACTTTCTGGCGTGCATTCAGAAATACTCTTTCGCTGAATGTTATATATCTTTTGTTCAGATTCCCTCTGACACTTATTTTTGCACTTCTGCTTAATGAAATAAAAAATATTCACTGGAAGAAGTTTGTTCAGACAGTTTCATATTTGCCTCACTTTATCTCTATGGTAATTGTAACAGGTATGATTCGTGAACTTCTTTCTACAAATGGACCTATAAACGCTATTGTTTCGTCTATGACAGGACAGACAATTTCATTTATTGCTCTTCCTCAGTGGTTTACAACAATTTTCGTAACTTCAGGGGTTTGGCAGAGTCTTGGATGGGGAACAATTCTTTACCTTGCTGCCATGGCAAATATCAATCCTTCCCTTTATGAAGCAGCTGCGGTTGACGGTGCAAATCATTTTCAGCGTGTAATTCACGTTACAATCCCTTCAATTCTTCCAACAATTACAACTCTTCTTATTCTGGATATTGGTGGACTGGTTGGTTCTGGCGGAGCTTTTGAAAAAGTATTCCTTCTTTATAACCCAATGACATATGAAAAGGCTGATATTATTTCAACTTTTGTATTCCGTTTAGGGCTTGGTTCTGGAAACTACAGTTATGCAACTGCAGTTGGACTTTTTGAAAGTGTTTTGAATTTGATTCTGCTTACACTGGCTAATCAGACTTCAAAGAAAGTTTCAGGTTCAGGACTCTGGTAGGAGAGAAAAATGATTATAAAAAATAAAAAATCAGAAAGCGTGAAAGTTAGAGATTCTGCTGGTTATACATTGTTCAAATGGTGTAACACCATCATTATGATCCTTGTTTGTATTGTTACTCTTTATCCGTTCCTTTATCTTGTTGCCCAGTCTTTTTCTTCAGAACAGGCAATCATGATGGGAAAGGTAAAAATCCTGCCAGTTGATTTTAATGTTCAGACATATGTTTCAGTATTGAAAAAAGGCGAGTTCATGCACAGTTACGGAAATACTTTGTATTATTCTGTGCTTGGAACTGTGTTCTCAGTTTTCTTTGGCTGCTGTCTTGCTTATCCGCTTTCAAAAAAACATCTGAAAGCAAATAAGTTCTTCTTCCCGTTCATCATCTTTACTATGTATTTTGGTGGCGGTCTTATTCCAAACTATATTCTTATGCGAAGACTTCACCTTATAAATACTGTGGCTGGTTTCATTATGCCAAGTCTTATAAGTACTTATTATATCATTCTCATGCGTTCCTTCTTTGCAGGAACACCTAAAGAACTGGAAGAAGCGGGAGAAATTGACGGTCTTACACCAATCGGGCTTTTGTTCAGAATAGTACTGCCACTTTCCATGCCTATTATTGCAACAATGATTCTTTTCAATGCTGTAGGTTACTGGAATAACTGGTATAACTCATTCCTTTATCTTGATAAAAAAGAAATGTGGCCTGTTGCTTATTACTTGAGAACAATTATTACCGGTGCTTCTACTTCTGCAGATCCTGGAGAAGCAAGTGCTGAAAAAATGCAGATTGCTGCAAATATCAAATCATGTTCTATGGTTTTAATGGCTTTCCCAATCATTTGTGTTTACCCATTTGTTCAGAAGTATTATGTCCAGGGTATGATGCTTGGTGGAGTTAAAGAATAAATTAGTATAATAGTTTTAGGAGGATAAAAAACTATGAAAAAAGTTATTACAACATTAGTTGCAATCACATGTTTGTCTTCTCTTTTTATTTCTTGTGGAAATAAAAAGGCTGACAAAAAAGCAGCTTCTGGAGAAGCTAAAGGTTACACTTTTGGTGAAGAAGTAACATTCCATTCAGATGAACCTGTTACTTATTCAATTTCTTTCAGCGATGCTTCATGGTATGCAATGCAGGACACATGGAAGTCAGAAGGTATCTTTAAGAAAATTGAAGATAAAACAAATGTTCACCTGGATATTACTTCATATGACTCTGGTGACTATAACCAGAAAGTAAACCTGGCAATCAACTCAGGATCTTCTACTTATATCATTCCAAAAATCTACTCAGAAGATCAGTATGTTGCAGGTGGCGGTGTAGTAGCTGTTTCTGATTACATCAAGTATATGCCAAATTTTACTGCATTCGTAAATCAGTACAAGATGGAACCAGACCTTGATACAATCCGTCAGAATGATGGTAAATTCTACCGTCTGCCAGGTATGCATCAGGCTGCTCTTCAGGACTACACAATCATGGTTCGTGAAGATATTTTTGAAGCTGCAGGATACAATATCCGTGAAATTGAAAAAGACTGGACATGGGAAACTCTCCACGATGTTCTGGTTGGTGTAAAAAAATACATGGTAGCAAACGGTCTTTGTTCAGAAAAAGACTACATCTGGTCTGACCTGTGGTGTGGTGAATCTGGAAAAGGACAGGGTGGTAACCTTCTTAAACTTATGGGTACTTCTTACGGTGTTCTTTCTGGATGGGCAATTGAAGGCTCAAACGGTGGTATCAAATTTGACCAGAACAAAAAAGAATTCTACTCATCTTCTGTAAGTGATGATTTCAAAAAGTTCATCAAAGTTGCAAACAGCTTTGTAAAAGACGGAATCCTTGATCCTGAAACATTCACACAGTCTGACGATGTTGCAAACAACAAATTCTACAACGGTAAAACAGTTATCAAGTCTACAAACCGCTCAACAATGTCTAACGACATTGCAAGCCTTGCAAAAATCACTCCTGAAGGAAAAATCTACGTAACAGCTTATCCTTCTGGAACAAACAGAGACCTGGCTGAAACAAGCCGTCTTGAATGTGGTGTTATGATTGCTACAAAAGCTCTTGAAGAACTTGGTGAAGCAGAATTCATCAAAATGATGCGTTTCATTGACTGGATGTTCTACTCAAAAGAAGCTTACACACTTACAAAATGGGGTGTTGAAGGCGAAACATGGCACTATGCTGAAGTAAATGGAATGAAAATCAAACAGCTTCTTCCAGGATACAAATGTGGTGGGCTTGGTATTGGTGGTTCTGATACAGATGTTGATATCCGTCTTAAGTGGGGATTTGCCGGTGGAAACTATTTCTATGGTCACTCAACAGCTGAATCAACAGATAACTTCACTCCGGAAGTACAGGATCTTTACGCCCGCTATGCAAAATACAAGACAGCTGCAACAGTTGATCCAAAAGCAAAACCAACAGAAGATGAACGTGAACAGCTGAACCTTTGGGCTGTTCCACTTATCGACAATATCAATGCATGGACACTGAAATTCGTTACAGGTCAGAAAGATGTAGATGCTGACTGGAATGAATACATCAGTTCTTGTAAGAACCTTAACATCGAAAAGATTGTAAAACTTACAAACGATATTTACGCAAAACAGTCAAAGTAAGATTTTTCTGATAAATAAATAATCCGTTACAGATTTTTTTCTGGGCCGCATTTCTGAGGAAATGCGGCTTTTTTTTGTTTAAAAAATCCAAAAAATCCATTATCGGCATAAAAAGTCATTGACATTAGCAAATTTTCCGATAAAATGTAGATAAGTGGGAAAAAATGGTAGAAAGTGGTAGAAAGTGGAAATGAAACTGCTGACAGGTGAGTACAATAACGCATTGGATGATAAGGGACGCCTCTCTTTTCCTGCCAAATTGCGTACAGAACTCGAACAGAATGCACTCATCGTGACCCGCAGTTATCTGGATCACTGTCTCCAGCTTTTTACTGTTGAAGAATGGGATCAACTGAAAACACGGATTATGGCTTCGGTTTCTCCTTTCAGTAAGGAAAACATGAATGTGGTAAGACGATTTATTGCACCGGCTCAGCTTGTTGAATTTGATAAAGCAGGGCGTCTTTCTATCCCGCAGAGTCTGCGCGAATATGCCGGGCTTTCAAAAGACTGCACGATTCTTGGAATGGATAAGTTCATGGAAGTGTGGGATTCTGAAAAGTACCAGCAGTATCTGGAATCAACTGAAGATCAGTTCCAGGATGTTGCGGACGATTTAAGAAATATTAGTTTCTAAATTAAAAGTGGGATGTAAAAAAGGGTGGAAATCGTACATACTCCGGTTTTGTTGAATGAATGTCTCTCGTATCTTTCTCCTGTAGGAGAACCTTTTGAAGCTCATGCCCTGATGGTAGACTCAACTCTTGGTGAGGGCGGTCATACCAGTAACTTTCTTGCAAAATATCCAACATTGTCTGTAATCGGTCTTGATGCAGACAAAGTGATTCAGGCCCGTGCCAGGGAGCGTCTTGCTCCTTTTGGTGACAGGATGAATTTCTTTAACGGAAATTTCAGCGATTTTTATGCTGATGCAAAAGAAAGGAACGTATGCCCGGATTTGATTTTGTTTGATCTGGGAATATCAGTTTTTCATTATGAAAGAAGCAAGAGGGGATTTTCTTTCAGATATGATGAAGAGCTGGACATGCGTATTAATCCGGCTGTTGGGGAATCAGCTGCTGACTTAGTTAATAATCTGCCTGAAGAAAAACTGGCTGATTTGATTTATCTCTATGGTGAAGAAAAACTGAGCCGTAGAATTGCCCGTGCAATTTGTGAAGCAAGACAGGGTGGGAAAATAACTTCTTCCAAAGCACTGGGTGAAATTATTTGGAATTGTGTTCCGGCAAATTACCGTTATGGTAATATTCATCCTGCAACACGTACATTCCAGGCATTGCGCATTGCGGTAAACGGGGAACTTTCAAGATTACCAAAAGCTTTGCACAATGCCTTTAATTGTCTGAACGTGGGTGGAAAGATGGGAGTTATCACTTTCCATTCACTGGAAGACCGCATTGTGAAAAATTATTTCAGAAATCTGGGTAAGCAGTGCGTATGTCCTCCGGAACGGGCAATCTGTTCCTGCGGAGGAAAAGCCTGTGCAGAAATTCTGACACGTAAGCCTGTTGGACCAACTGAAGAAGAAATCAAAATGAATTCTCCTTCACGCAGTGCAAAACTTCGCGTTGTCCGAAAAATCTGTGATGCAGGTGAAGACCGTTTGATTGGGCTGGAGAAAGACTGATGAAAGAAAAGACAAAGTATGCTTTGCTTAAATTTCTTGCTGTTGTTGTTGCAGCGGCTATTCCTCTGGTTCTGATTCTTTACGGTTTTCAGACAAAAAAGTATATGGATCTTTCGCGGGAAGTTGCAGAAATGGAACGGACCCAGGAAAGATTGATCGAAGAGAATAAAAAATTAGTTAGTGATATCAGTATCCTTTCAAGTTCTACCAGAATCGAAAAAATTGCAGTGGAAGAACTTGGAATGCATAAGGCAGAAAGTTCAGACATTGTGAGAGTTGATATGACAGGAAATAAAAATGAGTAGTGCAGTAACTGCAGAACAGACATCGCTAATGACTCTTGAAGAAGTTCTTGAAGCAACAGGTGGAAAACTTGTAGGCAGTCCGGAAGCTTTTTCATTTAACGATGTTCAGACTGATTCTCGCAATGTAAAAAAAGGCACTCTTTTTGTTCCGCTTGTAGGTGAATTTCAAAACGGTCATAAATATGTTCCTCAGTCAGTGAATGCCGGTGCATCTGTCGTATTAATCAATAAATCTGAATATGGAAAAAACGGAAAAATATATGACGACCTTGCTTCTGGTGGTGCTAAGTTTATTCTTGTAGAAAATACACTTCATGGACTTCAGGATTGTGCTGAAGGCTATGTAAAGAAATTTCCAAAGCTTATTAAAGTTGCAATTACAGGTTCTTGTGGAAAAACAACTACAAAAGAAATGGTTGTTTCTGTTTTAAAACAGAAGTTTAACTGTGTTTATACAAAAGGCAATTTCAATTCCGAAACAGGACTTCCTCTTTCTGTTTTCCAGATTCGTAAAGAACATGAATGTGGAATCTTTGAGATGGGAATGAACCGTGAAAATGAAATTGGAGAAATTGCAAAGGTGTTAAAACCAGAATATGCACTTATTACAAATATCGGAACAGCTCATATTGGTATTCTTGGAAGCCGTGAAAATATTGCAAAAGAAAAACGCAAGGTTTACGGATACATTTCTGAAAAAGGATATGCCTTTATTCCAGAAAATGATGACTATAAAGATTTTGTCGTAGAGAATGTAAAAGGAAAAGTCGTTTCCTTTGGTTATGATGTTCCGTCTTCAAAAAGTGGGGCAGTGTTTGTAAAGGAAAACGGACTATTCGGTACAGTTTTCACATTGGATGGAATTGAAATCAATCTGCCTGTTTCCGGCATGTATAACTATCAGAATGCTCTTGGGGCTGTGGCTCTGGCAAAAGTTCTGGGACTTTCTGCTGATCAGATTAAAAAAGGATTGGAATCTTTCCAGAATATTGGCGGACGTATGGAAGTGCGTAAAGCCGTAACTAAGAATGGAAAAAATATAATTCTTGTAAAAGACTGCTATAATGCAAACCCTGATTCTATGACAAAATCAGTTGAGCTTTGTGCCGGTCAGGAAGGAAAAAAAGTATTTGTCCTTGGTGATATGAAAGAGCTGGGAGAAAAGTCTCTTTCTGCACATAAAGAAATTATTTCACTTGTAAAAGAAAAGGGTATAGGTTCAGTTGCCTTTGTGGGATGTGATTTTGTTTCTGCCCGTGACAATACAGATTCATTTGGAAAATATTTTGATTCTGTGAAAAGTGAAGGACTTTCTGATTTTATTCTGTCTGAAGTTTCTGAAAACAGTGTTCTGCTTCTGAAAGGTTCTAACAGTATGAAACTTGGCGATATCCTTCCTGAAATTCTTGAAGGAGAAAATCTGTAATGCAGACATTCGGCACTTATAATTTTAATGCAGATACTCCTCTTGAACGCTATAAGAAAAGTGATATTGGATTCCTTATCTGTATGATACTTCTTTGGGGGCTTGGAATCTTTACACTTTTCTTCTGCTCTCAGAATTCAGGTGCCCGTTATTTTGGGGACTCCCTTTATTATGTGAAACGTCAGCTTATCAATTCTGCAGTAGGCTTTGCAGGAATGCTTTGTTTTGCATTTCTTAATATTCGTGTAATCAGAAAACTTCTTCCTATTATTGTTTTGATTACATTCATTATGTGTCTTTGTACATTTATACCGGGAATTTCTGTAGAGAAAAATGGAGCAAGACGCTGGCTCAAAATGCCTTTGAATTTTACATTTCAGCCATCTGAACTTGTGAAATTTGTACTTGTATTGTATCTTGCCAATGCTTTTGACAAGCAGCATGAATTCCAGGATGCAGAAGATCGTTCTACAATGCTTATGATTGCGATGTTCGGATTCCTTCTTTTTGTTGGTGTAGTAATTGCGCAGAAAGATCTTTCAACTGGTGTTTTCCTGTTCTGTCTTGGAATACTGCTTTATATTGTTTCCGGGACAAAACTCAGATGGCTTGTTCCTGTTGCTCCGTTGATAATACTTGGTGCTGCACTTTTAATCTGTCTTGAACCATATCGTCTTCAGCGAATTGTTGGTTTCTTCCATAAAAATGAAGGAGTAGCAACTTTCAATTACCAGACAATAAAAGCACGACAGGCAATCAGTTCCGGTGGATTAATTGGAAATGGAATTGGAAGCGAGCTTTTCAGATTGAATTCAATTCCTGAAGTTCAGGCCGACTACATTTTTGCCGGTTGGGTTGAAGCATTTGGTTTTTTTGGAGTAGTAGTTTATTTTGCAATCCTTGGGACTTTTGCGTGGCGTGGATTCAGAATTTCTTCGAAATGTACAAATCGTTTTGCTGCATACGCAAGTTTTGGTTGTGTTGCATCTATTACAGCCCAGTCGATTGTAAATGTAGCCGTTGTTTGCGATGTTCTTCCTTCAACAGGAATTCCGCTTCCGTTCTTTTCTCTTGGAGGTTCATCAATCATTGTTTCATTAACAATGTGTGGATTTGTTTTGAATGCTTCCCGATGTGATGATACTGAAGAATTTTATACAAATAGTAAAAATAGTGTAAAAATAAACGAATATATAAATGTGGATTTAGGAGACTTATAAAAAATGAGTGACGCAGGATACTTCTTGGAGAGTGAAAATTATTTTGATGAAAATGAGAGTGGTTTTCAGAACGAAGAATCTAAATCGGAAAGACGTTTCAGAGTTATTATTTTATCTCTTCTTGCCGTAATGGGAATTCTTCTCCTTGCTGAATTTGTAGGCTGGCGTTTCATTAAACCTAGTCTTTCCAGTCCAAAAGTAACTATTTCTGGCTACAAAAATATGAGCGCAGAAGAAGTTGCTATGAAACTTATTCCAATGAACACAAGAAACTGGTTCACATTTGATGTAGGTGTAGCTGCAGGAATTCTTTCTTCTGAAAGCTGTATTAAAAATGTAGATATTATTAAGCGTTTTCCGGACAAAATTCTTGTAAATATTAATGAACGTGTTCCTGTGGCTGTTACATATGTAAATCAGAAAGGAAAATCGGTTCCAATGCAGATAGATGAAACGGGCGTTCTTTTTTCAAATAAAAATAATGCAGTTATAGCTCAGAGCGGAATTCCGATTCTTTCTGGAATTCCAGTGGATAATATGACTGATGGAATGAGAATTCCTGCAAAATATAAAACTCTTGTTGACCAGATTTCTCAGATTCAGAATCTTCCACAGAAATATTTTGCCGCTGTTTCAGAAATTTGTGTTGTTCCAAAGGATTCAGGTAACTATGAACTGGTTCTGATCCCTTCTTCTGGACATACAAAGGTTCTGACTGACCGAGCATTGAATGAAGACGCATTAAAGTATATGATGGTAGTATTAGACGTTGTAAAACAGCTTAAGCCTGATGCAACAGCTGTTGATATGCGTTACGGATCTGTATCATATTAAATTTGGGTGGGAAAAATGATCGTTGGTCTGGATATTGGAACCAGTTTTATCCGCGTTGTAATCGGAGATGTAGATGAAAACGGAAACGTTTCTGTTGCAGGAACTTCACAGGTAAAGTCTGAAGGTCTTCGTAACGGCGTTATCGTAAACATTGAAGCCGCAAAAAATGCAATCAGAGAAGCCATAGAAATGGCTGAACAGAATGCCGGGATAACTGTTTCTTCAGTATTTACATGTCTTGGTGGCATGCAGGTAAGCAGTACAGATTCTAACGGTGCCGTTGCCATTGCAAAAAATCGCGGAAATACAAGAGAAATTACTGCGCAGGACATTGATCGTGTAATCGATTGCGCCCGCGCTATTAAAATTCCAATCGACAGACAGCTTCTTCATATCATTCCTCAGGAATTCTTTGTTGATAATGTTTCTGTTGGAATTAATCCTCCTATTGATATTATGGGGGACAGAGTTGTTGTTGATGTTCATATCATTACTTCTTCTGTAAGCACAGTTCAGAATATCTGTTCATGTATTACCCGTTCGGGATACATCTGTAATAACATAATGCTTAAGACACTGGCAGCAACTCAGGCTGTCGTTCATGAGGATGAACTTGACCTCGGTTCAATTATTATTGACCTTGGTGCCGGAACTACAGATGTTATCGTTTTCATAAAAGGTGCTCCAGTCTGTACTGCATCACTTCAGGTTGCTGGAAACCTTGTTACAAGTGATATTTCCATTGTTAAAGGTATTTCAGTTGCAAATGCTGAAAAAATAAAAATTGAATCAGGCTGTTGCTGGCGTGATGGCATTGAAGTAGACCGTGAAGTTATTATTCCGGGAGTTGGGGGAAGAGCTCCGGAAGCAACAACAGAATCGGAAATCTGTGATATTATTCAGCCTCGCATGACAGAGATTTTCGAAATGGCACGCAGTGCGGTTATGCATAATTCAAAAATCAAACAGCTTTCAGGAAATATTATTCTTACTGGTGGTGGAGCTCAGATGCGAGGTGTAGTTGAACTTGCTCAGTCTGTGTTCCGCACAAGTGCCGTACGAATTGGTATGCCTGAAGCTCTGGGTGGTATTGAAGAAGATTACCGTAGACCTGATTTTGCAACAGCCGTTGGTTTGATTGTTGCAAATAAAAACAGTGAAATTCAGAATTCAGGAAAAAAGAAGAAGGTTCGTAATTCGCCTCAGGGGAAAAAAGGCGAAAGCGGATTTTCACGACTGATTAAAAAATATTTCTAAATCAAAAAATTAAAATGGGTGCCGGCTGGGAACCGGCAATATTGGGAGGAAACATGGCATTTGATTTTTCGGTAATAAACAATGATCAGGCAGAAACTGCCCGTAATGTAGCAAACCCGACAGTTATTAAAGTAATTGGTTGTGGTGGCGGTGGTTCAAGTGGTGTACGCCGTATGATTGAATCAAATGTTCAGGGTGTTGAATTCATTGTAATGAATACAGATCTTCAGGCTTTGAATAAAAACCCGGCTCCTACAAAACTGGCAATCGGACAGAAACTTACTGGCGGTCTTGGATCTGGCGGTAATCCTGAAGTTGGTGAAAACGCAGCAAGAGAAGATACAAGCGCAATTGAAAATGTTGTTTCAGGTGCTGATATGGTTATCCTTACTGCCGGTATGGGTGGCGGAACTGGAACTGGTTCTATTCCTGTTGTTGCAGAAATTGCAAAGAAAGCAGGTGCCCTTACAGTTGCTGTTGTAACAACTCCTTTTGATTTTGAAGGCCCTGACCGTATGAACAATGCAAGAAGCGGTATTGATAAGCTCCGCGACTGCGTTGATTCTCTTATTGAAATTCCAAATGAAGCAGTATTTAAAATCATTGATAAAAACATTACTTTCGTTCAGGCCTTCCAGCTTGCAGATGAACTCCTTTCTCAGGGTGTAAAAGGTATTACTGAAATCATCACAAAAGAAGGTATTGTTAATCGCGATTTTAATGACATGCAGACAGTTCTTAAAGATGCTGGAAATACTCTTCTTGGTGTCGGAGAAGGATCAGGCGAAAATCGTGCTATTGATGCAGCACAGATGGCTATTTCTAATCCAATGCTTGAATATATGAAGATGGATGGAGCTTCAAAAATTCTGGTAAATATTACAGCTCCTGCTGATATTACTATGGATGAAGTTCGTGAAATCAACAGTACAATTACAGCTTCCTGTGCTCCAAAACATCATCTTCTTTGGGGACAGATTATTGATCCTTCAATGGAAGGCAAAGTTCGCGTAATTGTTATTGCAACAGGATTCAATTCCCGTCCTTCTGTTTCTATTCAGCAGACTATTCCAGAACCAGTTGCTGCAGAACCAAAAAGAGAAGACCCTAATGTTATGTCAGCTGATGCATTCGGAGATCTCCTTTCTGGTGGAATGTTCTCAAATACTGCACCAGCAGAACCTGCCGCTGAATCTGTAAGCAGTGAAAAGAAAGAAGGAACAAATCTTGGTTCGGATCTTTTTGGAAACTTTGAATCTGTAAAACCTTCTTCAACAAAAATGAATCCACCTGCCGGATTTAACGGTCAGAATGATTTAAGTCAGCCTGCCTGCTGGAGAAAGCCTTCTTCATCAGATTATTCACGAACAATCAGATTTGACGATTAATCAAATTGACAGTACAAATTCTTTTGGAGCAGTTTTACACTGACCTGATTATGGTAAAAAGGGACAGTGAAGAAACTGCTGCAACTTATAAAGAATCTTCTTCATTATTTCTTGAATGGTGTGTTCAGAATCAAAAAAAAATTAAGGATATAACCGTTCAGGATTTAATGTATTTTCTTATGGACAGGCGCAATGCTGGAAATGCGGAAAATACAATTGCAAAAGATATTTCTGCAATAAGGGCGCTGGGAGAATTTCTTGTCCGAAAAAATTATTGGGAAGAAAACGTGGCCCTTGAACTGGACAGGCCAAAGTCTGCAAGGTCTATTCCACGTGTTCTTACAATTGATCAGGTCGATAAACTGCTTTCTGTAATTGACACCTCAACTCCACTTGGTAAAAGAGATGATGCTCTTTTTGAACTGATTTATTCCTGCGGACTTCGAATAAGTGAAGCCGCAACTCTTCTTGTTACAAATGTTCACCTTGAGGAAAAATTGATTCTGGTTCATGGAAAAGGTGATAAGGAAAGAATTGTTCCATTTGGTGGCCGCGCATATGAGAAGCTTGTTCTTTATCTTAATGAAGTTCGGCCGTCACTTTGCGGTCAAAAAATTGTTGATGAAGTTTTTTTAAATTATAAAGGTGATCCAATTTCGCGAAAGGGTATATGGAAAAAGTTTCAGGAACTGGAAGTCTTGAGCGGAGTAAATGCAAAAGTTCATACTCTTCGACATTCATTTGCAACGCATCTTCTTCAAGGTGGAGCGGACCTTCGTTCTGTGCAGGAACTGCTTGGACATTCAGATCTTGCAACAACCCAGATATATACTCATGTTGATGACAGCCAGTTGAAAAGCAGTCATGAAAAATATTTTCCAGGACATAAAAATCAATTCTCAAATGAAAATAGCGAGGATAAAAATGAATAGAATTTTAATCAGTATGATGGATGGAATGGATGAACCTGTATGGTTTAATAATATTGAACTATATGTAAATGAGCTTCTGAAAAAACTTGATTTTGATGGTGAAGAGATTTCTATTCTTTTCTGTAATGATGAAATGATTCAGCAGCTGAATAAACAGTATCGTCAGATAGATTCAGCTACAGATGTTCTTTCTTTTGAAAACGGTGAAGAATATGAAGATGAAGAAGGCTCATGGAAAAGTATGGGTGACATTGTAATAAGCCTGGAAACTTTACCGAAGAACGCTGCGTATTTTGAAATTGATGAAAACAGTGAACTTAAAAGACTTCTTCTTCACGGACTTCTCCATTTGAATGGAATGGATCATTACGAAGAACATATAGAAAAAGGTGTAGCACCAGAATGCGAAATGCTTGTTCTTCAGGAAAAAATCCTCTCAGAATTTTCTGGATATAAATTAATGTAGGTAAAATCCCCTAAGGTATTGCATAAGATAAAAAGTCTTGGCAGAATGAAATTGAGGAAAACAAAATGAAAAAACTTAATGCAATCAGATCTGATAAAATCTGGGGATATGAACTTTGGATAGCTTCAACTCATCCAAACGGACTTCAGAAAGATTTTTATGATACTTGTGGAGGAGATTATCCTCTTTTGGTAAAAGTAATTCAGGCAGATGATACACTTTCTATTCAGGTTCATCCTGATGACAGACTTGCTGTTGAACTTGAAGGTGAAGGAAACAGGGGAAAAACTGAATGCTGGTATGTTCTTGATGCAGCACCGGATGCAAAACTTGTTTACGGCATGAAAGGGGACTTTCCTTCAGAAGTTCTTGCAAAAGCCATTACAGAAACAAAGCTTGAAGATTATCTTGAATTCGTAAATGTAAAAAAAGGGGATTTTATATTTATCCCGGCAGGTACTGTTCATGCCATTGGGGCAGGGCTTCGTCTTATGGAAGTTCAGCAGAGCTGTGACCTTACTTACCGCCTTTATGACTGGGGCCGTGGCCGTGAAGTTCATATTGAGAAAGGGCTTAAGGTAATTAAAAGTGAAGATATGATACCAGTTGCTCCATTCGGAAAAGATTTTGAATGTGATTATTTCCGCCTGGAAAAAATTGATGTAAGCGGAGAATGGAATTATACCTGTCCTGACCGTGCTAAACCTGTAGGAGTTGAACTGCTTTATGTTATTTCTTCTGAAGGTGCTTCATGTGAAGGTTTTGACCTTACAGCCGAAGATATTTATTCTGTAGAACCTGGTGAAATGGTAAAAATCAGCGGGAAAGCCGAAATTCTTCGCATTATTGCTAAATAAAAAAAATGAAAAAAAGTTGAAAAAATACCCTTCTGCTACTTGAACAAAAATCGCAGAAAGTGTATATTTATATTCACTTACGGGATGTAGCGCAGCTGGTAGCGCGTCTGGTTTGGGACCAGGATGTCGCAGGTTCGAATCCTGTCATCCCGAGTTGTAAGTCCTTATAATATAAGGAATTACGAAAAGCTTAAATTGACCTCTGTAGGTTCGATGTTAATGAAATGTTAATGTTGCCTATGGAGGTCAAATTGTTTTATAACTCTTTCAAGAAATCTGTAAAATCAAAATCCGGAAAAATCACAAAACGCTGGTATTATTGGTGGGTCGATCCCATTACTGGGGTTCAGCATCAGAAAGTAATTCCAAACGTTTCCAATATCGCAGAAGCTTATGCTTATGTGAACAGCCTGCCTCTTCCAGAAAAACCTGGAACTCAGAAACCTAAAATCAAAGACATTGCTAAAGAAATGTTTCTTCCCGAAAGCAATCATGTTCATCGTATTAATCAGATGGGGAAGAAGATTGCTCCTAGAACCATTACCAATAACAGACACTTTGTGGAACTTGTTGTCGAACAGTTTGGGGAAAATTACCTCGAAGATCTGACAATTCCTATGGTAAATGGATACCTTATGACTATCGAGGATAAATCGGGAAGTTGGAAAAACAGTTTTATCGAAGCAGTGAACTCAATTTATAAAGAAGCACCATGGCATTGTAATTACACAATTACGAAACCAGAGTTTCCACGTTTCGCACGTAACTCGAAAAAAGCAGATATTTTTACAACCGAAGAACTGGCTTCTTTTTTTGATGGAGCCAACTGGAGTGATGGACTTCGTGAATATCTTTTATTCCTTACAATTGCTAAATGTGGTTTAAGACTTGGTGAAGCCAGGGCGTTAAGGGTAAAACAATTTGTTCCAGATAAGAATGCTTTGGTTATAGATGGCTTTTGTGAAAGAGATGGACACAGAACAAACTATAACAAAAAAGGAAGTGATGAAGATCAGAAACTCCGTGTTACTTTAGTTCCTGA
>JAKSTN010000041.1 GCA_024402535.1 Treponema sp.
GTCAGGACCTGACAAAGCTTTCGAAAAAAGAATATAAGAAAGTTTTGGGAAATGACATTTCCATGATTTTCCAGGACCCATTAAGTGCCCTGAACCCTCTGATGAAAATCGGACGGCAGATTATGGAAACGGGAATTGCCCACGGCATGACAAAAGATGAAGCATACAGAAAGGCAGTGGAAAATCTTAAGCTGGTAGGCATTGCAGGTGCTGAAGGCATAATGAATGTTTTTCCAAGCGATCTGTCCGGCGGCATGATGCAGCGTGTGCTGATTGCCCAGAGCCTTATGAATAATCCAAAGCTCCTGATTGCAGACGAGCCTACCACAGCCCTGGATGCAACGGTACAGGCCGGCATTATCGAAATTCTTATTTCTCTTAAAGAAAAAACTGGCACTTCGCTTTTGCTTATTACTCATGACTTAGGTGTGGTCTCAAAACTCTGCTCAAAAGTTTATGTTATGTATGCCGGCCAGATTATAGAAGAAGGCAAAACAGAAGAGGTTCTGAAAAATCCTCTTCATCCATATACAAAGGCTTTGATCGGTACCATTCCAGACATAAACCAGCGGAACCGTGAACTTCCTGTATTACATGGTATTGTTCCGCCTTTGACTGAACGTAGGGGACTGACCTGCCGTTTCGCAGAACGTTGCGAAGAATGTAATACAAAATGCGCAAAAACAGCGCCGGAAATGAAAAATGTAACACAAAATCACTGTGTGCGCTGTAATAAAGTGACAGGAAAAGCTGAAAGTGGCACGGTAAATGGCGAAAGCGGCGGGGAGGAAATGTAAAATGTGTGACAAAAATATACTTCTTTCCGCCCGGGACCTTACAAAAGTTTATGAACGTACAGACAGCAAAAAGATCTATGCTGTAAATAAAGTGAATTTGTCTTTACAAAAGGGCCTTTCTTACGGCCTTGTAGGTGAATCGGGATGCGGTAAATCTACCCTGGGACAGATGCTGGTAAAACTTCTGGAACCTACAGAAGGGGACATTCAGTTTGAAGGTAAATCTATCTGCGGGAAAATGACCCGCGAAGAAGAAATTGCTTTCAGAAAAAAAGCTCAGGTGATTTTTCAGAATCCTTATGATTCCTTGAACCCGCGCATGAAGATTTTCCAGATTATTGAAGAGCCTTTGATCATTCATAAAATCGGAAAAACAAAACAGGAAAGGGCAGGCTACGTAAATGAAATCAGAACTTTGTGCGGCCTTGACCCAAGCGTTCTGGAAAAATATCCTTCGGAACTTTCAGGCGGTCAGCGTCAGCGGGTCTGCATTGCAGCCAGCATGATTATGAATCCTAAGTTCCTTGTTTTGGACGAAGCAGTTTCTTCTCTGGACGTTCTGATTCAGGCCCAGATTCTGAACATGCTGAAAAAACTTCAGAAGAATTTAAAGCTTACTTCACTTTTTATTTCTCATAATCTTAATGCAGTTTCGTATCTGGCAGATGTGATTTTTGTAATGTACCTTGGAAATATTGTGGAACAGGGACCTGTAAAAGAGATTATGGAAAATCCGCTGCACCCTTACACTAAGGCTCTGTTCAGCGCCGCTTACAACATAAACCAGAAAGAAGAAAACAGAATCGTGCTCCACGGAGAACTTCTGGATCCTTCAAAAAAAATAACCGGATGTCCCTTTGCTTCACGCTGTCCTTTTGCCGACGACAGATGTTACAAAGAATCTCCGGTTATGAAAGCAGAGTCACAGAACAGTGAACATCTCTGTGCCTGCTGGAAAATGTGTTAAGTTTTTAGTCCAGTAAATCCCAGGTTGATGCAATGTCATCATCTGTAATAACGTTGCACTGGCCTTTATGAAGGATTGTATATTCGTGCTGGCAGTGTCCGTTCTTCTTTTTCTTTGAAAGTTCTTCTGCCGAAACAATAAGAACAACAATGCAATAGTCCTTGTGAATAAGGCGCTTTCCTACAAGTTCCTTCCATTCGTGTACAAAGTCGATGTTGCATTTAGGAACTGATTCTTCAATCATTTCCTCTTCATCATCGTTCATCACTGCGTCCCATGGACTTTTAGCTTTTTCTTCTTTGTCTTTTTTTCCGAACATTTTTTTCTCCTGATAATATTTTGTGGGGATTACAGGTTATTTAACAAAGCTTGTAAGTTCGTTCTTGCTGAACAGGGCGTTTTTCTGGGCGGCTGTGGCAATGTCGTCCATTGTCAGTGTGCCGGCTGCAAGTTTTTCGGCAAAGTCAGCATCTTTTTTGTAAGCACAGAGGATTCCGCGGCTTGAGTTTACAGTACCACCGGCTCTGTCCAGAAGTGTTGCGGCAATTTCTGCGGCACCACCCTGAGCGCCGTAACCTGGAATCAGGAAGAAAGTGTTAGGGTAAAGGTCGCGGAGTTTACGGGCATCCTGTGCCTGAGTTGCTCCAACTACAGCACCGATTGGTCCACAAGTCTGTTCAGCGTATGTTGCTTTCCATTCTTCGCCAATTCTTTCTAACTCAGATCCAACACGGTTCAGGAGAAGTGAACCGTCTTTCAGTTCCTGGTGTTCGATGTCTACCATTCCTGGGTTTGAAGTACACAGAAGAACAAAAGCACCTTTGCCGCCTTTTTCAGGTGCACAGTATTCTGTGAAAGGTTTAAGTGTATCGAATCCCATGTAAGGATTGATTGTGATGATGTCTGTTTCAAAGTCGCCTGTGAAGTGAGCGCGGGCATAAGCTCCGGCTGTAGCGGCAATGTCTCCGCGCTTGATGTCAGAAATACAGATGAGTCCTGCATCTTTTACGGCTTTGATTGTTTCGGCGTAGATTTTCATGCCTTCAAGGCCCATAGCTTCGTAGTAGGCAATCTGAACTTTACAACAGCAGGCTGATTTGTCTGCGGCTACACGGCGGATGATTTCTTTGTTATATGCAAGAACAGCTTCTGTGGCAGAAGAATAATTTTTTAAAACTGATTCAGGAATGTAAGAAGGATCAGTATCCAGTCCAACGCAGAGCGGTCCGTTTTTAGCTGCCAGATTCTGCAGCTCCATCATTTTATGTGTCATAAAAGTAATGATACAGTAAAAACTGAAAATAATGTATAGTAAGATTGAAAGGATTGGATTGATATGGCAGAAAGAGCACCTAGAAACAGAACAGTTACTTTGACTGATGACGAAAAGATTAAATATGAAAAGGAACTTTGTCAGGTGTCGGCCTTTGGCACTTCCAATCTTTCTCCAGCGGATTTTACTGACCGCATTTTCAATGACACACTAGAAAACCTGGCGGCCGCCCTGCCTGAAAAATCTGTGGATCTTTTGATTCTGGACCCGCCTTATAATTTAAGCAAAGACTTTGGAAAGATGAAATTCGGCGGCCGCAGCGATGACGCCTACGAAGAGTATCTGGAAAGCTGGTTCCCAAAACTTATGCCTTTACTTAAGGACAATGCCAGCGTTTATTTATGCGGCGACTGGAAATGTACCAATTCGTTGTACAAAATGTGCGAAAAGTACCTGAAAACCCAGAATCGTATTACATGGCAACGTGAAAAGGGCAGGGGAGCTGCTCACAACTGGAAGAACTGTACGGAAGACATCTGGTTCGCCACAAAAAGTGACGAGTACTATTTTGACGTGGAAGCGGTAAAGCAGAAGCGCCGGGTGATTGCTCCTTACCGGGAAAATGGCGAACCAAAGGACTGGCAAGAAAGCGATGAAGGCAAATTCCGCCTTACCTGTCCTTCAAACTTCTGGGATGACATTTCGGTGCCTTTCTGGTCCATGCCGGAAAACACAGATCATCCTACCCAGAAACCGGAAAAGCTTATAGCAAAACTGATTCTGGCAAGTTCCCGTCCGGGAGACCTGGTGCTGGATCCCTTCATGGGAAGCGGAACAACAGCCGTTGTGGCAAAGAAACTGGGTCGGCACTTTGTAGGTTCAGAAATAAACCCTGAATACTGCATGTGGGCTATGAAGCGCCTGGACATGGCAGAAGAAAACAAGACCATTCAGGGCTATGAAGACGGCGTGTTCTACGAACGCAACAGCGGAAGGTAGATGAAATGTCACACTGATTCGGTTTTGCTAACGCAAAACCTTTGTATATAAAAAATTTTTAGATATGGCTGTTTGCAATATGTTATCTTTCTGGCAGAAAGAAATCATACACAACAGACCATTCTAAAAAATAACTTCCCATACAAACAGATCTCCCCACAGCTCGTTAGAGCGTTGCGTTAGCTGCCATTGCCCCTACATTTCAATCGGTGTGACAACCAGCCTCCGCGGCGCAGCAGGAACTATTTGATTTAATCCTACCTTTTAGTAAATAGTTAGCTCAGCAGCATGCGGTCGTTGGCGCCTTCGTTTCCGTTGATTATGCTGAATTTTGCCAGCAGATCAGCAACTGTAAGGTTCTTTTTTTCTTCACCGCGAACATCGTAAACTACCTGTCCGTCTTTCATCATGATAAGGCGGTTTCCGTAGCGGATAGCGTCGTTCATGTTGTGGGTAATCATGAAAGTGGTAAGGTTATCCTGTTTTACGAATTCTTCTGTAAGTTCCAGAACTTTCTTAGCAGTTTTAGGGTCCAGGGCTGCTGTGTGTTCATCAAGCAGAAGCAGCTTTGGTTTCTGCAGGGTTGCCATAAGCAGAGTGATTGCCTGGCGCTGACCACCTGAAAGAAGCCCTACTTTTGAGTGAGTACGGGTTTCAAGTCCCAGGTCCAAAAGCTTAAGCTTTTCAATGTAACCCTGTTTTTCTTCATTTTTGATGTACCAGCCAAGTCCGCGTTTTTTTCCGCGGCGGTAAGCCATGGCCAGGTTTTCTTCAATTTCCATGTTTGCGGCAGTTCCCATCATTGGGTCCTGGAAAACGCGTCCCAGATATTTGGCACGTTTGTATTCAGGAAGATTTGTAATATCTTCGCCGTCCAGAACGATGGAACCTGTGTCTGCCATGTGAACGCCTGAAATCAGGTTCAGGAGTGTTGATTTACCAGCACCGTTTCCACCGATAACTGTGATGAAGTCGCCGTCATCAATTTCCAGATCAATTCCCCGGATAGCTTTCTTTTCTGTAATGGTTCCCGGATTGAATGTTTTTGCGATGTTTGTCAGTTTAAGCATGTCCGTTCCCCCTTAGTTGTTTCCGTCAAGTTTGCCGGCTTCTTTGTCCTGGTGCTTGTTGATCACGTTTGAATGACGGGTGTTTTCGTCATCATTTACGGCAACCCCAATCTTCTTTTTGAAGAGCTTTGATTTCATTGTTGGAACAGAAAGTGCGATGGCAACGATAAGTGCTGTAAGCAGTTTAAGGTCTGTTGATTTAAGACCCAGCTGAAGAACTACGGCAATTACGATGCGATAAAGAACTGAACCAAGAACTACAGAAATCAGTGTGTACCACAGTCCGAAGCGTTTTCCAAAAATTACTTCCCCGATGATGATGGAAGCAAGTCCGATAACGATTGTACCAACACCCATCTGAACGTCGGCATAACCCTGGCTCTGAGCGACCATAGCGCCTGAAAGGGCAACAAGACCGTTTGAAAGTCCCAGACCCATGATTTTCATTGTATCTGTATTCACACCAAGGGCGCGAACCATTTTTTCGTTGTTACCTGTAGCACGGAGCGAGGCCCCGATTTCGGTTCCCAGGAACCAGTACATAACTGCTACCAGGAGTACTACAAAAATCAGCCCGATGATAAGGGATGATGTAGTAACTGTCATTTTTACGTTTTTGAAAAGTCCTGAGAACATTTTCATGGCTGTTTTTGTTCCCAGAAGAGGAATGTTTGCCTTGTTTCCCATAATACGGATGTTTACAGAATAAAGGGCAATCTGTGTAAGAATTGAAGCCAGCAGAACGTGGATTTTAAGTTTTGTTGTCATGAAGCCTGTACAAAGGCCTGTAAGAATTCCTGCTGAGAAGGCGAAAATCAGTGTCAGGTATGGATTCATTCCTCTTGTAAGAAGAACCGCACAAATGGCGCCACCTGTAGCAAAGCTTCCGTCTACTGTAAGATCGGCAATATCAAGAATTCTGAATGTGAGAAAAACACCGAGTGTCATGATTCCCCAGAGAACACCCTGAGAAACGGCACCCTGAATAGCAAGCAAAATACCCATTTTGTTATCCTAAAAATGAAAATAGGCGCCCTTTTGAGGCGCCTATATATAATAGTAGATTTTTTAGTTTCTTGGAACAGTAACGCCGATAGCTTTTTCTGTTTCTTCGTTTACACAAAGGTCACAAGAAGTAAGGTATTCGATTGGCATATCAGCTGGTTTTGCTTCGCCTTTAAGGATGCGAACAGCCATAGCAGCTGTCTGTTTTCCAAGTTCGTAGTAGTTCAGACCGTATGTTGCAAGACCACCCTGGTTTACCATTCCTTCTTCTCCACAGAATACTGGGAGTTTAGCAGGAGTTGCAACCTGAGCAACTGTAGCCATACCTGCAGCGATCATGTTGTCTGTTGGAGAGTAGAGAGCATCTACTTTTCCGATTGCAGACTGAACAACCTGCTGGATTTCGTTAGAAGAAGAAACTGTGAAGTCTACATATTTGAGACCGAGTTTGTCACATTCTGCTTTTGCAAGAGCAATCTGGAAGAATGAGTTCTGTTCGTTAGAGCAGTACAGCATACCAACAGTTTTTGCTTCTGGAAGAGTTTTCTTCAGGAGCTGCATCTGAGCTGCACATGGTGTAAGGTCAGATGTACCAGTTACGTTTCCGCCAGGTGCTGTGTTTGAAGCAACCAGTTTAGCAGATTCTGGGTCTGTAACTGAAGAAATGAGGACTGGAATGTCCTGTGTAAGGTTTGCAACAGCCTGAGCTGCTGGAGTAGCGATAGCGAAGATCATGTCATCGCGGTCGTTTACGAATTTCTGAGCGATTGTAACACAGTTTGCCTGTTCACCCTGAGCATTCTGATAGTCGATTTTGATGTTATCGCCGTCTACGTAACCTGCAGCAGCAAGTCCGTCTACGAATCCTTTGTAGTTTGCATCCAAAGCAGGGTGTTCAACCAGCTGGATTACACCGATTTTAATCTGTTTTGCTTTTTTAGCCTTTTTTGCTTTTTTTGGTGCTGCGAAAGCAGTTGTTGCAGTCAGAAGTGCGGCTGCAAATAACAGTGATTTTTTCATTTGTGTATTCTCCTTTTTAATAGCCTAAATGAATAGAATAATTATAAATCAACGAAAAGCAGAATTCAATAAAATTAATACTACTAATAGAAACAAAAAATTATATAAAGCGTAAAAACGGAACATTGACGGCAGAATATATATGGAGTAAATTTTTTGTATGGCAGATTCAAACGAAATTACAAGAAACTTTTTTGAAAGTCTCCTTCTGGAGATGCGTCATATTGGCAGCGTAAAGGCTGATACAAAAATCACTCTGTTTGGACAGGAATTTGAAACTCCTGTAGCAACTGCAGCCCTTTCCCACATGAATAATCAGTGTGAAAACGGCATGGCAAAGATGGCTCTTGGTGCAAAAATGGCCGGAGCTCTCTGTTTCAGCGGAATGGGTGAAAAACAGGAAATTGTGGATATGTGTGCCACTGGGGCAAAGGTCATAAAGATTATTAAGCCTCATGAAAATAATGAAACAGTTCTTCAGGAAATACGGGATGCGGAAGAAGCAGGTGCCTTTGGTGTTGGAATGGACATAGACCATGCGTTCCGCGCCGACGGTGAATATGATGTAGTCTGCGGATTGCCTATGAAATCAAAATCCTTTGAAGAAATGAAGAGTTTTGTGCAGGCAACAAAGCTTCCTTTCGTAGTAAAAGGAGTTTTAAGCGTTCAGGATGCTCTTCTGGCAGTAGAAATGGGTGCAAAAGGTATTATTGTGTCACATCATCACGGCATTATGTCCAGCTGCGTGCCTCCACTTATGATTTTGCCTGAAATTGTGGAAGCCGTAGGCGGTAAACTTACTATTTTTGTGGATTGCTGCATCGAAAGCGGAATGGATGCCTTCAAGGCTCTGGCACTTGGTGCCGATGCTGTATGTGTAGGCCGTGCAATCATGCCGCCGCTTAAGGAAAAAGGCGAAGAGGGAGTGGCTGAAAAAATCACTTCCATTACAAATGAACTTAAGGGAGTTATGAGCCGTACATGCTTTGCAACTCTTGATAAAATCGACGATACTGTTATATGGAGTAAATAATATGAAAAATTTTGGATCACAACCTTTAATTTTCCCAATGCCTGTTCTCATTCTTGGAACTTATGACAAAAACGGGAAACCGAACGCTATGAATGCAGCCTGGGGTGGAACTGTAGAAGCAGACCAGATCTGTATTTCACTTTCTACTCATGCTACAACTGACAATATTGAAGCAACAAAGGCTTTTACAGTTGCTTTTGGAACTGCTGATACAGTATTGTCTTGTGATTATGTTGGTATTGTAAGTGCCGGCAAAGAACCAGATAAAATGGAAAAATCAGGGTTTACAACCCGCAAAAGCGAATTTGTAAATGCTCCTGTAATCAATGAACTTCCTGTAACTCTGGAATGTGAGCTGCTCCGCATAGACGGTGACGCTTCTAAAGAAGAATTCCATTACATTGGCAAGATTGTGAATGTTGTGGCTGATGACAAAGTGCTGGACGACAAGGGCAACATCGACATCATGAAGCTCCGTCCTATCTGTTACGACCCTTCAAATCACGGTTATCACGTAATTGGTGAAAAAGTAGGACAGGCCTTCTCAGACGGCAAAAAACTTTGCTAGGACGACTGGAGTAACACGGCCCCAGGCACAATTTTGACTCAAATCTTCTATAAAGCCATACCATAATTGAGATAATCCTATTTTTGGTGTATCTTATGGTATGGCTTTAATCCTTCCGATTATCCTTTGTTTTATCCCTTTAATCATTCTGTTCTGCCTGCTTTTATTCTGCTTCAAACTTAAGCTGACTCATCTTCTGGTGGCTTTTTTATGCGGCCTGGTATGCGTTCTGCCTGTTTCGGTAATCCAGTTTTTCTGTGGAATGGCACCTTTCTTTTCGAATCAGTCCCTGGTTTTTATTCTGGTAAAATCAATTCTGCTTTATGGCCTTGTAGAAGAACTTTGTAAAATGGGTATGACTTTTGTTCTGCCCCATAAAGATTACACTCCTTTCAAATTCCTGATGCTTTCTTTTTTCTTTGGCCTGAGTCTGGGCTGTTTTGAAAGCGTAATCTACTTCCTGGATCATTTCCAGAAATCCTCTTATATAGGTGGAAAACTTCTTTATACGCCTGTTTTCACCCGTATGTTTACTGCAGACCTTATTCATATGTTTTGTGCAGGGCTCCTGGGGATTTTTGTCTTTGAAAACCGCCGGTCAGCATCCTATTTTTCACTTGTAATTCTTGCTGTTTGCCTTCACGGTGTTTATGACTTCTTTGCCGGTTTCGCAAACAGCTTCAAGTATTTTTCCCTGGCAGTAATCTTCTTTGCTGCTATTGAATGCAGGGTAAGATACTCAATATACAATCCAGTCGAAAAGTAATAATATAGAAGAACATATAATTATATATGAGGATTAGATATGGGAAACTCACTTAGAGAGAAATATGGTTCTCTTTTTCAGGAACTGATGTCTGTTTCACAGGCAGCTGCAAAAATCGATGAATCTAAGGTTTACGAAGAAGGAAATCCAAAAACAAGACAGTACATGGATGTCCTTTTGAATCAGGTTATGAAGCCGGATTCTGGGCTTAAAGGAATTGAAAACTTTAAGGCTCTTTATGATTCAGTTGTAAATGAAGGTAAAAGTGGTCTTATCCTTATGGAACATTATGCCAACGTTGATCTTCCAGGTCTTATTGCTCTTTTAAGTAATTATGGGGAAGATTGGGCAAAGGATTTTGCAGACCGTATTGTTGCCGTTGCAGGTATGAAACTGAACGAAGAAGATCCAGCAGTTCGTGCTTTTGCTGAAAGTTTCACACGTGTTGTTATTTATCCTACACGCAGTCTTGAATCGGTAAACGCAAAAGAAATTTCGGAAGAAGAAAAAGCTGAAGAAGCAATGCGCGCCCGTAAAATCAATTTTGCCGCTATGCGTGCAATGGACGGATGTAAAAAGCGCGGTCAGATTATTCTGGTATTCCCAAGTGGTACACGTTACAGACCGGGAAAACCTGAAACAAAAAAAGGTCTTCGTGAAATTGACAGTTACCTGAGACTTTTCGACAACATGCTTCTGGTTTCTATCAACGGAAACTGTCTCCGCATTGACCCTGAACATCCAAGTGACATGCTTGCAGA
The DNA here is from genome assembly GCA_024402535.1 of Treponema sp. GTDB lineage: Bacteria > Spirochaetota > Spirochaetia > Treponematales > Treponemataceae > Treponema_D. The sequence goes on from JAKSTN010000041.1 coordinate 10,260, forward strand.
TATCGTAGTTGAAGACACACTGACTTTTACAGCTTCGCCTGTTATTCAGTGTAAAAAGTTCCGCCAGGACATTCTGGATTCACTTCCAGCCGATGAACCAGATCCAAAACAGAAGACAATCGATCGTGTTATGGAAATTCTGGATGAAATGCACGAAGCTGAAGAAAAGAACAGAGCTTAGAAACTTATAATTTGAGGAAAATAAATGAAACTTGTAAAACTTGCTGATGAACTGAAATCAACATCTTACCCTGGACGCGGAATCGTAATCGGACGTTCTGCTGACGGAAAAAAAGCCGTAACTGCTTACTTTATTATGGGACGCAGTGAAAACAGCCGTAACCGTGTTTTCGTAGAAGACGGTGAAGGTCTGCGCACACAGGCTTTTGACGAATCAAAAATGGTAGATCCACATCTTATCATTTACTGGCCTGTTCGTGTTCTGGGAAACAAGACAATCGTAACAAACGGTGACCAGACAGATACAATCAATGACGGAATGAAAGAAGGAAAAACTTTTGAAGAATCACTCCGCTGCCGCGAATTCGAAGATGACAAACCAAACTACACTCCACGTATTTCTGGAATCATGGAATTTGCAGACAAAGATTTCACATACCAGATGTCTATCCTGAAAAGTGATGAAGGCGACGGTGACCGCTGCGAACGTTTCACATATGCTTATGAAAATCCAAAGGCTGGTGAAGGACGTTTCATCCATACTTACATGGGTGACGGAAATCCTCTTCCAAGCTACTGCGGAGAACCAACAAAAGTTGACATCGACGCATGTGCCGGCGACATCGATAAGTTTACAAGCCTCGTTTGGGACAACCTGAACGCAGACAACAAAGTTTCACTTTTCGTTCGCTTCATCGACATTGAAAGCGGAAAATATGAAACACGTATTGTAAACAAAAACAAATAAATTTAATTAGAAGGGGGGAGAAAATGAGATTTAGATCAAATAGAAATGCTATTTACTTATTTCTGATTTTTTCTACCCTGATTATTTCTGCCTGCTCCAGAAACAATGCTGAGTTCTGTAGTCAGGCAGATGATTATCTTACTTCTTCAAATTTTCAGGGAACAGTTCTTGTAGCCCGCGGAAAAAAAATCATTTACAGTAAAGGCTTCGGTCCGGAAGATGAAAAGTCAAAAGCTTCTTCTGAAAATTCTTCTGACACTGTTTATGAAATCGGATCCATTACAAAGCAGATGACAGCCGCCGCAATCATGAAGCAGGTGGAAAAAGGAAAACTGTCTCTGGATGACACCCTGGAAAAGTTTTTTCCTGAATATGTTCACGGCTCGAAGATTTCTGTGAGAATGCTTCTGGAAATGCGTTCGGGGCTTCTGGATCACATAAACGGGCCTGAAGAATTTTTTGGAAATAAACTTGCCCGTCAGATTAGCAAAAAAGAGCTGGCTGGAAAAACTGTTGGCCGTGATGAAGTATTGAATGCTCTATACAAGGCACCTCTTTTGACAACACCTGATTCAACTTATTTTTATTCGAATACAAATTATTATCTTCTGGCACTTATTCTGGAACAGGTGACAGGCATGTCGTATGAAGATTACATGGCTGATTTTGTTTTTAAGCCGGCAGGAATGACCAGCTCCAATACAAATTTTCAGAACACAACTGCACGCGGTTACGTGAAGAACAAGTGCTGCAGTATTCCAAAAGGTCTGGCTCTTGGTTGCGGCGACGTGAACTCAACTGCAGAAGATCTTCTTAAATGGAATCTTGCTTTTACAAAGGGGAAGATTGTTTCTAAAAAAACTTTCCGTCAGATGACAGATTCTGATTCTTATGGATTCGGAGTTTACTGCACCGAAAATTCAATTCTTCATTCAGGAGCAACTCACGGATTCAATTCTTACAATGAATATTTTCTCAAAGACAAAGTGTCTTTCATAATCCTTTCAAATAAACCTCAGTCTGTTCTGAACACAACAGCAGTTGCGGGAAAACTTAAGAAGATGTATTTTCCGGCTCCAAAAGAAACAAAAGAAACAAAAGAATAATTAGTAAAACGTTTTACATTTATCCAAAATCTCTAAATTCTCTTTAATATTCAGAAAATCTGAAGTATAATTTAAAAATGCATTGCAAAATGCGAAGAATAACATTAATTACTTTTGTTTTAATTTCATTTCTGTTCTCTTCCTGTGCAAATAGTTTTCGAAAAGATTCATCCAGAGTTTTTCTTCGCCAGTGGAGTTATTCAATAGATGGTAGAACATTTATAGAGCTGCCACCAAGACCATTGGGAAATCTTGAAAATTATCTTCCGGGACACAAAGGATACATTACTCTTCACACAGAGTTTGAACTTCCATGGAAACTTGTCAGTGGTGATGTAGGACTGGCACTTGGGAAAATCCTTATTGCTTCAAAAATTTATTTGAATGGGAAAGAAATAGGTGGCACCGGAAACTTTCCTCCAAAAGTTTATTCTGCAGGTCAGGCATACACAAATATAAAATTAAATCCTCAGTTTTTGAGTTTAAACGGGAAAAATACAATTGAGATTGTCATGTGGGTAGAAGGTAAAGGTGGTATTTCCGATAAGCCTTTTATCAGCACGTATACGGACACAAGCCGGTTTACCAGTGCCATGACATTTTACTATTCAAAGCTGAATCTGATTTTTTCATGGTCCATGATATTAACTGCTGTCATTTATCTTATGTTTTATGCGCAGCAGAGAAAAGAAAAACATTATCGTGATTATGCTTTGATGAACCTTTGGACTGCAGTTTATCTTGTTCCAATGTGGGCGAGCGAGATTCCTAACGTTTTAATGAGAATTCCATATATCTGGTGGAATACTATTTTTAATGGGGTTGTTGCAATTATCGCAACTTATTATGCCACATCATTTATCTGTTCTTTTCTTGGTGTAGAAACAGGGAAGAAAACTAAGATTAGTCGGAGAATTCTGGCGCTGATTGGAATAACTTTTATGATTATGATTCCAAATCAGATCATTTATTATAAATATCAGCTGGTAATGATTGGTTTCATGTTAATTCAGCTGGCATATGCCATTTCGTCTATTTTCTGTGAATTTAAAAAGGGAAATAAGAATCTAGTTTATTTGTTTGCTGGTTTCTCACCTGTTTTTTTGACTCTTTTTGTAGATATTTTCTTGAAGTTTGTTCTCAGACTTTCAATGGTTCCGTATATGACTATTTTTGGATGGCAGATGACATCCATTACATTTATCTGTATTGTGACAATCCAGTATTCAAGAATCAGAAAAAGTTTTGAATACCTGAATGAAAATCTTGAGAAGGAAGTAAAAGAACGAACACTGGAACTTACTCAGGCAAATAAAAAACTTGAAAAACGACAGGCAGAAGCAGACCGGGAAATGCAGCTTGCAGTACATGTTCAGCAGTCGTTCTATTCTAAGAAACCTGAGTTTCCGGGCTGGGATATAGCTGTTTCATTTAATCCATTTTCGGGTGTATCTGGCGATATGTATGATTTCTTTGTGGCAGATGGAAAGCTTCGTGGGTTCGGTCTTTTTGATGTTTCAGGGCACGGTATTTCTTCCGGGCTTGTCACAATGCTGGCAAAGAATTCCATTACCAATGCCTTTTGGGAAACTTTATCTATGAAACTGGATAAAGCAATGGAAGTAGTAAACAGCCAGGTAATTTCTGTGAAGGGCGAAATTGAAAATTATCTTACAGGAATTATGTTCCGCATCGATAAGGAAAAGCCTGGAAAACTTGAGTTTGTAAATGCAGGTGGCCCACATCCGGTATTTAAAGCAAAAGGCAAAAAAGAAAAAGCTGAATTGCTGCTTCCAAATGAAAGTAAACCTCATTACGGCATGATTGGCGTTAAAGACCTTGATGTAAAGTTTCAGGTGATAAAAGCAAAGATGAAGCCGGGAGATGTTCTTGTTCTTTATACTGACGGAATCAGTGAGACTGAAAATAAAAAAGGTGAGCCTTTTGGAAAAGAGCGCATTATGGATGTTCTGAACAGAACGGAAGGAAGCGCTCAGGAAATTGTTGATGTCATCATGAATGATTTAAAAACTTTTGCAGGCTTTGGAAAAATTGATGATGACATCACAGTTATGGTTCTAAAAAAGACAGAAGATGAAGAACCTGAAGAAGTTCAGGAACTGGAATCTTTGTAGGAATGTCCATTCTATAAATCAGAATACATGGAGAATTTATATTCCAAAGGTTTATAGTCTAATCTGAAACCGTCTCCTTCGAAGTATGGATTGATTGAATCAAAATGTTCTTCGTAAGTGGCATTTACATCCAAACCAGGAACAATAAATTTACCGTTAGAGATTTCGTAATCATAGGTTTCTGTTGATGAATAAATTTTGAAACGCAATGGATCTAAGGCTACTTCTTTGCCATTAATATTTCCTTCAAAGGATAAAACGCCATTTGCGTTGTACAGTTCCTGCAGAGTCTGGCCTTCTCCGATTTTTGATTTGATTGAAACAGTCCCGTCTTCGTTTTCGATGTAATCGAAGTAGAAGCCGTCATATTCAAACGGATATGCAAACAGGTAGCGCAGCTTGATAGTGTTGTTTTCAAACTGGATTTTATATGCGTTTTCAAAACCTAAGGCAGCAATGTACATAATACAAATGTCATTAACAGAAGCAAAATAATCATTATTAGCTGTACCATATATCTTGCCGGAGAAAGGATAATTTACCGATGTATCAAGGAAAGCAAAAACTGTACCAAATGTACCTGAATGTTCATCAGTAACAACTGAATACATAACTATATACATGTCTCCGCATGTAACATAGTCAAGGTAAGAGCTGGAAATGGAAACTCCGTATTCATCACAGTTTTCTTTTGTTATTAAAGTTTCATCTGTAAGTTTGCAGGAATTCTGTTTAATGTAGATGGTCTGATTTAATTCATTGAAAATATAATCGCCATAAAATGTTGCCGGTACAGGTCCTTCACTGGATACAGTATGAACGTAACCTTCTTCTTTATATTTTCCGTCTGCAAGAAATTTGTATTTGCTTACAAGACTTAATTGTGTGAATACTTTGTCGGTAAGATCTTTTGGCTGAACTGCAGAACGCTTGAATTTATAGTCAACAGTGTTCTCGTCGGAACTATCCACTGAGATTATCAGAGTATCAGCTGTAAGTGAATAGGAATAAGTGAATGTAGCTTCACTCGTATTGAGTGTCCATTTAAAGTCATCTAATTCACTTTGTAAATTAGGGTTCTGAACGGTTTTTACACCTTTGCATTTGTTTTCTTCTTTCATTGTGATGGTGATTTTTGAATCATCTGAAAGTTCATAAGTTCCTTTTATACCGGAAACGGCATCTGCTTTTCCTGCAACAGTTTCAAAGAAAGAACCGTCCGGGTCAAAGTAGAATGTAACCTCTGCATCTTCATCAATCAGTTCCCAGTTTCCGTAAATGGTAGCGGGTTTTTCAGGATCTTCAGGATTCGTTGGATCTGATGGATTTACAGGATCTATAGGAGGTACAGGATCTGTTGGGTCTGTAGAATCAGTAGGATTTGATGGAGTTGGATTTCCCTCTGGTTCACCATTGTTTGGAGTATTTGGTTTTGGCTCAGATTCTTTCGATAGATCATTCTGAGTTACATTTTTATCAGAATCTGTCTGTGACGGTGTGTTTACAACAGGATGACATGCTGCAAGCAAAAACACTGCTGATGCAGCAACAACAAAATTGCGGATTGATCTTTTCATATATGCTCTCCGATATAGTTTTAGTACAGGTATTTTGTATTTCTAAAATTATATCATGGGATGAAAACTCCGTCACCTTGAACCTTTTTTTCTATTCGTCTATAATTAAAAAAATTACCGGGCCATACGCCGATAAACGTCGTTTGGCTCAGAGGAAATTATTTAATGTGGCAATTTTTTGCTGCGCAAAAAATTACCGGGCCATTAGCTCAGTGGTTAGAGCAGGGGACTCATAATCCCTTGGTCCAAAGTTCAAGTCTTTGATGGCCCACAAAAAAAGAAAGAGGCGTCCCCTTGGGGACGCCTTTCTTTTTTTGTTTGGCCAAGCAAGCAAAGCTTGCATGGCCCTCACTAGCGGAGCTGGTGTTCATTTTCTTAGTTCAGTCAGTTATCTTTTTCTCAGAAAATATTCATATTAAATTTAGCCAGGCGTTGCGGGCCGGCGCTTGAGGCCTGCAGAAGGGGTAGCGTAAGACAGCTTGCTGGCTGAAGCGAGGGGGAGACTTCCCCCTTATCACATATAACAAACATTTCACCACTATCACTCCTTATTCCCGTGCTATAATAATTCCAAGAGGTAACATATGAACGAAACATTGAAGACTTTGGAAACAAGACGCAGTTGCCGTAAGTTTATTGCAGACAAGATGCCATCAGATGAGGATCTGAATGCTATTCTTAGAGCAGGTGTTTATGCTCCAAGCGGAATGGGAAAACAGGCTGCAAAGATAATTGTAATTAAAAATAAAGAACTCCGTGACAAAATCAGTGCAGAAAATGCAAAGGTCATGAATGCAAATATGGATCCTTTTTATGGGGCTCCTGTAATCCTTCTGGTTATTGCAGACAAATCTGTAGGAACTTACGTTTATGACGGTTCTCTGGTAATGGGTAACCTGATGAATGCCGCAGAAAGTCTTGGCATTGCCAGCATCTGGATTCACCGTGCAAAGGAAGAAATTGAATCTGATTTTGGAAAGCAGCTTCTTAAAGACCTGGGAATTGAAGGGGACTGGGAAGGAATCGGACACGTTGCTTTAGGCTATGCTGATGAAGGCGGAGTTGGTGCTGCTCACCCACGTAAAGATAATATTCACTGGGCAAAATAGACGGGGGAGTTAATCCCACTCGTAGATTTTATCTTTTAGAATAGCGTTGTACATTTTTGCCTTTGCGCCAGGGTTTTCACGACTTATCTGAGACACAAGATTTTTTACATACTGGCGGCGGGTAATGCCGTCGTGAGGACACGGGTTTTTTACGCAGGGCAGTTCATATTTATTTCTGAATCCGATTATGTTTTTTTCGGGAATATTGATGAGCGGCCTGATAACCGTAATATCAGCTTCTTTGTAGTAAGTTTTCGGACCGAAGCAGTAGAACTGGCCTTCATAAATTAGGGACAGCATCATTGTTTCAATCATATCGTCCTGGTGGTGAGCATAAGCCACTTTGTTGCAGCCCTGTTCTTTTGCAAATGTATTGATAGCGCCTTTTCTTAATTTTGCGCACATGGCACAGTAAGTGCCTTTCTGGATTTTGGTATTCAGGATTTCTGCGATATCAGTTTTTATGACGTGATATTCCACTTCAAGTTCTTCACAAAGTTTTTGGATTCCGGAAAGGTCGAATTCCCCGAAGCCCAAATCTGCAGTTACGGCGATAATGTCGAATTTTTGCGGCATGAATTTTTTAAGTCCCGCAAGGGCGTAAAGCAGAGCAAGAGAATCTTTCCCGCCTGAAATGCCTATGGCAATTTTGTCTCCGTCCTGAATAAGGTCGAACTGCTGGATGCATTGTCTTGTGTAGCTGTAAAGTTTCTGAAGTGTCATAAATTAAGTTTAGCGAAACTAAGTTATGGTGTAAAACGTAAAATCAGTTATTAAATCAACTTGAACCAATGGAAAATTCCTTCTATAATGACTTTACTTGTCTAAAAATTTTATTAATGGAGGAAACCATATGCCTGACGGTAGTAGTAGCAGCGGATCGTATCCGGCGAAGAATGAAATTATGCTGTCAGACCTCCTTTCAGGTTTCCGACTTTAATTTCACTTCTTAATCCCAGATACTCCGCTTCGTAAAAGCATTATTTTTCGCAACTTTTTAACGGGTTTTTTTGCCCGAATTCGTTTCAGGAGTAACAAAATGGCAGAACTCAATTTAAAACTGGAAGAAACAATTAATAAACTGCTTGAAGAAAAGAAATATTCTTCTATTAAGGATTTTCTTGTTCTTATGGCACCTTCTGACCTTGCCGCAATTTTTGAATTAATTGAAGAAAAAAATATTCCGCTTCTTTTCAGACTTTTACCAAAAGAAAAGGCTTCAGATACTTTTGTTGAAATGGAAAATGAGTATCAGGAACTTCTGATTAAAAGTTTTTCAGATTCCGAACTTAAAGCCGTTCTTGAAGACATGTACGTAAACGATGCTGCAGACTTGGTTGAAGAAATGCCTGCAAACGTAGTTTCACGTATTTTGAAAACAGTGGATTCAAAAACCCGCAAAGACATTAATCAGATTCTTCAGTATCCGGAAAATTCTGCCGGTTCTATCATGACTACAGAATATGTTTCCCTGAAACTTGGAACAACTGTAGGTCAGGCAATTGCACAGATTCGCAAAAACGGCGTAGAAAAGAAATCGTTTTACGCATGTTACGTTCTTGAAAAAAGAAAGCTTATTGGTCGCCTTTCCGTAAAAGACCTTCTTCTTGCAAAAAGTGATGACATCCTTATTGATGAAATCATGAAGACCAATGTTCTTTCTGTAACAACTCATGATGACCAGGAAGAGGCAGTAAAGCTTCTTTCAAAATATAACTTCTACGCTCTGCCGGTTGTTGATACTGAACAGAACATGGTGGGTATCATCGCATTTGATGATGCTTTGGAAGTAATGGAAGAGGAAACAACAGAAGATATCGAAATCATGGCCGGTATGGCACCTTCCGATAAAACATATCTTCACTCAAGTCCTTTCTATCTTTTCAAGCACCGTATTATCTGGCTTATGCTTCTGATGATTTCTGCAACTTTCACAGGAATGATTATTACAAGCTTTGAAAGTGCACTTGCAGTTCAGGTTGTTTTGACAGCATTTATTCCTATGCTTATGGATACCGGCGGTAACTCTGGTTCACAGTCATCTGTTACAATTATCCGCGCCATTTCTCTTGGTGAAATTGAGTTCAAGGATTTGCCAAAGGTTATTCTTAAAGAAGTTACAACAGCCCTCATGTGTGGTCTTGTTCTTGCCGTTGTTTGTTTTGGAAAAGTTATGCTGGTAGACAGGCTGCTTCTTGGAAATCCGGATGTTACTGTGACAATCGCCTTGATTGTATGTTCAACAATGATGGCAACAGTGCTTGTTGCAAAAACAATCGGTTGTATTCTTCCGCTTTGTGCAAAGAAGCTTGGTTTTGATCCTGCCGTAATGGCCAGTCCGTTCATCACAACAATTGTGGATGCCCTTTCGCTTCTGGTTTATTTTGGAATCGCAAGCGCACTTTTATTCTAAATCCCGATTTTACAAAGACAAAAAAAGGGGCTGTCCTGGAAGAATAAGAACCTTGTCATGCTGAACTTGTTTCAGCATCCACACAATATCTAGTGTATAGATTCCGAATCAAGTTCGGAATGACATTTTGAATTATACTTATTGGACAGCCCGCTTTTATATTTAAGCTTTTACAGTTTTCTTTTTAATTACAACAAGGAGTCCGATAATTCCGGCGATACCAACGATAAGTGGTACGATCCAGTTGTGCATAAGTCCTGCAAGAATGTAGCAGATAAATGAAATGCCTGCACAAGTCAGAGCGTAAGGCAGCTGGGTTGAAACGTGATTAACGTGTTCACATTCAGCACCGGCAGAAGCCATGATTGTTGTGTCTGAAATTGGAGAACAGTGGTCACCACAAACAGCACCAGCCATACATGCAGAAATTGAAATGATGCGGATTGGGTCGCTTACTTCAGGGAATGCTGCAATACAGATTGGAATAAGGATTCCGAATGTTCCCCATGATGTACCTGTTGCGAATGCAAGGCCGCAGGCAATTACGAAGATGATTGCAGGAAGGAAGCTTTTTAGTCCTGCAGCATTTGTTACGAGACCTGCAACGAACTGTTTTGCACCAAGAGAATCTGTCATGCCTTTCAAAGTCCATGCTAAAGTCAGGATAAGAATTGCAGGAACCATTGCCTTGAATCCTTCAGGAATACAAGCCATAGAATCTTTGAAAGAAAGAGCGCGGCGGCAAAGGTAGAAGATTACTGTAACGATGAGCGCACCGAATGAACCGATCATAAGACCAACTGATGCGTCTGAGTTTGCAAAGCTGTCGATAATGTTCAGGTATGTTTCGTTTGCAACCATGCCTTCTTCGGCTTCAACCATTTTTGTGAAGAATCCGCCTGAGTAAAGCATTCCAACAATACAGAAAACGATAAGTACAACGATTGGAAGAATCAGGTCGATAACTTTTCCGCTTGATGCAGAAGAGTCGTCAGCGTCTGAATTGTCGCTCATCATCTGAAGTGCCTTTTCATATTTGCTCATTGTTCCAAAATCAACTTTCAGGAAAACAAGCGAAACAATCATTACGATTGTAAGCAGTGCGTAGAAGTTGTAAGGAATTGCTTTACAGAAGAGAATGAATCCGTTTTCACCTTCACCGGCGAAACCTGCAACGGCTGCGGCCCATGAAGAAACAGGAGCGATGATACAGATTGGAGCGGCTGTTGAGTCGATAAGGTATGCAAGTTTTTCGCGGCTGATTCCATGCTTGTCTGTAACAGGGCGCATTACTGAACCAACTGTAAGACAGTTGAAATAGTCATCAATGAAAATCAGAATACCAAGGAGGATTGTTGCAAGCTGTGCTCCAACTTTTGTCTTGATGTGTTTTTTTGCCCATTCACCAAAAGCGGCAGAACCGCCTGCTTTGTTCATAAGGGCAACCATGATTCCAAGAATTACCAGGAAAACCAGAATACCTACGTTATAGGAATCTGAAAGGGAACCAACGAATCCGTCGTTGAAAACATGTGTCAGGAAACCTGAAAAGCCGCCGCCGACAGATGCTGAATAGAAAATACCGCCCAGGGCGATTCCGGCAAAGAGGGAAGAATAAACTTCCTTAGTGATGAGGGCCAGTGCGATGGCCAGGATTGCAGGTACAAGAGACCAGAATGTTTCAATCATTTTTTACTTACCTTCCTTAGATTCAAGTGGAGCTTTTACTCCGTCCTTTTCAAGTTTTTCAAGAACTTTAATTGCATAGTCCAGAGCATCAAGTGATTTTGCCTGAGCATATGTTTTAATGTCTTTGAGCGCTTTTACAGCTTCAACATTTGTCATGTTGTCCTCCTTTTTGTTTTGTGTGTTTCTTCTATTATACATCTGTTTTAATAGGAGAAGGAACAATTTTTTTTTGTAAGAAATACAAAAAGCATCACAATGAAAAAATGGGTGTATAATAAAAGAATGAAACGTTTACTTATTTCATTGTCACTTAGTTTTATTATTTTGACAGGTCTTTCTGCAAAAAGCTGGTTTGTCTGTGCAGGTTCTTTTTCAAAACAGTCTCTTGCTCAGGAACGCTGTAAGATTTTAAGCGATGCAGGTCATACCTGTTTTGTTGAAAAAACTTTTAATCAGGATGGAGACTGGATTTACCGAGTTTTCTTTTATGGGCCGGCTATGATCCGGGATGATGCCCGTGCAAGAAAGGACCAGCTTTTGAAATCGAAAGTGGTGATTGAAAACGGGTTTACTGATTTATGGATTTGCGAAGCTGATATGCCTGATATTGAGGACCCGGAAGTTTTCCTTGCAGTTGAGCCTGCGGTGGAACCGGTGAAAGTTGTGGACAAGGTGAAAGCCGTGACACCTGAATCTGTTCCGATTGTGCTTGAAGCAAATGAAGAAGTTCCGCTTTCGGAAGAGAACCCTTATTCAGTTTTAGTACGGAGTTACCGCGAAGAAGAAAAGGCTGAAAGTGATAAGGAAAGATTAAGAGAACAGGATATTAATGCATACGTTTTGAAAAAATTTGATGATAAGGCGTTCTTTAAGTTTGACCTTCACGCTGGTGCTTTTGAAACAGAGGAAGAAGCTGAGGATTATATTGAAGAACTTGAAGAGAAAGGCATTACAGGAACAGAAGTTTCTGATTATGAAGATTTTGCAGAAGATCTTGCCAAGTATGATGAAGTTGTAGCAAAGGAAGAAGTAACCTTAAACATTGGTGCTTATGAAATGCCTGAAGTGATTTCAGAAAATGTTCAAAAGTGTATCAGTCAGTTTCCTATAAACCGGGATTTTCAGATTGTAGAAGCAAAGATTCTGGACTGTGTGAACTTAAGAAATTCTACAGAATCAATTTCTACTTTCATGACAAATCTTCCTGATGATGTTATTGACCTGAATGAAGTTGAATCCATTTCTTATGCAAAATACCGTGATGAACTTTTTAACAAGGAACTGACAGTTTATATTTTCCAGTCTGAAGACGAGATTCCTGGAATTGAAACCGTTTATGATTACAAAGCAGAGAACTCAAAGAAAAAAGATTTCCAAATTAATTACGGAGTGCTGCATTCCTTTGTTCTGAATGAATATGAAAATGAAGTTTTCCTGTTCGGTTATACCGACGACAAGAAAATGGCTATTGTCATGAGTGCGGAAAACTTTTCTGAAAAAGCTTTTGATGCTTTTATGAAAAGTTCATATTCTGACAGTTCGCTTTTGCTTTACCCTCAGATTCGCAGAACTTTCTATGTGCTGCCACATAAAGCAGGGACTGAAAGAAACTTCCTGGCTTATTCTTTAAGCAAGGTAAATGAATCTTATGCAGAGGAAAGAGGTTACGTGGACTGGTCTATTCCGATTGTTGGAACCTGGAGAGCCGCTTCTTACTTTGAGCAGAACGAAGAAACTGTTTCACTTGCATTTTTCGATTTGGATTATGATTACAATGCACAGAAGGTTCACGGTATGTTTATGAGTGAAAAAAGTGGAAATAATATAAGTGATTCAAATAAGCCTGTTGATGTTAATGGTGAAAAAGGATGGTATCTTTCAGGCTGGAATGGGAACGAACTTTCTTTTGCTCACAGTTCTTATATTATTTCTGTAGACGGTAATTACCTTGGAGAGGCTGAACTTCCGGAGCTTTATGAGCTTGCAGAAGATTTGAATATCTGGAAGTAAACGAGTGTAGATTAGCGGGCGTTGCGGGCGGCGCTTGAGCACGCAGAGGGGGTAGCGGAAAACAAAAAAGGGGCTATCCTGGAATGAAGTTCATGGTGTCATTCCGAACTTGGTTCGGAATCTCTACACAATAGGCCGTGTAGATGCTGAATCAAGTTCAGCATGACGGGACTTAATGTTCACTATGACGGAACTTATAGGACAGCATGACAGAATTTAAAGTTCTGAATGACAGAATTTATGGGACTGACCTTTTTTTTGGGTGCGTGAGCACCCAGAAGGGGGTGTGCCGAAAATGAAACAGCCGGTCGCGAATGCGACCGGCTGTTTTAGTTGAGGCCAGGGGGAAGGCTTTCCCCCTTTAAATTCCATTCAAAAATTATTTTACGATTACACCGTCAACGTACCACATCATGTTCCAGATGTCTTTGTCTGCCATCTTTTCGCCTTCAGCGATTTTCAGGTTTCCTTCGTTGTCATAAACAGGACCTGTGAATGGTTCGAATTCATCTTTCATCATTTTTGCAGCAACTGCATCAACAGCTTCCTGAGTTCCTGGAGCACAGAGATCTGTGAGTTTGTCCAGTTTTGCAATTCCAGTAGAAGCTGGGAGCCAGTAGTGTTTTCCTTCCCATGTTCCGTCCAGAATAGCCTGAACGTTTGATGTGTAGAATACAGGCCAGTCGAAGATTGGAGCTGTCAGGTAAGCTTTAGGAGCAGCGTTTGGAGTTGGAACATTGTATCCAAGACAGAGAGCGCCTTTTTCCTGAGCGGCAACCTGAGGAGCTGTTGTATCCTGGTGCTGTTCGATAACATCACAACCGCGGTTCAGAAGTTCAAGTGCACCCTGTTTTTCGATTGCTGGATCGTACCATGTGTTTGTCCAGACAACTTCAACTGTTGCATCTTTGTTTACAGATTTTACACCCAAAGTGAAAGCGTTGAGCATACGGATACATTCTGGAATTGGGAAAGCGGCAACGTAACCGATTTTTCCGTTCTTTGTATTTTTACCTGCTACGATACCAGCAAGGTAACGAGCCTGGTACATTTTTCCGAAGTAAGAACACATGTTTGGAAGTGTTGCATCTGATGAACAGTGACCGAAGTAAACGTTAGGGAATTCTTTTGCCATGTTCATTGTTGCATCCATGTAACCAAAGCTGTTTGTGTAGATTACGTTACAACCCTGATCGATAAGGTCGTGGATTGCTTTTTCACAAGCTGCTGTATCTGAGTCGCTGATTGATTCAACTACTGCAGTTTTGATTCCCATAGCTTCAACGGCCTGACGTCCGCGTTCGTGAGCTTCTGAGTAACCACCGTCGTTTTTTACACCGATGTAAACGAAACCAACTTTCATTGTTTCTTTTGTGAGTTTTGAATCTTTTGTTTCTGATTTTTTTGAACAACCAGAGAACAAACCAGCCATAAGTACTGCTGCTGCAAGTACAACTGAAATAGATTTTTTCATTTTATATTCTCCTTTAAATGAATACAAATTAATTGGGGAGCACCGCTTCGCGGTCGGCACTTCCGGGCGCCCCTACGGTTGGTTCTC
>JAKSTN010000042.1 GCA_024402535.1 Treponema sp.
GCTCAGATGATGGGTGTTTCTTGGGGTGGTCTTGCAGGTGCATTCCTTGCTCCATACCTTCTTTCACTTTACTGGAAAGGTGTTACAAAAACTTCAGTTGTAGTTTGTTTCATCTGGGGAACAGGACTTGCAATTACACAGTTCGTATTCTCAATGACAGGTGTAAATGTAGCTTCATTCCCACCATTCTTTGCACTCATGTTCAAGACAAGTATCCATTCAGGCTCATTTGCAATGATTGGCGGTCTTATCATCGTTCCTCTTGTAAGCCTTATTACAAAGAAAATGAATACAGCAAGCCTGGACAAGATCTTCGCCTGCTACGACGAAAAAGTAACAGTTTCTAAGAAAGTTTCACTTCCTGACGAAAACTAAAAAAAAGTCCCCGGATGCTAAAAAAACGCTACCGGGGATATTTTTTGACTTTTTGGAGATTTAAGGGTAAAATTATATATAAGTATGAATCTTCGTGAAAATTCGACATTAGGACGCAAAGTATTCTTTGTTAATCCGCCTTACTATGTAACTAATACAATTATTCCCCGTCTTACAGCTAACGAATACGAAGTTTATTCTATTGATAATTACAGAATGGTTAAACCAATTCTGAAAAAATACCCTGACTCTATTTGTTTCATTAACATTGACAGTGAAGTTCTTACTTTCAAACAATGGTTCCGGTTTGCAAAATCATTTGAAGAAGATGAAGTTTTATCTACAATCTTTTTCGGTGTAATCAGTCAGTATGCACCAAAACCAGAAAGAGAAAACTTTCTTCTGAACGTACAGCTTCCTGCAGGTTTTATTCAGTTTACTCCAGACCTTGATGCCCTTGTAGATATTTTCCTTGCAATTCTCGAAATGAATGAAGCTATGGGAAAACGTAAATATGTACGTGCCGACTGCGGTCGTGACCCCCGTATTTATGCTGAAATTGATCTTGAAACAAAGAAAATGCCGCTCATGATTCAGAACATTTCATCTGTTGGTATTTCCTGTTACGCAAATGAATCACAGCTCCCTCTCCTTGAAGAAAAATCTGTTCACAGAATGACACTTCATCTTGCAGACATGGTTTTCACAGGATCTATTATCATTCTGATGAAGCGTGAAATTGACGGAAAACCAATTGTTGTTATGCTCTTTGGACAGGGGCTTGCATTCTCAAGCAAAAGCATGATCCGCGATTTTATTCGCCATAAAATTCAGGTAAACCTCGAAGAAGAATTCATGGGTGTTCCACAGGACGACACCGATTACACAAAAGAACCTGAAGTAAAAGAAAAGTTCCTTGGGGATGATGAAGACGTTGAAGACATTCAGGCCTTTGACGAACTTGAAGAACTTGACGACGACATTCTTGACCTGGCCGATGACTCTGACACCGACTCAGACTTACTTTAATTTAATCCTACTATCCTATCGCTCATGCGTTCCGCTTCATCTTTATCATGAGTTACCATGATTGCAGTAAAGCCTATTTCTTTCTGCCATTGTCTGATCTGCTGCCCAAGTTTATAACGCAAGTCTGCATCAAGAGCCGAAAGCGGTTCATCCATTAAAACAAGATCCGGAGAAGTAATTAAAGTCCTTGCAAGAGCAACTCTTTGTTTTTCTCCACCGGACAAAGATGTGGGATTTCGTTTATCAAAACCTGAAAGACCGAATTCTCCTAAAAATTCAGAAGCTTTATTCATAGCTGATTTACGAGACTCTCCACGGGATATCAAACCGAAAGCAACATTTTCAACAACATTCATATTTTCAAAAAGTGCACCGGACTGAAATATCATTCCAATTCCTCTTTCTGAAGGAGGAAGTTTTTCTATTTTTTTTCCGTCAAGAATAATCTCCAGGGGAAAATCTTCATCATTTTTTTCAAGCCCTGAAATAATTTTAAGGACAGTTGATTTCCCACATCCAGACGGGCCCAGCAGGCTTGTTAAAGTTCCTTTTTCACATTCAAGTGAAAAACTGATAATCTTTGATTCAAAAGTTTTATGAATATTTTTAGCACTGAAATATACACTCATTTTCGTCTCCCGATTTTTTCAGAAATCATAAAAACACAAAAACAGATAAGAGCAAGAACTGTCCCTGATACACAGGCTGTATTAAATCTATAAGAACCTGAAAGTCTGTATGTATATAAACTTAATGTCTGGAATTTTGGAACTGACAGAATAAGTGGAAGAGTCGTATCACCGGCACTGAAAGCAAAGCAGAAACCAAAAGAAGCAAACACTGATTTTTTAATCCATGGTATAAAAATGCGGAAAGCAGAATCTGTAAAATTTTCTGAAAGGACTGAAGCTGCATTTTTTACATCTACAGGGATTGTATCCAAGGCTGAACTTATCTGCCTGAATCCAAGAGGCCAGAATAAAGCTGATTGAACAAGTATAAGAGAAATCTCACTTCCTTTCTTAAAAATAAGCGTAAGTCCGAAACCAAGAACAATAGAGGAAACTGCCATTGGAAAAAGAGCAGAAAGCTTAAAAACCTTTGAAAACCTTGAAAAACCGGGATTTTGTAATGACAATGCATATACAAGCGATACGATTGTACAGACAATAGCAGTACAAAATGAAATCTTTACAGTTGAAAGTAAAGACATCCAGAATCCTTTTGAATTAAAAAGCATTTTGTATTGATTCAGTGAAAAAACATTTTTTCCCGAAACTCTGGCTGTAAAACCATTAATCACAATACCTGCCAAAGGAGAAAGAAAAAACACAACTATAAGAATGAATAAAACTATAAAGAGAAAATCTTCAGATACTTTTCCCCAAGAGCTTTCATATTCAGCCCTGCCGATTTTCGGAAGATCTTTTTTTTCAAATAATTGTCCAGAAGATTTTCTATTTTCTCCCAAAGTTATATATAGAATCACTATAAGAATAGCAGTTGAAGTTTCTATAAGTGCAAGACGTGAAGCATAAGTATAATCAAGGTTTGTTTTTATTGCCTGATAAATTTCCACTTCAAGAGTAGAATTACCAGGAACCGAAAAAAGAAGAACCATCATGAAACTAAAAAAGCAGAATAAAAAGACTGGAATAACTGCTGATCCTATAGCGGGTATAAGCGATGGTAATGTTATTTTGAAAAATATTCTTTTTTCACTGGCTCCAAGTAAACGGGCTGCATTCTCAGGCTCCCCTGGAAGACCTTCCCAAAACTTTGAAACAATACTCATTACAAGGGGAAAATTATAGGCGCCCTGGGCTATCATAATTCCAGTTTCTGAATACAGAATCCTGCTTTTTTCAAATCCCAAACAGCTTAATACATTGTTTAAAAATCCTGATACGCCAAAAACAGAAACAAATCCAAGACTTGCAATCAAAACAGGCACACAGAGAGGAACTGCGGAAAAACCAATTAATATTTTTTTAAGAAAGAAATTACGCCTTGCACAAAAAAAAGCAGCCGGGAATCCAAGAGCAAAAGCAACAAGTGTACTCCCAACGGCAATTTTCAACGTGTATAGCGAGACATAAAAAATGCGGCCAGAAACTGCATTTTCTGTAAAGTGCCCTTTTACGTGAGGCGCAAATACAGAAGTCATAAAGGCCGCAACTAAAGGAATAATAAAAACAAGAAGCACAACCAGAGTCAGAAACAAAGCAGAATATGAAATCAAAATTCTAATAATATTCCGTCTTTGTTTCAATTTATTTCTGTTAGCTTCTTCCATTTTTATTCCGACATAATTTTCATAATTTCACTTACAGCTTCATCAAGTTTTGTTACATCATAAGAAAGTGTCTTTCCTGGAATAGGAGCTGCTTTTTTATAACTTTCAGGAAGCACAACATCTTTATTTGCAGGGAACATCCACTGTGTAAGAGGAATTGCATTCTGAGCTTCTTCAGAAATAAGGAAATCTATAAATGCTTTTGCAACTTTTATATTCTTTGTTCCTTTTGTTATTCCAGCACCTTCAACCTGCTGAACATGTCCTTCTGGGAATACTACAGCCTGGAAACGGTCTCCTTCACCATATTCAACATGATAAGCCGGGCTTGTGGTGTAACTTGAACAAAGAGGAGCTTCTCCCTTTGTGAAAAGTCCATAGCCTGAACTCCAGCCAGGACTCATTGTAAGAACAGATTTTTTAAGATTCTTCCAGTAATTTTTATAATTTTCTCCGAATACAGCCAATGTCCAGGCAGCAAAACCAAGGCCTGGTGTACTTGTTCTTGGATCCATAAGAATTACTTTTCCTTCGTAATCTTTCTGGATTAAGTCAGAAAGACTTTCAGGAGCTTTTACAGAAGATTCTGTATCATAAATCATTGCGAAATGACTGTAATCAAATGGTGTAAGAATCCAATCTCCCCCAAGTTCGTCTTCAAGACCTGGAACAAGATTTTCAACACCTTCAGGTTTATAAGAAACAAGAAGACCTGCCTCACGGGCTTTATAGGAAAGATTATTATCAAGACCTAAAAGCACATCACTCTGAGGATTGTTTTTTTCTGAAACAGCTTTTGAAAGAATCTGGGCCCCATCTCCACAATCAACCCATGTAACAGAAATGCCTGTTTTATCTTCAAAACGTTTTGCAATTTCAGGACCAGGTCCCCATTCACTTATAAAAGAGTCATAAGTATAAACAACAAGTTCTTTAACATCCCCTTCTTTTTTTGAACAGGACATAAAAGAAAGTGCCACCAAAACAAGTGCAGTAAATTTTAAAAATGTTTTTTTCATTGTTTTTTCCATATTAAGTAATATTATTTTTCTTCTTTAAGATCAGATCTTTCTTTATTGTATTCAAAAAGAGATTTTCCTTTTGCATTCTCTTCAACAAGAATGTTTACAATTTTGCTTTGAGGGAAAATCTTTCTTGCTTCTTCAAGATAACGAGCAGCACCGTCTTTATCTTTATTTTCAAAAAGAAGCTGTGAATACATAAGATTAGTATAATATTTTTCCGGATCAGTTCTGGCACATTCAACAGATTTTTTTGAGCATGAAACTGCTTTCTTTTTGCTTCCACCTGCCATACCTGGAGCCCAGTAATACCACTGACCAAGATTCATATTTGAATAGAAAAAGTCAGGATCAAGTGCGATTGCTCTTTCATAAAGAGGCTTAATAGAAAGACCATATTTCATTACATCTTTCATAGAAAAAGCCATAGAACAGGAAGTAACATCACCGTATGTAACAAGAAGCCACTTATTCAGTTCATCATCTGTCTTGTCCTTGCAGAATGCTTCGTTTTTCAGAAGCTGTTTTTTCATCATGTCGCGGCAAACGTCTTTCTGTTTGGAATCCAGATAAAGGAAATTGTAATATTCGTTTACATAAAAATTTTCAACAGCAAGCTGTTCATCTTCAGAAAGAGAATTAAATTCAGCCTCATGATTTTTTACAAACTGATCTATTTCAGACCTGGCTTTTACAGAATCTTTAACCTGATCATAAACAGTAAGTTCCATTCTAAGCTGAAAAAAATCACCAATAAGTTTATCACATTCAGCAGAAACTGATCCCTGGGCAAAAA
This sequence comes from Treponema sp., assembly GCA_024402535.1. Lineage (GTDB taxonomy): Bacteria > Spirochaetota > Spirochaetia > Treponematales > Treponemataceae > Treponema_D. The sequence continues at coordinate 5,519 of JAKSTN010000042.1, forward strand.
GCCCAGAAACAGCAACTGAAAAAATTACAGAGAAAATAAATTTTTTCATAGCGAAAGACTCCTAACGAGGACTATTCAGTTTTATATGTCAGAGGAATCTTATATGTATCTTCGTAAATAGCTTTCCACTGAGCATAGTTTTCATTCATAAGGTATTCCATATTTTCCGCACGTTTAATACCTTCTTTCGGATAAATAGGCTTACCAACATGAATTGTGTATTCCTGAACAGGGAATCCGTTATCATCAATAATGCTTGAATCTTCAAGTGTAATGAAACAAGGAAGAACAGGTACATTATTTTTTACAGCAAGATTGAAAGTTCCTTTTTTCATTGGACGAGGCTTTCTGTAGTTCCACCACATTCCCTGTTCTGGATAAATGAGAATAAAGTGACCTGCTTTAAGAAGGTTTGCACAGGCCTCAATAAATTCATTGATTACAATATGATTTGTTGAAAGAGGCAATGTGTAACAATTACGCATAAGAAGTCCGTAGAAGCCTGGGAAATTTGTATAGTTTCCTTCACGGATTACGCGGAAAAACTTACTCTTCTTATTTTTCTTTTTCAATTCTTCATAAACATATTCAATTACAAAACTGTCAAATGCATTGAAGTGGTTACAGGTAACAATTGCTCCGCCCTTAAAATCTTTAATATTTTCAAGGCCAACAATTCCTTTGTAAATAATTTTCTTCTGGCGTTCCATCTTATTGCGGAATTTTCTAGCCTGTTCATGGGCGTAAATAGCCATAATCTTTGATTTTAATTTTTTCTGTTCAAAGTCTACTTCGCCTGGAACAAGCTGTCTTGATGGTGGGTCATCCTCAACATCCTGATCAAATTTTCCGGCAATTTCGTATTCATCAATTTTTTTCAGAACACGAAGTCTATCTTCTGCCTGTTTTACTTCTGATTTTTTTACAAGAGCTTTTACTACCTTAAAAATTGAACGCAACAATGTCTGACGGTTCAGGTAGTTATCAGGACGATTTGTTTCTTCAATTGCGATTTTTGCCAGATGATCAGCTTCCTGCATATCCTTCTGTTTTCTTTCTTCAGGATAGTTTTTCAAGATTTCAAGGATTTCATTGTAAACTACAGTCTGTTCTGCATACTTCCAGAAATATTCTTTAAGACGGCAGTCATCAAAGTGCCATGGCTTTGACCACATAATGTAGTGAATGATTTTATATTCTTCAGGCTTACATGGGAGCTCACCGAAAACTTCCATATCCCAGCCCTGTGGAAGCCACAGAACTTTGTTGTAACAGATTACGTTCAGGTAGTCTTCATCCTGTGTAACAGTAAATGTGTATTCATGAAGAAGCTTAATGAACTGATCAAGAACACGCTTTGTGCGGAAACGTTCACAGTTAATCAAAAGTACACCGGCATTAAAATAATTATTACGGTCACAACCAAGACATTTTTCAACATAAGTACCAAAAACATCTTCCTGTACCATGGCCTGTTCTTTACAAGCTCCTACATAATTATCACCCAGATCGTATTCGAACATTTCTGCAATGTTTCCAAGAATGATTGTATCTGAGTCAATATAAATTGCTTTATCATAGTTTGGATAAAGATCCGGAATAAAAAGACGGTAATATGTTGTCTTTGAATAATAATCACGAACATGAAGCCGGTAATTTACCGCTTTAAGGAAGTGAGTAACATCATCAAATGTGATTGTAAAATCTTCATCTGCGAGCGCATAAGTTTTTTCTTTCATATCCTTACTCATTTCTGTGTAAAGAATATGGATATCATAATGATGATTACGGTCGGCATTTGCTTTAAGAGATGTAATAGCAACAATAGTAAATTTTACGAAATTATCGTCACAGGCAAAAAATACCGGTACAACTGGTTTCTCAGACATAGTCCCCCCTGACTAGCAAAGATTGTTTTCCTCTTTGAATTTTTGGATTAAATAAATATATTCATACAGGATATCGTCAAACTGATAATATCCAAAAACTTTATGAACCTTTGACACATGCCATTGTTTTATATTGTCTGTGTGCGGATAAGGAAGCCAGAACAGACGCTTTGAAAAATGGCGGATTACTGTAGATTTATGCAGAAATTTCTGGTCATTAAATTTCTGGGCAATAAGTTTTCTTTTTGTTGTTGAACGGATGATTGCACTCTGATCGGCAAACACCAGTTTCTTTGTTTTTATAAGTTCACGGGCTTTTGCAAAAAGACCTGTTTCCTTACAGCGTTTCATGTTGAAAAGAATTACACCTGCATTAATGTAACCTGGATTAATAAGGTATTTTCCATAATGGTCATTTGCAGCGGCATATTCATATTCAGAAACGTCAATATCATAAAGAAGTGTAATATCACGGTTCAGCATAATATCTGCATCAAGATAAAGAACTTTATCCGGCATAATATCCACTTCATCTGCAAAAAGACGAAGCAAAGTATATGGAGAACAATAACACTGCTCGTTTGGACTACCACGGAAATGTTTTTCATAAAGAGGTTTTACATCAACAAGCTGAACTTTATTTTCCGGATTATATTTTTTAATCACTTTTTCAAAGAAAGAAACCTGAGCATCAGAAATAGATTTATAATCTTCTCTAAGGTCAGAAACATCCATTGAGAAAAAAATAAAATTAAAAGGTTCTTTTGTTTCGGTTCTTTTCAGAATTGACAGAGCACAGGTAAGAATACCGTCAAAAACTTTGTCATTTCCACCGAATAAAATATTAATCATTTTCCTCACCCTCAGAAATGTTTTCCTTTTTAACATATCTGATTAATTCTACATTACTATTTTTTGCCCTTTCTGTCATTGCCGCATAACATTCATTACGCAAAGCTTCCCGCTGCTCTTTTGGGCTCAAGTTTTTATCACAATAAAAAGGACCGTCAACATAAGTTACAATTTTTGGAACTTTAGAAAACCGTCTTTTCTGATAAGTATTTGTAAAACATACAACAGGCACATCATACTGAACAGGGTATCTGAAAGAAGTTGATGTAAAAGGTCTGATTTTTGTGTAATAAGGCCAGATATGAGCTTCAGGATAAATTGTAATGCAGCGCCCTTCTTTCACCCTGTAATCAATTGCATCCATAAAATTTTTGGTTGATTCTCTGTCGCCGGGAAGAGGAATTGCTCCAAGGCTTGGAGTAATTTTACCAAGAACAGGCATTGATACATTGTTTGGGTGAACAATTACAAAAACATTTTTTGGTACCGAAATCATTGTTGGGATCAAAGCGTCACAGATATTCTGGGTATGGTTACCGTACATAAAGAAACCGGTTTTACCGATTTTTTTGAACACTTCCCTGCCCACTACTTTATGATGAAAATGAATTTTTGTATAAGCCTTAGCAATCGGAAAAGCAATTATTCTGTACCAGAAAAAACGTGTGAATTTCTTCCATGGAGATTTATAAACATAAGTCCAGTTCCCGTCTATGACTTTTGTTGTAATAGAATCTCCTGCAAATTCATCATTGAGTTCATCAGAATAATATATAACCTGAGTTTTACATTTTCCCATATAATGTCATTATGACATAATTCCAATGTCAGATTCAATAGAATGGGTGTAAGGGGATTTTCACCATATTTCAAATTAGAGAAAATTTATTTATTTCCTTTTTTAAACTTATGATGTAAATTAGAATTATGGATGAATTTGATATTTTTAAGAATAAAAATAAAATAAACCGTTTTCAGATAACAAAACTCACTATTCTTTCCGTTTTATATATTTTACTGATAATACTTATCTGCATTGTAAACAAAAATAAAATTCATTTCGAAATATCGGGCTCTTTGTTTAATCCAAGTATTATTTCAGGTGTAATAACCAGTCTTTCTGTCGCTATAGGAATCATGATGACAGAGGTTCACTGGAATTATGGAGGAAAACTATGTACCTTCTTTTTCATAATTTCCTTTATTCTCTGCCTTATGAGTGTATTTGTTGCAAAACATCCCGAATCAACTCCCGGCATTTTCTTTCTTCTTTCAGGATTCCTTATAAACTTTGTTCTTATAAATAACCTTAAAATAATCGCTAACAAAAACCTTATTGTAAAAAAAGCTTCAGTAACAGATCCAATTACAGGTCTTTTAAATCACAGAGGAATTACAAGAGCAATCAATTTACTTATTTCCCAGGAAAAACCTTTTTATCTTCTTTTCCTTGATATGGACAATTTCAAATCTCTCAATGATACCTGCGGCCACAGTGCCGGTGACTTTTTCTTAACTTGCGTTGGAAAAAGATGGAACACCATTCCAAAACCTTCGGGACATATAGCCCGAAACGGTGGAGACGAATACATAATTGTAATTCCGGCAGACAAACCATTTGATATTGAAGGCTTTGCGAAAGAATGTGTAAAAAAAGCAGCCGAACCTGTTGAACTTCCAAAGAATAAAGGAATTTTCACAAGTTCGGCCAGCGTAGGAATTGCTAAATACCCAGACAACGGAACAACAATTGACCAGGTTATGTCAAAAGCAGATTCTGCAATGTATGAATCAAAACACAAAGGCAAAAACTGCTATACTTTCTGTGACTCCTAAAAAAACTAGTTACCAATACTATCAAGAAGGACCTGTACTTCATTTGCCTTAAATGAAGGATTCTTTTCCTGAAGATAAATAAGGTATTTTTCTGCTGATTCATTATCATTTACCTGAATACAAACTTTTGCAAGTTCCAGGTAAGCATCCCAGTTTTTCATATCGGCTTTCAGTAATTCCAGATAAACAGTCTTTGCTGTAGCGTAATCACCATCCTTAGAATAAGCACGGGCCAGATTAAAACGAACATCATTATTCTTATTATCAATCTGAAGTGCAGTCTGATAATGTTTGATTGAATTCTTATAGTCTTCAAGTGCGAGATAAGCGTTACCAAGGTTATTGTTTGCTTCGAAGTTTTTATTGTCTGAATTATAAACCTGTTTGAACAGATTCAGTGCGCTCTTAGGATCTTCAAGGTCCATATACATAACACCAAGATTAATCTTAGTTTTGTTGTGATTTGAATCGAACTTAAGAACTTCTGAATAAACAGAAATGGCAGAATCTACATCGCCTGTTTTATCCAGCATAAGAGCATAGTTATAAACAAGGTTAGCCTTGCTCTTATCATCTTTCAGATATGATTTTCCATCATAGGCTTTTTTAGCATAAGTAAGAGCTTCTTCAATTTTTCCCTGTTCATAAAGAACAGAAGAAAGATTGAAAGCTGTAAGTGAATAATTCTGCGAAGGCTGCATCATAGTCAAAGCACGAAGCCAGCTTTCTTCTGCCTGAGCAGGCTTTTTGTTGTCATAGTAAACAGATCCAAGCTCCATAAGGGCTGTTGTATTTACACTGTTAATTGAAAGAACTTTTTTATAAGAATTCTCTGCGGCAGTTCTGTCACCTTTTTTTGCAAGAAGTCTTGCCTGTTCAAGGTAAGCTTTCTCATATTCAGGATTAATTTCAATTGCTTTTTTAAATGCTTCAAGTGCCTGAGAGTCGTTTTTCTGTTTAAGATATGCAAGACCAAGATTATAACGGGCAGGCGCAAAAGTTCCGTTCAAACGTGCAGCTGATGAAAAACTCTGAACAGCATCGCTGTATTTTTTTGAAATGTACTGAGTTTTTCCAAGATTATAAAGATAAAGATAATTACTTGGATCATACATTGAAGCCCTACGATAATATTCCATAGCTTTATTGTAATCTTTCTGGGCTTCGGCTTTTTCTCCGGCGTCAAAAAGCGCCTGTGCCATTTCTTTATTCTTTGAATCTGAAAATGCAGGTTCTCCAGAAGAAACAGGCATAATACTTTTTGCTTCTTCAAAATATTTCAGAGCTTCTTCCATATTCCCAGATTCAAGTGCTTTTTTTCCAAGAGCAACTTTATCATTTACTGCATCAATTTCGGCTTTAAGTTTTGCATTTTTCTTGGCAAGGTCTTCTTCAGCCTTTTTTCGTTTTTCTTCTTCGGCTTTAAGTTTTGCTTCACGGGCTTTTCTTTCTTTTTCAGCTTCAAGACGTTCAGCCTCTGCCTGTCTTTCAGCTTCTTCCTCAGCTTCTCTTTCGGCCTGAAGATCTTTTTCCCGTGCTGCTTTTTTTTCTTCATCAGCTTTTTTCTTTTTCAGCTCTGCCTGACGACGTTCTTCTGCCTGTTTTTCTTCAAGCTCTGCATCCTGACTTTGATTAAATTCATCAGCTGATTTTTTTTCTCCAGATCCCCGGTCAGATTTTCCGTCACTTGAAGGAAGAACACCCCCATTTTCCAGGTATGCGTTTTTACCAGCCAGGATTTTATCAAAAAGTTCCTGAACAGCCTGATCATCAGGATTTTCTATGAGAAGTTTTTCCAAAAGAGCCAATGCTCTGTCATATTCATTTTTATCAGCATAAATCTGTGCCAGAGAGAGTGTATTCTTGTATTCCTTTTTTGAAATACCACCTTCAGTTTTCCCGCCTTTCAGATTCAGAAGAATTAAAACAAGAAGAACAATTACTGCAATAAGAGCAAATGCCAGTAAAATCTTTTTCCAGTTCTTTTTCAGATTCCCTTTTAAATTATCCATAAAAATTTCGAAACGATAATTCATGTTTCCCACCCTTTAGAATTAATTATATTAATCGAGCTCAGATTCCTGATCATAATCTATAATGTCTTCAGCTCCAGAAGACATATTTGTAGATTCTGTATTCTGAAGCGAATTTGCTACTTCCTCAAGAAGCTTCCTGCGGCGTTCAGCGTCTGCCTTACGTTTTTCTTCAGCAAGCCGTTCAATTTCTGCAAGACGTTCACGTTCAAGTCTTTCTTCTTCTGCCCGTTTTTCCTGTGCAATACGTTCTTCTTCAGCACGTCGTTCCCGGGCAAGACGTTCCTCTTCAGCAAGACGTTCAGCTTCAAGTCTCAAACGTTCTCTTTCTGCCGCAAGGCGCTCCTCTTCCTGCCGCTTAAGTTCTTCCTTATATAAGCGTTCTTCTTCTGCTATACGGGCTGCTTCAGCCTCTGCGGCAATGCGTTCATTCTCAATCCTTACAAGTTCTTTTTCCAGAAGAGCAATCATAAGGCGGATTTTTGGTTCCTGCCTGTCTTTAGGTTCAAGAATCAGAAAATGCTGATAATCTTCCAGAGCCTTATCAAACTCAGAAAGCATAAGATGAGAATTTGCTTCATTAAGAAGAGCCTGGGAATAATACTGATCAAGTTTGTAGGCCAGACCATAGTATTCAACAGCCTTTCTGTAATCTTTCATTGCATAACATGAATTTCCGGCGTTAAATGCAAGAATCTTTTTATTTGTTCTTGGAGCTGAAAGTCCTTTTTCAAAGGCTATAACTGATTTTTCATAGTCCTGAAGCTGGTAATAGCACAAACCAAGATAATTATATGTATTTGGATCATTTGTCCCGCTTTCTATTTCTTTTTCAAAAATAACGGCAGCCTGGGCAGGTTTATTATTCATGAAGAGTTTTTCACCTTCAGATTGTGCAAAAATGTTGAAAGAAATGAGAAAAAGGTTAAAAATAATAATAAGTCTTTTCATAAAAAGTAACATTTTGGAGTTTTATAGACAGTTTGTCATAAATTTAGTAATCTTTCAATTATATACACTTTATGGAGTCACAATGAGTGCAGTTTATATAATTTCACTTGTAGTAGTTTCGGCTATTTTAGTAGCCCTTCTTATACTTATTTTTAACAGTGTTCTCAAACCAAAGAAAATAGATGCAGTTCCAAAACTTATCAAACAGGGAAAAATACCTAACGCAGTAAAACTCTGTAAACAGATACTTGCAAAAGATCAGAAGAATTATCTTGCTCATTTTTACCTTGGTAAAAGTTATATTGCAGACAACAAACCTGAGCTTGCAATTATGGAATATAAACTTGTAAACGAGAATGCTCTTTTTGGTCAGGGAATTGATGAAGTTGATTTCAGAAACGAATTCGCAAAACTTCTCATTGCTTCGAACCAGACTCAGGACGCTCTTCGTGAATGTCTTCTCCTTACAAAACTTGATCCTAGAAATGCTGACAACTTTTTTGAAGTTGGCCGTATTTATGAAAGCATGGGCCGTTATGACCTGGCCCTTGGCTTCATGCAGAAAACTGTTGCCTTAGACAAAAAGAATGCAAAGGCACATGCTGAAATCGGTCTTATGATGTACCGAACAAAACAGTACAATGAAGCAAAAAAAGAAATTGATTATGCACTTAAACTCAGTCCAGATACTTATTCTTCATACTATTATCTTGGAAAAATTCTTAAAGACGCAAAAGATATTCCTGGTGCTATAAAAGCATTTGAAAAAGCTCAGCGTGATCAGGAATATAAAATGAAGGCCATTATTGAACGCGGTACCTGTTTCATGATGGTAAACCGCATGGATAACGCCATCCCTGATTTTCAGCGTGCAATTGATCTGGATAAAACAGGTTCGCTCAATGAAAGCATCTACGCCCGTTACTTCCTGGCTTCTTGTTATGAACAGATGCGCAAAATCGACAAAGCCATTGAACAATGGGAATTCATTTATAAAAGAAACAAAACTTTCCGTGATGTTTCTGCAAAACTTTCTGAATACAAAGACCTTCAGGCTAATGACTACATGAAAGATTACCTCACATCAAGCGATGATGAATTCTCCATGATCTGTAAGAATCTTTGTGAATCAGTTATGAACCTCCAGGTTGTTTCTGCTGAAAAGAAAAAATGGGGATGCCAGTTCTCCGCCGTTGATAAGAAATTTGAAAACATGCTTGGTGTCAGAAAACAGATTGTAATGGTTCGTTTTTACCGCGAACCAAAACCTGTAGAAGAACCGGAAATCCACGACATGCAGGATGTTATGAAACAGCAGGGATCCATGAAGGCATTCCTTATGTCATCTTCAGGATTCAATAATATGGCAAAACGCTATGCTGAAGGCCGCCCTATGGAACTGGTAGAAAAACAAAAACTCGAACAGCTTCTTACCAAAGCAGGCAGTCAGGAAAAATAATGAAAATCCTGTGTGTTTCAGATGCTATTGATCCTATGATCTACAATCAGAATGCCCGTGAAATATTTCCGGACATTGATCTGATTCTTTGTGCAGGCGACCTGCCAATGGATTACATTGACTTCATAGTTTCAGTATTCAATAAACCTACTTACTTTGTTTTTGGAAATCATAATCTGAAGGAATTCAAATATTATGACAAATCAGAACTGAGTAATCTAACTGCCGCCAGGGCTATTCAGGACACAAGTTCAAGCCACGCCCATGGAGGCCAGTATCTGGGATTCACTTCAGAAGTAAACCATGAACTTTCTTTTATAGATCCTGTAACTGGAAAGAAAACTCCCCTTCTTATTGCGGGAGTTCCAGGCTCAATGAAATACAATAACGGGCAGAACCAGTATACAGACGGTCAGATGAAACGACGCCTGTTACGCATGGTTCCCCGACTTTTATATAACAAGTGGCGGTATGGCAGATATCTTGATATTTTCCTTACCCATGCAACACCACGACACATTCATGATAAGGAAGATCCTTGCCACAAAGGCTTTGAATCAATGAACTGGTTTGTAGAAAAATTCAAGCCTACCTTTATGGTACACGGACATATTCATCTTTATGATATGCGCGAAGAACGCATAGGAAAATATTGGGATACTGTAATAGTAAATGCTTATGCACATACAGTAATAGAACTGCCGCTGACCGAAGAAAAACTTAAAGAAATCACTGAAAAGGGAAATCAATGAATTTACAGGCAACAGAACAGACAGAAGAAGACTTTCTCAAAGCAAGAAACAAAGCAATTTTCAATGAAATCCAGCACCTTTTAAATCCTGAAGAAGCAAAACTTATTTCTTTAGGAGACGTAAAAAATCTTATTAAACCAAGTGCTGAAACTTATATTGGAATGAAAGTTATTCCAGTAGAAAAAATTATTGGTAGCGAAGGACGCTACAAAGATTTTGACAACAATTTCTTCCCTAAAAGCTCTCACCTTAAAGTTCGCTGGGAAAAAATTGATGATGCAGCTATAAAACAGATTGACCTGCCTCCAATTAAAGTTTATGAAATTGCAGGCCTCTATTTTGTACGCGACGGGAACCATCGTGTTTCTGTGGCAAAAAGCCGTGGAACAGAATTTATCGATGCAGAAGTTGTATCACTTCAGAGTGAAATCAAACTTAAGAATGCTGATAATATAAACGATATGATCCGACAGATTATCCAGTTTGAAAAAAGAACTTTCTATATGGAAACATCTTTCGGTGATATAACTGATTACTGGTGTCTTGATTTTACAACACCTGGTAAATATGACCTGATTTACAATCATATCCTGACTCATAAATATTACATCAACATGAACAAGACAGAAGAAATAAGTATGGAAGAAGCAGTTACTTCATGGTTCTATACAGTATACCTTCCTGTTGTCCGTTTCCTTGATGAACGCCGTATCATGAAACATTTCAAAAAACGTACAGAAAGTGACCTTTACGTATGGATAATGAAATACTGGGACCAGCTAAAAAACAAATATGGAAACGACGTTCCGCTTGATGATGCCGTTGCTGAAATGGAAAAAAATCACAATATTCCGAAAAGAAAGCGTCTTTTGAATTCCATAAAAAGAATTCTTCTCCGTCATTCTTATACAGTTCCAAGCTCTCTTTCAGAAGATACGCTTTAATTTGATTTATTGAAGATTTTTCCCGAAAAATGTAGACACACTTAAGAACTTTAATTATACTGAAGAAAATCAGTATTATTAAATCTTATAAGAGGATACATTTATGGGAAAAACTATTGCTCAGAAGATTTTCGAAAAGCATCTTGTAGACACTCCTTATGAAAACACTTATGTTCTGAAACTGGACCGTGTTTTCTGTCATGAAATTACAACTCCAATCGCAATCAACGATCTTATGGAACGCGGAAAAGATAAAGTTTTTGATAACACAAAAATCAAGGCTGTTATCGACCACGTAACACCATCTAAAGACTCTAAAACAGCAACACAGAGTAAGGTACTCCGTGACTGGGCTTGCCGCCAGGGAATTAAAGACTTCTTTGATATCGGTGCAAACGGTGTTTGTCACGCTATCTTCCCTGAAAAAGGTTTCGTACGCCCAGGCTTCACAGTAATCATGGGTGACTCACACACTTGTACACACGGTGCTTTCGGTGCCTTCGCTGCAGGTGTCGGAACAACTGACCTTGAAGTAGGTATCCTTAAGGGAGTTTGTTCATTTCGTGAACCAAAGACCCTCAAGTTCGTTCTGAACGGAACACTTAAACCAGGTGTATACGCTAAAGACGTAATTCTTTTCCTTATCTCACAGATCGGTGTAAACGGAGCTACAAACTGTGTAGTAGAATTCACAGGTCCTGTAATCGACAACTTCGGTATGGAAGAACGCATGACTCTGTGTAACATGGCAGTTGAAGCCGGTGGTACTTCTGGTATCTGTTACCCTGATGCAAAAACTGTTGAATACCTTTGGGAATTCATCAAAGACGAATACAAAACAAAAGAAGATGCAATTGCAGACTACGCACAGTGGCGTTCAGACGACGATGCAGAATTCGAAAAAGTTTACACATACGACCTTTCAGACCTGGAACCAGTTTGTACACACGGTTACAAACCAGACCAGGTAAAAACAATCAAAGAAATGGAAGGAACAAAAGTTAATCAGATTTACATCGGTTCATGTACAAACGGACGTATTTCTGACCTCCGCATTGCAGCTCAGGTTCTTAAAGGACACCACCTGGCAGAAGGAGTTCGCGGAATCGTTTCCCCTGCAACCCCTAAAATCTTCAAGATGGCTGTTCAGGAAGGAATCATCGACATCTTCATGGATGCAGGTTTCTGTGTAACAAACCCAACTTGTGGTGCTTGTCTTGGTATGAGTAACGGTGTTCTGGCCGAAGGTGAAGTTTGTGCTTCAACAACAAACCGCAACTTCAACGGACGTATGGGTAAAGGCGGTATGGTTCACCTTATGAGCCCTGCTTCTGCTGCTGCAACTGCAATCGCAGGTTACATTACAAATTCTGAGTTATATAAATAGGAATAGAAAGGAGAAAAGAATATGAAAGAATTCGGTGGAAAAGTTCTGTTCCTGGACAGAAGCGATATTAATACAGACGAAATCATTCCTGCAAAATATCTTACAGAAATTACAAAAACAGCTCTCAAGCCTTACCTGCTTGAAGACCTGAAAATGGATAACTTCAATCCAAAAACTGACATCGCAGGTAAAAAAGTAATCATTACCCGTGAAAACTTCGGATGCGGTTCTTCACGTGAACATGCACCATGGGCTCTTGAAGTAAATGACATCTTCACAGTAATTGCTCCAAACTTTGCACGTATTTTCCGTCAGAACATGTACAACTGCGGTATGATGGCAATCGACATGGCTGCAGAAAATGTAGATGACATGTTCAGAACATTTGCAGACAAAGACACAGACTGTAAAATCGTAATGAATGACGACGGTTCAGCAAAAGTAAAACTTATTGCAGGAAGCCTTTCTAAATCTTACGAATTCCGTCTTGACGGATTTGAAAAAGCCCTTGTTGAACACGAAGGCTGGATTGGCTACACAGAAGCAAAATACTAATTCGATTAATAGCATTTTCATAATTCACAATGCACAATTCATAATATATAATGATTGTGCACAGTAATTAGCTCCCGGGTTTCTGCAGGGGTAAATACTCTGCAATCCCGGGATTTTTTTATGGCGCGTAAACAACCTAACTTCATTCTGCTGATTCTCATTTCATTCATACTGCCAGTCATATTTGCACTTACTATTTTTCATACGTTCAAACGTTTCACAATGGAACAAGAAATTCCCCAGAGAAGAAATCATATTATTGTTATAGGAAAAACAGCAAGCAATAACTTCTTAAATAATGTTTACATTGGAGCAGACAAAGTCTCGGAACGATATAACGCAGTGGTTGAATTGTATGTTCCTTCATCAAAAGCAGAAGACACTTCACTTCAGGCTCTCTTTGATTATGCAACTTTTGTTAACGCTGACGGGATAATAGCATATATCGACAATGAATCTGATATTGTTGAAACTCCTACAGGCTCAGGAAGAACCCAGATTCCTGTTGTTACAGTAGGTCACTTCAATCAGAATATTCCACAGATTTCATTTATCGGAAACAACTTTTCCGAATCAGGGCGTATACTTGCAAAAACGGCGTTTGAATATTCTACCAATGAATCTGCACTTTACATTGTAAACAGTTCCACAAAAACTCAAGGTTATTCTACCCTCTTAAACTCTCTTTCGGTAACCTTACGCGGCTTCCAGATGAATACTACTTTTCTTGAAGGATCAGCAAAAGAAAATGAAGATTTTCTCATGCCAGAACTTTTCAACAAACAAAAACACAACATTATTATCAGTCTTTCGGAAGATGATACAATCCGTATTTCCCAGCTTTCATCTGATACTCTATACAACGAAAACAACACGATTATAAGCTTTGGAAACAATGACACTATTTCAACATATCTGGAAAAAGGAATTGTAAGTGCAATTATTTCCGTTGATCAGGAGAAAACTGGAACACTGGCAATGAAAGAACTTTTTGATTACAAACGAACAAATTTTGCCAACAACTATGTTTATGCCGGACTTCAGCTGATCAAGAAGGAGAATAAAAAATGAAAACCTTTTCACTTAAAGAAAAATCTCTCCGCTTTCAGATTATGCTCAGTGTTTCTCTCGTTACATTTATGATTATTCTGAGCCTTTTTTCATTTATCTCAATGAACCGTACTTCAATCAGAACAATCGGAAATGCTTACAACTCAAACGCAAACCTGAACACGCTCCTGAAAAATCTGTCTGATCTTGAATACAGCATGGAGCTTTACAATGAATACAGAACCTATGAAAGTATTGATAATTACTATTCGGCACGAGTTAAAGTTGAAGACTTCAGAAAAAACATGCAGAAACATCCTTCAACAAATCAACTGGCACAGAAAGAATATATTGTAAACAATCTTGTAAAATCTTTCGTTTATTTTTCAGGTGTTACTGTCGCTGAAAAGCGTGCCAATAAAGACAACTCCGTGAACTTTGATAAAAGCATGCGTTGTTACAGGCTTCTACAAAATTCAATTACAGAACTGAATACTCTGCTCATGGAACATAACGCTGAAATTTACCTTGGTAACAGAAGCCGCATTTTACGTCTTACGGAACTAAGTATTATTTTCTATGTTTTCTATTTTCTTTGTATTCTTCTCTTTCTTTATTTTCTTATCACAAGAATTCTTAAACCTTTGGAAGAAATCTCAATTGTTGCAGAACATGTTGCTGACCGTGATTTTGACATTCCTCTCTTTAACAGAGAAGGAAAAAATGAAATTGCCAAAATATGTATGGCTTTTGACAAAATGATCATTTCCATAAAGGAATACATCAATACAATCTGGGAAAAAGCCCGAACAGAAAACGAACTCCGTCAAAAAGAAATAGAAATGCAGGCTCTTTATTCTGAAGCTCAGCTTAAGGCGTTCCAGAGTCAAATTAATCCTCACTTTCTTTTCAACACATTGAATACAGGCGCCCAGCTTGCAATGATGGAAGGTGCAGATAAAACCTGTAGTTTCATTGAACAGACTTCCGATTTTTTCCGTTATAATTTACGCCAGCAAAAAAATACGGCTTCCATAAGCGAAGAACTTGGCATAGTTGATAACTATGTTTATATTATGAAAGTTCGTTTTGGACAAAGACTTGAATTTATAAAGAATATTCCCGAAAAAGATTTTCAGGAGCAGCTTCCTGTTATGACCCTGCAGCCTCTTGTAGAAAACTGCATAAAACATGGACTTTTGAATACTGACAAAGGAAAAGTAGAACTTTCAATTGGGGAAAACCCGGCTTACATCCTTATCAGTATAAGTGATAATGGAAGCGGAATGGCAGACAACACCAGAGATGACATAATGAACAGCATTCCGGGAGACACAATCAGCGTTTCAAGAGACGGTGAAAAGAACACGGGAATCGGGCTTATAAATGTTTATTCAAGACTAAGACTTTATTTTCAGCGTGATGACGTTTTTGATATCATGAAAAATGACGATGGTATTGGAACTAAATTCATGGTAAGGATTCCAAAAAATGTATAATGTACTTGCTTGTGATGATGAACAGATTGCAATTGACTCTATAAAATTTATTTTTGAAAAGAATTTTCAGGGACAGGTTAACCTTTTCACTGCCCTTTCGGGGTTTGAAGCACTCAACATTGTAAAGACAAATAACATTGATATTATTTTCATGGATATCAACATGCCGGGAATGAACGGGCTTGAAACTATAAGCCTTATAACTCAGATGAAACCCGATACTGTTATCATTGTTCTTTCAGCATTTGATACTTTCCAGTATGCCCAGGAAGCATTAAATCTTGGAGCATTCAGATACATTACAAAACCTGTAAACCGTAACACTGTCATCCAGACCGCTAGAAGTGCCATGAACCAGATTGATTCTCGAAGCGGAAACTCTTATGAAAATGAAGAAATCCAGAAAAAACTGAATTCAGTTTCTCCAATGGTTGAAAGTGATTTCTTTTATTCCTGTGCTTTCTGTACAGAAAATGAAGACCTTTCACCATATCTGGAATATTTTAACATAATGGACAGGAATTATATTTTTACAGCAGTAGAAATTCCAGATCTCACGGAAGAAAACCGAAGGGACATTCATTCCCAGATCCGTCAGATTGCGTCTGAAAATCAAAAATGCATTATGGGCTCATTCATGAGTAACAGGGTTATTCTTCTCTTCCCGTTTGAAAAAGAAGCTTTTTTTATTGAAAAGGTTCGCGAAACCCTTAACACAATCCATACACTTTTCACAATGAAAATAAACCGTAAAATAAAAACTGGTGTTTCATCTGTCTGCACTAAGGAAATCCAGTTCAAGGAATTTTACAATCAGGCTTTTATAGCATTAAACAAAGCATCCGAATCTAAAAACCTTGTTTTCTTTGAAGACATTATTTCCACAATCGATAAATCAGAAAATTTACAGAATACGATGGAACGTTATTTTAAACGTTTGAGAATTGGAGATATCAAAGGCGTTCAGTTTCTTGCAGGAATGTATCTGAAAAGCCTTGAAGAAACATCCTCTTCCCCAGACAAATGGAAATTTCAGGCCATTGAGTTTATTGTTAATACGAAAACAATCACTAAAGAACTGAATGAGGAATTTGATGATTCATCGTTTAACAACAGTTTTTCTGTAATTTCCTCTGCAGCCTCGGTTAATGACATTACCGATTTTATTACGGCAAGAGCAGTTGAAGCTGCTACTGCAATTTCAAAAACAAAAACAGAAACTGAAAATCCTGTTATTACAAAAGTCCGTACTTATATCAACTTGCATCTCAGTTCCGATTTTTCTCTGGAAGATGCTGCACAGTATGCAGGAGTTTCTTCATTTTATCTGAGTAAACTCTTTAAAGAAGAAATGAATGATACTTTTGTAAACTACGTTACTGAATTAAAAATGGAAAAAGCCGCCCATCTTCTTAAAGAAACGGATATGTCCATTAAAGAAATTACAAATGCCACTGGTTATAATGATCAGAATTATTTCAGTAAAATATTTAAAAATAAATACGAGATGAGTCCTTCAGAATACAGAAAATTTTAAAATACGAGAGTTTTATGAAAAAAATTTATTTATCAGCTTTATTTACAGTTATTGTTTCCATTTTCTTTGTTTCCTGCAAAGGAAAAACACAGCAAGGAAATGAAAAATCATTTTCTACAGAAAACGAATTCTCAGGTCCAGTAATCGGATTTTCAATCGATACCCTTGCCCTTGAACGATGGCAAAGAGACCTTGATACATTTATGAGTACTGCAGCTAATCTTGGAGCTGAAGTTATTGTACAGAATTCCGGAAATGATTCCGCAGAACAAAACCGACAGCTTCTTTACCTTGCTTCGCAGAATGTTGACTGTGTAGTAGTTCTTCCTGCAGAATCTAAACCAATCAAAGAAGGTCTCGAACGCCTTAAAAACCAGAATATTCCTGTAATTTCTTATGACCGTCTTATTCTGGATGCAGATGTTTCACTTTACATGACAATTGACTCAGAAAAAGTAGGCTATCTTATGGGAAGTAAAATGAGAGCCATTACTCCGCAAACTTCCTGGGCACTTATTCTGGGATCCCCTGATGATTACAACATGGAAATGATCGGTCAGGGATTATGGAACGCCCTAAAATCATCTGAAGTAGTAATCTGTGATACTTTTTATACATTAGGCTGGAACTACGACCTTTCCCGCCAGCATGCATTCGACCTTATTACAAGCGGTATTATTCCCGATGCAATCATTTGTGGAAATGATGCAGTTTGTGAAAGTGTAATCGGTGTTCTGGACAGCCATGTAAAGAAACATATTCCTATATGCGGACAGGATGCTGATATTGTAGCGTGCCAGAACATAGTAAAAGGAAAACAGGACTTTACTATTTATAAACCAATTACCCGTCTTGCAGAACTTACTGCAGAATATGCTGTAAAACTTGCAAAAGGAACTCCGGTTGAAAGCCTTGTTTCAGAAGTCAGTTATATGGACAATCATTTCAAGAAAGTCCCATGCGTAAAACTTGAACCTATTGTTGTAGACAAGAATAATATGGATTCTGTAATCATAGATTCAGGCTTCCATACCTACAATGAAGTATATGAGTAAAATTTTAACCACAAAAAATTACTCTTTATTTCATCAAAATTTGTTGTAAAACAGTGAAAAATTCCTAAAATTGACAAAAATTTCAATAAAATAGACGATTTTATATTGAAATCCCGTTCTATACTGATATCAATGAAAATTCTTAAGATATCAAAAATAGGAGGATTTCTTATGAAAAAAATTTTAGTTGTATTACTGGCAGCTCTTATGATTATGCCAGCATTCGCAGCAAAGAAAAAAGGAACAAAAGTTGGTGTTTCAATGCCTACAAAGGACCTTCAGCGCTGGAACCAGGACGGAGCTAACATGAAAGCTCAGCTGGAAAAAGCTGGATACAATGTAGACCTGCAGTATGCAAACAACGACATCTCAACTCAGGTTTCTCAGATTGAAAACATGATTACAAGTAAATGTGAAGTACTCGTAATCGCAGCTATCGATGGATCAGCTCTTAAAAATGCACTTGAAAATGCACGCAAAAAGAAGATCCCTGTAATCGCTTATGACCGTCTTATCATGAACTCAAAAGCTGTTACATACTATGCAACATTCGATAACTACAAAGTTGGTACAATCCAGGGTAACTACCTTGTTGAAAACCTGAAACTGAATACACGTACAGCTGATGATCCAGCTTACATCGAATTCTTCACAGGTTCACCAGATGACAACAACATCAACTTCTTCTTCGGTGGTGCTATGGACGTTCTTAAACCATACCTTGACAAAGGTGTTCTGGTTTGCCGCTCAGGACAGACAGAAAAAGCACAGTGTGCAACACTCAACTGGTCTACAGAAGAAGCTCAGAAACGTATGGAAAACCTTATCACATCTAACGGATACGGCCCACGCGGAACAAAACTCGACGCTGTTTACTCTTCAAACGACTC
>JAKSTN010000043.1 GCA_024402535.1 Treponema sp.
AGAGCACACGGCTCATATCCGTGATGTCGTAGGTTCAATCCCCACAGGCACTACTAACCGGAATCTTTCAAAGATTCCGGTTTTTTTATGCCCAAAAAATTTTCAAATACAATCCTGTAATAAAAAAAAGGCCGGCAGAATTGCCGGCCCGTTTACTTGAAAACAATATACTTATTCTACATCTTCAACTTCATCAGATTCTTCTTCGAAGTAAATATCATCTTCTTCTGGAGCACCATATTGTTCAATTTCATATGCGTTATATGCAGCATAAACTTTTTCATCAGTAAGATTATCAATAAATCCACGACACTGATTCTTTGTAAGGAAATAGTTCAGACGCATTGAGAAAACAATATCATTTACATCTTTTGCTGTAGAGGCAGATCCCTCATCTGGAACCTGCTCCATCTGAATACTGAAATATGGAGAATTATCTTCAAACTTATAGCCAAGAGTAAGAACTGCATCTTGAGAATAATAAGGATTATTTGCCTTTAATGTTCCCCATCTTACAATGGCATTCACTTTACCATAAGCCTTAAATGATTTTTTATTAGTACGATCAAGTTTCTTTTCTTCAAAATCTTTAAGATAACGGTTCATGGAAGAAACCAGAAGTTTACGGCTAGAATCATCCATAGTCAGGTAATAATATGAAGCCATATAAGAACTTCCAAAACCTGCAGTTTCTGTTTTTGGATAAACAACAAAGGAAACAAGTTCCTGTTTTCTTCCACCAAAAGTCTTCGGTGTATAAATTGAACCTTCTCCAAATTCTTGATATTTAGATGCAAACATGTTACCTAAAGAAAAACTATTCTTTCTTTTCTTGTTATTTTTTTCTTTTGAAGAAGTTTTTTCTACACTTTTTTCGGACACATCAATTTCATAAGAATCAGCTTCTTCTGTTACTGCAGCATCACTTCCTTTATTTGAAGCACAGCTAAAAAATAAACTTACAGCACAAAGAGCTGCTAAAGTTCCAAATACACGTTTCACTTATTTTCTCCTGATTTTTAATCTTAAAAAATTATATAAATATAAGTAAATAATAACGATTTTGTTACATTAAAAAAAGTGTTGTTAAATCAAATAAATGCATTTATAATTGGAGATAGTAGAGGTATTAGATATATGAAGAAATTATTTCTTGCACTTGTATTAGTTTCAACAGTATGCCTTAGTGTTTTTGCACAGGACAGCTCAAATCAGAAAGATGGCTGGTCTTCCTTATCATATGAAAATATTCCAATTCTCAAAGTACTGGAAGCCCGTGACGGATATGTAGTTATTTACCAGAAGAATAAAATCGGAACAGGAAGCACTGTTATTCCAAAATCATGGGGAACAGGAACAGTTGAAAATCCGAAAAAATTCAAATTCAGAAAACTTCAGGCTGGTGTTACAAGACCGTTCATGACCATCGTAAAAAAAGACGGTGAATTCCATCGCGTTATTCTGACTCTTCCAATGAATAAGAATGACAGCATCTGGGGTTCTGTAAGACAGATTGGTGAAGGTCTTGATAAATCAAATATGGATGATGTAGTACTTTAATTAAAGTACAAAATTAATTAGAATACAGGGACTGTCTAAACGGCAGTCCTTTTTTTTATTCAGGGTTTATCGGTTAATTTTTTTTCCAAGGATTTTGTATGTCAGATTTTACAACCAAAGATGCAGAAAACTTCAAGACTTTTATTGAAAACCACAATTTCTTTTTTGTTGCAGGTCATAAAGAACCAGACGGAGACTGTATGGCTTCCTGTCTTGGAATTGCTGCCATTCTGGATTATTTCAAAAAACCATATCAGCTTTTATCTGCAGGGCCTTTCAAACGCGCAGAAATCAAAGAATATGAAAACTTATTTTCAAATGAAATGGAATTCCAGACTCAGGAAGAGAGAAATCATACAGGACTGATTATTACCGACTGTTCTGAACTTCAGAGACTTGGCGAAATTGACGGTGACTTCAAAGGCTTGGACATTTTCATTATTGATCATCACAAAACATCTGAAACTCCTGAAAACGCACAGAGTTTTATAGACTCACATTCTCCAGCCTGTGCAATTCTTGTTCAGAAATTCTACGAAACACTTATCGGGTCTCTTCCAAAAGAACTGTCAGAAACAATTTTCTTTGGTTTCTGTACCGATACAGGCTACTTCCGTTTTATCGATGATACACAAAGTGAGGCACTTGCCTGTGCAACACGGCTTGTAAGCTATGGCGCAAATCCTAAAGATGCCTACAAGAAAATCAATTCTGGACGCCCCTACTCTACAAGAAAACTTCTTGGTATCCTTCTTTCACGAGCAGAACGTTATCTTGACGGTCGCCTTGTAATCACTTACGAAACAATGAGTGATACAAAACAGTACGGTCAGGAAGGACGCGATTCAGATGCACTTTACCAGCTTCTCCTTTCTTCAGAAGGTGTTGAAGCTGTTGTTTTCCTCCGCCAGGAAACTGATAGTTCCTGTACAGGCGGTTTTAGAAGCCAGGACAAAGTTGATGTAAGTCAGGTGGCATCCAAATTTGGTGGAGGCGGTCACAAAAATGCTTCCGGAATGAGCTGCGAAGGCCGCATCGAAAACCTGATTCCTCAGGTAGTAAAAGAATTCGCAAGACTGATGTAAACTAGGGCATTTTCCCTAATTTTCATTTTTCAAACCTCCAATTTATTAGAGTTTTTCACCAACACCCGATTATTAAAATGGGTATTTATGTAGTTTTATTTCAAACCATAAATACAGAAATTCTAAAAGTTTTGGAGGTTGTATTGTGAGGCTTGAATTATTTATCAATTCACTTTATGAAAAAGTGGAAAAGAAAGAAATGTCGGTAACATCGGCTGTTAATCTTATTGCCGAAATTATTCAGGAAAACTATAAAGTTTTTGACCCCAAAAAAAGAGAAAGCGAACAGCAGCAGGATTTTCAATCAAATGTTATTTTTGAATTTCTCAGAACAGGCCACAAAATTTTTGGTCCACTTCCAGAAGGAAAAGATTTCTACACCGTAGTTTGTTCCCGCATTCGCGGAATCGTTCAGACACAGATAAAAAAATCAGCAGACTCGAACAAAATATCACTTGTTAATTTACATAACAGTAAGAATGATTTTGAAAATGAACAGGAAAAGTACAGTTTTATTCTTGTAGTTGATGACAAACTTTCTGTTCCTTATGCCCCAAAAAACAGCCCGGATTTTAAGCTGAAACCTGTCTCGCTTAAAGAATTCATGAATAAGCGTTCAAGCTTCAAAGAAGCAAAACCTGCAGTTATTTCGGCCCTTCGGGAATGCTATGATATTCCCGATTCAATCGTATACAAACTTTGTGAAAAATATAATATTGATTCAAATGATTTTTTTAAGAACATTCAGGAACTTAAAGAAATCCAGATTGAAAAATACGAAAGACATCGTGAATACTGCAACAACAGAAACGCATCTTTTTTCATTCACCAGCGTTACACACCGGGAATATCAGATTACGAAAACGCCAGTGATTCTTATAAAAGAACCATGAAAAGAAGATATGAAACAAGCACACATCAATGGGAATTAAAAAACAAAAAAATTAAAAACGGAAAATTTCATTACACCCCTTCTAACGAGCTTCTATCACAAAAACTTGGAATATGCATCAGACAAATCAGCTACTATATTAAAAAAACTCGGGAACTTGCAGAAGAAGAAGCCCTTTGAAAATGAATGCATAATCTGATATGCTTTAAGTATTATGAAGATTTACCTGGCAACTGGAAACAAGCACAAAAAAAAGGAAATGGCTGAACTTCTTTCAGACCATGAAATTGTTATCCCATCAGACGAAGGCATTGCCTTTGATCCTGAAGAAACTGGAACAACCTTTTACGAAAACTCCATAATAAAAGCAAAAGCATTATATGACATCGTTCACGCTCCTGTAATTGCTGACGATTCAGGCATCTGCGTGGATGCAATAAATGGAAGACCTGGAATTTATTCTTCCCGTTATGCAGGTCCAGATTTCCCTCAGGGAAAACCAGACGGCTCAAAAATCAGCCAGGAAGAACAGAATATCTTCCTTATTTCAGAATTAAACGAAGCCCTTAAAAATCCAAAACCAGAATACAATAATTTCCTTCACGGACCACGTTCATGCCACTATACATGCGCCTTTGTACTGTATTTAGGCGGAGACAGAATGTATGTGGTACAGGAAACATTTGAAGGAACCCTTATAGATGATATTTCTAAACAGGCCGGCAGCGGTGGATTCGGTTATGACCCTATCGTTTTCCTTCCTGAGTACAACAAGACTGTTGCTGAAATCTCTGCAGAAGAAAAAAATGCCATTTCTCACAGAGGAAAAGCAGTCATGGCTGTAAAGGATATTATCGATAACCTTTCAAAGAAATAATAAAAATATTTAATTTTTTTCAATTTTTTTCACAAATCCGCTAAAGTTCTCATCAAATTATGCCGATAAATTGTCAGAAGTGTAATGACTGTATCGACTTCGCCGAAGCAGCAGTCAGCGCTTTACGCAAAGATGTGTAGATGTAGCCTTGTAAACATTTGCACATTTTTGCAATTTTTGGGAAAAAGGATTTTCCCTCTTATATATTCCAAGGAGGAATACTATGGTTATCAACCACAACATGTCGGCAATGTTTGCCAATCGCCAGCTGGGAGTTACAGGACTCGATCTCGACAAGAACATGGAGAAACTGTCTTCTGGCCAGAGAATCAATCGTGCAGGAGACGATGCATCAGGTCTGGCAGTATCTGAAAAGATGCGTGCCCAGATCAGAGGTCTGAACCAGGCTTCACAGAACGCTGCAAACGGAATCAGCTTCATCCAGACAACAGAAGGTTATCTGCAGGAAACAACTGATATCATGCAGCGCATCCGCGAACTCGCAGTTCAGTCATCTAACGGTATCTACTCTTCTGAAGATCGTATGCAGATCCAGGTAGAAATTTCTTCACTGGTTTCTGAAGTTGACCGCGTAGCATCTGCAGCACAGTTCAACGGTATGAACATGCTCACAGGTCGTTTCGCACAGCCAACAGGTGAAAACGTTGTTACAGCTTCAATGTGGTTCCACATTGGTGCAAACATGGACCAGAGAGCTCAGGTTTTCATTGGAACTATGTCAGCAGCCGCACTCGGACTGCTTAATGGTGATGAAGAAAAAATGTCACTGGCCACACCGGAAGATGCCAACCGTGCAATCGGCGTTATCGACGAAGGACTTAAAAAGATCAACAAACAGCGTGCTGATCTTGGTGCTTACCAGAACCGCCTTGAATTCACTGTAAAAGGACTGAACATTGCAGCAGAAAACCTGCAGGCTTCTGAATCACGCATCCGTGATACAGACATGGCTTCAATGATGGTAGACTTCACAAAGAACTCTATCCTTCAGCAGGCTGGAACAGCAATGCTGGCACAGGCTAACAGCCAGAGCCAGAATGTACTGAGTCTCCTCAGATAGTTCTTGTATTAGATGAATTAGTGTATTATAATATCAAAAGCATGGAGATATTAGAAATATTTCCATGCTTTTGATATTGCACGGTGTTTTCTACCCTACTATTTTACTCAAGCTAACACCAAAACAATGAATTTAATGACACCATTTCAGAGGTGTCTGGTTCTTTGACAACTGTGCCGTTATGTTTATAGCGGGAAACGGCAGGAAAAATTTGTTTTCAGTATACTTTTTGTATCGAAAGACAAATTTTTCCTGCCGAATCAGGTCTGAAACTGTTATGGGGGCGCAAAACCATGACAGCCTTTTTCCTGCAGGAGCCGGAAACAAGATGTTTCCAGTGCTTTTAAGTAAACATGGAGGGCACAACTATGATTATTAATCACAATATGAGTTCACTCTATGCTGATCGTGTACTGAACATTTCTAATGATTCAATCATGAAAAACATGGAAAAACTCTCATCTGGCGAACGCATCAATCACGCTGGAGATGACGCTTCAGGACTGGCAGTATCTGAAAAAATGAGAAGCCAGATTCGTGGTCTGAACCAGGCTAGCCAGAACATTCAGAATGGAGTTTCATTCATTCAGACAACTGAAGGATACCTGAACGAAACAACAGATATTCTCCAGCGCATTCGCGAACTGGCTGTACAGTCAGCAAACGGTATCTACAGCGATGAAGATCGTATGCAGATTCAGGTAGAAGTATCACAGCTTGTATCTGAAGTTGACCGCATTGCTTCACAGGCTCAGTTCAACGGCATGAACATGCTTACTGGTCGCTTCGCAGAAAACGGAGACAAAGTAATGCAGTTCCAGATTGGTGCAAATATGGACCAGAACGCCCGCATTTATGTAGGTACAATGAGCGCAACTGCTCTTGGACTGAAAGGTGCACAGGGTGACGAATCACAGATTTCAATTGCAAGTCCTGATGAAGCAAACATGGTACTTGGCACTGTAGATGAAGCATTGAAAAATGTTAACAAACAGCGCGCTGACCTTGGTGCTTACCAGAACCGCTTTGAAATGGCTGCAAAAGGCATTAACATTGCTGCTGAAAACACACAGGCTGCTGAATCACGTATTCGTGACACAGACATGGCTTCAATGATGGTTGACTACACAAAGAATTCCATCCTTACACAGGCCGGAACAGCTATGCTGGCACAGGCAAACGCTCAGTCACAGAACGTACTTGCTCTGCTTCAGTAGTAATAACCGTCAAAGAGATTTCTGGATGTCATCTTTTTGACAAAATAGATCAGGAGGGGTGCGCCCCCCTCTTGGTTTATTCTTTTGAAAATGTTTTTTCCCAAGGACGGGAAAACTAAACAGGAGGAACCTATGAACACGATCAATTCAGCGGTTTCATCACTGACCATGGATGGTCAGAAGGCATACGTAAAGTCGGAATCAAAGCCGACAGTTGCCAAAGCTCCTGTTATACAATCAGGAGCAGAGGTTGTCCAAAGTATCGAAAAAAATCTGGCAGAAGTAAAAGCAGACGTTCAGGAGCTTGAAAAACTGTCAGAAGTTACTTCGGGCAGAAAGTTACAGTTTAATGTTAATAAGGAATTAAACACTGTCATTGTACGAATTGTAGATTCAAGTACTAATCAGGTTGTTAAGCAGATTCCATCTGAAGACATGATTAAATTAAAAACAAGAATCCGTAAAGCAATCGGCACAATGTACGACAAAATGGTTTAGTTTTTTATAGCATCAAATTAAAAAAAATATGGCCGGACTTAATATCCCGGGTGTTACAGACCAGTACAAAACAAATGATACAGTCGAAAAACTTATGCAGGTTGAGCGAATTCCGCTTACAAGGGAGCAGAAATCGCTTGATCAGTATAATGCGCAACGTGACGCCTGGAGAGATGTAAACAGACTTCTATCTTCTCTTCGTGACAGTACAAAAACTCTGTACTCTTTTGAGAATCCATTTAACAATAAATTAACAACCTCAACAGACGAATTTGCTATAACAGCAGATGCAAACAGAAGTGCTGAATTCCAGTCATTTAAAATCGACGTTATACAACCGGCAACAGCAGACCGTTTTCTTTCAAGTGAACTTGAAAATAATTACAAAGTCCCTGCGGGAACATACACATTCAAAACAGGTGAAAAGCAACTGACCTTCAACTGGAAAGGCGGAAACCTTAAAGACTTTTCAGAAGCTGTAAACAAACGCGGGAAGAATATTGTAAAGACTATGATTGTCGGTGCCAGCGCCGGCAAAAAAACACTTTTAATCGAAGGACTCCAGACAGGCAAAGAAAATTCTCTTATTTTCGAAGATGCCGCTGCTCCTTTCGTAGAAGCCATTGGAATGATTTCTCCAGTGCGTGAAGAAAAAATTGCATTCGGAAAAAGCATGAATGACACTTCTGCAGCCCCTCAAAAAGATTTTGAGGATGGCGAACGCATGCCTGCCCTCTCAAGAACTAATGTTACTTATACAGATGAATCATACAGTCTTGAACCACGGGGAGCATTCAAACTTGACCTTCCCTCAGAAGTCCAGAAAAACAAGAATTTTCACGTAAAGCTTTCTCTCCATCTGGAAGAAACAACAGATATTACTGTCGCACTGAATGAAGAAGCTCCAGTTCCAGAGATTCCGGACGGAGGTATAGCTGCATTTGGTGGAATCGAAATTGAGAATTTTGATTCAGATCCACTTATTTCAGTTCCAGATGTAAAACCAGAACCTCTTGAAGAAATAAAATCTGAACGAGTTCTTTTTGCCCTGATGAAAGACGGATCTGAAAAACTTATTCCAACAAGAGACTTACTTACAAAAGATGTTGAAATCGATCTTGATATGTCAGAAATGGATGGTATGACTGGTCTTATAATAAGAAACCGCAATACAGGCCATATACTTACTGTTGGAAGTCTTTCTGTATTTGACTCTTCAGTTAAATCCGGATTTAAAGCAAATAATGCCATTACAAATGCCGGAGACGCTATTATTAAATACGAAGGAATAACTATTACCCGTCCTACAAATGACATTGATGATATTGTTCCGGAAGTAACCCTTCACCTTCATGAAAAGACAGAAAAAACTGCAACAATCGAAATCAAGCCTGATACAGAAGCTTCAAAATCAGCATTAATTGATTTTGTTGGTAAATATAATCAGGCGGTTGCAGAAATCAATATATTATCTCAGAACAAATCTGAAATTGTAAATGAACTTGAATATTTAAGTGATGATGAAAAAGAAAAAGAAATGGAAAAACTTGGTATGTTCCAGACTGAATTCTCCCTTACATCAATCAAATCAAATATGTCAAATATTGTTTCCGCCAATTACAGATTTGAAGACCACGCTGATATTTCAATGCTTTCAGATCTTGGAATTGCAACAAACGCTTCAGGATTTGGCGGCGGATATTCACAGTCAAAACTTCGAGGTTACCTTGAAATTGACGAAAAGAAACTTGATTCAGCGCTGGAAAATCATCTTGATGATATTAAACAAATGTTCGGTTATGATTCCGATGGCGACCTTATAATTGATTCAGGAATTGCTTATAAACTTGATAAACAGATTGGTGCATATACACAGACAGGCGGAATACTTGCACTCAAAACATCAGCTCTTGACTCAAAAATAAAAGCTTCTGAAAAGAAAATTGCATCTCTTGAACTTCAGATGCAGGACAAAGAAGCCGATCTTCGTAATAAGTACGGACAGATGGAAGGCTCTTTAAGCAGTCTTGAAGGCCAGCAGAATCAGATCAGCAACTTTGTAAAACAGAACCAGAATAACAGATAAGAGGAATAATCTATGGAATTATATATTAACGGCGAAAAAGTTGATGCATGCATAGAAAATGAAAAAACAGTAGGTGATGTTCTTCAGTCTTTTGCACAGGAATGTGAAAACAGTAATGCTGCTGTTGTGGGAATTAAGGTTGACGGAAAACAGATTTCAGCCCAGATGTTTGATGAAGCATCAAAAGAACCTCTTAACGAAAATTCAAAATTTGAATTTGATATTGTAAACCAGTCTGCAGTTTCTGAAGCCGCAAAGGATTTTTCCAAAACACTTGATAGCTTATCATCTGAAATAGAACAGGTACCTTCCCTTTTCATGAATGGAAAAGGCCAGGAAGCTAATGATTCCATTAAGAAACTTGCAGATGCCATAGACCAGTTTTGCCACATTGCAGCACTGGCTTCATTATTTCCTGAAAAATTTAACGCATCAAAAATTGGAGACAAGAACTTTTCGGAGTTCTTCAATGACTTTTCCCCTATTCTCAGTGATTTTGAAAATGCACTTGCATCAAATGACACTGTGCTTACGGGAGATCTTTGTGAATATGAAATCTGTCCGCGTCTGAAAGAAATGTCACAGTGTCTGGCAGAATTCTCGAGGTAATATGGTTTTGTTTTTAAAAACAGGAATATCTCCTCTTCAGGCAAGATCAACAGGATCTTTCTACCTTGTCCTGGCTGCAGTCGCAATTCTTGTAGCAGTTGGAATTGCTTTATGGATTATTATCCTGAAAAACAAGAAGGATCACGATTCTCCAGAATGGCGTGAAAGCGAACGAAACAGACCTACAAAACTGGCAGATATCAAAAAACTGGCTCAAGTATACAATCTTACAAAAAGTGAACAGTCAATAATTGCAGACATCTGTAAGGAAAGCGGCTGTCTCAATATCTTTTATTCCATTCATGATGTAGATACAACAGATGAAATCTTTTTGAACTATTTCATCATTCTGAAACACGCAAATGCATCGGACCAGCAGTTTTCTGATTTCTACAAACTCCGTTATAAACTTTCAAACATGCTTGCGCAGAAATCAAAAATCAGTTCAACTGAATTTTTGCCTGAAGACAGTTTCATTTTCTACATTACAGCAGAGAGTGAATTACTTCCTCTGAGAATGGAAAAAAATACAAAATCAAACTTCATCCTTGAGATTCCTGACCATATTTATAATTCAAAAAACAAACCTTCCGAGCTTGATAAAATACGGCTTATGTATAAGGCAATGAACGGAACTACATACCTTTTTGTAAGCCGGGCAATCCGTTATGAAGAAAAAGACGGAAAAAAATTCATGTATGTTGCACATTCTACAAAACTGCACACACAGACGCAGCGTCAGTTTCAGCGTGAATTTGTAAATGAAGAATGTCAGTTCTCTTCAATTAAAGAAAATGCAAAAAAATATGATGCAAAACTTGTAAATATTTCTGCCGGAGGATGTTGTATTCACTGCAGCCTTCCTGTAAAAGAAAAACAGCAGCTTTCAATTTATTTCCCAAAACTTGGAATAGACGAACGCACAATCGGAATAATCAGACATACACGAATTATTCCTGAGAAAAAACTTTACGCTCTCCATATCCAGTTTACGGAAATAGATCTAAAAACTCAAAATAAAATATATTCTTACGTTTACAAATTTGAATATTAGAGATATTTGATATATAATAGGTATTATGAAGGTTTTAGAATTCAAGAACTTGACGAGAGAAGAAGGCCAGATTTTTTATATGAGAAAATACGCATGTGATGCGGTATTGGAACTGCCAACCACTTCTCTTGAGACAAAAATAAGCTTCGCAATCGAAATGAATCCATTCGGGGTCAGAACGGTTAATATTGCATTTTCTGAACCTTTGAATTATCCTGTTCTTCCTGTTATGAAAGTTCTTAAAGAATATATCATTAAACAGGATCTGGACGGACATTTACCATGCTGACATTTACAACAAAAAATCCTGAAGAAACCATTGAGCTTGGGCGAAAAATTGGACGCCTGCTTAAAAAAGGTGACATTATTGCTATGCAGGGAACTTTAGCTGCAGGCAAAACAACAATTACAAAAGGCATCGCTGAATCTCTTGGCGTTGCAGATACAATCACAAGTCCTACATTCTGTCTCATTTCCGAATATGAAGGAAAACTGCCTTTATATCATATGGATGTATATCGTCTTGAAGGTACAGATGATTTTGAAAATCTTGGTACTGACGACATGCTTTACGGAGACGGTGTTTCTATTATAGAATGGTCTGAAAAAATTATGGATGCACTTCCAAAGAAGACCATAATTCTTAAACTTGAACCACAGGACGACGGTTCAAGAATTATAACCATAGAAAACTGGAAAAACGGAGATATTCAATAATGAAAGGACTGGCACTGGACACAAGCGTAACAAAAATTTCTGTAGCTGCAAAAAATGATGACTACGTTGTAACAGCAAGTTATGACATAGGAATGAAACAGTCAGAAACGCTTTTACCAGCTATTTCTTATGTTCTTGAAAAAGCAGGACTTACTGCAAGTGATATTGAATATACAGCCATCTGTCAGGGGCCTGGAAGTTTTACAGGACTCAGACTTGGATACGCCGCTGTAAAGGCCTTGGAATGCTCCTCAAAGTCTCCTATTTATGGAATTTCAACACTTAAAGCAAACGCTTACCCTTATGAAACAATGGGTAAAGCAATTATTTCAATAATCGATGCAAAAAAAGACCGTTTTTACGCATGTGGATACAAAAATGGAACAGAACTTTTCCCAGAAGGAGATTATCCTTACGAAAAGCTTGCCGACTTTATAAACAATTCTGGTGAAAATGATTTCATTCTTGCAGGTCCTATTGCAGATTGCGCTGTTTTCAGAGAAGCAGTTGCAGGATATATAAAAGACGCCACTTTCGCTTCACCTTGCGTAAAACCCGCTGTAACAGATTCACTTTTTATTCTTGCAGAAAAAATGATTGCTAATGGCGAAAAACCGCTTCAGGAATATGACGGACCTGTTTACCTTCGTGTATCTGAAGCCGAAGAAAATATTTCAAAGACAAAATAACACTTTTTCTCTTTTTTTCAGTATACTTTCTCTAACATTATGATTGATCTTGAAGAACTTCGAAAACAGTTGAATCCTGAACAGTTCAGGGCTGTAAGCACAATAAACGGACCTATTCTCATTATTGCAGGAGCAGGAAGCGGTAAAACCCGTGTAATCACTTACCGTATTGCCCATATGCTTGATTCTGGTATTCCACAGAGTCAGATTCTGGCTCTGACCTTTACTAACAAAGCTGCAAAGGAAATGGAAACACGAATTAAAGAGCTTACCGGTAAAAAGCTTCAGAATCTTACAGTTTCCACCTTTCATGCCTTTGGCGTTCGTGTTCTTCGACAGGATATAGACAAGCTTGGTTTCCGTGAAAACTTTTCAATCTACGATGAAACAGACCGTACAGCCTTAATTAAAGAATGCGGACGTGAACTCAAATATTCAGCAGATGCCATGGATACTTACATGCTTGGCAACCTTTTTTCAAACATCAAAACCGGCCGAAAAAACTGGGAAACTGCAAATGACATGTATAAACCCCTTTATGAATGTTATCAGGAAGGTTTAAAACTTTATAACGCCGTTGATTTTGATGACCTTATTGTACTTCCAATCCGCCTGTTCAAAGAACACCCAGATGTTCTTGCCCGTTATAAAGAGCGCTTCAAATACATAATGGTTGACGAATTCCAGGATACAAGCCATCAGCAGTATGAACTTATGCATCTTTTGGCTCAGGATAATGTTGCAGTCGTTGGCGACGACGACCAGAGTATTTATTCCTGGCGTGGTGCAGACTACCAGAATATTGTTTCCTTTGAAAAAGACTTCCCAAACGTTCAGGAAATCCGTCTGGAACAGAATTACCGTTCTACCGAAACAATTCTGGAAGCAGCCAACGGGGTTATCAGTCATAACACAAACCGAAAAGATAAAAAACTCTGGAGCGGTAATGGTGGCGGAAAACCTATTGAAATCTTCATGCCAGAAAACGAAACTGACGAAGCAGCCTTTATTGCAGAATCCATTCTCGGAATCGCCATGGAAGAAAAACGAAAGTATGATGAATTTGGTGTGTTAATCCGCGCAAATACACAGTCACGCTTTCTTGAAGAAGCTTTTCTTGAAAACAATATTCCTTACACAATGAGCGGCGGTACATCATTCTTTGAAAGAAAAGAGATTAAAGATGTTATCAGCTACCTTCGCGTAATCGCTAACCACGACGACGATATAAATCTTTTACGAATTATAAATGTTCCACGTCGTGGTATTGGACGTGCAACAATCCAGCTTATGAATGATGCAGCTGACGTTAACGGCTGTACACTTTGGAATGCCATAAAGTTTCTCATTGAAGCAGAATTGTCACCGGCAAATGACGCGGTGAAAGAGGATCTTCAGGGCTTTGTGAACATTATTGAAAGCCACAGACAAAAGCTTTTAAGCGGACGCGGGCTTCATCAGAAAGTCCGTACACTTCTTGAAGAAATCAATTACAAAGATTACCTCATGCTTGAAAACCAGAAAAGTGAAAAAGCATTTGCTTTCAAGCTGAAAAACATTGAATTCCTTTTAAGTTCCATGGAAACCTGGGAAAACAACCCGGATAATTCAAATCCAAGCCTTTTCAATTATCTGAACCGTATCACCCTGCTTTCCCGAGATGATATGAACGACGAAAACGACAAAGGTAAAGTAAACCTTATGACTATTCATGCTTCAAAAGGACTTGAGTTTCCTGTCGTATTTATTGCAGGCTGTGAAGAAGGCCTTATTCCCCATGCAAGAAGTGTGGAAGAAAACGGCGGAGATGTAGAGGAAGAAAGACGCTTATTTTATGTTGCTATTACCCGCGCCAGAAACAAACTGGTTCTTTCATCATGTCTCAAACGTAGAAAACAGCAGATGATAGTAGATTCAGAGCCTTCCCGCTTCCTTGATGAGATTCCTCCGAACCTTGTTGAATACCATAATCCAAGCGAACCAGTATCTGAAGAAGCAGGTCACGACATGCTTCAGGACATGCTTTCATCTTTCAAATTACAGATGGGAAACTAAAAAAAAAGTGGAGTCAAGGCACATATTGTTCGTAGCCTTAACTCCACTTTTATATTTATGCAAGATTTTTTGACTGTTCTCGTATATTTTCAATTGAATCTTTAGCAGTAATTACCATAGCGCCTACTTCCGCACTCTGATTTTTGCTTCCGATTGTATTGATTTCCCTGTTAATTTCCTGACAAAGGAAATCAAGCTTTTTCCCAGGATATGGATTTTCAGTCATTTCCTGTCTCATAGCTTTCAAATGACTTTTAAGACGAACAATTTCTTCATTGATTGTATATTTTACAACCAGAGCTGCAGTTTCGGTCATTACACGGTTTTCGTCTACCTGATCTCCAAGAAGTTCATTGAATTTTGCAAGAATCATTTCCTTAAAGTGATTTTCCATATCAGGCTGCCACTTTGCAAAACATTCAGCACATTCATCAAGTTTTGTTAGTTTTCTAAGAAGATCTTCTGCAAGGTTCTTTCCTTCCCTTTCACAGTCAGAAATATATTTATCCATAGATTCATTAAAAACCGGAAGAATCATTTCTTTGTAAAGTTCAACGTCATAACCTGATGTAACATTAAGAACTCCTGGCTGCGAAACAATAAGCGAAAGCGGAATTTCCTTTTCAATACCACAGGCATCAGAAATCTTTTTCAATGCCTCCATATAAGAAACAGCAGCCGCAACATCAGGAACAACAATATTTGAAGACTGAAGTTCGCGGACTTTAATATAAACATCAACTTTACCTCTTGTTACTTTTTCTGAAACAAGAGTTCTGAAAAAGGTTTCAAGTGGATTCAAAAATGGAGGAAGGCTTATAGAAAGATCAAGAAACCTTGAATTTACCGACTTGATTTCTACTGAAATCTGGGCCTTTTCATATACTTTTTCTGTATAGGCATAGCCTGTCATACTTGTCATAATTTACATCCTTTTCTTGTTTTTAATAGATCCTGCTCTGTTCAACGGGAAGAATGTATAAAACGGTTTACCAATTATATACTTCTGATTCAAATATTGAGGTTCCATATATGAAACATAATTGATTGAATATGGATCTTTTTCATAAAGAGGTTTCTTTATTGGATCGTAAGAATGTCTAAGGTCTAAAGAATTAAAACGGTTATCTCCCATCATAAAGAAACAATTTTCTGGTATATACTGTGCATTTCCAGCTTTATCATTTGCTGGGAAAACAGGCATATTTCTCATATCAAGATAACCAGGT
This sequence comes from Treponema sp., assembly GCA_024402535.1. Classification (GTDB taxonomy): domain Bacteria; phylum Spirochaetota; class Spirochaetia; order Treponematales; family Treponemataceae; genus Treponema_D. The sequence goes on from JAKSTN010000043.1 coordinate 15,650, forward strand.
ACTGCAATTGAATTATATTCATTTCCCTGAACATACCACACAATTTTTGAAGCAAGTTCTTTATATGAAGCAAGCTCCTTGTCTGTATTCCAGTTGATTGAAGATACTCCAGAGTGAATCATCTGAGCATTTTTCAAAATAAGATTTCCAAATGTTACTTTTGCCATAATATTAAGTCGGAAATTGCTTTCACTGTAAAGATCCCGAATCTGATTTTTTTCAGGAATCCATGAAGTAAGGAATTCAGAAAGCCATTCAAGCCCGCCTTCCTGAGTCATAATTTTAATCGAAAGTTCATAATCAGATGAAAGAAGAGTATGAAGGAAAAGATTTGGTTCTGTAAAAGTACCAGACTTTTCTTCTTTTACAAGATTTTTCATCATGCGTGAAATTTCTTTTACACGGAATTCTGCAGCATCCAGATCATAGTTTCTGCGTTCTTCTTCAAAAGAAAGCATTATGTCATATTCTTCCTGACTTAACGGGAAAGTCTGGATTTTAGATTTTATTTTTTTATTTGTACTGTTCAAATTCCAGCATGCAAAATCTTCACTTTCAGGAATAGGCTTAAACACATCACTGTCTTTTGTTCGGGTATAAAGAACCCCATCCTGCATAACAAGCTGCTCACCCTGAACGCCGGCAACACGCTTAACAAGCGGATCAGCTTTCATCTCGCCATTTTCATCTTTATTAAGATTTACAGCCATAAAAGTAAGCATATAAACAAGCTGAGAAGCAACTGACTTTACTTCAGACTGATGATCCATTGTATAATGCGGATTACGGATTACAACGATATCTCCCCGCTTATAATCTGAAAATTCTTTAAGACCGGCATCAGAAAGTGGAAACTTAGGACCGCTTCCGATTTTCTCAACAATAACACGGTCTTTTACAAGAAATTCCGGAACCATAGACTCTGATGGAATAACATAGAGCTGGAAAGTAAAAATCTGAAAGATAAAAACAAGGAAAACAACCTGGAGAAGTGCATCTACCCAGTCTACAATTTCATATACGAGTCGTCCAAGTCCAACAGGCTTCTTTTTCTTTTCACATTTTTCGAGCCAGAAATCATCAAGCTTCTTTTCACGTTTATCAGACATGTAATACTGAAGCACACAGGAAAGAACAAAAACAAAAATCCAAAGAAAAGCGCAAACAACATCAAGCCAGTAAGGCTTTCCGGCTTTTCCTGCTCTCTGAATAATAAATGTGATAAGAAAAACAGTAGGTACATACTGTATAAATTTTAAGGCATGAGTAAAATATTTCTGTTTTTTCTGAATATAAACTTTGGAAAAACCATACCAAATAAAGAAACCTGTAAAAACAGCGCACAAAGGAAATGCAAGAAGCGAAATATCAGCCTTAAAACTAATTGAAAAGAAAGTAAATAAAACTGAAAAAATAAGTTCTATTAAAAGTATAATAGAAAAGGATTTTGAATACTTTGAATTAATCATTTTTTAAATATAGCAAAAAATCGCGTTATAGACTAGAATTATATATATGCAAAAAGAAATACTTAATACAACATCTGCTCTTGATATGCTCTCTGGTGAAACAGAATTGTACAAAATGCTTATGGATGCATTTCTTAACGACAGCCCTTCAAACCTGGATGCAATCGATGACTTCATTAAAGACGGCAAATATGAAGAAGCCCGTGCTTATTCACACAAGATCAAAGGTTCTGCAAGCCAGATTGGTGCTGAACAGTTAGCATTTGCCCTTCAGTATCTTGAAGACGGTCTTAAGGGAAATATGACAGCAGATGTTTCTGCTTTATCAAAAAATGCCGGTTATGTTTATTCAAAGACAATCTCTTTCATAAACGATTACCGTAAAAAACTGTAAACATTATAAAAATTAGATTCCAGCTGCCGGCAAAAGCCGGCAAAATCTTTCTCACCTTCTTTCCTTAAATCAAATGCTTCTCTATATATATTTTCAATTTCACATGTATTTGTAAACTTTTCGTTTTTCAAAGTTTGGTAAGGAGCGTCCGTTTCCAAAAGAAGATTGCATAAAGGCAGTTCTGATACAAGCTGTATCACCTTTTTATTATTATTAAAAATCTGCTTGCCAAAACTGAAGTATCCTTCTATTCCACGTTTCAAAAAACTTTCAGCTTCTGTCAGGCTCCCCATAAAAGAATGAAATAAAACTGCTGGAAGCTTCTTCAATTCTTTAAAATAACTAAAAAGAATATCGTTTGCTTTCCTGCAATGCAAAACCAGAGGTTTATTATATTTCAGAGCAAGTTCAAGCTGGGCTTCAAAGACAGTTTTCTGGGCTTCTGCCAGCGATTTTAATTCCGGTGTAAAGTAATCAAAACCACATTCACCAACAGCATTTATTTTACCTTCTTCAAGAAGTTCTTCTAAAAACGAAAGTAAATCTTTATCAGGATTTTGAGGATGTATTCCAAAAGAAATAAACAATTTTTCAGGATCTTTAGAATTTTTCTTATATTCAGATGCAGAAAAGTAATCTTCAATGCTATGACAGGACGTACAGCCTGAAACAAAGAGATTTTCCTCTTTTACATACCTTAAACAGTCAGAAAAATGAAAATGTGCATCAAAAATCTTATTTTTTTCTAACATTTTTTCCATACATTCCGAAATATATTATAGAACTAACAATATACAAATTATACGGGAGGCGTATATGAAAAGTTTTGCTCTTAAAAGCATTGGTAACAAACAGGATTTTTTGACAATTGTTCGCGAAATGGATGATGGCTATGTTGTACGTATTATTCGCGACCTGGATGGTTACGAAGACGTTAAAACAGATTACATCAGCAAAGAACTGTTCGAAAGCTGCATCAGAACTGGATACCTTACAGAAATCGAAGAAACAGTAGCTGTAGCTATCTAGTTTATTCGTCCAGTAAAGCCTTTCCCAGCTTCCAGTTATCACCAGCGCCCATTGTGACGAAAAGGTATCCGTCAGGATATTTTTCGTCCAGGGCCTTGTTCACTTCTTCTACGGCAAAATCTTTTGCATCAAGTATTTCTTCAAAATAATTCACATCAGTTTTATACTTCAAAGTTTCTTCAAAAAGAGTACGCCCTGTAATGTTGAAATCTGCTGGATTTTCTCTTGCTGACGAATAGATTTTGTGAAGGATTACTGAATCTGCACTTCCAAAACTCTGTGCAAACTCTGAAAGCAAAGCCTGAGTTCTTGAATATGTATGGCTCATAAAATCCACTATAATCTTACGTCCCTTATAGAATTCACGGAAACCATCAAGAGTTGTTTTCACAGCTGTAGGATGATGACCGTAATCATCAATTACCAGTACTGATTTTCCATATTTATTTTTAAATTCACCGATTTTTTCGCTACGGCGTTTTCCACCGGCAAAGTTTACCAGGCCTTTTGCAATCTCACCTTTATAATCCGAAGGATTTTTTCCATATTTTTCAAGAAGTCTTGCACAAAGTGCTACTGCAGCACAGGCATCCATTACTTCATGTTTTCCAGGAACTTTAAGAACAAAATCGCCTAATCCGGAAACATTAAAACGGTTTTCTTCATTTTCAACGCCTGTAAATGAAAGACAAAATGCACCATCGGCTTTTGTCCCATATGGAATAAGATTAATATCTTTGCGTTTTGAAGAAACAATTCTGCTTACTTCACATGCACCTTCATCGTCTGCACAGAAAATCAGGTCTCCACCAGAAGGAAGCAGACATGCATAATCTACAAAGGCATCACGTATATCTTCATATGTAGGATAATAATCCTGATGATCTGGTTCAACGGAAGTAAGAATTATTTTTTCAGGATGAAAGCTCATGAAATGACGCTGATATTCACAGGTCTCTGCAACAAAAATATTTTCTCCTTTTTTGGATTCAGCCAGCAAAGGCGAAGTAAAAGTACAGGTATCACCAAAGCTTTTAATAATAGAACCTGCAAGAGTCTGACTTGGAAGAGGAAGTTCTTTTAAAATTGTGCCTGTAAGGCCGGTTGTAGAAGTTTTACCATGAACCCCACAGATACCACAGGAATAAGCCAGGGATGAGTACATTCCTAAAGCTTCTGTGTACAGAAGACAAGGAACACCCTTCTTCACAGCTGCAATAAGGTCTGGATTAACATTCAGTTTATATGCAGAAGAATAAACTACATACTGCACTTCATCTGTAATATTTTCTTCACTGAAACTTAAAGCCTGAAGATTTAATTTTGCAAGAATTTCATCTGTATAAAATTTTTCAGAAACGTCACTTCCTGTAATAACAGCCCCTTTATGAAAAAATATTTCCACAAGGGCAGCCATACCAGTCCCTTTAATTCCAACAAAATGAACATGAATACCGTTCAGATCTTCAGGTAATTTAATTTCACTCATAGGAAAACATTATATCGAATTACTGACTAATATGCGACCCGGAAGAAGTTTTGGTAATTGTAAGCTGACTTGGAATACGCTGCTTAAGGTTTTCTACATGGGAAATAATTCCAATTTTTTTATTTCCGTCGCCTATACGGGTAAGAATTTCCATAGCAAGATCCTGAGTTTCTGCATCCAAAGTACCAAAACCTTCATCAATGAACAAAGAATCCATCTGAACAGTACAGTTTCTTCCGCCCACAAAATCTGTCATTGCCAGAGCAAGACTGATAGAAGCCATAAAAGTTTCACCGCCGCTCAAAGTACCAACTTCCCGTTCAGTACCGTTATAAGTATCACAAACAAGAAAATCAAGGCCCTGTTTACCGTTACCAGAAATTTCTTCCTTCATCTTAAAATAATAGCGTTTATCAGAAATCTCGCTAAAACGCTGACTTGCCCGCTCAAGCACCTGATTAAAATATACTCCAAGTGCCCAAGAATCAAACTTCAGTTTCTTTGGATTATTTCCATAAAGGTCATTGTAAAGTCTTTTTAACGGCTCTGCTTTTTCTTCAAGCTTTACACGAGTAGACTCAAGCTCTGACAGTTTTGAATGAATCTGTTTGCATTTAATCAATTCATTATTATGTTCTTCATATTCACTTTTTCGCTGAAGATTCTCATTTCTCTTTTCATTATATTCTGAACGAAGCGAATTCATTTTTTCATTAAGCACAAAAGATTTTTCTGTAACAGAAGCCTCACTGACAAGAGCCTTTATTGCAGACATTTCTTCATTCCAGGCATTTACTTCATTTTCCATATCCTGAATCAGATTTTCTGCAATATAATTCTCTTTCAGCTGATTTTCATCAGTAAATCCACTTTCAGAAAAAGCCTTTTCAAAATCTGCTTTAATCTGCTCAAAACTTGCTTCTTCTATTTTCAGATTTTTTTCAGCTGAAAGCAAACTTCCTTCTGTCTTAGATTTTTTATTCTGATTTTCATTGAAGCATTTTTCAAAATCACATACTTCTTTTTCCATTTCAAAAACTTTTTCTGATTCTGCAGTTAAATCCGGTAAAGGAGACGAAAATCCTGTTTTTTCAAAAGACTCTGTTTTAACTTTAATTTCACTTTCCCAGCTAATCAATTTCTGCTTTTCAGATTCATAACGTTCTTTAAATATTGCCAGAGAATTTTTCTGAATTTCAATCTTTTTATCTACATCCAGAAGCTGTGCAGGTTTTTCTGCAGGACACGGATGATGAATTGAACCGCAGACAGGACAAGGTTTATTTTCTTCCAAAGATTCAGACACAACAAAAGAAATATTTTTCAGTTCAAAATCTTTCTTTTCATTCTCAAGTTCCTGAACCATAAGTTCCAGGGAAGAAATCTGATCTGTATTATCTTTTATACTTTTCTCAAGTTCGGATTTTTTTGTACTTAAGTTTTTAAGCTGTCCCTCAAGTTCCCATGCAGTCTCTAATTGAGAGAACTTATGCTTTTCAGTTTCCAGCTGATTTTTTAATTCCTCTGTTTTCTCTTTTTTCTTAAGTAAATCAGACTCTTCTTTTTCAATTTCTTTAAGATCCGATTTCAAATCATTCAGAGATTTACCCAGATCCTGAATTTTTTTACTGGAAATCTGCATATTTTTATAAAGAGGATAAACAGACAAAGCTTTACGTGCGCCAAATATTTTTTCCCTCAATTCCTTCATTGAAGGCTCTTCAGCAGAAAGCTTTTCAAGTTTTAAAACATTTGCTTCATATTTTAAAACTTCATCTAGCTTCATCTGTAATTCTTTGCCTTTTACGGTAATTTCTTCAAGATTTTTTTCAGCGGCTGCAATTTCTTCAGAACATTTTTTAACAAATTCTTCGTTTTTTTGAATATTCTTTTCAAGATCTTCAAAAGAAACATTCTCCCCAATCTGTTTTAATGCATTTACAATCCCTGAAAGTTCAGCCTGTGATTCATCATATTTATCTTTTACAGAATTCATGATATCTGAATAAAGACTTACAGGAAAAAGTTTAGACAAAGTCTGAGTACGGGCTGAAGAATTTTCTCTTATAAACTTTGCAAATTCTCCCTGGGGAAGAACAACTACCATAGAGAATTCTTCTGCTTTAAGCCCAACAAGATCAATTATATTTTTATTTATTTCAGTAAGTTTTTTACCATTCCAAAGCGGATTATAGTTTCCATCTTTATCCTTTTTTGACACATCAACAATACTCTGCTTATGAGTAACATTTTTAGTTTTTGTGATATGATCATATGGAAGAGTTCTGTAAATTAAATATATATCTCCACCCATAGAAAACTCAAAAGAAACAGAAGCATCTTCTTCATTTTCTGCAAAAGTTGACTTTAAGGATTTTTCACCACGATTACCGTTTGCTTCACCAAAAAGAGCAAAAGTCATAGCATCAAAAATAAATGTTTTTCCAGAGCCGGTTGGACCAGTAATTAAAAACATATCATCCAGGGCGGTAAAATCAATCTTTTCATTTCTGTATGGACCAAAATTTTTAAGTTCAAGTTTTAAAGGTTTCATTACTCTTTGGCCTCCCAGTTATTTTCCTTTGCAGAAATAAGAAATTCCTGCTTCTCAGATTCATAATTTTCCTTATTTCCATCACCGTAAATTTCGTAAATAAAACGATCAAAAATCATTTCCGGATTATTTGATTTCATTGCTTCGGCACGTTTATTCATTTCAGAATTTAAAACTGTATCCTCAGACAGTTCTTTTCTGAAACTTAAAAGATTCTTAAAATTTGATCTAAGAAGAGAAACTGCACCTTCAGGTGCAACCTTATCTGTTATAAGAATTTCAACAAAATCATTTTCATATTTTTTTATAAGTTCTTTAATTTCATCAGAACCATAAAAATCTTTGAAGGAGCCCTTCAGCCTTACAACTTTATGCAAAGGATTTATTGGAATCTGAGTTATACAGCATTCTTCATTTCTTCTGACTTCAACTCTAAGCATATAACGGTCTTCTTTATCATCGAAAGAATATGCCAGAGGAGAACCAGAATACACTACATTTTTCTTTTTACCAGCTGTCTGATAAGAATGAAGATGACCAACTGCAGTATAATCAAACTCCTCAAAGTAGGACGCATTAACTTCTTCTGCAGTTCCTACAAAACTTCTTTCAGAATCTGAAACAATCGATTTAACAGTCATCAAATGAGCACAGATAACAGAAGAATAATCAGCGTATTTTTTTTCATGAACATCACTGATGTTTTCGCAGGCATATTTATATAAATCATCCTGCTTCTTTATACTATTCCCATCTTTATCAAAAAAAGAACCTGAATATAAAAAAGGAAGCTGATAAACAGCACATTTATCCCCATTTTTTTCAATAAGAACCGGTTCTGTAAAATCGAGAACATCTGTTTTTATATGGATTTTCATTTCAGAAAGAATACCTTTAAGAAATGAAAGACGGTCTGCGCTGTCATGGTTTCCAGCTAATAAAAATATTTCAAGGTCTGAAAACTCTTTATGCAGGCGTCCAAGAAATGAACTGAGCAATTTTACAGCGTCTGCAGGAGGCACAGGTCTGTCATAAATATCGCCAGGAATCAAAAGCCCGTCATAAGGGCTGTTGTCATCTTCTTCTTTTTTTAACTCGTCGATTATCTGATTAAAAAAATATTCCTGATCTTCAATAAGGCTTACTTCATGGAAACACTTTCCTAAATGCCAGTCACTAGTCTGTAAAAACTTCATAAGAAAATTATACTGAAAGAAAAAGTTTTGTGTGATTTTTTTTTAAAGATTTTTTGAGCGTCCCCGCTCAGTTCCTTCGCGGTCGGCGAGCTCCGGGTTCGCTCCCGCTCATTGTCCGCAATTCTGCGTCCAACTAAAGCCCTCCGCATGCCTGACGCAGAAAGGTAAAAGATCCCGTATAAAAACGCCGCGCATAATAACGCGGCTTGAGCATCTATTTCCCGCCTGTATTTTAAGGAA
>JAKSTN010000044.1 GCA_024402535.1 Treponema sp.
GACTGGCGTGCAACCCTTACAATCGGGCTTTCAATTCCTCTTTGTATTCTGTTCAGTTTTATCGGACTTAAGCTTTTCGGTATTTCCATAAACCTTATGAGTCTTTCGGGACTTGTTATTTCTCTTGGTATGGTTGTTGACGGAAGTTCCGTTATGCTGGACCAGATTTACCGCTATTACAAACAGAGAAATCCAAAGACGGGTGAAGCTCTTTATACAGTAACCGGAAGTATCTATAAAGGCTGGGATGAAGTTGCTCTTTCAATTTTCGCATCTGTTGCAACAACAATGGTTGTATTCATCCCGATTGCACTTCTGGACGGACTTATCGGAATGATTCTTCATTCTGTTGCCATTACAATCATCATGGCAATCGGAGCATCATTCCTTGTTGCCGTAATTATTGTTCCGTATCTTTTAAAACTGTTACTTAAAGAAGGCGGTCCTGCTGTCCGTGAAAAGCCCCGCAAGTTTGATATCCTTATGGATAAACTTGAAAAAGGCTACCGTAAGATTCTCGTCTGGGTTATTGCAAACAAGGTGAGTGTTCTTGTAAGTTCTGTCGTGCTTCTGATTTTCTCAGGCTTTATTGCCTTGCAGCTTGGAATTGCATTTATTCCTTCAACAGACTCGGGAGACTTTTATCTTTCTGTAGATTTCCCGGTTGGAACAAGACTTGAAGACACTGAACGAAAAATGAAAAAGGCAGTAGACCTGATTTATGAAAAAGTTCCTGAAGTTGATAATATCGTTTTCTATATGGGGCGCAGCCAGAATAAAGGTATTATGACTATGACTGCAGGCGAATGTGCATATGCTCATGTTATTCTTGTTCCGGTTTCCGAACGAAAGCGTGATGTTCATTACATAAGTCAGATGATGCAGCAGGTCTGGAGCGATGCACTTCCTGATTCAAAAGTTTCCATTGAGAACGGTGGTTTTGATAAACTTGTAGGTTACGTTTCCGGTGGTGGCGGTTATGGTCTTACTCTTATTTCGGAAGACCTGGATCTGCTTTATGAAACTGCAAGCGGCATCAAAGAGTTCCTTGAAACTGATCCTGAAGTAATTACTGCAAAACTTGATACTGACTTTGATACAAGCACCATGGTTATTGATATGAGCCAGGAATATTTAAGTTCTCTTGGTCTTACAAGTTATGAAGCGGGTATTACTTCGGCAATTTTGTTCCAGGGACTGGACGCCGGCCGTTACCGCGAAGCTTCAAGCGGAAAGCGCTACGACATGAAGTTGTTCTCTGATATTGCCGATACCAATGTAACTTTGGACGATATTGCAAACGTTCATATTATTACTGACCGCGGTCAGGATGTTTCTTTTGCAAACCTTGCTGATATTTACGTAGAAAAATCAGTTTCCCAGATTAACCATTCTGACCGTGCAAAAACAATTACAGTTTCTGCTACGCTTAAAAGTGAAAATACAAGCGGAGTTTCAAGTCGTGTAAATGATTATCTTGCAAAGCATCCCCTTCCTGATGAAGTAGACAGTGCGGCAGGCGGTATCATGAGTCTTATCGGCGGTATGATAGGTCCAATGATTACAGCCATGCTTATTGCCATTTTCCTGGTTTACACTGTAATGGTTATCCAGTTCGAAAAGTTCAAGCAGCCTCTTCTTATCATGATGACTATTCCGTTCTGCTTTATCGGAGTTATTACAGGACTTCTTATGTTCGGATCCACAATGAACCTTATTGCCATGCTTGGACTTATTTCTTTGTCGGGCGTTGTTGTAAATAACGGTATCATTCTTGTGGATTATGTTAATCAGCTTCGTAAAGAACGCCGTCTTCAGATTGCCATGGAAAAAGGAAGTCAGGATAAAGACGGCGAATGGCATGTGGAACTTTCAAAAGATGAAGAAAATCAGCTTCTTCTGGAATGTGTAACTGACGGTTCTGCTTCCCGAATCAAACCGATTTTAATTACAACCCTTACCACACTTTTAGGTGATATTCCAATGGCAGTTGCCAGCGGGGAAGGGTCTGAAATATATGCACCAATGGGGCAGGCAATTTGTGGTGGACTTTTGACTTCAACTGTCATCACACTTATTCTGATTCCGACTTTATATTATATGGCAGAGAAAAGGAGAAAATAGAAATGATTAAGGCTTTGAATAAAGCACGAGTAATTCTTGCAGGATTGATTTTAAGTTCCCTTGTTTTATCCTGCTCAAGTGTGTTTTCAGGAGGAACAAGTGGTCGCGTCGTTGATGCAGAAAGTACATCAAATCCAAAGGAAGGAATTTCTGATGTAGAAGTTTATGCTTATACAAGTGAAAAAGACCGTGATTCTGATTTTGATAAATGGAATAAGGTTGAACGCTTTTCACCGGCATCAAAATATTATGCCAGAACTACAACAGGAAACGACGGCAGTTTTGTAATTTCAAAAGTAATGTGGAAAGAATGGAAACCTGTATTCGGAAAGGACGGAGACGTTTCTGAAGTTTATCTTCTTTTTTATCATGAAAATTATGGACTTGTAAAAGGTGGTACTTTGATTGTTTCTGATTCTACCAGTGACAGCATCTATCAGGAAATGACTAAGACAAAAATTTCTACAGTTTTGAACATCAATGTAGTGGATGTGGCAACCGGTGCAAATACGTCGGAACTGGTTCATGTAAAAGTTACTGTTCCACAGTCTTCGGAAAGTGTTCCTAATGCAGCTTCAGTGACAAAGGAAACTGTAATTGCAGGTAACGGTAGTATGATTATAAGTTATCCTCGGGATTCTAAGCCTGAAGTTTCAATTGAATATTTTATGGCGGGAGATGAAATTAATTTCAAAGCCTGTAAAAACGGGGACGGTGAAATCGGAAAAGAATATGCATTCCTTGAAAATTCTGTTGTAACAAAGAAAATTGAAGGAGATTCCTTTTCAGTACATCTTTACGGAAAAAAGACAAAACTTTCTGTTCCAGAAGTTCACGGAACTTATGGAAGCAATGTTTCAGCAGATGACGGAAAAGTGATAAGCATGAAAGCAGCTCCTGACGGTACAAACTTTGTTCTTGACTGCGGAGAAGTGACAACAGAAGCCCGTCCTCTCGGAACAAGCGGAAGTCAGACTCATGGAAATTTTTCAGGACTTGGTCAGAATATTAATTTTTATGATGATGCATATACTGGAAAATATGCAGAAATTAAAGTGAAGTTTTTTGCCGACGGAAGTGAGATTTCCGGAAGTGAAAAAGCTTTAAAATCAAATGTTGCTTCCTATTCTGTGAACTTAAAATAATGAAATTAAAAAAATATTTTTCAGCATTTACAGTTTTCTCAATAATTGTTTCAGGTGTTTTTTCCTATTCGCTCGAAACTTTGAAAGAAAGTCTTTTTGTGAACAATCCTGAAATACGTGGAGCAGAAGAAGAATATAACAGGGCAGTGCTGGATTATAAAGATGCCCTTGCAGGTTTTGGCCCAAAGATAGACCTTCAGCTTTCCGGAACATATATGGTCAAACCTCCCGTTGGAAGTCTCAGTGTCAACATAGATGATATCCTTTCTGCGGTTCAGTGGCCGTCCGGAATAAAGCCTGCATCCAGCGGACAGTATGTGAAGATCTATGACGGTATGGAAAACACCTTGTACAGTTTTCAGCTTAGCCTTGAACAGCCGGTTTTTACCTGGGGAAAACTTCATGATGCGGCCGCCTTATACAAAAAAATTTCTGAAATTCAGAAGATTAAATTTCAGAATACTCGGAAAAAACTTGAAACAGAACTTGAAACCCGTATTACATCGTTATGGTTTCTTCAGAAAATCAGTCTTGTTCTGGAAGAAGAACAGTCTTATGCTGATGAAATGATTTCCTTTTCCGAAGATGCTGAAAAATCTGGAATGCTGCTTCATCAGGATGTTGTGGAAGCCAGAATTAAAGCCAAGGAACTTGAAATTGCACTTCAAGGTGTAAACGAACAGATTACAAATCAGATGATTGAACTTCGCCGTATTACAGGAATCAGCAGTCTTGAATTCAGTGAGATAGATTTTGAATATGATGAAACTATATTTGAAGAATTTTTAAAAGAAGATCGTAATGTGCTTCTTGAAAGAGCTCTTTCAGATAATTCAGATTCTGTTAGAATGGTTTCTAAGGCTCGTGATGTCAGTGATCTTGCTTTAAGAATTTCAAAAGATTCTGTTTACTGGAAACCTGATGTCGGTCTTCAGATGAGTATGGGCTATGGTGGCTCTCGTTTTCCCCTTATGGAAACAAACTGGCTTAGAAAAGATGATTACAGTCTGAACTTGTCTCTTGGTGTAAAAACTACTGTGTGGGATGGTGGTAAAAAACTTCGAGAAGTTTCCAGATCTTTAAGTAATGCAGAATCGGCTAAAATAAATGAAGACTCCGTAAAGAGTACTTTACGAAAAACTATTTCTGAACAATGGAATACCTGTGATGTAAGTGAAATTAAAATTGAATATCAGACACTGAAAATGGAAACGGAAGAAGGGAAAATAAAACATCAGGAAGTTCTTTTTTCAAATGGTTATGGGTCGAAGGCAGATCTTCTTTCTGTAAAAATGGATTTGTGCAATGCCGAAATTGAAAAACTGCAGCATGAACTTTCGAAAGCCTGCGCACTTTTAACAATTTCTTTTTTGGTAAATTAATGGTTATGATTATATAATAAATGTTAGAAAATACGCGAGGAGTTTACGAAGTGAGTATTTTCTAAATATTATTGTAGGAGCTATTTATGAAAACATATAATTTAAACGATATCAATAATTTACATATCTGTGGACGTACTGCCGGCATAAATGAGAAGGGCGAGCTGGCTCTTTTCTGGGCTGGAAGTGCATTGGAAATATATGCAAAAACTTCTGAAATCTGGGTGGAAGTTGAAAGCGATTTTTCTTCCAACGAAGTATGGCTTTGTGTCTGGGTAAACGGAAGAAAAATTTCCCGTTTTATGGCTCCTAAAGGAAAAAGTAAATTCTGCATCTGCCGGGCTTTGAATCTGTCAAAAGAAAACCTTGTTTCAATCATGCGCGATACACAGCCAATGAGCGGAGACGTTAATCAGATTCTTAAAATCACTTCTCTTGAAGTAAGTGATGAAACAGAATTTTTACCGGTTCCTGAAAAAGATTTGAAAATTGAATTTGTTGGAGATTCAATTACATCTGGAGAAGGGCTTTATGGAAATCCTTCAGAGCAGGACTGGATCAGCCAGTGGATTTCTGTTTCAGAAAACTATGCAGTAAAAACAGGCCGTGCACTTGATGCTGATTTTAATATTCTTTCACAGTGCGGATGGGGTGTTGTCTGTGGCTGGGACAATAACGTAACTTCAGCTATGCCGCCTGTTTACGATAAAGTCTGTGGCCTTCAGAATGGAGAATGTCAGAAAAATCTAGGCTCTCAAGGGGCTTGGGATTTTTCAAAATTCCAGCCTGACTTTGTTGTTGTGAATCTTGGGACAAATGATTCAGGAGCATTTAATCAGCCGGCATGGAAGGATCCTGCAACAGGAATTGAATATAAAATGCATCTTGATGAAAATGGAAAACCTGTTCCTGAAGATGGAAATAAAATTGCTAAAGGCGTTTCGGACTTTTTGAAAACAATCAGAAAAAATAACCTGGATGCAAAAATCTTGTGGGTTTGGGGAATGATTGATATGCCTGAAGTTGGCGCATATGTAAAACAGGGAATCGATTCTTTCATTTCTGAAACAGGCGACAATAAAACTTCTGCAATGATTCTTCCTTCAATGAATCTTGAAAAAACTGATGAAGAAAAAGGAAGCCGTGGTCATCCAGGTCCTCTTACTCATCGCCTTGCTTCAGAAAAAATTATTGAATATATAAAAAACAACAGATAGAGGTTTTTATGGCAGGTCTGATTGATTATGTTACATGGCGCGGTGACATCACTTTTGATTATTCTCCATTCAATAAAATTGATGCTCTGATCTTCAGCCAGATTTCATATTTGAATCTTAAGGATTTTGTTCCTGAAAGTTTTGATGATGAAATTATGCTTGAAGATTTTGCACTTTTTACAGATGCCAGATCTCAGAAAAAATTAAAGAAAACTCTTGGGCCGCTTATAAACCCTGAAACATTGAAATTGCTTATGGCAGCCGCTCAGTCTAAAAGATACGGCAAACTTAAACTCTGTGGTTTTCGTGATATATTCAGTAAAAAGAATTGTGAACAGTTCTGTGCTTTTACAGTAAAAGGAAAAGGCTGGAACTGTGTCTGTTTCCGTGGAACAGATGAAACAATAATCGGATGGAAAGAAGATTTTTATCTTGGATGTATGGATCAGATTCCAGCCCAGAAAGACGCTCTTGTTTACTTTTCAGATGCCCTTGATTCATTGAAAGGAAAGTTCTATGTTGCAGGACATTCAAAGGGCGGAAATGAAGCGATGTACGTTGCAATAAACTCAACGTCTAAACAGAAAAAAAAGATCATAAATGTTTTTAATTTTGACGGACCTGGTTTTGTACAGGAAGTTATGGAAAGTGAAAACTATAAAAAGGTGGCCGATAAAATTCTTTCTGTATATCCGGAATGTTCAATCGTTGGAATGATTTTTCATCATCCTTCGAATTTTGATATTGTAGAAAGTTCTGAATTTATTGTAATGCAGCATGATGCCTTTTCATGGAGCATTATGGGAAATGATTTTGTAAAGAAAGATAAATTTAATGATGAGAGTATTTTCTTTCATGCAACTTTTAATCAGTTTTACGCATCAATGTCTCGTACAGAAATGAAAAATATTACAGACAAAATGTTTGATCTATTTTTGAATACAGGCTGCAGGACTCTGGACGATATTGAAGATGATAAACTTCAGGTTTCTGCGAAAGTTATTTATGAGCTTTATCAGCTTGATAGCCGTGATAGAAAAGAAATCAAGAAGGTTGCTGGAATGTTCCTTAAAGCCGGTAAAGGAAATTTCCCACTCTTCAATAGTTTTAAACCTTCAATTTCTGGAAATAGTGGTATAATTAAATCACTAGAAAAAAAAGACTAAATATTCCGGGGGTTGAAATGGATGAAACAATAACAACTAACAGTCCTGTTGGAAAACATATTGATAAAATAAACAGCTCAAAAAGTGCTTCTTATTTGATGTTTAATAATAAGAAAGTGAATCTTGTTGCTAAAATAACAATTGGTCGTGATACTTCAAATGACATTGTTGTTGATAATAAACTTGCAAGCCGGCATCATGCTGTTATTCAGAAAATTAAAGAAGCATATTTTTTGAAAGATGAAAACAGTACAAACGGGACTCTTGTAAACGGCGTTAAAGTTCCTAAAGACAAATATATTAGACTTAATATCGGGGATCAGATTCAGATTGGTTCCATGGTATTCGTGATTTCATAATGAATTTTTTTGAAACAAAACTTCCGTCTCATGATGAAATTTTCACATTAAGTGAAGAAATGACTGATGTTCTCGAAAATGAAAAAGGCGATGCAATTCCATGGAGACCTGTTGCTTCTGATGGAACAGCTGGAAGCCTTCTCGATTTTTCACATTCTGATATTCCTGTTGTTATTATTCCGGATCTCCATGCCCGGCATTCTTTCTTAAAAAATGTTCTGAATTTTCATATTGATAGAAAAACGGTTCTTGAAAACCTGGAAGAGGGAAAGATTCATCTTGTATTTGCAGGAGATGCCCTTCATAGTGAAAAAACAACCCGTGAACGGTGGATGAACTGTTACATTGAATATGAAAACGGTGTTTTTTCAGGTCCCTTTATGAAAGAAGAAATGACTGAAGGTCTTTCTCTTTTAATGAATCTTTTCCAGTTGAAAATTTCCTTTCCTGAAAATTTCCACTTTCTGAAAGGGAATCATGAAAATATAATGAATGAATGTTCTGGTGGAGATTTCCCTTTCAGAAAATATGTTGATGAAGGTGATATGGTGAAAAACTTCATCAGCGATTTTTATGGGGATGATGTTCTTTATATGCTTTCACTTTATGAAAAAGCACTTCCTCTTGTATATGTCTCAAAAAAATGTATTATCAGTCATGCTGAACCTAGAAGAGTTTTTTCAAAACAGGAAATAATTGATGCTCGACTTGATGATGCCGTTGTTTCGGGTCTTGTATGGACTGCAAATAATGAAGCTGAAGAAAACAGTGTAGAAAATACAACTATAAATCTTCTTGGTAAAAAAGCTAAGAATGTTCCATGGTTTGGCGGACATCGGCCTGTAAGCGGAAAATTTTCTATGCGGCAAAACGGACATTTTATTCAGTTTCATAATCCGCTTTTACAGAATATTGTGTATATTAAAAATGGAAATGGATTTAATCCTGAAAATGATATTAGGAATGTTTTATTGGATGTAAATAAGGAGAGTAAAAGATGAGTGATGAATTTCCACCAATGATCGGTAAATACAAGATTTCTGGTATTGTTGCAAAAGGCGGAATGGGAGTTGTGTATAAGGCAATTCATCCGTCATTAAAAAGATATGTAGTTATTAAGAAATTTACTGCAAGAGGAAAAGGCTCTTCTTCTA
Organism: Treponema sp.; assembly: GCA_024402535.1. Taxonomy (GTDB): domain Bacteria; phylum Spirochaetota; class Spirochaetia; order Treponematales; family Treponemataceae; genus Treponema_D. The sequence goes on from JAKSTN010000044.1 coordinate 8,548, forward strand.
ATGCTGAACGTTTTAAACGGGAAGCACAGATTCTCCTTGATTTACAGAGTCCGTATATTGTTCATCTTTTTGATTATTTTACTGAAGACCGTTTTCGTTACATGGTAGAAGAACTTGTTGACGGCATGTCATGTGATAAGTTCATTAAGAAACAGGTTATGCTTCCCGTTCCCTTAGCTATGCTTATTATGCAGGATGCCTGTTATGGTCTGAAATATGCACATTCAAAAAAAGTTATTCATAGAGATATAAAACCTGGAAATATTCTTATCTCACGCCGTGGTGAAATCAAGATTACAGATTTCGGTATTGCCAGTGATGAAGCTGAGCGGGAAGATAATCTTACAAAAGAAGGCGTTGCTCTTGGTACTCCGGCCTTTATGCCTCCTGAACAGTTTGAAGACAGTTCATCTGTTGATGAACGGGCTGATATTTATGCTCTTGGCATTTCTTTATATGAAATGGTAACAGGGACAAAACCATATCCTGGTGAATTCACAAAAGAAAATATTGCCCTCATAAAGAAAGGAAAATATCTTAATCCCCGTAAAATCAATAAGGATATTCCGAAAGATGTTGAACGCTTGATTGGTAAAATGATAAAGGCAAAGAAAAAAAGCAGAGCAAAATCAATTGATGTTGTTTTGAAAAGCGTAAAAAAATATCTTTCACATTATGATACTCATGAACTTCGTGTTCAGCTGGCACGTGCAGTTTCAATCGATAAAACATATAAGTTTACTGATAAGCCTTTTGAACCAAAAGATAAAGTGAGACGGATTGTTCGCAGAACAGTTATTTCTGTCTTATGCGCGGGAGCTGTTGTTTTTGCCCTTATTCGTTCAGGTCTTGTTCATAGGACTCTTCTTTCTAAGATTTATAGTCCTGTGGATGTGGAACTTGTAATGCCTGTTTCTGTTTTCAAATCTGGAAACCTTGATCTTCCTGCCAAAGTAACATTCTTTGAGAATGACGGAAATGAAATGCCGGAAGTGGGGAATTCGAGCCGTGAGTTCCGTCTTAAAGGTTCCGGGTTTTTTCAGAAAATTTTGAATGGTAAAAAAGAGAGCGAATCTTCTATAAAAAAATCTCGTAACGCCATTTATGAAGCAAAAACTGTTTTCCTGAAAAAGGGTGATTACCGCATGAAAGTTGTGGTTGGACCTTATGTGAATTGGACAAGCTTTTCAGTTACAGGGGATAAGAAATTCCTACGGATGGATTTCCTTCATGATATGAAACGTCCATTGAAAATTCACGAAACCGCACTGGATAAGCAGTCTGGTAATGTAATTGAAAATGCTGAATTCAAAGTTCTTTATGGTAATAAATGGAACTATATTGAGGAAATTCCTGAAGGAAAGCTGAATTCCGGAACCGTATGGAAAATAAAGGTCAGTTCGGAAGGATATAAGGATGAAATCTTCTCTCTGCTTATTGACTGGTACCAGGACGAACTTTTTGTAACAGCAGTCCTGGAAAAAGTCGAAGAGTAATAAAATTTAGAAAGTTAATGTACCAACAACAGTTTCATCTTCACTGGAACTGTTGTTTTTGTTTTTAAACCGCGGACTGTCAGCTTCGTTGTCAAAATATACAACGGTCTGGGCTTCTGAATCTTTCTTTTTTGATTCTTTTGTTGTCTTTTTCTTAGAAGAAGTCTTTTTAACTGTAATAAATGAAACGAGACTGCCGCATAAACCTCCGGCAAAGCAGATGAAGAATGGAATAATCGATTCCTTGATGTTTCCCATGGCTGCAAAAAAGAAAACGAAAATAAAAATCATTGCAAAAACAGACGGCAGATTTAGTGTTTTCTTTTTTATGGATGTCATTATGTCCAGAACCAAAAGAAGAAAAATAACCGGTTCGCAACCTGCAAAAGATGTGCTTCCAAAACAGGCAAAAAGAACTCCTGAAAATAAAACGCTTAAGAAAATCATTAAAGCTGTAAGACCTGTTCCAAAATTTGCTTCAATTTCTGGAAGAAGGAATTTCATCACAGCAAGAAAAATCCACATATATATTTTTTTTGTTCCGAATACATAAAGGAAAATTCTGCACCAGCTGAGGGGATCTTTTAAGGAAAAAGGAAAATCTCCTTTTATTGAAGTTGGACTTGTAAAAATATTGTTAATTCCCAGATTCGGAACAAATTTCTGAAGTAAAAATACACAGACTGTGAGAAGAGTGAAAAAGAGAAATATAATAGGATCGAAAGTAATTTTAATTTTGTTTTTAGTTGCCATGATTCTTATATCGGCAAAAAACACGTGGCAAACAATTAAAAATTTTGGTAAAATATACAAATAAATGTTGTAAAAAAGAGGGATTTTATGATTATTCGTGAATCAGCCGAGATGTATCTTGAGACAATTCTTGTACTTTCGCAAAAAGGACCTGTACATGCGGTTGAGATTGCCAGATCACTTGATATTTCAAAACCTTCTGTTAGTGTAGCAATTCATAATCTTGAAGCAGAACATTATATTCTCATTGATGAAGAAGGACATATTTCTCTTTTGCCAAAAGGACGTGAAATTGCAGAACGCATTTATGAACGTCATACAGTTCTTACAGAATTCTTTGAAAAAATAGGTGTATCGTCAGAAAATGCTGATGCAGATGCCTGTAAGATTGAACATGATATATCAGATGAATCTTTTAATAAGGTTCGTGAATTAATAAAAAAATTATAATTAATATTGAGGAACAACAAAGATGAACAACAGAATGGAAATCGGTGACCAGTTTGAAACAGAAATCGTACAGATTCAGAAGGATTATGTTTTCCTGGCTATGGATGCAAAAAGCGAAGGTATCTGTGATACAGCAGACTTTCTTGATAAAGAAGGTAAGCTTACTGTAAAAGAAGGTGACAAAGTAAAGGTTTTCTTTACAGGATATATTAATGGTGAAATGCGTTTTACTGCAAAAATTGCAGGTGAAAAAGCAGATAAATCAATGATCGAAAATGCTTATAATGCAAAGATTCCTGTAGACGGTCATGTGGAAAAAGAAATTAAAGGTGGATACGAAGTAAAAATCGGGTCTTCAAGAGCTTTCTGTCCTTATTCACAGATGGGATTCCGTCAGAAGGAAGAACCATCTTATTATGTTGGACGCACAATGCCATTCATCATTATGGAATATAAGAATGATGGAAAAGATCTTACTGTTTCAAACAGAGTTCTTGGTGAACAGCAGTATGCAGAAAAACTGGACAGCCTTGCCCGTGAAATCACACCAGGTAAAATTGTAGAAGGCGTAGTTGAATCAGTACAGAGCTTTGGTGCTTTTGTAAACGTAAACGGTTTCAGAACACTTCTTCCTGTTTCAGAAATTCAGTATGACAGAGTTGAAGATATTAACAGTGTTATTGCCGTAGGACAGACTGTTAAAGCTCAGGTTATTAAGGCTGACTGGAAAAATGAAAGAGTTTCAATTTCTGTGAAGGCAATTCTTGAAGATCCATGGAAGGCTTCTGCAGAATCACTTAAACTTGAAACTAAATATGACGGAAAAGTTGCCCGCGTTACAGATTTTGGTGTATTCGTAAATCTTGTAAAAGGTGTTGATGGTCTTGTTCATATTTCTGAACTTGAAGGCGTAAATAAAAATACAAATATCAAGAAGCTTTATAAACCAGGTGATGAAATGTCTGTTGTAATCAAAGAAATGGATATTCAGAATAAACGCATTGCTCTGGTTCCTGCAAGCTCGGTTGAACAGGATTTGAGTGCAGCAAAATACTTAAGTTCACAGAAAGATGATGATGATGATTCGTATAATCCTTTTGCAGCTTTATTAAAGTAAAAAAGAATTAATATAAAAATCGGAGAGAGAAAATGCAGTTATCATTAGGAAAGACAAACCACCGCCAGGTTTGTTCTATGCTCAAACTCGTTTACCAGAATCTGAATATTAACAGAAAAGTTATTGGGGAGACTCTGTCAATTGACAGAGCAATGGTTACCCATATTTATAATTATCTTGTTGAACAGGGGTGGTTAATTGAGCAGGAATCTACATTAAAGAGACTTCCTCTTGTACTTAACGAAAACAGAATTTTTGCCGCAGGTATTGAACTGCAACCTGAATATCAAATTCTTATCATTACAAATCTTCGTGGTAAGGTGCTTTTTGAAAGAAAATTCTTTGAAGAAGTAAATAATATTCCTTCCTTTATAAAAGAATTTATTGTTCCTGCAATAGAGGACTCTGGAATTAAAGTTGCCGGTTTGGGATTTGGTGTTCCAGGTATTGTTATTCCTGCGGAACGTAAAATTCTTTGTTCTGTTCCTTTGGGGATTAAAGAAGAAGTTCAGCTGTCTGATACAATAACTGTAAATAATGAAGAAGTTCCTCTTTTCCTTGATAACGATGTCCGTTGCTGGGGATGGGGACGTGTAGCTTTCGAAAAAGAGTTTTCCTCTTTTTTTGTTTTCATTCAGCATTTTATGGATTCAAAGGATAATCCTGATATTATCAAAAGAATTTCTGGCGGAAGTTCCTTTTTTGTAAACGGAAAACCGGTAACAGGTGCCAATGGATGTGGTGGCGAACTTCCTGGAATTTTCCGCATCGAAGAATACCGTTCTCTTCACGTTGGAGAAGAAGAAAGGGAAAACTTAAAAAACGATAAAGAAAATCAGGAAAAATTCATTAAAAATTATGCACTTATAGTTTCATATTTATCAACTGTGTTTGATGTAAATAAAGTATATCTTGCCGGTTTTGAGAATTTTGATAAAGATCTGCTTATTCAGAAAATTGAAAAATATAGTTCTGAATATAGATTCTATCCAGATTATCAGAAACAGAAAATTGTATTGGAACGTGATAACGTAACGAAGAATGCTTATGGCGCCTGTGGATTAGTCTTTGAAGAACTTATAGTAAGACCATGTGAAACTGAAGCCGTAGAAAGCCTTATTTTCCCTAAAAAAGTATAATTTTCTGCTTTTTTTTTAAATTTTTTTACAAATTTTTCATTTCTATTTTCCTCTTTTGTTAAAAAAAACGCATATATATAGTGCAGCGTTTTATATGTACTGCATGAGTTCTCGGCCGGAACAAAATAATAGTGCGTCAGCACAACAAAAGAGGTATTTTTATGAACCAGTTGAATTCGGTAATTGTTGAAGGAAATGTAACAAAACAGCCTGTATCCAAAGAACCTGTACCAGGTTTTAAAGTAGCAGATTTTACAATTGGTGTTAACCGTTATTCAAAAGATAAAAACGGTAACTGGAAAGAAGAAGTAAGTTTTATTCCTGTTCATGTTCAGAATAAAATGGCAGATTATGCAGTTGAAAAAGCTGTAAAAGGACGCGGGGTTCGTGTTGTTGGAAGACTTAAGCAGGAACGCTGGAAGACAGCCGAAGACAAATGGGAAAGCCGTATGCTGGTTGTTGCTGAACACATAGAATACAAACCGGTTAAGGTGGAAGGTGAAGCTGAAAGTGGAAAATCTGTTGAAGAAGAAATCAGAATGGCAGAAGCCGCCACAGCTTCAGCCGAAGAACTGGCCGAAGCTGCAGCATTTTAAGTTTTAGCGCTGGTTCTGTGGGTCGCGATTTGGATCGCGGTCCCGGTAGAATCCGTCTTTCCAGTTGAAACGGGAAACGTCAGGTAAAGGCTGAGCTTTAGTCATTGAAGTCATGATAGCTTTTATCTGACCACGTGTAACTTTTGTTTTTGTAAAGTCGATAAGGATACGTTTGAATCCAGACTTGTTCAGGTTTTCAACCTTATCAACAATTGAGAAAGGAGATTCAGGCATTACGAATGAACCGTCTTCTGTTGAGTTTACTTTGAAAAGAGAACCTTCCTTGTCTTCGAAGAATGTAAAGTCATAATCAGAAGGAAGTTTGAAACGCATACGGAAAAGAGCAGGATATGCGAAAACTGGAACAAGAACTCTTGAACGAACGTTCATATCGAAAGTTGATTCAAGGTTTTTGCGGGAGTTTTCGTAAGGCATGATAAATGCACCGATGTTCTGATTTTCCAGGAATGAAACGGCCCAGCGGTTGAAAGTGTAAAGATATGGACCTGCGATCAGGTTTACTTTCTTGCCTTTAAGCAGCTGAATTTGTGCCAGGTTGTTTACGACAAAGTTCATGAATCCGTCTTCAACCAAAGAATTAAGTTCTTCATTCAGCTTGTCTTCCTGTGTTGAAGCGCAGAATGGATCAAGTGAGATGTAAATCTGTTTCTTTGAGAATGGAAGCACAGTTTTGTGAGCAAGTAAGTCGGCTTTTGTTTCTGAGTTATATTCCAAGATAACTCGTACTGGGTGGAGACCTTGAATCTGGAATAGGTCAGGAATAGAAGAAACGCTTGCGTAAACACCTTCTGGAAAGTAAATAAGTTCTTTCTGTGCAACAGGAGTAAGGTCGAGAATTGGAAGTGTTTCATCTCCCGGCTGTTTTCTGTAACGTCCGATATCATGTGGAAGCACATGTGGATAACGTTTTGAGCTTGATTTTGTTTGAAGAAGGTAAACCGGGTCACCTTCAGTAAAGCCTGATGGAATATCAATCCAGCGTTCGCCTGAGTCAGAAAGTTCAACTGTACGGACTTTATGGCTCACGCGACCTGAGTCGTCTTTTTTGTGAAGACGGATTGAATCTCCCGGATCCGGATCATAGGAGCCCCCTGAAAGTACTGCCAGTGCAATGCGGTACTCTTCAGGTGTGGCTTCTGCCGGATTTTTTATCAAAGCCTGTTTCAGTTCTTTTGGAGCAGGCTTTGTTTTTTTAATTTTTCCAAGATAAATACCGGTTCCACCGGCCTGATCAGGATTCAGAATCTTTGAACCAGCGTTCTCAACACCTTCTTCAAGGCTGTTGAATCCGTACCAGTAAGTTGTCTTGCTTCGTGCAAAGTCACTTGCAAGCATACGATGACCGGCTGCGATTGCGCCTTTTTTATCTTCCTGGTAATGATCCATTACATAGCGGTATGCAGAAACTACGCTTCCAACATATTCAGCACTTTTCATGCGGCCTTCAATCTTGAATGAATCTACACCGGCTTCCATAAGCGCTGGAATCTGGTCGATGAGTTCCAGGTCACAAGGCGAGAAGTAGTATCCCTGGCGGATTCCGCCTGGAACTTCTGCTGTGTAATAACGGCGGCATGCCTGTGTACACATTCCACGGTTTGCTGATTTACCACCAAGAAAACTTGAGAAAAGACAAAGACCTGATTCGCTTACACAGAGAGCTCCATGTACGAAAACTTCCAGGTCTGCCCCAGTTTCAGTTTTGATTTTTTTGATTTCATCCAGACCAAGTTCGCGTGCAAGAACTACACGTTTAAGTCCTTCTTTCTGCAAAAGTCTGGTTGCAGCAGAACTTTCTACGTTCATCTGTGTTGAAGCATGAAGTTCAAGGTTTGGGAAAAATTCCTGGCACATGCGGATTACACCGAAATCCTGTACGATGAGTCCGTCAGGACCAACCTTGTTCAGGTATGAGAGGAAACGATAAAGGCGTTCAGTTTCTTTTTCTTCAGAGACTGTGTTTACTGTTACATAGATTTTTTTGTGCTGTCTGTGACATGATTCAACAGCAGCTTCAAACTGATTCCATGCAAAGTTTGTTGTACGAAGACGAGCATTAAAGCTCTTAAGTCCCATGTATACAGCATCGGCGCCTTCGCCGATTGCTGCGTCAAGTGATTCAATATTACCCGCAGGTGCTAAAAGTTCTGCCATGCAGACATTGTAACAAAGAAATTAAAAAATGTCACAATACCCGGGAGTATAGTTTGCGGTTTTAAAATAAACCCACTGATTTTTATCAGAAGGAAGAGGCCATTCCAATGTATCATTATTGTAGGCTGAAATTATTTCTGAAAGATTATTTCTCTGAAAATTTGCATTATTATCGAAAGATATAACATCTTCAATTTTTTCATCACCAGTCCATACTCCGTCTTCAATACATCTTTTATGGGTTTCTTTGAAAATATCTTTTGTCCAGTCAGTTTTTCCATTTTTTGAATAAAGAACTGCCTGAAGAATTTTTCCGTTGTTTGAATTTTCCAGATATACTATATCCTGACTTGCTCCAAAACGGGCTTCAGTATTATCAAGGTAAAAATCCCATGACTGGTCTGAAGCGCCTTCTGCCTGACATAAAATTTTATCTCCTGTTATTTCATCTATACAGAGTTCTCCGTCCAGTGAGTTTTTTCTGTAATGGACTGTGATAAAATCTCCAGCTTTCACATCAATTCCCGGGAAAATATAAGCTTTACTTTCACCGTCGTTGCAGCTGTAAATTTTTAGCCCGGAAAGATTTCCATCAGTAAGGGCATAAAATTCAATGAACTCATAAATCTTGTGTTCTATTTTGCTTCTTGTATATCGTCTTGTTTCATCCATTATTTCGGTAAGGATGAGCTTTGGCAGATGATTGTTGAAGCCGGTAAATCTGTATGAAAAAGTCAGCGAAGAGCCCCATTTGTTTTCTACTTCGCCAAGAAAAACATAATCTCTTCCAATTTCTGTTCCGCTTGGAATATCTATGAAAACTGTGCGGCCGTCTTCAGATTTTGAATACACTGTTTCGATTTTTTGCGAATCTTCTTCCTGAAATTCTGTAATACTTGAATTCAGAAGATTTACTTCCTCTGAGAATGTCATGACGATTCTGCTCTCATCAAATATTTCATAAAATTCAAGAACTGGCACTTTGCAGTCTGTTCCGATAATTTCAAGTCCTGAAACACTGACCCGGCAGGAAAGGGGGAATACGGAAAGTAGCATACATGCAGAAAGTCCCAGGGTTTCAAGTATGATAATGATTAACCGTTTTGATTTTGTTTTCATTTTATTCTCCATATAATTTTATTTCTGCTACTATATATATGGATTTTTTTTGAAAAAACAGGAAAGAACTTTTGAAAAAAATAAAAAAAAACCGGTGATTATATCACCGGCACAAATTTTATAATGACAGTTTATTAGAAGTTTCCGTTCAGCTTGCAGGTTTCGACCATGTAGCGGATGTTGATTCCTGTTGAATCTTCCATAATCTTTTCAACAACGAAAATCATAGATTTTCCGTCTTTATCTGTAAGGATCTGTTCAATTTTATATCCAGTTACACCTTTGCGGCGAATGTCAGGATTTCCGACTTTCTGGCTTGCAATCACATTTCCATCAGCATCTTTCTTTTCGATCAGAATGTAGAAAGAAGATTTTGCAGATGAACCTGTGCCAGTTATATCAGTAATAAGTTTTACAGTGAAAGAGTTTGGGTTTTCAATTTCTGATCCAAGGAAGTCTGTGAAGTTGATTACATCAGAACCTTTTTTAAGAGGATCTTCACAGATATAAAGTTTCTGATCAGGACCTGTTTTCTTAAGGTTCAAAGGTTTTGTGCTGTAAAAGCTTTTTGCTTCCAGCGATTCATATACTTCGCGTCCATTTTTGCCGCTTGTAACAGCAGAAGGTTTGATTGAGAAGTATCCGTTATTTACATAATCATTTTTTGCGATATCAACTTCGATAAGTTCAGCCCAACCCTGGAAATTTTTATCTGTTTTTCCATACTGTCCGAACACGTAAATTTTTCCGTCTGATGACCATCCGCCTTCAACAAAAGTGGCTACATCTCCGGCAAAAACGGCGGATGCCAGAAGGCACATTGAAATAACTGCAGAAATAATCTTTTTCATTTTTTCCCCCAAAAAAAGATAATCTTATATCTATAATCGGCATAATCAAGTCAGTCTTTACTATTATTTCTAATCACTTTATTATTTTGTTATGACCATAAAAACAAGAAACCGGCTTAATTTTTCTCTTTTCCTTGTATCGCTTATTATTCTGGTGATTAATGTGGTCTTTTTTCTCCATTATTATATTCGGACCCCTGTGAAATTAAACTTTACAGAAGGGGACTTCTGGTATTCTTTGTTTTTTGGATATCAGCCAATGGCAGTTTATGCCTCACTTTTCTTTATGAATCTTTATGTTGTGATTACAGCAAAAGTCATAAACAATGCATTTGCCAAGACAAACTGTACGGAAATCTCTTTTTTCTTCTGTTTTCTTCTTTCCTGTATTGCTGAAACTGTAAGATTTTATATTCCAATGTTTTCGGTTGAAACATCATTTTCTGATTTTCTGATTCTTCTTGGTAATTTCTCACTTTTTGCAAGAATTCTTGCACCTCTGTCAGTTCTTTTTGCCGTGATTATGACTCAGGTTGAAGAACGCCAGAATGTTGAACGCAATATGGCACTGATTATTGTTGTTTCTGTTTTCCTTGCCATGGTACTTCCGCTAAATACAGGAATTATTGAAAAAGATTTTCGTGTTCACGCTGGTTTTGACCATATTGTTGTTATTATTGAAATTCTTGTAGATTCAGTTGCAGTTATTTCTTTGTTTTTCTTTAATTTGCGGGATGGTTATTCACAAAAAACAACTTTTGGTCTTGCAATGATTATTGCAGGTTTTGTTCTTTCAATTAATAGTGTAAATTTCTTTATTCTGATTTTAAGTCTGGTTTTCTTTACCTGGGGTACAATCTGGTATCTTAAAGACCTTCATGACAGATACCTTTTCTCTTAATCTGATTTTTATAAGCTTCCGTAAAGATAGACTGCAAGCCATCCGATTGCTGGCGGAATAATGATGTTGTCCATGTCTGCCAGGGGGAGAATTTCAATAAGCATTGCAACTAAGGCAATAGTAAGAGAAGTCTGTGTGTTTCCGCAGACACAGAAAGTTGAAAGGAATACAGCCGTAAAACAGGCAATGCTTCCGGCAGCAGTTTTTCCTTTGGTAAGAGAAATATGAATCCTTCCAAAAAACTTTCCGCATAAGCTGGCAAGACCGTCACCGAAAGCAAGTGCAAATATTCCGATTCTTCTGCATTCAGGATTTTTTATTGAAAGGGCAGTGATAATAATGCCTATAACAAGAGTCACAGGGCCAAGAACGAATTTGTCTTCGTCTCTTTTTCTTGCGGCAATTTCTGTTATTGTTGAGATTAAAGGAATTTCATAACCTTTAAGACGCAGGAATTCGCTGACTGTGTATCCTATGAGTGCGCAGAATAAAAGGCATACAGTCAGCGTGAAAAAATGGTCCAGAAAAAAAGGAACCAGGGCTGAGCACAAGTGAATTGATTTTCTGAAAAGTTCTTTTAAAAGAAACTTAGTACGAAATTTTTTCATTGTTTAAAATTGTGCGTGGTATTTCCGTATAAATTGCAGGTTCAAAATCTGGTACAGGATGTGTAATATACTTGATGTTTTCTTCTGCCAGATTTGAACCTTCAAGTCTTACCAGAGTTTCCTGGTTTCTTGTAAGGGCGTCCCAGGCTCTAACAGACTGGGAGAACTGAACAATTGCCTGTGCATTGAATGAACTGTTACCTGTACGGGAAGCAAGACGGTAAAGAGTTACTCCGTAGTTGTTTGAAGCGTAAAGATATGTTGTAATAAGTTCATTCTCTTCGGCACTTGTCTGTGGAAGAACAATTCCTCTGTCTTCAATCTGACGATCAAGGTTTGAAATAAGGTCTTCATAATAGCCCTGGGCGGCATAGTTATCGCCGCGCAGCGAAAGAGTATTTCCCATAGCAAGCATAAGGTTTGTTTCTTTAATATTGCCGTCGCCCGCTTTCATAAATGACCCCAGAGCTTCACCATAGTTCTTTTTCTTGTACTGAATGTATCCGATTTTGTAACGGATTGACGGATTGTCGTTTTCAAGTTCAACAGAAGAAATGTAATTCTGGAGGGCGTTGTCGTAGTCTCCGGTGATGAAGTAATCCATATCTGCCTGGTCAGCAAAAAGTTGCCCGATTTTTACATTTCCCTGAAGTCCTGAAGCATCACGTTCTGCAGTATAAAGAGTAATACCGTCAGTGAACTGTTCCTGTGCTCTAAGGAATTCCTGCACTTTTGCGTATTCTTCACCAGCAAGGCGGTAAGTATCAATGTATTTGTAAAGATCACGGCGTTTGAGGTGAGAAGCTTTTTTGAATTTGTCCAGAGTATCAATAAGTGTACTTTTTGCTGCTGAGCTTTCATCAGTTTCAATAAAGTAACGTGAAAGATTATATGCCGAAACCGGATTCTGGGAATCAAGTTTATAGGCTCTTGTAAGGAGAAGTCTTACATCTTCAATGTAGTTTCTAAGATATTCATCACTTGGAGCAAGAGGACCGTAAAGTTTATCAAGCATATAACCTGAAAGTTCTGTCCAGTCTTCAGGAGGAAGATTCTTTTCTTTTGGAAGGAAATATTCCTTCAATGTGAGGACTTCAGGAAGGTTATCTGTTCTGATGAAGTAACGCAGCATGCGGCCTTCATAAAGCATATTAGAACGGTAAAGCTGAATCAGTGTTGCATACTGTTCACGAGCTGATTCCAGTTTTGCAGGGTCTTTTTCAGTTCCCCATTCAAGGAAGATGTCTCCAAGAAGGAGGATGCCATCTGCATCGTTGATGTGGTAGTCCAGAACCTGGCGACGGCAGATATCTTCTGCTTTTTCATAGTTAGCAAGGTCATTAAGTTCCATAGATGCGTATTCAAGACCTGCAGATTTATTATGCTTGAAGTAATCAAGTATGTTCTGATACATCCATTCGGCTCTGATGTACTGTTTCTTTTCTCTGTAACTGCGGGCATATTTGAAGAACCAGTTTTTGTTCAGGCGGTAAGTGATGGCTTCGTTGAATTTGATTTCGCTTTGAGGATATTCATCAGCCTGGAGCATAGCGTAGCCCTGTTTATAAAGGTGACTTGCCTTTGCAGGAATATAAATACAGTTCTTTGTAAATTTGAATACTCCAAATCCTACTATCATAAGAACCATACAGGCAAATACTGCAGGAATAATCTTGTTTTTGAGCTGATAAGAAAGTGATTTTTTGTATGCTTCATATTCTTCTGCGGTTCTGTGTTCGTAGTTACGTGGAACAGGAAGAGAGATATCAAGCATTTTCTCAAGCATAGAAGCAACCTGACGGGCAGGAGCCTTGTTCAGGATTTTTTCTACGATTTCGAATTCAGCTTCATCTGTAAATTCATTTTTAACAATTAAATCTTCAAATGCCAGACGTACATTAAGAGGATATTCATTAAGGTTCTTGAGGAATACTTTGTACTGTGCGTCTGAAAGTGTATTTGGCGGAAGATCTTCTTCGGCTTTTGTTTTTCCTGTTTTTGCAGCAAGAATAGGACCGCTTTTTTCAACCTTTGCAGTTTCAACGTCTGAGAAGCCTGGAATTGTGAAATCCTGACCTTCGATTGAGAATTCGTCGTCGTTTCCAAGTTCAAAGCCTGAATCTGCACCGCCCAGTTTTGCATCTGTTTCCGGTATACTGAAATCAAGACCATCCATTTCGGATGTATCAAATGTTTCAATGGAAATATTTTCTTCTGTTTCTTCAGGAAGACTGTCTGAGTCATCAAAATCTGCGGAAAAATCGTCGGGAATGTCCATGTCGCCAAGGGCAGTCATGTCTTCTACAGGTGAATCGAGGCTTGAAAGATCATCCATGGCAGGTGCATCATCTACAGATGACAGGTCATCTATTGATGTGTCCAGATCCATATTCATGTCTGGCATGGCAGCATCCATAGAGCCTGAATCCAGATCCATGTCCATGTCTGGCATGGCAGTATCCATAGAACCTGAATCCATGTCCATGTCATCGAGTGAGAAATCTGGCATAGAATCAAGACCTTCTGCAGCTCCGAAGTCGCTGCCAAAGCCTTCTGTAAGTTCCGGATTATTTTCTTCTGATACAAGAGACATGTCTCCGTCAGTTTCAGGCATGTCAAAAAGAGCATCTGCACCTGAAAGAAGAGATTCTTCAGCTGAATTGTCCGCAAGTTCATCGGCTTCTTCGTCCAGCTCGCTTTCCTGTGTGTCGCCTAAATCTGGAACGTCAAAGTTTGTATCAATATCAAATGGTTCTGAAAGATCTGCACTTTCTGTAATTGAATCTGGTTCTGAAACTTCTTCTGAGAAATCAAGGTCATCAAGTCCAAGATTTTCAAGCGAATCTGAAGTTTCAAGCGAATCTGAAGCCTCAAGTGGTTCTGAAATATCTGTGTCATCAAATGAAGGTGCTTCTTCAATAGTTTCAGTTTCTTCAAGTGAATCTACATTTTCAAATGAGTCAGCATCTTCAATGGAATCTGCAATTTCAAGTGAATCAGTTGCTTCAGGGGAATCAGCTTCTTCAAGAGAATCTATATCAGAAAGTTCATCTATATTAAAATCTTCAATAGACGCAGCATCCTGTGTTGGCTCATTATTATTTTCCAGGTCTCCAAGACCAAGTTCTGCAAGAGAAAGAGCTTCTCCTGACGAACCGTTGTCATCTGATGGAGTGTCATCATAGAAATTCAAATCATTTAATTCGTCATCAGCCTGGGCAGGATCTTTTTCAGTTTTCTTTTTAGGAACATAGTTTTCGTCGCCAAAGCCGCCTGAATAGAATTCAGCTTCATCTTCATCAATTTCCGGAGTCTGGCTCTGAGCATCAAATTCTGGAGTTGTAGTTCCGTCAAAACCGGCACCACCAAGAAGGTCTTCAAGGCTTAAATCTGCAATGGAAGGTTCTTCAGGTTCTTCTTCAACAATTTCTTCTTCCGGCTGTTCTTCAAACATAGAAAGATCCGGCATGTCAGTTGCTTCGCCGAATTCGTCGGATGCAGGAAGCGGTGCCAGAAGAGAAGACATATCAGGTGCTTCAAAGCCGGAAACAGGTTCTTCAGGTTCACGTTTTTTTGATTCTTCGGAAGATGGCTGTCCAATTCCTGTGATAGCCTGAAGGTCAGAAAGGTCGTCATCAACTGATGTGTCCTGAACAATTGCCTCATTTTCAGGCATTCCCATTACGAATTCATCGGAGTCATCTGTGTCAGGAACTTTTGGGACAGGTACGCGTACAGGCTTTTCACCGCGCTGGGCACGGATCTGGATTTCATCACCCAGTGAAAGAATATCTTTATTAAATTGAATAAGCTGACTTAAGCCTGGCATATGTACATTTTACTCCAAATTCTATACTACTTCTAGTAACGGACGGAAAATACCTCTGGTTTAGAGTTTTTTCTTTGCCTTGAAAAAGTTGCCTTTTCAAGT
>JAKSTN010000045.1 GCA_024402535.1 Treponema sp.
CAATCATGCTTGGTATTTCCATTACCTGTTGGATTGATATGGCACGAATTGTAAGACAGGAAGTAAAAAGTCTGAAAGAACAGGAGTTCACAACTGCAGCTTTTGTTCTTGGTGCAAAACCTTCAAGAATCCTTTTGAAGCACCTTCTGATAAACGCTATGGGACCAATCATTGTTACTGTAACACTGCAGGTTCCACAGGCAATCTTTACAGAAGCCTGGCTTTCATTCCTGGGAGTTGGTATTTCAGCTCCAAAGGCTTCCTGGGGAACACTGGCCGAAGCTGCCCGTGAACTGATTCAGGTTTATCCGATGCAGACAATATACCCGCTGGTTGCAATTTGTCTGACAATCATTTCATTCAACTTTGTTGGTGAAGGTCTTGAAAGAGCTCTGGATCCAAAGCGTAAGCGCTAAAAGGTAAAGAGAGCACAGGAGGAAAGTTATGAGTTTGCTTGAAATAAAGGGATTAACAACAGAGTTTAAGACTTCCCAAGGAACAGTGCGTGCTGTTCGCGGAGTTGATTATAAAGTTGAAAAGGGCGAAGTCCTTGGAATTGTAGGTGAATCTGGTTCCGGAAAAAGTCAGGGAATGCTTTCACTTATGGGACTTCTTGCAGGAAACGGACAGGTAACAGCCGGCGAAATGATTTTTGACGGAAAGGATATCAGTCCTGTTCAGTACAAGACAAAAGCTGAAAAGAAAGAATATGAAAAAATGATGCAGGATATCCGCGGAAATGATATCAGCATGATTTTCCAGGATCCAATGAGTTTTCTGAATCCTATCGTAAAAATTGAAAAGCAGATGTGTGAAGGAATTATGGCTCACACAAAATGCTCAAAAAAGGAAGCAAGAGAAAGAGCCATTGAACTTATGAAGATGGTCGGCATTCCGGCTCCTGAATCGCGTCTTAAGGCTTATCCTTTTGAGTTTTCAGGCGGCATGAGACAGAGAATTATCATTGCCATTGCTCTGGCATGTAATCCAAAACTGCTTATTGCCGACGAACCTACAACTGCTCTGGACGTAACAGTTCAGGCACAGATTCTGGAACTTCTGAAGGAAATCACTCAGAAGACAGGAACCGGTGTTGTAATGATTACACATGACCTTGGTGTTGTTGCTTCACTTTGTGACCGCATAAGCATTATGTACGGTGGTCAGATTATGGAAGAAGGAACTGCTCATGAAATCTTCTATGAAGCAAAGCATCCTTATACAAAAGGTCTTCTGAACAGTATTGCAAACAGCCAGGTAGATCACAAAATCCCGCTTAAGCCAATTCCTGGAACACCACCGGATCTGATCAAAATGGGAAATGAATGTCCTTTTGCTCCGCGCTGCAGTGAAGCAATGAAAATCTGTACTATGGCTGGACCTGAAAAAACTGAACTGAGCCCGACACATAAATGCAAGTGCTGGCTTATGGCTGAAAGACAATAGATAAGGAGGAAATGATGAGTACAACAACTGATTTAGAAATGAAGCCGATTCTGGAAATACGAAACCTTTGCAAATATTTTCCTGTCGGAAAAAAAGCTGCAGTTCACGCTGTAGAAAACGTTTCCTTCACAGTAGCCCGTGGTGAAACACTTGGGATTGTAGGGGAGTCGGGATGTGGAAAAAGTTCCATGGGACGTACAATTCTGAAGATTACGGATCCTACAAGCGGTCAGATTATTTTTGACGGAGATGACATTACAAAACTTTCCAACAGAAAGATGGGACCATACCGTCGCCGTATGCAGATGATTTTCCAGGATCCTTATGCATCGCTGAACCCTCGTATGACAGTCGGCGAAATTATTGAAGAACCGATGATCATTCATCACATGGGTACACCAAAAGAAAGAAAGCAGATTGTTCAGGACCTGATTCAGACTGTAGGTCTTAAGCCTGACCATATACGCCGTTACCCTCACGAGTTTTCTGGCGGTCAGAGACAGAGAATCGGGATTGCCAGAGCTCTGGCACTGAACCCTGAGTTCATCATTTGTGATGAACCTATTTCTGCCCTGGACGTTTCAATTCAGGCTCAGGTAATCAACCTGCTTGAAAAGCTTCAGCGTGAACGCGGGTTTTCTTACCTGTTCATTGCTCACGATCTTGAAATGGTACATCACATCAGCCACAAGATTGGTGTTATGTACCTTGGAAACATGGTTGAGTTCGGGGACTCGGACGAAGTTTACAAGAACCCGGTTCATCCTTATACAAAGGCCTTGATTTCTGCTTCGCCGGTTCCGGATCCGGTTCAGGCAAAGGAGAAAAAACGAATAATTCTGGAAGGCGAAGTGCCTAGCCCAATTAATCCGCCTAAAGGCTGTCCTTTCTGTCCGCGCTGTAAGTATGCAACTGAAAAGTGCCACACAGAAAAGCCTGCTATGCGCGAAATTAAGGGACGTATGGTTGCCTGCTGGAATGCAGAGTAGAAATCTTTTTATTGGAGGTAAAATTATGAAAAGAATTCTTGGTCTTGCAGCTTGTACTGCAATGTTATTCTCACTGATCTCTTGCGGAGGAGAAAAGAAATCCGCAGTTGCTGTAAACGAAAAAGGCGAAATCCTTCAGCTCAATACCGTGAATAACCCTGAAAGCGGCGAATATGATCCTGCTGGTGCTGCATCATATGTGTATTTTACTTTTCAGACATACACTCTGGAAGGTCTTGTAGGTTATGATAAAAACGGTGCAATTATTCCTGCAGCCGCAAAAAGCTGGGATATTTCTGCTGATAAATGTACATATACATTCCATATCCGTGAAGATGAAAAATGGTCTGACGGTTCTGATGTAACATCATATGATTTTAAGAACACAATGGTTCGTGCCCTGAATCCAGATAACGGCGCCTGGTACGTAGACTTCCTGTTCTACATCAAGAATGCAAAAGCTGTTTTTGACGGAAAAATGCCTGTTGAAAAACTTGCCGTTGCATGTCTTGATGACAAAACTCTGGAAATTACACTGGAAAGCCCATGTGCATTCTTCCTGGACCTTTGTAAACTGCCAACTTACATGCCTTCAAACTGCAAGTATGCAAAAGACGATGACAAGCTTTGGGATATGGATCCTGCAAAAAACCTTGGAAACGGGCCATGGCACATGGTTGAACGCAAACCGGGCGAATATGTCCGCTACGAAAAGAATCAGTACTACCATGATGCAGACAGTGTAAATGTTCTTGCAATCAAAGAACGTTACATGGATGATGATCAGGCAAAATCTTCTGCTTACAAAACAGGAGAACTTACAATGCTTTCCGGAGCACCTTCTTCACTGGCAGAAGCTTATGAAGGAAAACCTGACCTGATTTTCGTAGAAGTTCCACAGACAAACTACATTGTTTTCAACCAGAACATTGCACCGTTTGACAATCCGCTTGTAAGGAAAGCATTTGCAATGGCTGTAAACCGTCAGGATATTTCAACAGTTGTTGGAAAATCCTGCTCACCAAGTAAAACACTGGTTGGAAAATTCTATAAGAGCAAAGTTGACGGAACAAGATGGGGAGACCTTCAGGGCGACCTTCTTGAAGAAGACCTGGAAAAAGCAAAAGCCCTTCTGGCAGAAGCAGGTTATCCTGAAGGAAAAGGGCTTCCTGCAATTACTTACACATATCCAGCTATGAACTACGAAGGCGATGTTGCCCAGGTTCTTCAGCAGCAGTGGAAGCTTCTTGGTGCAGACGTAACACTTGAAGCTATGGAATACGAAGTTTATGTTGACGAAAGAAGAAACGGAAAACTTCAGTGTGCACGTATGCAGTGGTACGCCGACTACAACGACCCTACCTCATGGATTGTAATGTACCAGAGTGAAAATGCCCTGAATGATAACAAATGGGTAAACGCAGAATACGATGCCCTTATTGCAGAATCTGATCTGGAACTGGACGCTGCAAAACGTGAAGAACTTCTTCGCAAGGCAGAAAAAATTATCGTAAGTGATGAAACAGTAATTTGTCCGCTGTTCACAAACAACAGTACAAACCTGTTCAGACCTGGTCTTACAAACTACTATTACGACGTGCTTTCATATCCTAACTATAAAGGCATGAAGTTTGTAGCACAGGAATAAGGGGAGGGGGAAAGCCTTCCCCCTGGGCGGCACTACGTTGCCGCCACACCCCTTTCGCCTGGGGCCTGCGGCCCCAAGCCCCGCTTTAGGAGGAATCAAAAATGGTTGGATTAATAAAAGATATACCACAGGGAAATCTTAAAGATTATTTTTCACCTGCAGCATTCCGAACTGTAGATGAAGATGCACTTGGAAATCCTGGTGGAATTACAGAAATCTTTGTAGTTTTTTATCTTCATGAAAAGTTTACAAAGAGACTGACATTTGCTTATTCTTCGGCACTGGTAACTTATGGTTTTGCCCGTATGAATGACCGCCTGATCGAAATGAATAAGGACAGATACAATACTTCGACAAAAGGTGCCCTGGAAAAGATAACTTGCAATGACAGCGGTGAAGTATTCATTCTGAACTTTGAATACAGAGACGGAAGCGAAGAACAGTATCTTGTCAGCCCCGATGATGTGGCTGACCTTCTGAATAAATGTATTCATCCTAACCTGGTAGCAACCTGGTAGATGATATAATTAAAGAGAGAGGGCATCCGAAAGGATGCCCTCATTTTTTGTTTTTTAGTGGAATTAAAATCAGTCTTTATTTCCCATGCCTTCAAGAAGCATGTTGCATTTTGTAATGAACACAAGTTCATCATCAGACTCAACGTTCAGAAGTTCCTTTGCTTTTTTTATTCTGTAGCGGATTGTATTAATGTGCTGGAAACATTCTTTTGATGTTGAAGCATAATCTCTGTCATTTTTTGTAAAAGTCATAACAGTTTTCATAAGCATGGATTCGTGCTTGTCATCATACTGTGAGATTTTATTTATCTGTTCTTTAAGTTCATTTCTATATAAAGGATTCAGAATTACAGGAAGCATGAATTTATAGATTCCGGTTTCGGTGTAATGCATGTGGTCTTTTCCTTCAAGGCGGCAAACCGAAGCTGCAGTCTGTGCCTGAACAATAACCCGCGAAATATGTTTTATTTCAACGGCTTCACTGCATACGCCTACGAAAAAGTTTTCCAGATCCATACCAATATCCAGAAGAAGCATTCTTATATAAGACATCTGTTTTTTCAGTGTACGTTCAGCATCTTCTTTTTCAAAGGAAGACAGAAGAATAAGGTTAGAATCCAGCTTTACGAAAGTGTACGGCTGGTCGCTGCTTAAATTTTTTCTGAACTGGCGGTACATAAGTTTGTCAAAAAATGTATGAACTGCAAGGTTTGATTCCAGATCTTTTGGAGTAAGGCAGGCAGCAAGAAGATAGGGCTTAAAATGATTGTTGATTTCCAGTGCAGTTTTCCGTGCAAATTCCAAATCTCCGATACGGTTCAGCACATTATGAAGT
Source organism: Treponema sp. (assembly GCA_024402535.1). Classification (GTDB taxonomy): domain Bacteria; phylum Spirochaetota; class Spirochaetia; order Treponematales; family Treponemataceae; genus Treponema_D. The sequence goes on from JAKSTN010000045.1 coordinate 5,437, forward strand.
TTTTCTTCATTAATTATGTACTGACTTCGGGTTTTCATGCTTTCGTTTACACAGATAATCAGGTCTTCCATGAATTCTTCATAAAAAATAAGGAGGACAACGTGTTTTTCATTTGCAAGGCGAATAAGTTCTTCAGGGATTTCTTCAGAAGGCATTTTTTTTATGGCAATGGCAGAAACCTGCTTCTGGATAAGCGTTTTTAAGGTATCGTGAACCAGTTCCGGGTTTACCGATGCCATAAAGTAAGAAAGAAGGACAAAGTATCCCGGTCCGTAGCCTTTGTAATGGATTCGGCTGGATTCGTATTCAAGAATTACGGTTGCGTTTACGTTATTTGAGACGTAATTTTCTCCGGCGATAATTGAGAAGTTTTTGAAGAGAGACAAATGCATTATTTCATTTACCTGAATCATGGGAACCTCCGAAGGGCAAAAAAAAAGACGACCGGAATTTCTTCCAGTCGTCTCTGACTTGATATTTAGAATTATATCATAGCCAGGTTTGATTTACAAGGTTGGCTTTGCGGGAGGAGGAATCATGAGCACCAGTTACAAAGCCAGCCTTGAAGAATCCGAATTTTATAGACAAATCTTATGCAAGTATTTCTTTCATAAGAGCAATGAACTTGTCGTTCATTTCCGGAGTACCAAGACTTACGCGGCAGCATTCAACAGGGGCTCCAATAAGCACTTTGTTTTCTGCAAGGTAATCTCTGATTTCGGCAGCAGATTTTTTTTCAGTCTTGAACAGGATAAAGTTTGTCTGAGACTCGTAAACGCGGCATCCCATTTTTTTAAGTGCATTCATCACACGTTCACGTTCCAGACAGTTTACATCACTGATTGTCTGAATGTATCCCTGTTCTTTAAGAGCAACTACAGCAGCGTCCTGTCCAATCTTGCTTACGTTCCAGGCGTGGCTTGATTTACACATACAGTCAGCTGTGTCAGGAGCCATAACACCGTAACCAACGCGGATACCGGCCATACCGTAGATTTTTGAAAGAGTCTTCAGAATAATCAGCGGTTTTTCATAGCCTTCGGCAATCAGCTTTGTCATTGAGTATGTTCCAGGTTTTGTAACGTATTCAAGGTAAGCTTCATCAACAACTGTAATGATGTTTTCCGGAACTTTTTTAATGAAAGCTTCCAGTTTTGCAGATTCAATAAAAGTACCTGTAGGATTGTTTGGGTTTACCACAACAATCATTTTTGTTTTTGGAGTGATTGCGGCAAGCATTGCGTCCAGGTCGTAGCACATATCATCATCAAGTGGAACAGTAACCGGAGTTGCACCATAGTCATAGGCTACATCACGGAAAGCTTCATAGCTTGGATCGCCTACGATCATTTCATCGCCCGGGTTCAAGAAGATTTCACCAAGCATACAGATCATGGCACTTGAACCAGTTCCAGGAATAATGCAGTTTTTATCAACGCCGTTCAGTTCAGCGGCTGCCATTTTTAAATCAATTCCGAACCAGTCAGGATAAATGAAAGCTTTCTGTGCTCCCTGAGTTAAAGCTTCAACAACTTTTGGAGAAGGTCCGTAAGGGCTTTCATTGTAACAAAGACGGTAAACGTCTGGTGGAGTTACGCTGCTTTTCTGGCGTGCAGCTCTTTTACTTGCAGGCTTAACCTTAATAGCGTCTCTCTGTAATTCCAACATATCCATATCAAAACCTCCGTATGTATATTTATTTTTTGTTCGTTTGTTTTTTTGTTTATGGCAATACAATACATTCAGGCTTCCGGAAGAGATAGATTTTTTTGAACAAAAATCAGGCAGTTTTTTTTGTAGAAATTACAAAGGAATCTTGTTCAAGAAAATCCCCCATGTTTTTACTATATGAGACATAATAATCAGCTGGAGGCAGATATGAGAATTAAATCGCAAAGTTCAGAACAGACATTGATTACACCAAAGGTAGCTTTTGATAAAAAATATCTCATAGCTCTGGTGTTTCCTTTAATTGTTGAACAGATCTTAAGCGTTATGGTCGGCATGGCCGATATGATTATGGTTTCTGGAGCAGGGGAAACAGCAGTTTCCGGAGTTTCACTTGTAAACACCATTGCAAACCTTCTGATCTATGTATTTTCCGCTCTGGCTTCCGGAGGCGCCGTTGTAGCGGCTCAGGCTTTAGGTGCAAAGAAAAAGGATATGGCTGAAAAAGTTTCTAATCAGCTCATTCTGGTCTGCCTTATAAGCGGCGTCGCAATTGCAGGACTTTCCCTTGCAATGAACAAGTTTATTCTGAATCTGATTTATGGAAACGTTGAACAGGCTGTAATGGATAATGCAATTGTTTATTTCTATATAACTGCATTTTCATTTCCGTTCCTGGCAGTTTATTTTGGTTCTACTGCTTTGTTCCGCTCTATGGGAAACACAAAGCTTTCTATGTACGTTTCAGCCGCAATGAACATTCTGAACATAATCGGGAACGCTGTGTTTGTTTTCGGTTTTGATATGGGAATTGCAGGTGTCGGATATGCAACACTTCTTTCGCGTGCCTTTGCCTGTGTAGTTGTTCTTCTTGTTTTGAGAAATCAGAAATATGAACTTCATATTGACCGCTGGTTCAGGTTCGGATTTTCCTGGGATGTAATCAAGAAGATTCTGAAAATCGGAATTCCTTCAGGTGTTGATAACGCCATGTTCCAGATTGGAAAACTTTTTACGCAAAGTCTTATTTCAAGTTTTGGAACGGCATCAATTGCCGCAAACGCTACGGCAAGTACAATTGAACTTCTTGCCACAATTCCCGCTTCGGCAATGGGTCTTGCACTTACAACAGTTGTAGGTCAGTGTGTCGGCGCCCAGGATTTTGACGGTGTAAAAATCTACGCAAAACGTCTTATGAAGTGGGCATATATTATGCTCTGGATAGAAAATCTGTTTATCATTCTGCTTACTCCGCAGATTGCTGGTTGGTATCATCTTTCTGCCGAAGGAGACAAAATTGCACGCCTTCTGATTTATTACCACAGCATTACCTGTATGATTATGTGGCCTGCCGCATGGACTCTTCCTGCAATTTTAAGAGCAAGCGGCGATGTAAAGTTTGTAATGTGGAGCAGTATGGCAAGTATGTGGATCTGTCGTATCGCACTTGCTTATCTGATCGGCGGTTTCCTTGGCCTTGGCGTATTCGGAGTTTGGATTGCCATGACTATAGACTGGTTTGCCCGCTGTATCCTGAATATTGTAAGGCTTAAAAGTGGCCGCTGGATGAGAAAAGCCGTTGTTTAGTTTTTAGACTATACCGATATTAGCGTCATTTACGTCGATTCCAAATTTTTTGATATAATTCTGCATAGTGTTTGAGTTTTTTGCGTGAAATGCTATTATTATGTCCATGATGGAAATTGTAAAACTTATTTTTGTTGGAATTGTTATCGGTATGGCAAATGTAATTCCTGGCGTTTCCGGGGGAACATTAGTTGTCGTATTTAATCTTTATGATAAATTTGTAAACGCTATTACCCTGAATGTAAAAAAACTTTGGGGTAACAGAAAATTTCTTATTCCTCTTATTGGAGGAATGCTTCTTGGAATTCTTATTTTCAGTAAACTGGTTACAATTCTTTATTCAAAGTTTCCAGTTCAGACTAACTTTTGTTTTACAGGATTGATTATTGGCTGTATTCCGCTTCTTGCAAATTACGCCTGGGCAAATAAAGCTGATGAAAAAGGTGAAACAAAAAAAAGAAGTCCTTTGTTTCATGTAAGTCTTGTAGTATGTATTCTTGTTGGTCTTGCATTGATTATTGCTTTTACAATTCTTGAAGGAAAATTTTCCCCAGAAGGAGTTGTAGACGGTGTACTTCCAGCTTTTACATGGCCTTTAGCATTTAAGATTTTTATAGCCGGAGTTCTTGGTGCCATTGTTATGATAGTGCCAGGAATTTCAGGTTCGCTTATTATGCTCATTATGGGAGTGTATACAATTATTATGGCTTCCATTCCGGCTCTGTTTAATCCATCAACTTTTTTCCAAGCATTGATTCTACTTTTGCCAAATGGAATCGGTGTTCTTGCAGGTTTGATTGGCGGGGCAAAACTTATTCAGTGGCTTCTGAAGAAATGCCCTAATCATGCTTATGCTGTAATTCTTGGTCTTCTTGTTGGATCAATTTATGCAATTTTCCCAGGCTTTTCCGCATTAAACAGCGTGGGCCGTACAATTGGTTGTGTTGTTTGTCTTCTGGCAGGTTGTGCACTTGCTTATTTTTCTAATAAGCTTGATTTTTCAAAAGACGGAAAAAATTAATAATGACATATACTGCTCAGGATTTGCCAAAAGCCGGGGACACAGTTCTTGTAGGACTTTCCGGCGGCGTTGATTCAACACTTACAGCTTTTCTTCTCAAAAAAAAGGGATGCCGTGTTATTGGTGTAACCATGAGCCTTTGGGACGGAACTGTTCTTGATGTAAAAATTACAAATCCTGAAAAAAAACTTAAGGAAGGATGTTTCGGGCCTGCTCAGAAAAAGAACATTGAAGAATGTAAAATTTTCTGTAAGGAAAATGACATTGAATATCACGTAGTTGATGTAAGCGAACAGTATAAAAAAATTGTTCTTGAATATTTTAAAAGTGAATACAGAAGCGGACGAACTCCGAATCCATGTATCGTCTGTAATCAGCTTATAAAATTTGGTGCCATGCTTGAAGCCGTAGATAAGCTTGGAATTAAATATGATTATTTCTGTACAGGGCATTATGCAAAAATTGTGCGTCCTGATACAGGCGTTTTTGGTTCTGATGAACGGCCTTTTATGATCAGTGCAGCAACTGATATTACAAAAGATCAGACTTATTTTCTTTCCCGTGTTCCTTCAAAAATACTTGAAAAAGTGCGTTTCCCATTGGCCGATTTAAAAAAGTCGGAAGTTTTTGAACTGGCCCGGGAAGCAAAACTTGAAGCTGCAAATCGCGAAGAAAGCCAGGACTTTGTAGGTGAGGAATATCGTGATGCACTTTTCGCAGATAAGGAAAGTGTACCGGGAGATATTATTGACCTGGACGGAAAAGTTCTTGGGAAGCATAGAGGAATAGAACATTATACAATCGGGCAGAGACGTGGACTTGGTGTTGCCGTCAGTTACCCGGTTTATGTTCATTCTATTGATCCAGTAAAAAATCTTGTTGTTCTTGCAAAGAACGAAGATTTGGATTCAAGTGCTCTTGTTGCAGACGACTTTGTCTGGCCTGCAGGTATTGAACCTGACGGGGAATTTGAATCATTAGTAAAAATAAGACTGGCTTCTCGACCAGTTTCATGTAAAATAAAAAAGTATATTCCGGAAGAGAGTGATACAACACAATACAAAGGACAGCCTTGGCTTGTAACTTTTGCAGAGCCTCAGCGTGCCGTTGCTCCGGGACAGAGCGCCGTTTTGTATAAAGATGGTGTTATTATCGGAGGCGGTATCATTTCCAAGGCTCTGAAATAAGTCTGTCTTTTTTCGGAAGGAATATGGAAATAGGATTATTAACGATTGTTGGATTAATTCTTTCAGCCGCTTTTTGTCTCGGATATACTTATATGTCAGTTCATTTACAGAAGGCAGAATCAGTCCGTTTGGTCGCTGTTGTCCATACAATGGGATTTTCAACTTTTTTATGGAATCTGTCGCTTGCCTTATATAGTATCTGCAATAATGTAATGCTTGCGAAATTCTTTTTCTCGCTGGTTCTTTTAGGTTATAACCTTTATGTATTCTGCCTTTGTGTCTATGCAGGAAATTATATAAAAATGAAAAAGGGATACTACAAAATATTTGTTATAGTATCTGGGCTCATTACTTTATCAGACTGGTTATATTTCAGTTTTAAGGGTATAAGATTTTTCTTTCCGTATCACGGGAGAATGACATATTTTTCTGAACCTTGTCCGGCACTGACTTATCATTATTACACAATAACTTTCTTTTTTGTGTTTCTTATTTCTATGCTTATTTTCTATGCGTTTCAGAAAAAAGAGAAAAGGGAACGTCGGTTTATAAGAAACATAATAATTGTAAATTTTATTATGGCACTTTTTTCTATTCCAGATACAGTTCTTCCAGTATATGGAATTCCATCGTTCCCAAGTTCAGGTTTTGGAGCAACAATATCTTTTATTTTTCTGCTGTTTTTTTCTCAGAACAATAATACTTTCTCAATTTCCAGAAAGAATGTATATGATGCAATTTATAATGGAACGGGAATAGCAATTCTTGTTCTTGATCAGAACGGAAAGCTTCAGTCAGGAAACTCTGTTGCAAAAGAAATTTTTGGAATCAGAAAGCATGAACATCCTTATGTTAAAGACCTTTTCTTGAATTGTGGAGAAGGTCTTGTTCAGAATATTTTTGAGGGAAATGAAATAATAGAGCATGCACTTTCAAGAGGCTCAAAAACTCCTATGGCTCTGGATTCCATTGTTTACAAAGATAAGTTCGGCGGAGTTTACGGCTATATTATTCTTGCCACAGATGCTACGGCCGATGAACTTGTTCTTGAACAGAAACTTATTATCGAAAGCGAAAAAGAAAAAAGCCGCCGCATTAAAAAACTTTCAGATCAGGTTGTTGCAACACTCAGTTTAACAATTGATGCAAAAGATAAATATACAAATGGACATTCGTCCCGCGTAGCAAAATATTCACTTATGATCGGGCGTGAACTTGGTTTAAGTGAAGAAAAACTTCAGACTCTTGAATATTCTGCTTTGCTGCATGACATAGGTAAAATCGGGATTCCAGATTATATCATCAATAAGAGTACAACGCTTACAGGAGAAGAGTATTCGGTAATTAAAACACATCCTGGAATTGGAGCAAATATTCTTTCAAATATTACAGAGCTTCCAGACCTTAGTATTGGGGCCAGATGGCATCATGAACGTTATGACGGAACGGGATACCCGGACGGAAAAAAAGGTACGGAAACAGATCTGACGGCAAGAATTATTGGTGTTGCGGATGCTTATGATGCCATGACAAGTAACAGAAGCTACCGGCATTATTTGAGTCAGGATAAAGTACGAGATGAACTTGTCCGCAATAAGGGAATTCAGTTTGACCCTGAAATTGCAGATATCATGATCCGCATAATTGATTCAGATAAGGATTACCGTCTTCACGAGGATACTTAATTTTTAGAGAAATTTCGGGTTACTGATTTACAGCAGTCCATTTTTTTCCATCGAAAGAATAGATTATTTCCTCGCAGTTTTTCTGAAGCCCTTTGCCCCAGAAATTTTTCTTGTCGCGGTTTTCAAGGTAGCAGCAGAGACTGGCGTTCAACGCGCCGTGGGCAACGATCATGACTCTTTCAATGTTTTTTTGAGCCAAAGGTTCAATGGTGCTCTGAATGAATTCTTTTGTGCGCATGCAGCATTCTTCAATTGATTCGCCTTTTTCAGGCGGGAAGTATTTGTCAGGTTCATCAAAGAAAAAGCGGTAAGGGCAGTCTGGAGCCAGCCAGTCTTTATAGTATGCTCCGTCGTAAACACCAAAACTCAGTTCTTTAAGGCGGTCATCCTTTATAATTTCAATGTCCCGGTTTCCACAAATCAGTTTTGCAGTATTAAATGCACGTTTCAACGGCGATGAAAAAACCATGTCAAAGTGAATGTCTTTTAGTTTTTCACCAAGTTCTTTTGCTGCAGTTATGCCTTCTTCATTCAGTTCAATATCAGTGCGCCCTTGCAGGCGGTTTTCTGCATTCCAGACTGTTTTTCCATGTCTTACAAGATAAAGTTCCATACAATTAACCTGATGTATTCTACAATTTGGATTTGAAAATATCCATAATAGGATAGAACCCCTAAAAAAAAAGACATTTTGGAGAAAATAACAAATAAATTGTTTTGAATTTCATATTTATAGTGTAAAATAGATATAAATCTCCAAAATATGAAGAATCTAGGTGATATTCAGTTATTTTTACTTTTTCTCGGGGCAACCATTTGCGGATTGATTTTTCTGTTCAGCTCTATTGTGCATTATCAGTCTGCCATAAGAAAAAAATCACTTCTTCATCTTGAACTGGTTACAGCTCTTCTTCTTTATTCAGATTTTCTGTCATATATTTTTCAAAATGAACCTGGCCGGGTTGCTTACTGGGTTATTCGTATATCAAACTTCATGCTTTTTTTTCTTTTGTATGTTGAACTTCTGGGACTTAATCTTTATTTAAGAACATTCGTTTTTGAAACCAAAAAAGGCGGAGCATTCCGTGTTCAGTTAATAAATATTTTTGCCTATGCCGGAATGGCATTTATACTTTTGAATATATTTACAGGCAGTGTTTATTTTATAGATGGAGACAATATTTATCATCGTGGGTCTTTATTTTTTGTTTCCTTTATTGCACCACTTGGAATATACATGATAATTCTTTCTGTTGTAATTCAATACAGAAAGATATTCCCGAAATTGATTTTCATATCGCTGATAATGTTTGCGATTCTTCCGGTTTCCTGTGCAGTTATTCAGGTTTTTTTCTATGGACTTTCACTTATGAATTTGTCCGTAGGATTTTGTGCAATTATTCTTTTTGGACTTTCACTTATAGATCAGAATCATTTTTTAATGCATGTTGCAAGTCGGGAAATGGCATCCGGGCTTCCTAATTCCTATGGATTTATGATTGAAATCAAAAAACTAAGTGAAAAAGGAAAACTGACAGAATACAATGCTTTTCATTTTGATATAAAAAGAATGGGCTTAATCAATAGAAAATACGGTGGTCCTGTAGGCTCGGAAATCATTGTAAAATATGCTCTGAAGATAAGGGAATCAATGAGCGAAGATGAAGTTCTTGGGCGTCTTGGCGGAAATTATTTTGTCGGATTAATCCGAAAAGAGAATACAGAATCTTTTATAGAACGTCTTGCCAGAACAGAACTGGAGTTCCCATTACCTGGCAGATCAGAGCCCGAAATCATAAATATGTCAGCGGTAGCTGGTTTTTATGAAATTGAAGACAATTTTATAGAACCAGAGATGGTTATGAATAATATTTCTATGGCTGGGAATATTGCAAAGAATATGAAACACAAGTCATATATTTTCCTGACACCGGAACTGCAGAAAGAAATCAATGACATACGAAGTATTCAGGAACAGATTCCTAGATGCATGGCAAAAGGTGAGTTCAAACCATATTATCAGCCTAAAGTTGATATTTCTGATTTTTCACTTTGTGGTGCTGAAGCCTTGGTACGCTGGGAACATGAAGGCAATATTATTAACCCGGAACAGTTTATTCCTCTTCTGGAACAGAATGAAAATATTTGTATTCTTGATTTTTATATGCTGGAAAGCGTATGTAAAGATATTCGTCAGTGGCTTGATGAAGGAAAAAATCCACCTGCAATTTCTGTAAACTTTTCCCGCAAAAATCTTGGGAATCCTATTCTTGCCGAAGCAATCCATAATGTTCTGTTGAAATATAATATTCCGGAAAATCTGATTCAGGTTGAAGTTACAGAAACTATTGATGAATATCCTTTGGAATATCTTAAAGATGTTGTGCTGGCTCTTCAAAAATATGGAATTTCTACAGCTCTTGATGATTTTGGAACAGGAAGTGCTTCAATTAATCTGATTATGGAAGTACCTTTTAATGTTTTAAAGATTGATAAAACGTTTATAGATTCAATTACAGATAAAGAACAGAAAATATTGGGACATATTATTTCAATTTCAGAAGTTGTAGGCTCAGATGTTATTTGTGAAGGGGTAGAGACAAAAGACCAGCTTTTAATTCTGAAGAAACTTGGATGTACAAAAATCCAAGGCTACTATTTTGACAAGGCTTTAAGCAAATGTGATTTTGAGTCAAGAATTGTTAGCACTTATTATGAAAAATAATAGATTTGAGATTTTAGAGATTTAAGTATATATTCTGAAAATTAAGGGTAGAGTTTATAAAATGGAGCGTTTTATGAAAGATCAGAAAGAAAAAAAAGCAAAGGCAAAATTATCACCAATAATTTACATTACTTTGACTCTTGTATATTTAAGTCCAATACTTCTTTTTCAGTTTATGGGAATATTGGCAGGTTTATTCACTTATGATGAATATAACGCGGTTTCTAAGAAACCTCTCAGCCTTTTATATTTTCTTTTTATGGTTATTTCAGCTGTATTGGCTTGTCTTAGAGTGAGGAATCTTGTTACTTCATTTTATGAAGGAAAAATAACTCAGAATAAATTAGGAAAGCAGCTTAAAATTTTCTGTAAGTTTAATATTTTAGCACCAATTTCTGCAGGTATGATTCAGGGTGCAATTTCCTGTTTCTTTGTTTCAACAGGAAAAGCAGAGTTTTCAGCTTTTAAAGGCGAATCGCCTTATGTGGCAATTATGTTTTTTGCGCTGGCTGTTGTTTTTAATTTTGCACTTTTATTTTATGTAATTAACATCCGTCTTTTTGAAACCAGAATAAATGATATTCCATTCAAAAGTGATGAAATTTCTATGTCACTTGTTGAACGAAACTTTCTGACAGTTTTATTTGCAGTTCTTGGTGTTCTTGGATATCTGCTTGCAATCATCATGGTTCCACGGAATCTTGAACAGGGAGTGAAGTTTCTTTCAAGAAAAGTGGCCTTATATGGAGTTTATTCGCTGGCATATTTTGCTGTAATTATGTATGTACTGGTTTCAGATGTAAAACATTGTGTAGCGTCAATTGGAAAAATAGCTTCGGCTCTTGCTTTAAAAAATTATTCAGTTGGTGATGAAAAACCAAATAACAGAAGTGAACTGGGTGTAATTATTCAGGACATGAATCAGATGAAAGCTGCAACGGCTTCTATTCTTTATGAAATTGATTTATCTACAAAGGCCACTTCAGATCAGAGTGATGATCTTGTTGAAAATATGGGTGTAACAAAAAACAATGTTGATAGTATTACACAGGCTATTGTAAATATTAAGGATAGAATTGATAAACAGGTTTCCGGGGTTGAAGAATCAAACAATTCAACAGCTCGTATTATGTCAAATATTAATCAACTTAATAGTGCAATTGCTGAACAGGCAAGTGGTGTAACACAATCTTCTGCTGCAGTTGAAGAAATGGTAGCAAATATTAGAAGTGTTACTGATATTCTTGAAAAAAACAGTGTTGCAGTTAATAAACTTGCAGATGCTGCAGAGCAGGGTAAAATGCAGGTTTCTGCAGCTGTTGGTACAGCGGAAGATGTTTATAAAGAATCAGAAGGCATTCTTGAAGCAGCTGCAATCATTCAGACTATTTCAAGCCGAACAAATCTTCTTGCTATGAATGCCGCTATTGAATCGGCCCATGCCGGAGAAAGCGGAAAAGGCTTTGCTGTTGTTGCAGATGAAATCCGAAAACTTGCAGAACAGTCTGGAACTCAAAGTAAGGCGATCGGAGAAAACCTTACAAATCTTTCTGAATCTATCAGCCGTATCAGTAGTGACATTCGCCAGGTTCAGAATGCATTTGATAATATTTATAATCTTTCACAGACAGTAAAGCAGCAGGAAGATGTTATTTCTCATGCAATGGAAGAACAGTCTTCAGGAAATCAGCAGGTTCTTGAAGCTATGCGCGCTATCAGCAATTCAACTCAGGAAGTTCAGAATGGTTCTACAGAAATGATGGATGGTGGATCTAGAATTGTACGTGAAATGCAGAATCTTAAAACAATTACAGAAGAAATTAACGGTAATATGTCTCAGATTGAAGACTACTCAACACAGATTTCTTCAGCAATAACAATTACAACTGAATCAACACACAATACAAAAGAAAGTCTTGAAAGAGTAATTGAAGGAATTTCTGAATTCAAGTTGAAATAAATAAACGAAACAGGAGATAAATTATGAGACTGAATTTAAAGGCAAAATTGAGCATTATGGTTACTGTAATTATTGTTGCTGTAAATGTGACTATTGGTTTCCTTGTTTATAAAAGTTCAAAAAAAGCGCTGACCAGTCAGGTTAACGAAACTCTTGAAGTAACTGCTGAAAAAATAGCTCTGGAAATACATAGAATGAATGAAGAAGAATTTAACCTTCTTCATGCTCTTGCTCAATTGCCATTAATTCGTGACGAATCTGTGGACCTTCATGATAAAACAAGTCAGTTGAAACAACTTATTAAGATTGACCCGAAAAAATATGAAAATATTTCTTATTATAACAAGGAAGGTTTCAGTTATAACGTAGACGATATTTATCATAGTTCGAAAGGCAAAAACTATTTTGAAGCCGCAATTAAAGGCGAAGATTTTGTATGTGATCCTTTTTATAGTGATGTTGGAAAAAAATGGCTTCAAATATATGCCGTTCCTGTTTATAACGATAAAAAAGAAATTACAGGTGCTGTAACTGCTGTTCTGTTCGGGGACAGAATGGAAAAAGTTGTTGCTGGAATGGATATTGGAGACGGTTTCCATCCAGCGGTTTTAAACCGTCAGACAGGTGAAGCCATTGCCAATGTTAATGAAGGCACAATGAAAATAGGTGCCAATGTTAAAGACCTGGACCCGAAAACTTCTCTTAGAATTGTATTTGATGATTTAATGAAAGGAAATACAAATATCGGAGTTTTTGATGACCCAACACTTCTTAAGACAATGTGTGTCAGCTATCGTCCAATAGGCGGACAGGTTCCATGGTCGGTTTTCTGTGCAGCTCCTTACAGCTATTTCTTTAAAGGACTTCAGACGATGAAGAGAACAATTGCATTTGGAATTGTAATTGCAATTATTCTTGCAGTTCTTATCGGTTATATAGTAATCCGGCTTTTGATAAAACCACTTCTTTATGTAAAGAAAACAATTTCAGATATTGCACAGGGAAATGCAGACTTAACACAGCGACTTCCAAAAACAACAAATGATGAAATTGGTGATGTTGTAAACGGATTTAACAGTTTTACAGAAAAACTTCAGAATATTGTGAAAGATATTAAAACTTCTAATTCAGAACTGGAATCTGTCGGGGTATCTATGGATGAAAGCCTGAATGAAGCTGCAAATTCTATGAATGGAATTATTGGAATTATCCAGACTATTCAAACTCAGATTAATGCACAGGGTAACAGCGTAAATGAAACAGCTGGCGCAGTTAATGAAATTGCATCGAATATTGAATCGCTTGAAACAATGATCGAAACTCAGAGTTTAAGTGTTTCAAAAGCCAGTTCCGCTGTTGAACAGATGATCGGAAACATTGGTTCTGTAACCACTTCAATGGATATGATGTCAAGCTCGTTTGAAAAACTTGCTGTTAATGCCGAAAACGGAAGTTCAATACAACATGAAACAAATGAACGGATTGAACGAATTCGAAGCCAGAGCGAAACTCTTGTTGAAGCAAATAATGCTATTGAAGCAATTGCAGAACAGACAAATCTTCTTGCTATGAACGCAGCAATTGAAGCGGCACATGCTGGTGAAGCTGGTAAAGGCTTCTCTGTTGTTGCTGATGAAATCCGTAAGCTTTCAGAAACTTCCAGCGAGCAGTCTAAAACAATTGGAAGTCAGTTGAATAATATTACTGAATTAATTGCTCAGGTTGTTGAATCTTCTGAAAAATCAAATGAAGCTTTCCGAAGTGTAACAAATCAGATTCATGAGACAGAAGGTCTTGTTAATCAGATTAAAATTACTATGGAAGAACAGAATGTTGGTTCAAAGCAGATTAGTGAAGCTCTGGATTCAATGAATGATAGTACTGTAGAAGTTCGCAATGCTTCTAAGGAAATGGCTGTTGGAAATAAAGCTATTCTTGAAGAAGTTCGCGTACTTCAGGAAGCAACCAGTGTAATGAGAAATTCTATGAATGAAATGTCTGGTGGTGCAACCGAAATCAATGATACTGAAAGTTCATTGAATAATCTTTCAAAACGAATGAAAGAAAGTATTGTTAAAATCGGAAATCAAATTAATCAGTTCAAGGTTTAATAGGATATGCATAAGACCAAAAATATTTTTTTACTGTTTCTTCTTATTGGAATTGTTTTTCCTATTTTCTTTACTATGGGTGAAATCGGTTACTTTTCAAAGCCAACGAAAGTTGAACTTTTGAATAAAGTAACTGATCCTGAAGCAGAAACACTTCGTGTTGTTGCTGATTATGATTTTGCTCCGTATTCGTTTTATGACAAGAACGGTGAAATTTGTGGACTTGATGTAGAACTTATTAACGAAATTGCAAATGAGCTTGGCATGAAAGCTCAAATTACTTTTACTGACTGGCAAAGCTGTAAAAACCGTTTGCAGAGCAAAGAAGCTGATTTGATTCTGGGACTTGAAATCTTTTCACATATGAATGGGGTTTTAAAGACAGTTCCAGCTTCTACAGATGTGCTTGCAATATTCGGAAAAGACAAAATCAATAATATTGCTGAACTTAAAGACAAAAAAGTCGGCCTTATGGTTAATTCAGTTATTACTCGTATTTTTGATCTGAATTGTACTTTCATGGATTTTTATACAAATACAAGTATTCTTGAAGCAATTGAGAAAGGCACTATAGATTATGGTATTTGTCATGAATCAGTTGGAACTCAAATTATAAAAAAGAATAATATGGATTTAGTTTCCAGCGTCTCGCTTATGAACAGTTATCCAGCTATTGGCGTTCGCGATGATTTACCACATTTGAGAGATTCAATTAATGACATTATCATAAAGATGAGTAATGAAGGCCTTATTTCAAAGCTTGATGAAAAATGGCTTGTTAATTATACACATAATCTTTCTTTGAATGATGTTCTTGAACGGGAATCAAAGTTTTACATTATTTATTTTATTTTTTATGTTGTCATTTCATTCCTGTTTATTTTGATAATTATTAATCTTTATCACAGAGAAAAGCAGTTTAAGGAATCTCTTGAGTATCAGCATAGCCTTAAAAAGCAGAATGATATTCTGTCATCAATTGCGGGTGTTTATAACACCATGCATATTATCAATCTTTCTAAAGATACAGTGAAAGTGATTTCTACTACAGACAGTGTAAATAAATATGTAAATAAAGTTGAGGATGCCAACACTCAGATGAGATCTGTAATGGAAAATACAGTAGAGACTGAAGATTTGGACGCCGTTCTGGAATTTACAGACCTTACAACTGTTGCAAAGCGACTTAAAGACAAAAAGTTAATTATTGCAGAATTCCGCGGAATAGAGATAGGCTGGTTCTGTGCACAGTTTATTCCGACATCATATAGGGATGGAGAAGTCGAAGAAGTTATTTTTACAACTCAGATTATAGATGAGATGAAAAAAGAAAATGAACGTTTACAGAAACTCTCTTCTTACGATGAACTTACAAAGTTACAGAATAGACGAAGTTATGATGAAAAAATCATTTCTCTTTCAAAACAGAATATTGAAAATCTTACTGTTGCGCTTTTCGATATCAATGAACTGAAATACGTCAATGATAATGTAAATCACGCAGCAGGAGACGAGCTGATTATTGGTGCTGCAAGTTGTCTTGATTCTTCATTCAATGATATTGGTAATGTTTACAGAGTTGGTGGAGATGAATTTATTCTGATTATTGAAAAAGATGGTTCTGAGCTTCAGAAATATATAGACAGATTTACAAATGCTGTAGCTGAGTGGAAAGGAAAACTTGTTGACAGTCTGCATATTTCTGCAGGTTATGCGTGCTCTTCAGAAGTAGAAAACTTTAACGGAGAAAAAATAAAGGCTCTTATAAATATTGCCGAGAAGAAAATGTATGCAGATAAGGCAAATTATTATAAGAGCACAGGGAAAGAAAGAAGGAGATAGATTGCTTTCTTTAACAGGAATATTAGAGGATGTGGGGAGTGGAAATATAAATGTCCTTTCCCCTTGAATTTTATCAATTTTCTTTATATAGTATATGCAAATTTTGAAAGCAATGAGGCTCTGTCATAAACGGCAGAGCCTTCTTTTTTTGAACAAAGGCGTTCTGATTCATTTTGAGTTGGAACGCCTTTTGTTTTTTGGAGGTGCCTATGGAAACCATGGATTTGTTGAATCACACAGACACTGTGAATGAACTTCTTGCTCGTTACGGCGTTAAGTTTGGTATTTACAAGAACAATGTTTTTAAAGAACAGCTTTTTCCATTCGATGCAATTCCACGCGTAATCGAAAAAGCAGAATTTGATTATCTTGAAAAAGGGCTTAAGCAGAGAGTTGTTGCTCTTAACCTGTTTTTGAAAGATATTTACGGTGAGAAACGGATTGTAAAAGATAAGGTTGTTCCTGAAGATTTTATTTTTGCATCCAGCGGCTATATGGTGGAATGTGAAGGCGTTGTTCCTCCAAAAGGAATTTTCTCTCATATTTCCGGCATTGATCTAGTAAAAGGAAAAGATAATCAGTGGTATATCCTTGAAGACAATCTTCGTGTTCCATCCGGCGCTTCTTACCCGATGATTGCCCGTGATCTTTGCCGTCGTTCAAGTCCAAAAACTTTTCACGATGCAAAGCTTGAAGACAATAGAAACTATGCGTCTCTTTTGCGCCGTACAATGGACAACGTAAATGCCGGCGGACACACAGTAATTCTGACTCCTGGAAGATTTAATGCTGCTTACTTTGAACATTCATATCTTGCAGAACAGACAGGCGCTCATCTTGTAAACGGTTCAGAACTGATAGTAGAAGATGACAAATTGTATTTTATTACTGCAAGCGGAAAGCACGAAAGAGTAGGTGCGGTTTACCGCCGTATTTCAGATGAATATCTGGATCCTATGAATTTCAATCCTGAAAGTTTGATTGGTATTCCTCACATTTATGATGTTTTCAGAAAAGGAAATGTAGCACTTTTAAACGCGCCAGGAAACGGCGTTGCAGACGACAAAGGCATCTATTACTTTGTTCCAAAAATGATTAAGTATTATCTGGGTGAAGAACCAATTCTGAACAATGCACCAACATATCTTCCGTTCTATGAAGAGGATATGAAGTATGTTCTTGATAAATTCGATTCATTGGTTTTGAAGGATGTTGCAGAAGCCGGCGGTTATGGCGTTGTATTCGGAAATAAAATGACTGCTGAACAGAAAGAGAATTTCATCAATCTTTTGAAAGCAGAACCAAGACGATTTATTGCTCAGGAAGTAATCGATTTTCAGGATCTGGACATTATAGAAGATGGAGTTCCGGTTCCACGAAAAGCAGATTTACGAGCATTTGTACTGATGGCAGATGAACCGTTGGTTTGGAAAAGCGGACTTACACGTTTTTCACGAAATCCAGATTCATTTATTGTAAATTCTTCACAGGGCGGAGGTTTTAAAGACACATGGGTATTATCTCAGTAGAACAGGCAGACAGATTATATTGGTTAGGAAGATATACAGAGCGGGTAAACACAACAATCAAAATGTTTGGCCAGAGCTTTGATTCAATGATTGACGGAATTCCCGAAACTTATGGGGAATTCTGCAAGATGATTGATATTCCTGATGTTTACGGCTCTATGGAAAATTTCAATAAAGATTATCCTTTTGACGAAAACAATCCGGACTCAATTATCAGTAACTTAACACGGGCTTATGACAATGCCATTGTGTTGCGCGAAAGCATTGGGTCTGAAACACTTTCTTATATTCAGCTTGCAATTTACGAAATGCAAAAGGCAAGGGTTAGTGAATCTCCTTTAATTGAACTTCAGAAGGTTCTGGATTATTTGCTGGCATTCTGGGGTGTTGCAGATGATGTAATTGATGATGAAAGGATCCGTAATATTATCAAAGCTGGTAAACGTATAGAACGAATTGACTTGTATGCGCGTCTTGGAGCCGGCGGAAAAGAATTGATTCGCGAAGTAAACAGAATGATTCCTCGTGTTGAGCATAGCGGTCTTCCTTATGATGTTGATAATCTTATAAAAATCAAAGAAATGGTTAACAGCTCAGAAGTAGATTTTTACGGTGTTGTTCAGGCTGTGGAAGCAATTTTCTGCTAGGCGAAAAATAGGGGGTAACAAGATGAAAAACTTAAAATTCGATTACTCATTTATAATCAGTTATGAAACTGATGTTC
>JAKSTN010000046.1 GCA_024402535.1 Treponema sp.
TGTTTGCTACAGCAGACGGAAACGTTGTTTACTCAGAAAGAAACAACCACAAAATCATTTCTGTAACACCAGTTGCAGAATAAGTTGTAAATACAGCAATTTGATGAAGCCCGGTAGAGAAAATGCCGGGCTTTTTTTGTTTAGGAGAATAAAGTGGCTTTTGGTTTTGCAGATGAAGCACTGATTGAAGTTAGAAGCGGAAAGGGTGGAAACGGATGTATTTCATTCCGTCGCGAAAAATATATTCCTCATGGTGGTCCAAACGGTGGTGACGGTGGACGCGGTGGAAATGTTTATTTTGTAATTAAAAAGAATATGCGTACTCTTTCCAAGCTGCGCCACAAGCAGTGCTTCAAGGCAAAGAACGGGGGAGACGGTCAGGGCTGGAACCGTTACGGAAAAGACGGAGAAGATGTAATCGTGCCGCTTCCACCAGGAAGTACAATCTGGGACGCCGAGACAGGAGACCTGATTCACGATTTTACCAACGAAAAAGAAAATGAACCAATGCTGTTCCTGGAAGGTGGAAAAGGCGGTTGGGGTAACGTACATTTTAAGACTTCTACGAACCAGGCTCCACGCTATGCTCACCCTGGAACAGAAGGTGAAACAAGAAAGCTCCGCGTAGAACTTTCTATCATGGCTGATGCAGGTCTTGTAGGTTTTCCTAGTGCAGGTAAATCTTCGCTTCTGGCAGCATTTACAAATGCACGTCCAAAAGTTGCACCATATCCATTCACTACAAAAATTCCGAACCTGGGTGTTCTCCGTGTTGATGATGAAAGTGATGTAATCATTGCGGATATTCCTGGAATTATTGAAGGGGCTTCTGAAGGTCTTGGGCTTGGAGACCAGTTCTTAAAACATATTACACGTACAAGCTGTCTGATTTTTATGATTGACGCTTCTGATACTTTCGAAGGAACAAACTGTTTCACAGCTTACGAAACCCTTAAAAACGAACTTGCAAATTATTCTGAAGAATTGCTTGATAAACCTCGCATTGTTTTCTGTAACAAGATTGATGTTGAAGGCGCTTATCAGAATGCGGTAGATATTATTAAGGAAATTCAGAAAAACGAACCTGACACAATCTGCGTTCCTATTTCTGTTTTGAATAACCGCGGAATGAAAGAAGCCCGTGAAGCAATCCTTAAAATGGTAAACCGTAACGAAGAAAAGCTCTCGGTAGCACAGCAGAATGAAGTTGCTTTTGGAAGTACATTCATGGCTGATGTTTCAGTTGATGACATGATCGAAGATGAAACTCAGTATCCTGGAATGGAAAGCTAGGAGTCAGGGGCTGTAAGTGAAGATTGCAGTTTTGGGCGGTACATTCAATCCTCTGCATAATGGTCATGTTATGATTGCAGAGCTTGTTTGTGAAAAATTGGGATACGACAGGGTTCTGTTTGTGCCTTCTTTTATGCCGCCTCATAAAATCATTACTGCAAAAATGACTGCAGAAGACAGACTTGAAATGGTCCGGGTCTTTTGCGAAAAAGAAGGCAGCGGACGTTTCTTGTGTGAGCCCTGCGAAATTGAGCGGGGTGGAGTTTCTTATACCTGCGACACACTGGAATATATTTCTGAAAAATATAAAAATAATATAGAAGGGAAACCTGCTTTTATTCTGGGAGAAGAAAGCGCTGCAGAATTTCATAAGTGGAAGAATCCTGACCGCATTTCTGAACTTGCAGATTTGGTAATTGCACGGCGGAAACCTGGAATGGTCTTGACCGGCGTTTCTGAAAACACACCAAGAGGTCAATTTAATGGAGATTTTTCTGCAGTTTTTAATCCGGAAGAATTCGGGTATCCTTATATTGAACTTCAGAATCCTGAGATGAAAATTTCATCTTCTGAGATCAGAACATTAATTGCCGAAGGCGGAGAGTGGGAAAAATATTTACCAGAATCGGTAACTGAATACATCAAAGGGCGAGGACTTTATGGATATTGAAAAACTGACAGAAGAAATCGATGCATATTGTAAAAAAACTTTGAGCGAAAAACGATATTCTCATTCTCTCCGCGTTGCGGACATGTGTGTTGAGATTGCGGAACTTTCAGGTTACGATAAAAAAAAGGCTTATCTTTGCGGACTTGCTCATGATATCTGTAAGGAAGTTCCAAAACCTGAAATGAGAAAAATGGTTGAGGATGCCGGATGGACTGTAACTGATTATGAGATTCAGAATCCGTCACTGCTTCATGGTAAAGCCGGTGCCATTTTTCTTAAAGACCGCTTCGGCCTTGAAGATGAAGAAATCCTTACTGCCATTGCAGGTCATGTTTCGGGAACAATGGAAAAACCTCCCCTTGGGATGATTGTTTATATTGCAGACAAAAATGAAAGGGGACGCGAACATATTACAGATGAATATCTGAAAGAACTGTATACAAAACCGGTTCGTGAAATGTTTGCTTATGCCGTTGAAACCAGCGTAAAATATCTTACGAAAAAGGGATATGTTATTTACGAAGAAACATATAAAATGATGGATGAGCTTGGAATAAAGCTTTAGGCGGAATAAATGAAAAAAATCAGGGACGAACAGAAAGGAATTATATTTCTTGTACTCATGGTCGTAATTCTTATTGCGGCTGCCGTGTTCTTTGCGCTTTCTCTCCGTACGGACAACGTTGCAGACAGTCTTGATGAAGACCAGGTTATCCGTGAACTGTTCGTTTTTGAAAGTGATGACGGCGGTGTTCTTTTTTCATCAGTTCTGGTTTATTACCCTGTAACCCAGCGGGCTGCCATTGTAAACGTTCCGTCAAATACAGGTGCTATTTATTCTTCACTTGGCCGCGTAGACGCCATTGAAGAAGTTTATAAAGAAAAAGGAATGGAAGCTTTCAGAAAAGAAGTTGCAGATCTTCTTGGCATGAAAATTCCTTTCTATACAGTTACGAAAGTTCGTGACTTGAGAAAACTTACAGATATGCTTGGTGGACTTCGAGTATTTATTCCGTCGCCTGTTGATTTTACAGATGAAAATGGAAAACGTATTCTTCTCCCAAGTGGTGCTGTAAATCTGGATGGTGACAAGATTATGACTTATCTGACTTACCACCAGAGTGAAGATGAGTATATGTCTGAACAGGAGCGCTACCAGAATGTTATGGCTGCAATCCTTACAGGCTTTCATGACAAGAGTTATCTTATTCTGAATCCAAAAAACTTTTCACGTTATACGGAAGGAATGAAAACAAATCTTGAAAATGATGATACATTTACTCTTGTAAAAATGATCTG
Source organism: Treponema sp. (assembly GCA_024402535.1). Lineage (GTDB taxonomy): Bacteria > Spirochaetota > Spirochaetia > Treponematales > Treponemataceae > Treponema_D. The sequence continues at coordinate 3,263 of JAKSTN010000046.1, forward strand.
TAATATCGATGCAGAATCAATTATTAAACAGAATATAACCGGCGTTAATCGCAAGAATGATGATAAAATCCTGCTCTATCCAAGTGAAAACGGCGGCTTTATAAAAACTGCAGTCAAGCAGACAACCAATATGCTTACATCAACCGGTGGTACACAGACCAGCCGAATCTACGTTCTTGAAATTCAGAACGGTACTTCGGAACAGGGACTTGCCGGTCGTACAGCCGAACTTTTCCGTAATGCAAGTTACGATGTATTGAGTCCGGTAAATGCTTTGGGATATTATGACAAGACTGTAATTATTGACCACATCGGCAATGAAGAAATTGCAAAGATGGTCGGAGAATTTATCCACTGTACAAACATACAGGAAGAAGAAATCAATACGGAGGAAGAAGTGGAAAACGCTTCGGCAAACGTAGACTTTACCGTAATCCTTGGTAGAGACTTTAACGGCCGCTATGTTATTCCATCTTCAAAATAGGAAATGGGAAAGACAACTGAAGAAAAAGCTCTTGAAATTGCACAGCTTCTGGAAGACGGAAAAGGACAGGAAGTAAGAGTTCTGGATGTTTCTGAACTGAACAGCTGGACTGATTATTTTGTTATTGCAACTGTAACAAGTTCAACAATGCAGCAGGGGCTTTCACGCCAGGTTAAAGATTATGTAAAAGAAAATGACATGGAAATTCATGTTACAAACCGCAAGGCTCCAGACGGAGATGACTGGAATCTGATTGATATTGGTTCTGTTGTCGTTCACCTTATGTCGGCACCTGCCCGCGAGTTTTACGATCTGGAAAAACTGTGGCATGCAGGAAAAGTTCTGCGTTAAAAAAAGAGACCCTGAAACAAGTTCAGGGTGACTATTCAAGTTCAGGTGACAGTTTGTCATGCTGAACTGGTTTCAGCATCTTACTTGTTTCAGCATCTTATTCATAACTACTGCTTGATTACATCTTTAATTGCGGCAAGCAGTTCAGAGTATTCTGTGAATGCAGGGTACTGTGGGTAGTCAGCTTTGATTTTGTCTGTTGTGCGGAAAAGGAATCCTGCTTTTGAAGCCTGGATCATTCCAAGGTCATTGAAGCTGTCGCCCGAAGCGATTGTATCATAACCCATGCTCTGAAGGGCTTTTACAGTTGTAAGCTTTGATTTTTCGCAGCGCATTTTGTAGCCTGTGATTTCGCCGTTTGGAGCAACTTCCAGTGTGTTACAGAAAATTGTTGGCATGCCAAGTTTTTTCATAAGAGGGCCTGCGAACTGTTCAAATGTGTCAGAAAGAATGATTGTCTGACAGTTTTCACGAAGTTCATCCATGAATTCTTTTGCACCAGGGAGAGGATCGATTTTTGAAATAACTTCCTGGATTTCTTTGAGTCCCAGTCCGTGCTGCTTCAGAATGTCGATTCTGAATTTCATGAGTTTGTCGTAATCTGGTTCATCACGAGTTGTTCTTTTGAGTTCAGGAATTCCTGTGGTGTTTGCGAATTCAATCCAGATTTCAGGTACCAGAACGCCTTCCATATCAAGACATGTAATATACATATTGTTTCTCCAAATAGAATGATTTTTTTGAATTATAATTATAAAATCGTTTTTTATCCATACACATAAAATTTCCGGCGGGTTTTTGAATATACAAAATATTTTTCTTCTTATATAATGGATTAGATAAAAAAAACAGGGGAAATTGATGGGAACCAGCGCCAATCTCAGTCAGATAATCAGATTTTATGCAGATAAACAAAAATCACCGTTTATTGATTTTAGTGAATTTTGTGCATATATAAAAAAGTACGCCGAACATCATGTAGAAGAACAGGCGGAACTTGTAAAATATCTTGGCGACCCTCAGTCTACTGTAAGTGCCGAGCTTGAAGCACTTTCCCAGAAAAAAATTGCAGCACTGGTTAATCAGGATAAAAAGAAAGTAATTGTTTCTATCGCTTATTTTTCAATTCAGTATACAAACCGCTTTAAGGAAATTCTTGAGAATGAATCTGTGCCTTATCCGGTTCTGACTGATCTTCCTGCAAAATTTCCTATGGATTTTCTTGAAAGGAAAGAAGCCAGTCAGTATATAACTGAAATCCTTGAAAAACAGGATGTAAAGTCTCAGAAGCTTTATGTTATTGTTTTTAATCATGAGTGTCCTTTTATGCTTTTGCCAGCCTGTATTCCTGTCCGGGTTCTTATGGAAACGGCAAAAAGAAAAATTCGTCGTATTTTATCAAAAGACGAATATCATGATTATTACCTGAAAAAGCTACGAAGCTCTAATCCTGGAAAAGAACTGATAATTCAGCACTTCTTCCAGAACTTTGTTGAAGACAAATATCAGAGTGATAATGTTGAAGATACTATTTCCAGTGATGATTACTACTACTGGAGTCAGCTCTGTTATTTTATCCGCCAGGATTTTGAAAAGATTCAGGATAAAACAATGGAAGATAATAATATTCTGCAGGCCATTGAGATTACAGAAATTCATAATGTTTTCCTGAAACAGAAAATGCAGAATACACAGAAGAAAGCCGAAGCTCTTAAAGAACTGACTTTTAATATGACCCGGCCTCCTTACATTTTCACAATCGATCAGATGCTGAAACTGAAGGACAAAAACGGAAGAAACCTTTACGGACAGTTTGGTGAAGAAGACTTTAAAGAGTTTCTTATGAAAGAAACCGGGGTGGCCGAGGAAGGGAAGCTTCCTAATCTTTTGGTTTTTAAAGTTGAATCCGGGACAAAATATTATATTTACAAAAATAAAATTATGCCTCTTTGTGTTCGTCTTGCAAATGAAGCAAACAATGCAATTTCTTCAACTCTTGAAAACCGCTGGTATGACTCGCTTTATAATTATGAAAGTCTGCCTGAAATGAAAAATGCCCGCGAGTTTGAAGACTGTGTGGCAGAAGAAATCAGAAAACAGGCACCGGTTTTGTGGGCCCTTTTAAATGCAAACTTTATGACACTGCTGTCATACGAAAAGAATCAGGATGAAAACCTTGACGGTGGAAGAATCTTTGATGGTAATCAGCTTTTGCCGTTCAGTGAAATCCTTATGCTGAATCAGGGAGATATTCTGGCTCAGGCAAAAATGAGACTTCCATTCTGGTATACAATTCCTGTTATTTCATGGATTTGTGCTATGTTTGCAGGAAAGAAGAAACAGTCGAAAACAACAAAATCTGAAAAGAAGGTAGAAACTTCTTCAAAAGTTTTTGATGAAATTGTTGGTTCTGATGTTGCCGAAGAAATTGAAACAGGAAAAAAATCTAAAGGAAAGAAGAAGGCAAAGAAGGACGTTCTTGCAGAAATGGCAGAAGACCTTTCAAAAGATTTCCTGACTGAAGGGACTACTCTGGATCGTGAACTGGATTTCCTTTGCAAGCAGTGGAATAAAATGATTTCACCACAGGCACATCTTCAGCTTACAGAAGATGTTAATTCTTTGATTCGTGACTATATGCGTAAAGTAATTAATACTCTTACTGCATCTACTTTTACTGCTGACCGTGTTCGAAGTCTTGCAAAATCTCTGGTAAAGACACCGAATATGCAGAAGATAAAAGAAGAAGAAGCATTAACTCAGTATGTTGAGCTTTATATTTTGAAGCTTGTATCAAACAGATAACAAAAAGGGGAGCACGAAGGCTCCCCCAAATTTTTTATACCCTGAAGAGTGTTTTTATGTTAGCGTCCACCGTGTCACATAATTCTTCAGTTGAAACGCCGCGATGTTCTGCGACAAAGCGGTAAGTGTTGTCTACCAGGGCAGGCGTGTTGGTCTGTCCCCGGAATGGAACTGGTGCAAGGTAAGGGGCGTCTGTTTCGCAAAGAATTCTGTCCTTTGGAACAAGGTTCAGAAGCTGGTGCATTTCTTCAAGTTTTGATTTTCTTGTGTAGGTTACACTTCCTGAAAAACTGATATACCATCCTAAATCCAGAAATGCTTTTGCTTCTTCTAGTCCGTAGCTGTAACAGTGAATGATTCCTTTATTCCATCCCACATTTTTAATGCAATCCAAAGTGTCCTGAAAGCCGTCACGGCTGTGGACGATAAAAGGAAGATCCATTTCCTTTGCCAGCTCCAGCTGCATCTGGAAAAGTTCACGTTCGCCCTTATACACTTCTTCGTCATAATCGTTTTCACAGTGACCGTCTACACCGGAAGGATTCCAGTGATGGTCAATTCCGCCTTCGCCGATTGCAACAATTTTTGAAGCTTCTGCAATATGCTGGCGAAGGACTTTCATCTGATTGTAACGGTCTTTGATCGCCTCTACGTCAGGCCAGATGCCCGCAGAATAAAACATGAAGTTTCTGGCTTTCTCTGCAAGGCGGGCATCTGTCATTTCTGAAATACATTTTTCCACGGCGGCCTGACGGGCAGGGAGGTCATCACATCTGGTTCCAATATCCATGCCGAAAAAGCAGTTGGCGGCAGCCATGTGTGTAAGAACTTCAGTACCGTTTATACCACGTTCTGTTACAAGATGATGGAAATGAAAGTGTGTATCGCTGAACATGAATTTAATACCAATCCTTATTTCTTATCAAAGTAGCTGTCGAATTCTTCGTCAGAGTGTCCGCCTTTAGAAGAAGGCTGTGACTGGTCTGATCCAAAGTCATCAACATTTGCTCTTTTAAGGTTTTCAATGTTTTCTGAATCTGATGAATCAGGATTTGGAAGAATGATTGCAGCGATAATGTAAACTACGAGGCCTGTCCCGATTCCACAGAATACAAGTATGACAGCCAGGAGTCTGATGATTGATGGATCAACTCCGAAAAATTCTGCAATACCTCCGCATACACCTGCGATTTTTTTGTCGTTTGATTTTGTAAGTCTTTTCATTTTATTACCTCTATTTTTTTTAGTTTGTTTTGCAGTTTACAGAACCCATTCCACAGTTGATGGAAATATGGTTTTCTTTTCTGTTTGATGGATTTACGTTCTGTACGCCTGCATATTTTGTATCATTAAAGCGAACCTCTCCGAGTCCAACTTTGCAATCCAAAGAATAATCGTCTGGTTTTCCGGCAAGGCGAAGTGTAACTGCCCCCATTCCGCAGTCGATATTTGTGCGGCCTTTAAGGTCACCTTTTAATTCAACATTTCCCATGGCACATTTCAGTTCTGAACAGGCACTTGAAAAGCCGTTGAGAATCAGATTTCCGGCTCCGATGTTTACAATCAGTTTATTGCTGAAGACTGAAACATCTTTTGTTTCGAAAAGTCCTGCTCCCAGCTGAACTTTCATTTCTTCAAGTGAAGTTCCTTCAGGAATTGTAATAAGGATTCTTGGAACCATTTTATTTTTAGGTTCATGATTCAGGAAATCCAGGAAGTTTCGCTTTTTTACACTATTAATATGAAGTTTATTACCTGAAACATTGCATGTAAAGTTGTCTTTTCTGATGCCGCGAGTTTCAATTTTCCAGGTTTTCCCCGGGATTGCAACTGCGTGACATGCACCAAGGTTCAGTTCAACTTTTGAAACAGATCCGGCGTTGTATGAAGCAAAGAAGTTTTCAGAATCTTCTAAAGTAATTTCTTCTTCCTCATTTGATTTTTCAGATGATGTTTTTACGAGAGCATTTGAAAAGTCTTCCTTAATTTTTGCAGCCAGTTCTTCAGGATTTCCAAGTTCATCCATAACTTTCTGGTCGTCGTTTGCGTCTTCAAAGAAATCTGAATAATACTGAAGAGCTTCTGCTTTTTCATCTTCAGAAAGGGAATTCAGGTTGCCTTTTAATGCTGATAAATATTCTTCTCTTGTCATCACTTATTCTCCTATAAGTATTGCATTAAGTTTGTTTCTGTAATCAATCCAGTCCTGCTGATAAACAGCCAGATACTGGAAACCTTTCGCGGTAACTTTGTAATACCGCCTGTTCCGTCCCTGGTATTCCTGGTCAAATGTTTCCAGACATTCTTCTTTTTGAAGTCGTCTTAGAACAGGGTAAAGAGTGCTTTCGGAAACATCCATAACCGTGCGTACGTCCTGGGTTATTTTGTAACCGTAAGAAGAGCCTCCGTCCTTTGCAACAATGGCCAGAACTACTGCGTCCAGAAGGGAAGAGCTTATTGGAAAAGCCATATAACCTCCTGTTTGTTCTGAATAATATTGTTTATGTTTTAATATTATACATCATATAATATTATGTCAATAAAATTTGGAAAATAAAATTGATTTTTTTGTCTGTATCTTTGATATTTCCTTTGATTGGTGTATTCTATTTTTCATGACTCTTCTTACTGTAAACAATTTGCGCAAAATCGGACGCGAACAGGATCTGTTCAGCGGTGTTACTTTCGGTCTTCAGGAAGGCGAAAAAGCTGCTTTAATCGGGCGAAACGGAACCGGAAAATCAACTTTACTGAATACAATTGCGGGAGTTTTACAGCCTGACGACGGTTCTGTGGTTTTTAATCGTGAATGCGGCGTTTCTTTTTTGCCTCAGAATCCTGTTTACGAAAAAAATGATACAATCCGGGACCACATTTTTAAAAGTAAGAGCGAAAAACTTAAGATAATCCGTGAATATGAACAGGTTTGCGAAGAAATGGCAGGACGTCCAAGCCTTGCAAAACGTTATGAAGAACTGAATAAATTGATGGAAGATAAGAATCTGTGGAATTATGAATCCCAGATTTCTTCTATTCTTTCGAAACTTGGTATTCATGACCTGGACCGGATAATGGGTGAGCTTTCAGGCGGCATGATAAAGAAGGTTGCACTGGCTCAGGTTCTTGTTGAAGATTCTAAGCTTCTGCTTCTGGACGAACCGACAAACCATCTGGATATTACTACAATCACCTGGCTTCAGAAATATCTGCATGACACAGACAAATCTGTTCTTATGGTAACTCATGACCGTTACTTCCTTGATGCAGTATGCAACAATATTTACGAACTTGCCCGAAAAAAACTTACGCTGTATCACGGAAATTATTCTGAGTACCTCGAAAAAAAAGAAAGAGAAGCTGAAATTGAAGCCAATACAGAACGACGTATTGAAAGTGTTCTGCGCTTTGAACGTGAATGGCTTCTCCGCGGTCCTTGTGCCCGCGGAACAAAAATCAAAGCCCGCATTCAGCGAGATGAGCAGCTTATCAATCGAGAAAAATTTCAGGCAGATAAAGGCTTTACTTTTGAAGTAAAGGGACGCCGTCTTGGCGGAAAAGTGCTGGAACTTCACGGAATCAGTAAATCATTTGAAAAAGGCTTCTCAGATCCTGAAGGAAAACGGGAAGCTGTTCTGAAAGATTTCTCTTATGTTTTCACAAAAGGTCAGAAGATTGGAATCTTTGGTGACAACGGAAGCGGAAAATCAACTCTGCTCAATATCATTACCGGGAAGCTTGAACCTGACAGCGGAACAGTTGTTGTTGGCGAAAATACTTTCTTTGGTTATTACAATCAGAATCCTGTTTTTCCTGACACAAATATGACAGTTCTTGAATATGTTAAGGAAGTAGCTCAAGTTGTTGAACTTAAAGATGGAACAGTTGTCCGCCCTGAAAAATTTCTTGAAGAATTCGGATTCGAAGGTCGTGTGCAGTACTGCTCAGTTTCAACTTTGAGTGGTGGGGAACGAAAGCGTCTTTTCCTTGTACGCCTTCTTCTTACAAATCCGAACTTCCTTATTCTGGACGAACCTACAAACGACTTCGATATTTTTACAATGAATATTCTTGAACAGTTCCTTATGCAGTATCAGGGCTGTCTTTTAATTGTAAGTCATGACCGTTACTTTATGGATAAGGTTGCAGACACTCTTTTCATTCTTGAAGATGATGGAAGTGTCAGCGGCTTTGTTGGAAAATGTTCGGAATATGTTGAATACCGTGAAGAGCTTCGGGAATCAAATGCACAGACTTCAGCGCATAATTCACAATCTGCTGGCGGGAAAGAAAATTCTTCTGTTGAAAAAAATGAAAGTAGCGAACCTGCAAAGAAAAAACTTTCGTATAAAGAACAGAAAGAGTTTGAAACATTGGATGCCGAAATTCCGTCCTTTGAAGACAGAAAAAGTGAACTTGAAAATATTATGGGAAGCGGTACTGTAAGCGGCGATGAAATTGTAAAAGCAACTGCTGAATATAATGCCCTTTGTTCAGAACTGGATGCAAAATATGAACGCTGGACTGAACTGGCAGAACGTATGTAAAAGGAGAGCGTGATGAAAGAAATAAAAATCAGACCTGCAAAAATTGAAGACGCAGAAAGACTTCTGGAAATCTATTCATACTATATAAAAGAAACTGCAGTAACCTATGAATGGGATGTGCTTACTGTAGAAGCCTTTGCAGACCGCATCAGAAAAATCACTTCAAAATTTCCATATCTTGTTTGCGAAGATGAAAATGGAAAAATTCAGGGATACGTTTACGCAAGTTCTTTCAGCGAAAGAAAAGCTTATGACTGGACTGTTGAAACTTCCATTTATCTTGATAAGGATGCAAGACGCATGGGAGCAGGGTCTGCATTGTATGAAGCACTTGAAGCAGAACTGAAGAAGATTGGAATTATAAATCTCATTGCAAAAATCGCATGGTGCGAAAAAGAAGATGAATACCTAACTCATGACAGTGTTCTCTTTCATACAAAAGCTGGTTATGAATATTCAGGCACTCTTAAAAATGTTGGTAAAAAATTTGGCCGCTGGTATGACATTGTAATGATGACAAAAAGAATAGCTCCTTTAGATTAACAGATTAGGGAAAATGCTTTAATCTGTAATTATTAAAATCCGTTGTATAATAAAGTAAGGAGAAAAGTATGCGAACTTTACTTGAAATGGATTTTAAAAATTATAAGGAAGACGGAACTGTTGGAAGACGTCCTTCCGTGCGTGGTGTGATTTTCTGTAACGGGAAAATCGCCATGGTACACAGCTTAAAATATGACTATTACAAATTTCCTGGCGGAGGAATTGATGAAGGTGAAACTCACCAGGAGACTTTAATCCGTGAAGTTCTTGAAGAAACAGGACTGAAGGTAATTCCCAATACTATAAAAGAATACGGCCAGATTATCCGAAAGGAAAAAGGTCTTTATGATGATATTTTTATTCAGGAAAATTTTTATTATCTTTGTCGTGTTTCTGAAGATAAAAGCTCTCAGAGTCTAGATGACTATGAATCTGATGAAAAATTTTCTCTTGAATGGGTAACTCCTGAACATGCAATCGATGTAAATGAAAATCACAATCATAGCGAACTGACTGAAAAAGTGAACGGCAAGCACATGATTGAACGCGAAACTCTTGTCTTAAAAAAACTGATTGAAGAAAAAATCCTTACAAAGAAAAAAGAACGGGCAGTTTGTTTTGTAGTGCGCGGCGACAAAATTCTTATTGAACATATGCTTGACGGTCATGAATACTTTGATATTCCTGGCGGCGGAGTTGATAAGGGTGAAACTCCGGAAGAGGCTGCAGTCCGTGAACTAAAAGAAGAATGCGGCCTTGACGGCAAAGTAATCCGCGAGCTTGTCACAATTTATAATGAAGGCGGATATTACGATGCAGAGCACTGCTTCCTTATGGAAGTAGATGATGCTGCTGTTGAGCAGGTGGGAATGGATCCGGAACTTGCACCAGATGCTCAGGTAATTAAAAATGTTGAATGGAGAAAGCTTGAAGAACTTCCTGAACGGGACAGAGCATGGCTCTTCTGGCGTGGACTTCTTTCTATTCCAGGATTTAAAAAAACAGCTTTTGGCTGGAAAAATGAAATCAGTTACCCGGGAAAATAAAATGAAAAAAATCTTAGAAATATTATATTCTCATCAGGATGAAAAATACGGAGATTTTATCGCAAAACTGGTACCCACTTTACCAAGAGAAAAGTTTATAGGAATCCGTTCTCCGGAATTCAAAAAAATTGCAAAAGAGCTTGATTCGGTGCCAGAAAGTGAAGTTTCAGAATTTCTTGAAACGCTTCCTCATAAATTCCACGAAGAAAATATCCTGCAGGTAACACTTATAAACCGGGAAAAAGATTTTGAAAAATGTGTTTCCATGCTGGAATCATTTTTGCCTTATGCTGACAACTGGGCTGTAAGCGATGGTCTTGGTGGAAAGGCTTTTGAGAAGAATCATGAAAAACTTCTTCCATATATTAAAAAGTGGATTTTAGATGATAAGCCTTATACAAAACGTGTTGCCATGCTTTTTTTGAAAAAGTATTTTCTTGATGAGGATTATAAACCGGAGTTTCTTGAAGAAGCGGCAAAGATTCGAAGCGATGAATATTATGTAAACATGATGACAGCGTGGCTTTTTGCTGATGCTCTTGTTAAGCAGTGGGATTCTGCAGTTGTGTTTCTTCGGGAAAAACGTCTTGATGACTGGACACATAATAAGGCTATCCAGAAGGCTCGTGAAAGTTTCCGCATTACAGATGAGCAGAAAGAATATCTTAAAGGACTGAAAGTATGAAAAAATATTTTTCATTTTTTCTGTTTCTTTGTTTTCTGTTTTCCGGATGCAGTTCAAAAAAAGCGCTTGAAGGAAAATGGGAAACAACAGCTCTCATTAAGAACAGTCAGGAACAGAAAGTTTTTGATTCGAATATTGATTTTTCTTCTGGTGATTCATTTTATGAAGCACGGGGCCGGGCAGGGGTTAATCTTTTTAATGTGTATGTAAAGGATAAAGGAAAATCAATTGAAGCCTTTGGAATGACAAATACAGGTTTTAGAGGAACTGCAGAAGTAATGGAATTTGAAGATATGTTTTTTGATGCGTTTTTAAATTCTGATTCTTACAAATTAAAAAAAGGCGTTTTGTGTTTTTATAATCAGGAAAAAAATCTGGAATTAAGGCTTGAGAAAAAGTAGAAAAAGAGAAATTGGTATTTATTAAATTATTACTTTATTGAAATACCTCTCGTCTTATGTAATGCTAACTTTATAATGAAGATTTAAATGAAATGAGGGTGACTGTTTATGAAAATCAGCAATATTGAGTTTTTATTGAAAGACGGACGCAAAGCGGTTTTAAGAAATGCCGTGGAAAGTGATGCAAAGGGACTTTACGATTACCTGGTAAAATCTGCCGGGGAAACTCATTTTATTTTGCGTGAGCCTGAAGACTGTTCCGCTTATTCGGTTGAAGGCGAAAAAGAATACATTAAAAAGTTCGAAGAAAATCCTTATCAGATGGTGCTTGTCTGTGAAGTTGACGGCGTTATTGCCGGGAACTGTGAAATTGCTTTTAACGGAAAGAGCAAACTTCGGCACAGGGCTTCTCTGGCGATTGCACTTTTAAAAGATTACTGGGGCCAGGGGATTGGAAGCCGCATGTTCGAAGCCATGATAAAAACTGCGGAAGATTTTGGCGGCGTTACACGGCTTTTCCTTGAAGTGGTTGAAGGAAATGAACGGGCTCTTGCTTTGTACAAGAAGTTCGGTTTTGAAATTGTAAGTCATCTTCCGGACGGACTCAGGCTTAAAGACGGAACTTATCTTTCAGAATTCAGAATGATGAAAAAACTCGGGGAGTAAAAAATTGATTCTCCACACAGGTAACAGAACTGACATTCCGGCTTTTTACTCAAAATGGTTTGTGAACCGCCTGAAAGAAGGTTTTGTTCTTGTGAGAAATCCGTATAATCCTCAGGCAGTAACAAGGTTCAGACTGGATCCGGAAGTTGTGGATGTGATTGCTTTCTGTACTAAAAACCCGGGACCTATGCTGCCTTACATGGATTTATTAAAACCTTTCGGGCAGTACTGGTATGTGACAATTACCGCTTACGATCAGGATATTGAACCGAATGTTCCGCCAAAAGAAAGCGTAATGGAAGATTTTAAACGGCTTTCGGAAATTGTTGGAGTGGATTCTGTAGGCTGGCGGTACGATCCTATTTTTATTGACGAAAAACACAGCGTTGAATGGCACCTGGTTCAGTTTGAAAAGATGGCAAAAAATCTTTCCGGATACACAAAAACTTCTGTAATCAGCTTCATCGATTTATATAAAAAGGTGGAGCGGAATTTCCCGGAGGTAAGGGAAGTTTCTGCTGTAGACAGAATCCGCCTTGGAAAGGAATGCATCAGAATTGCAGGGGAATGTGGAATGGTATTAAGGCCTTGTGCAGAGGGAACAGACCTTGCGGCTTACGGAGCAGACTGTTCCGGCTGCATGACTGCCCAGGTTTTTGAAGGCGCCTTGAAAAAGCCGCTAAAAATCCCCAAAGGAAGTGGAACTCAACGGAAAGGTGCCTGCGCCTGTGTTTTGGGAAATGACATCGGCGCTTACGACACCTGTGCCCATTTTTGCAGATACTGTTATGCAAATACCGATGTTTGTCGGGTGAAAGAAAATATGAAAAATCACAACCCCGAATCTCCATTTTTAATTGGAGGTTCAATGGAAGGGGACGTGATTCGGGATGCAGACCAGTTCAGCTGGATAGATCAGCAGTTGTCGTTGTTTTAGGAGGATGAAATGTTTGTTTATAACGAAGAAAAAAATGTGATTGAAACTGAACGTCTGGTTCTGAGACGTTTTGTGCTGGAAGATGCAGAAAAAGTTGCTGCTATTTGTAATACAGACGAAGTGTGGAAAGGAACACTGGCGCTTCCTCATCCTTATACTGTTGATTGTGGTAAAAGCTGGATTCAAACTCATGACAAAAACTTTGCAGACAACCGTTATTATGATTTTGCTATTACTGATAAGATTAGCGGTGAACTTTACGGCTGCATGGGAATGGCTGTGGATATGAATTCTAACATGGGCGAACTTGGATATTGGGTAGGTCCTGCCTATTGGAACCGCGGCATTGCAACAGAAGCTGCCTGTGCTATGATTGAATACGGATTTAGAATCAAAAAGTTCCATAAAATCAATGCTACTCACTATATTTACAATCCTGCTTCCGGACGCGTAATGCAAAAAGCTGGTATGGAAAAGGAAGGCGTTCGTAAAAGTCACGTGTGGAAAATAGACCGCTTCGAAGATGTAGCAATTTATGGAATCGTAAATTCATGTGAATAAAAATAGGAGATTGAAAAATGGCATATTGTGGAACTGATTGTTGTAAAGATTGTCCCCGGCTTTCTGAATGTGGTGGCTGCGAAAAATGTAAGGGACATCCCTTTGGAGGCAGCTGTGTCGCAGAAAGAAATATAAATTTTCCTGAATTAAAAAATGCTTTGATAAATGAAATAAATGCTTTGGGGCTTGAGGGGCTTGAAGTAAACGATCTTTTTATGCTGAGCGGAGCGTTTGTAAACCTTGAGTATCCTTTTACGAACGGGACTTCTGTAAAGTTTTTGAATGATAAAGATGTTTACCTTGGAAATCAGATTGAAAAGAAAGATTCAGACCGTTGTTATGGTGTTGTTGCCAATGAGGATTTTATTCTTGTGGGTGAATACGGCTGTAACGGTGCTGAACCGGAACTGGTTATTTATAAACGAAGATAGATTTTGTAATTCGGAAGGAGAGATAATGAAAGCTATTATTACAGACCTGGACAGAACCTTACTGAGGACTGATAAATCAGTTTCGGAGAAAACAATTTCGGTACTGAAGAGAGCTCAGGAAAATGGCATCAAGGTGATGTTCGCAACAGCACGGCCGAGACGGGCTATTACTCATTATGAAGAACTTCTGCATCCCGATTCAGTATCCACTTTGAATGGTGCCCGGACTTTTATTAAAGATTCTTCTATTGATTACAGCATACCTTATGACTCGGTTCGAAAAATGCTTAAGAGTTTCCTGCAGATTCCGGGCTGCGTAATTTCAATGGAAACTTCAAAAGGAATTTATGCAAACGTTGATATTCCTGAATGGGAACCCATAGTAACCGATTGTTTCCCGGAAATTCCTGATGGCTGCGGTTCTGTTTTTAAAATTCTTGTAAGCAATGAAAATATCAATCTTAATGAATATATAAATTCCATTGTTACAGATGATTCTTATTTTACAGTTGCCGTAGGAACTCTATTTCAAATTATGAGCAGAACTGCAACAAAACTGAATGGTGTTAAGGCTATGCTCGAAGCTTTTGGAATTGATCCGAAAGATGCCGTTTATTTTGGTGACGACAACGACGATATCGAACCTCTGAAATGGTGCGGAAAAGGTGTTGCTGTAAAAAATGCAATTCCGGAAGCGGCTTCTGTAGCAAATGAAATAACCGCTTCAAATGATGAAGACGGTGTTGCTTTATGGATTGAAAAGAAAATGAAAAAAAATGACTGGACAAAAGACATTCCGGACGACTCTTTTATTTCTAAAGCCCCAACTTACAAGGTGGGAGAATATTTCCATCTGTTTAAAAAGGATTCGGCTTGTGGAATGAATTATTACTTTTTTGATCCGACTGAAAACGGATTTGAAAAAGGAAAACCATATCCTGTATTGATTTTTCTCCACGGCTACACAAACGCAATGGAAGGTGATGTTTGCATCAATTATACAGGAGCTGAATTCTTCGCAACTGAAAAATATCAGAAGGCTTTAGGCGGGGCTTATATTCTTGTTCCACTTGCCAACGAAAAGCGAAATGCTGACGGAGAAGTTGTAGATTCCTGGAGCGAAGATTATCAGATTCCGCTTTACAATTTGATTTGTGATTTTATTAAAACCCAAGCTGATGCCAATGGTGGCGTAAGTAAAAAACTCCTCTGGGGAAATTCCGCCGGCGCTTACATGACTTTTTTCATGGCCGAAAAATATCCTGATTTTTTTAATGCCCTTATTCCAGTTGGCTCTGATGATATTCCTTCTGATTCTGTAATTGACCAGTGGGATGAAAATAATGTTCACCTGTTTTTTGCAATGGGAAAGCGTGATGAGTTTAATGATTATGAAGGCGTAGTTGTTCCTCGGCTTCCTCGTCTTGAAAAAATGAAGAACAGTTTTATTTTTACTCCGGACTGGGTTTATAACGGCGACAAAGGAATTGCTTCAATCAACTTTGGAACAGAAATGGGGCAGCACTGTCTTGTAAATCCTATGGCCTGTAACTTAATGTTTGATGACGGTACATGTATGGACCAGCGGCTTCCTCGGGGGCTTACCGATTGGATTAATTATGCTTTGACAGATCATCCTTATATTGAAAAAACTCCTGTATTGGAAACTGAACGCCTTATTTTACGTCCGTTAAAATTTACGGATTTGGAAGCAATTTACAAATGGTGCGGCGATGAGAAAACTGCAAAGTACATGCTTTATTCAAAATATAAAAGTACTGCAGACGGCGTAGACTGGGTAAACTCATTATATACAAATGCTGATGATTTGGAGTACGGTATAGTCTGGAAAGAAACCGGTGAATTGATTGGAAGCGGTGGTATTTATCATTCACATCATCCGGAAACTGAAGCCTGGAGCATTGGCTATAATATCCGTAGTGATATGTGGGGAAAAGGAATTACTACTGAAGCCATGAAAAAGATACTTGACTATGCCCGTAGTACAAGAGATGTAAAAGAAATAAGCGGGACTTTTGCAACAGATAATATTGGAAGCTGCAGAGTAATGGAAAAACTTGGCATGACTTTCCTTGAAGATACTGAATACACAAAGTTTGACGGCTCTGCAACTTTTAAAGCCCAGACTTTTCACAGAAGATTCGAATGATTGTCGAAATCAGGAAAGAAACGGGAAAAGATTATCTTGAAATTTAGAAGATGGTGAAGAAATCATTTTGGAATAAATATCAGCCGGGATGTAACGAGAACATATTTGGCTTGAAGAAAAATTCCGAGGAAAAGGAATTGAAGAAGATATTAGGGGAACTTTAGCAAAACAGAATGCATAGGAAAAAGCAGGTTTGATATGTCTGATATAATTCGTAAACATATAATTTTTTATGGTCGCGTGCAGGGTGTAGGTTTTAGATGGCATGCTACGAACTTTGCCAACTCTGCAGGGCTTACAGGCTGGGTTCAGAATCTGGATGATGGAACCGTGGAAATGGAAGTGCAGGGCGTTGAAGAAAAAATCGACAAACTTGTGACTTATCTGGAAGGCCGCAGTTATGTGCTTATAGAAAAAATGGAATGCAAATCTTTGCCACTTGAAAAAAATGAGTGGGAATTTCATGAAAGTGGATGGTAAAAAAAATAGAGGAAAAACATGAGACGAAAAGACAGAGAAGTAACAGATTTTAAAAAGATTGTTTCGATTATCGATAAGTGCGAAATTATCAGAATAGGACTTGCCGACGGCGATTTTCCATACATTGTTCCGCTTAATTTTCATTATGAAGTTACTGAGGGAAATCATCTGAACTTTTATATTCACGGTGCTATGGCCGGGCGAAAATATGAACTGATGATGAAAAATAAAAAATGTTCTTTTGAAATGGATATCCCTTTGAAAATAGATTATCTCTATGACTGTCATGACATTACCATGCGTTACGAAAGTGTTATGGGAACCGCTGATCTTGAATTCATAAAGGATGAAGACAAAGAACATGTCATGCAGGAAAAGATTCTTAGTCGTCATGAAGAGATGAGCAGTTTTCCATGGAGCAGGGATTCTTTGAAGCGTTGTGCAATTGTAAAACTTTCAGTAAATGAAATCACTGCCAAAGTAAATCCTCTTTCGGCTGGAGCTGATTAAACAGACTGATTTTTTATTAATCAGAAAAATGCGTGGCATAGAACAAACATCAGCGGCATTGAAATTAGTGTAAGCAGAGTTGAAATAAGGCAAGCTCTGCTTGAAAGAACTTCCTCTTTTCCTGCCTGAAAACACATGACACTTAAGGTTACGCTGATTGGTGCTGAAAATCCTATGATGATTGAAACCAGCGAATATTCTGTAAATGTAAAAAGACCTGTTTTATGAAGAAGTGCACAGATTAAAAGAAGAACTACAGGGGCAAGAAAATTCCTGCAAAGCGCAATTGCCCAGGCGGTTCTGTCTTTAAGGCTTTCTTCAAAGCGGGCTTCGCCGATTGTCATTCCAATAAGAAACATTGTAAGTGGAGACAAAAGGCGTGCAAGGCTTTTTACAGTTACATAAGGAACGGGAAGACTTTTGTCCAGACGCAGGAAAGGCATCTTGTTCTGTAGAAGAAAAACTGCAATTCCTAAAAACATGCCGATCATAATCGGAGTGACAAAGATTTTTTTTAGTGAAGATCCGAAAGTTTTCAGCTGGATTTTTTCACCGGTAATTATGGAAAAGCTGACAATATAAACAAAGATTCTGAAAACAATGGAAATTGTACTGATGTACAGAAGAACTTCAGAGCTGATTCCTTCATAGATGGATTGTAAAATGGGCATGGAAAATAAAGTTGTTTGACCGATGGCAACAAAAAGTCCTGCTATAATGGCACGTTCCTTTCCCATCCGGAAGAAAATAATGCGTCCAAGAAAAATCAGAAAAATATAAAAGAGAATTGCAAGAAAGAAAAGTTTGATGCTTGAAGAAAAACTGACCGGGTCAAAATCCTGCATGAATGCATTGAAGGCAAAACAGGGAACTGAAAGTTTCCATACCAGAGCTGTAAGCACAGGTTTTCCTTCCGGGCCGATAATGTTTTTTCTTCTGAAGAAAAAGCCAAGAAGAATAATGATTACGGTTTGAAGAAAAGCACTTAGAAAATTCTGATCGGTAAAAACTTGTGTAAAAATGGTCATAATAATTTTTGCTTGTTTGGTTTTTGATTCATATTATCTTAGAGAAAAATGATGTGATATTAAAGAGTTTTTTGCATCCATAATTAAAAGATTACTTTAATGTAATCTTTCTCAAATCCCGCTAAAATATTCAGTAAGGAGAAAGAGAATGCCAAAGTATATGAGAATTCAGGGCAGAGAGATTGCCTTTAAAACAGGAAAACCAGCGGGACTTTTTGCACTTTGCTGGCGCCGTATCCGCGACGGAATTTTTTCTGCGGAGGATGAAGTGGCTTTTCGTGCCGAAGATGAATGGTTTCGGGCAAATCTGCCAATTCCACCTTTTTACGAAGATGACTTTAAAGGCGAAGTTATACCAATCACCTGGTTCAAAATTGACTGCCCTGAAGTAATGAAAAAACACACTGCTGTGATTACCGGACTTCTGGACAAATATAACGTGCGCTATGACATTGTTCATTCTGATTATGTTGGCCGCATTATTTATGAAGATGATTTTCAGATTGGAACAGTAGATTCTGAAATTACAATCCGTCAGATTACAAAAGACGAATTACCTTTGGTGCTGGATTTGATTCATAAAAGTTTTGCAACTGTGGCGGCAAATATGGGCTTTACAAAAGAAAACTGTCCGGGTCACACAAGTTTTATGCCAATGGAAAAACTTCAGAATTATTATGACTGGGGTTTCTTGATGTATGGTCTTTTTGAAGACGACAAAATGGCAGGTTATGTTTCACTGGCTAAGCAGTCTGAAGGTCATTACGATCTGAACAATCTTGCAGTTCTGCCGGAAAATCGTCACTGTGCTTATGGCGGTCGTCTTGTAGATTTTTGTAAACAGAAGGTAAAAGAACTTGGCGCAGATAAAATTCGTATTGGAATAATTGAAGAAAGCTGGATTATCAAAAATTTTTACGAATATCACGGCTTTGTTCATACAGGAACTGAAAAGTTTGATCACTTGCCGTTTACTGTAGGCAGGATGGAATGGACAACAGATTAAAATAAGAGATATGTATAATATGAGCGTATCAGTTTTACCACTTACGATTTTAGATTATGATGCGATTTCTGCACTTTGGA
>JAKSTN010000047.1 GCA_024402535.1 Treponema sp.
GAAAAAGCAAAACTTGCTGAAGAGCTTAACGTTGTAGAAAAGATGGAAGTTTACATTAAAGAATTGATGTAAATTATTTGACGGGCGAGTTTCTGTGGTTTTTTGCGGTAGCAAAAATGGGAGCCTTTTGCGACCAAACAGAAACTCGGTAAGCAGACCGCAGGTCTGCGACAAGAACTTAATGTAGTTGAGAAAATGACAAGCTACATTGAAGAGCTCCAGAAGTAAGCAGACCGCAGGTCTGCGACAACCCCGGTGGTGAATACTGCCGGGGATTTTTTTTATTATTTTTAAGTTTTTTTCACTTTTTTATAAATTTTTCTTGACCTTCCACCAACTGTAACCTTTAGGATTAAGGTAACAAAAGCGTTCAAGGAGGTGTGCTAAAAATTACATCCGTGTAATTTTTAGCACTCAAGTTTGCAAATGCGTTGCATTCACAAACTTGGATTCAGCGCCTCCATGCGCTGCCGCTAACGCGGTGTTTTTAGGAGTAATTTTATGATTAATTCAACAGTTTCAACTTTAAGTTTTGTGACTATGGGAATAGCAGTTCTTTTGGGATTATTAATTCCAGCAGTTATGTTTATTGTACTTAAGAAAAAATATGACTGTAAAAAGTTACCGTTCTTTGCCGGATGTGCAACTTTCTTTATTGCCGCCATAGTGCTTGAAGGTATCTGTCACAACCTGATTCTTGGTGGCGGCAGGGCAGAAATCCTCATGTCAAAACCAGTTCTTTATGGTTTATACGGCGGATTTATGGCTGGTCTTTTTGAAGAAACAGGCCGTTTTATCGCTTACAAAATTCTTCTGAAAAAAGGTAAGGATAAATATTCTGATGATAAAACTGCCCTGGCTTATGGTGCAGGTCACGGCGGATTTGAAGCATTTTACATTCTTGTAGTTTCAATGATTACAAATCTGGTTTTTGGGGTTATGATTAATACAGGAAATACAGAACTTCTTCTGGCAGGTCTTGATGAAGCAAAACTTGCTGCAACAGAGAATGTGTTGAATCAGCTGGTAACACTTAGTCCATGGACTTTCCTTGTAAGCGTTATTGAACGCTTTGGGGCTGTGGCATGGCACATGGCTGCATCGGTACTGGTTTGGTTTGCTGTAAAAAATAAGAAGTTCTGGCTTTATCCTTTAGCAATCCTGCTTCACATGGTTCTGGATATGCTGGCAGTAATTGGAATGCAGTTTGGAATTCCAGTCTTTTTGATTGAAGTATTCCTTTATCTGTACTCTGCCGCCTGCATTTTCCTGGCATGGAAGGTTTGGAAAAAAGAGTCATGCTGAACTTGCTTCAGTATCTCACAAAGGGATCCTGAAACAAGTCCGGGATGACTAAAAAAAGGTAGGTTTCTGTGAAGATTTATCAGGTAGAAGAGTTAGTTGGCATTACAAAAAAGAATATCCGTTTTTATGAAGATGAAGGACTTTTGAATCCTGACAGAAATCCTGAAAACGGATACCGGGAATATTCCCTGAAAGATGTGAAGCAGCTGGAAAAAATCAAACTGCTCCGTAAACTAGACGTGTCACTGGAAAATATCCGCCTGATGATAAACGGGAAAATGTCTTTTGAAGAGGCAATGAACCATCAGATTGTTGAACTGGAAATGAAACAGAAAGACGCGGAACTGATGGTTCAGTTCTGTCACAAAATGAAGACAGAGATTTCCGATCTTGCGCAGCTTAATGCAGAAAATTATCTTTCAGAGATGTACAAGATGGAAACTGAAGGAACTAAGTTTGTAGATATTGAAAAGCAGGATATAAGCCGGAAAAAGAAATCGGGGGCAATAATTGCTGCGGTGGCAGTTCTTATTTCAGTTTTAGCCTCTCTGATTCCTGCAATGATTCTGCTTTTTAGATCTGCGCAAACCCGGTCTTATGGATTTGTGGTTTTTGTTATAGCAATAATACTTGTGACTGGAATCTCAGTCGTATTAAAACAGAGAATAAAAGAAATAAATGGAGGCGAAGAATATGAAGCTCGTAACTATTGATTCATTCCCAGGAAAGGAATATGAAGTTTTAGGTGCTGTAAAAGGAACAATCGTTCATTCAAAAAATTTTGGACGTGATTTTATGGCTGGTTTGAAAACACTGGTAGGTGGGGAAATTGCAGGTTATACAGAAATGTTGAATGAAGCCCGCCAGATTGCTACAAAACGTATGGTAGATGAAGCGGAAGCAATGGGCGCTGATGCAATAATCGGATTAACTTACGGATCTTCTGCAGTAATGCAGGGTGCAGCCGAAGTAATTGCCTACGGAACAGCAATTAAATTCACTAACTGATTTAGGGTGGTCTAAGTGAAAAGAAAGTTTTTCTTTGTTTTTTCTATGTTGATGCTGGGGTTTCTTTTGGTGGGATGCTTTTCTGAAAAAGAAAGTCCGTTTTACGACAGCGAATGGATAATGCAGAATTATGATGATAACGCCAAACTTTATTATCATCATCTGATTTTAAAGCCTGATCATTCTGTTATGCTTAGAAGTTCCTATGCAGATTCAGAGAATATTATTGTGTGGCGCGGAACTTATAAAATCAACTCGAAGAAAATTGTGTTTAATTTTGAAGACTGCAGTCGCTTTGAAAAAGGCGAAAATGTCGGACAGTACAGTGATAAGCGGCTTGTAAAATTTTACACCGGAGAATATTTCTATTCAGTTGGGCTAATCGGCGAAGAGGGGAATCAGTCGTATCACTTACAGCTGATCCGCCCTGAAAATCATTTTTATGGTGAAACTAAAGATATTTACGGGAACTATTTTGAAGAATTTATTAAAGTTCCTAAATCTGCTTTTTAGTTAATGCCACAGGGACCGTTTTGTGATATAATCGTACTAATATTTCGGAGGCTGCGCCTATGGGAAAACAAAAGTACGAAATGAAAACAGAACGATCTCAGAAAATGAATGAAGAAGGTCTTCTTCAGCTCAGCGGAACGGTTCTGGCGCCTTATATGCAGCTTTCAACTGCCCTTATCGGAAAAGCCCGTCATGCCGGGGGAAATATGTTCCGTCATCAGATGGATACTCTGGCAATCCTCATAGACTACGGTTATATTGATCCTGTCCTTCTTAAGGCATCTCTGGTTCATGATACAATAGAAGATATTAAGGATTTTTCACCTGACTTAATCCGAAACGCTGACTCTGACGGTCCTGAAGTTCTTGAACTGGTTCTTGAAGTAACAAAGCGGGAAGGGGAACAGAAAAAAGATTTTCTTCGCCGCATTATTGATCACGGAAGCCAGAAAGCAAAAATCCTGAAATGTGCAGACCGAATTTCAAATATGATTTCACTTGGTTATGTTACCGACAGTGAATTTATAGAACGCTACTGCAATGAAACAGAATTTTTCCTTCTGCCGATTGCTATCGAAGTTGACTTCAATATGTACCAGGAACTGATAAATCTTATTATCACCCGTCGTAAATTTCTGGAAGACTGGAAGAAAATCAATCAGGAATAAGACTTACACAATAATAAATTGTTAAATCTCTATAGTTTTATGTATCCATTTGACATTTTGGAGAATTCAGATAAAATGGAGATATGATTGTCGATTTATTGGTCCGCCTTTTTAAACCTACAGATTCTGTTATTGAGAATTTATCGTTTAAAGAACGGAATCAGCTGAAATTTTTAGTGATCGGAAATGAACTGGTCTTTTTCACAATTCTGCTTTTCGGTTGTATTGAGCTGGCAGTTGGAAAAGTAACTGTTGGTCTTGCAGCCGTGATGAGTTCTGTTCTCCAGATTTGTGCTCTTGTTCTTATTAAAAAAGGGCATATAAAAATTGCAGCTTCTATTTCGACTTTTGCACTTCTTGGAATAGACACAATGGTGTGTATGTTTGCTACCGCCTCTTATGCAGAATCTTCCATTGTTTACAGAAATATATATTTTATTGTCAGCATGTGTGTTATGAATACACTTATGGCAATAAACCAGAAACAGATTCTGGTTTACGATATTGTTGCCGGTTTGATTTTTGAGCTGTCCAATTTTACAGTTACCGGGTTGATGCGTCAGAATGATCCAAGAGGATTTATGGTGGCTGTCGTAATCAGCACACTGGCTTATATTCTGGTAGGTACTTCCCTTAGAAATATTGTTGCAAATAACGACCGCCTTCTGGAAAAGGCTCAAAATGATTCTGAAAAACAGAATGAAAATGTTCAGAAAATCAAGAAGGTTGTTTCAGAATCTGAATCAGGATTGAAAATCGGGGACTCATTAAAGACAGTGGCAACTGATGCTGAAAAAAAATCTGATTTGATTAAAGAAGCTTTCAATGAAATTCTTCCAAAAATCGGAACTCTTTCAGAAAATTTAAGCATGCTTGAAAGCAATATCAACATAATTCAGAAGGGGGCCGGCCGTATGCAGGAAACTTCTGAAAATCAGGCAAGAAATGTTGAAACAACTTCTTCGGCAATGGTTGAAATTTCTGCAAACGTTACAACAATTTCCGAAACTGCGCAGAAACGTAAAGACCAGCTTTACGCAATGGCTGAAGGTGTTAATAAGCAGAAGGAACTTGCAGGCAGTCTGAAACATCAGTTTGAAAAAGTTGAAGAATACTCTCAGGTAATTAACGGCTTCGTACGTACAATCAATAAAATTTCAGAGCAGACAAATCTTCTTGCTATGAACGCTTCGATTGAAGCGGCTCATGCCGGAAACCTTGGAAAAGGCTTCAGTGTTATTGCACAGGAAATCAGAAAACTTTCTATGGACACTTCAAGCAACGCAAAGAACATTGAATCGGTTCTTATGGAAAACTCTGAGGTTGTAAAAGAAACTGTCGAAACAATGGATCAGTTCAACAGATATGTTGAAAGCAGTGGAAAATCGGCAAAAGAAACTTTGACTTCCATTGATGAAATCATTTCGGGAATTATGGAAATTGATGTTGGAAACAGAGAAATCAGTAAATCAATTTCAGAAATGGTTGATGGTGCAAAAGAAACAACTGTTATTATTGATCAGGTTTCAACTGAAATTGAACGGCAGATTGACCCGGTTAAAAATGTAGTTGAATTTATGCGTGGACTTCGTGAAGAAGTTAATCATCTGAATAGTGAAATTGCATCTATCCAGAATACCCTGGAAAAAATTTCAGATGATGCAGAAACGAATGCCCAGGTTGGTAAGAATATACTTCGCTCGTTGAGTGAGATATAGATAAATAGTCCTCCAGACGATTTGGTTTTTTCCCCGGCTCTGTAGTTTGCAGGACCGGGGTTTTTGTTTTTGAACGAATTATCTGATATAATAAATTTTATGAATCCGGAATTTGAAACAAGATTAAAAAAAATAGAAGATGAAATTCATCGCGTAACAGAAATGAATGCCTGCTGGAAACAGAATTCATTTGGAAAACTTCCTGAAGGAGTTTGTTCTGAAAACGGCGATTTATATTTAAAATGTCTTCTTGAACCGAATACAAATCTTATAAGTCAGGGCGGAAAAAGATGGCGCCCTCTTTTTGCAACTCTAATTGCAGATATGGTTGCTGCCGGGAATTCCGGAAACTCTGAACTGGTTTACAACCTGGCGCCTATTGTTGAGTTTGTTCATACAGCAAGTTTGATTCATGATGATATAGAAGACGGAGCTGATCTTCGCCGTGGTAAGCCATGCGCACACATTTCCTTTGGCCTTGATACTGCGCTGAACGCTGGAAGCTGGTTTTATTTTGAAGCTCTTTCATTAATCGACAACCTTGAAATATCAGATGCACAGAAACTTGCTCTCCACAAAACGGTAGGTCAGGAGCTTCGCCGTCTCCATCTTGGACAGGCTATGGATATTTACTGGCACAGAAATGTGTCTGTGTTCCCGTCGGAAAAAGAATATGAAGCTATGGTCCGTCAGAAAACGGGAACTCTCGCAAATCTTGCCGCTCAGCTTGGAGCATTGGCTGGCGGCGCTGACAAAGGTTTGAGTGAAAAACTTGGTGAAACCGCAAGTTATATTGGCATGGGCTTTCAGATTATTGATGATGTAATCAACCTTACAACAGGAAACGTTGGTAAAAAGCGGGGCGACGATATTGTTGAAGGAAAGAAAAGTCTTCCGGTTCTGATTCATGTAAAAAATCATCCTGAAGATAAAACCCGTATTGCAAGCCTCATGAAAAAAGCCCGTTCAGAAGGAATTGAAAGTCCTGCTGTTGAAGAATGTATTGCTGTTCTGGAAACAAGTGGATGCATAGGTAAAGCCTGGGAAGAAGGTGTTAAAGTAATTGATGAAGCCTGCCGCACTTTCCATGAACTTGGTGGAAATGCCGGAAAACTTTTTGCAGATCTTATTGAAGAACTTTTCAAGGCAATGGTTCCGAAACTGTAATTTGTTAGTATATTTATAATATGAAAGAACGTGCAGATATTTTGAACAATCAGGCTATTCTCTTTGCTCGTGACGGCCAGTATTCAGACGCTATTGCCTGTTTACGCCGTGCCATTCATATTGACCGAAATAATTATCTTCCATGGTACAACCTTGGAATTACATACCGCGATGCAGGCGACATGGCAGAAGCCCTTAAGGCTTTTAAAATTGCTTTTCACATCTGTCCGTCAAAAGAAGATGTGGCCGAAACTCTTGCTGTTCATCTTATGAATATGCATATGATAGATGAAGGCTTTAAGGTTGTGGAAGACGGACTGGATTTCCATCCTGCCAGTGAACGTTTATGGAATGTAATGGGGGTTCTTCAGTTTAATTCTGATGAATATGACCTTGCTGCTGACAGCTTTGAAATGGCAGTTACAATTGATCCGTATTATGCTGATGCACTTTATAATCTGCGTGATACATATATGGAACTTCATAAAACTAGGTCAGCTGCAATAATTGAAGCCCGTCTTATGGAACTGGAAGGAAAGAAAAAAGGTAAATAAAATGAGAAAGATTTATAAGGTAAGCCGCGTAAACGAAAAAAATGTAGACATTATTCCTTATGATGAAAATGCCTGTTCAACCTGTTCTGGTTCCTGTTCGTCGGGGTGCCGTGTGGTGCTTCAGGCAAAAAATCCGAAAGGGCTTGAATTGAAACCCGGCATGACCGTAAAGGCAAATGTATCTACCGGTTTCCAGTCTTTCTGTAACGTGATTGCTCTTGTGGTTCCGATTCTTGGTGCCGTTCTTGGATTTTTCTGTGCACCTTATCTTGCAAAAATTTTTAATGCAGAACTTACAGAAAGTTTTAAGGCTTTCTGCGTTCTGGCATTTCTTTTTATTCCGGGTGCTGTTATTTTTGCTTTTACAAGAAAGCGAAGCGAACTGATTGAATTACAGATTACTTCTGTAATTGATAATTAGTTTCTCCTGTAACTTTTACATCCGTAACTTTCCACTCTTCCCATTCAAAATCAACAGTAAGATTTCCACGGGTTTTTATGCCTGAAAGTTTTCCAGCTTTCCATGTTTCTGTTTTTGGAAGGGCAGGAAGGAGTCTGATTTTTACCAGAGGCTTTCCGCTTTCATCAAATTCAAAATCACTTTGAATGAGCATTCGCATTATGCCGGCCAGGGCACCGAAGTTTCCGTCAATCTGGAAAGGTGGATGCACGTCAAGGAGGTTCGGATTTGTTGAATGAGAAAGGATTTTTGTTACGGCTTCTCCAGCTTCTTCACCCTGACGAAGGGCGGCGCGGAAATTTATAATCCAAGCCTGGCTCCAGCCGGTGTGGCCGCCGCCCCCGCTTAAACGTTTTGTCAGGGTTTTCTTTGCGGCTTCGGCCAGAAGAGGTGTTTTTTCTACAGAAATGCTGTGGCCCGGGAATAATCCGTAAAGATGTGAAATGTGGCGGTGTCCTGGTTCAACTTCTTCAAATTCTTCATTCCATTCCATTATTGAACCGTCGCTGTTCAGGGAAGGTTTTTTAATGTGGGCAAGAACATATTCAAATGCTTCTTTGTTTTCAGTCTTTCCAAGTACATTCATTGCCTTGAGACAGCTTTCAAAGAGGTGAGTCAGAATCTGATTATCCATTTCACATCCCGGACTGAAAACTGAAATAACGCCATCTTTTGTACGGTATGTATTTTCAGGCGATGCGGAAGGATTCAGAATAAGATATGGTTTCCCGTCGGGCGCGTTAAAGTCGCTTTCTGTAAGGAAATCCACATAAAAAAGACATGCATCGTGAATAAGATAGAAATATTTTTTGAGCATATCTTTGTTCAGAGTGTATTCATAGTTTTCCCAGATATGGGTAGCAAGCCAGCCGCTTCCAAGTGTCCAGTATGTTCCCGGAACCCAGGCGTCCTGCGGAGCAGAGTCTCCCCAAAGGTCTGTGTTGTGATGCATGACGTAGCCGCGGCATCCGTACATTTTTTTTGCAGTTTCTTTCCCCCGTTCATAGCCGCGGGCAAGAAGGTCAAACACTGTAGTTTCTGTCTCTGAAAGAGCGCACATACAGGCAGCCCAGTAATTCATCTGCAGATTGATGTTGATTGTGTATTTGCTTCCCCACGGTGGATCCATGTAAGAGTTCCATATTCCCTGAAGAGTAGCAGGGTGTTTGCCAGGTTTTCTTGAAGATGAAATAAGAAGGTAGCGGCCGAAATTTGCATACTGATTGATTATAAGTTTAGAATTATGGGTTGAGATTTTTTTGTCAGTAGAAGATTCCGCGTCTTTTAATTCCTGAATAAGTTCCGGGGTAGAAATATTACAGATTGAAATATTTTTATTATCACCTAAGTTGAATTTCATTCTGTTATAAAAACTCTGGAACTCAGTAATATGGTCTTCAAGAAGCTTTTTGTAAGTCAGTTTTCCTTCGTTTAGGTTTGCTCTTAATGAGTTCAGCTGCGATGTAACTTCTTTTGTCCATGTGTTTTTTCGGATGGCTTTTTCATAATCTCTTAAGTTTTTCGGATGACCTTTTCCTTCAGTTTTGTTGAAAGCTTTTATAGAAATAAGGAATGTAGCCTCGTCAATGTCTTCACCGCAAAGGCAGGTTCCCATGATTTCTTTTTTTCCGCCTTTACAGATTACTGTGGCTCCTGCAGTGAACGGAACTCCGTGAGCATCTTCAAGATAAATGTTGCTGCCGTCAGTCCAGACTGAATCCTGCCATACACCACGTTCAAGGTTTCCGCGGAAATTGATTTTCCCAGGTTTGTCAGCTTCAACATGCATTACGATTATATCATTTACGGCTGAAACAAAAGTTGTTCGGGTGAATTTTGTCCCTTCATCATCTGTGAATGTTACAGTATGAAGTCCGCGGCTCATGTCCAGTTCCATTTTGTAGTCGGAAGGGAACTGGATTATGTGACCCTGCATAGGACCCGGGATTCCAAAGTTTTTCTTTGTGAAAAAGTCGATTGTGAAGTCACCTGCGCTCTGGTAACAGCGCATATTTACTGGACTTCCTGCCATTGAGCGGAATGCCATTTCCTGAGCTTCAGGAATCTTTCCTTCTTTCATAAGGCTTCGGATCTTTTCAATGTCTTTAAGAGTGGACGGATTGTTTCTGTCCATAGGACCGCCAGACCAGATGTTTTCTTCATTCAGTTGAAGGCCTTCCTGGCAGGGATCGCCTTTAATCATTACCCCAAGCCGCCCGTTTCCAAGAGGAATACGACTTTCCCAGTTGTAAGGTTCTGCAGGTTTGTTGAAAGATAAAATATCTGGTGATGACATAAGAACTCCGAAATTTTGCATAAGCTGATTTTACTAATTTTATTATAAATTTCTGCCGATAATAGACAAGGAGTATTTTATTTTGATTTTAAGAAAAAAAAGTCTGATTTTTATTACTGCTTTTTTTGTGTCTCTTTTCGCTTGGGCTGAAGAACCTTCTACGGAACCTGTTTCCGAAGAAATAAGGTATCAGTTTATTCAGCCTTTTAAGTGGAAAGCCACAGAAAACGCAAAAAGTTACGAAATAAATGTTGAATCTTTGGATAATGGAGAATGGGTAAAGGAAGCTTCTGTAAAAACAAAGAAAACTTCTATTCAGCTTCCTTTGTATCCCGGTCAAAAACGTGTTTCCATCACTTCGCTGAACAGACTTGGCCGCCGCGGTAAATCTACTGAATGGGCTGAATTTGTTGTTCTTGGAGAAACACAGCCATATCTTTATGCAGACTATTTGAAAAAATCTATCCAGTGGGAATCTCCGGTTTTACGTGTAACCCGTTCCGAAACAGAAAATTATACAGACGATGTTCTGTCAGAAAGCGGCGATCCTGAATACTCCTTCTTTCTGAAAGGAAAAAATATTTTCCTTTCAGAAACAAAGTTTTATATGGTGCCTGTTGAAGAATCTTCGTCAGGCGGGCGTCATTTTGAAGCTTACAACAAATTAAGAAAAACAGTTCCCCTTAAAATAGCCCGCCGTGATTTTGAAAGGCCTGGAGTCGTTGTTGAATATAATCCTGATGAGCTTCATTCGGGCTATTATCAGATTATTGCAGAAAATCCGGGAGATCAGAAAACTTCACTTGATATTCTTGTAATGGCAAACAGAGAACCGGTCTTTAATGAAGATCAGTTCGTTTATTTCCCGAACTATGAAGTACATATTCTTGATGCAGAAAAAATTAAAGAAAATGACGGTGTGTTAAAAGTTCAGGGTTCCGGATTTTCCGGTGAAACTCTTTTCAGTTTAAGTCCTTCGACAGCAGGTATTCCGTATCCTTTTGCAACTTCAAAAGAACGCAGGAAACTGGAACTTACAGTTTCAGAAATAACCCCGCTTTCGCAGAGTGGAGATATGGAACTTTCGTTCAAGGTGAGTGCTGAAGATGTTCCACCAGGTTATTATAATCTGACTGCTGAAAATTCCATGGGAAGAACTTCCCAGTTCCTTCTGGTGCGTGATGTAGAAAAAGAATCTCTTAATCCGGAAATTGATTCTATTGCGACTTCCAAAGGTGATAAAAATACTTTCAATGTGGAATTGAAAGGTAAAAACTTAAGCAGTGAAAATGTTTATACTCTGATTTCACAGAGATCCGATTTCACAGGTCTCAGTACCAGAATTCCGTTGTCTGTTCTTGAAGAAAAGAAAAGCGGAAAGAAAATTGTTTTAAATGGTGACAGAGAAAAAATTACAGAAGGAGTGTATGGAATCCTTGCTGAGTCTCCTGTTAATTCTGTTGTAAAATTTATCAGTGTTAATAAAAAATACAAATCAAAAGAAGTGGAACTTACAAAGCAGGAAGAAGAAGATCTGTTTATTCGTCCTGCAAATTTTGTTCCTTCCGAAGATGACGGTTCAGAAGAGGTTGAAGAACTTGTCTACACAGTAAATCAGTTCAAAACAAAAAAACAGTACAGGGTTCTCTTCCCATATATTGCAGTAGATCTGCACGTGGCTCATAACTACTGGGCAAAAGAAAGTTTCGCAAAGGAAACTGTTATGGCTGCAGGATTTAACTTTGAACTTTTGAATCTGAATTTCCTGCACCTGGGAGGTTCTGCAGAATTAAACTGGCAGGAAGAAATTTGCAGCCAAGAAGTATTTATGAATTTTTCTACGACACATCAGGATTTCAGACCTTATATAGGTTTTGGTGTTGGGGAAAATGTATTTAAGAAAAAAGGTAATGGTCTTTGGGATCTTGCAAAATCATTATATTCCGGTAATTTGGATGGAAATTATCCAGTTGGAATTTATGCCTTTGCAAATGTAGGTGTAACTCTTGGTAATTTCCTGGACGTAAAATACACTATGCATCTTTCCCATGCTGAAACTCTGTTAGGACTGGATGGTAGTACACCTAATGAACCTGAAACCGGCAAGTATCTGTATGATGATATTACGGTTAGCGCAAGAGTTCCTTTAGGAAAACTGAAAAGAATCCAGAAACCTAAAAATCAGACTTTAACAATTACGAAAAAAGGTCCTGCTTCAGGACAGGATTATAAACTCAGAAAAGATATTAAAAGAATTGTGTTCTCTAACGGCGTTACAGAAATCAGCGGCTTTAATGACAATTATATGCTCACTGATATTTCTGTTCCTGATACAGTCCGTGTTATCGGAAGAGACGCATTTAAGAACTGCTATAACCTTAAGGAAGTTATTCTTCCTGATGGTGTTGTGGAAATTGCAGACGGAGCTTTTGAAGGCTGCCGCAGTATGCAGAAAATTACTTTGCCAAGTTCAATCAGAAAAATCAGTCCTACAGCTTTCAGCGACTGGCAGGACTTCCAGTATGTGGTTTATGAATGGACTAAAGACGATACAACTGTTCGTAATCTTGGCGGACTTGAAGGAAAGAGAAACTTTACTACTGTTTATGATGTAAAAAGAACTCCGTTCGAAGATAAGAGTATCTTCTTCGCAAGTAAAGGTCCTGGTTCAAAAGTTGATATAACAAGTTTCAGAAATAGAATTGATGGCGTAGATTATATTCAGAATACCATGGATGTGACTGTAACCGGAACAAATATGGACAGTTGTTATGGCGGAATGGGAACTGGCGACGCAATGGTAATGAAATATCTTGTAAACGGAGACGGTGTTACTTTCCAGTATATTGGTGACGGTAATAATTACGAAATTGTAATTATGTCGAAAGATGGAAATACACGTTTCACATATCAGTTTTACGCAAAGAAAGGTTTAAATGAACTTACAGTTCCATTCAGTCATTTTATTTATGATCAGTATTCGTCAAAACGATATGTAAAAATCAAAAAAATGGATATTGGATATTTTGCCTTTGAAATTGCATACGATGGCAGATATAAAGGTAAGAAGTATAAACTTCAGGTTTATGGAATTGAAACTATTATGGAGAAAAAGAAAAAATGAAAAGAACAGTATTGCTTTTAATTACATCACTTTTACTTCTTTCTTCATGTAAGTTTGCCCAAAGTCTTAATAATTCTTTAGGACTTAAAGCACCTGAAGATAGAAATTATCTCACAGTTTTCGCTGACCTGGACAGTAAAGATTATAAACTTGTTGACCTCGGAGACGAATTCCGGTGGGGTGAAACAAAAATTACTCTTGGACAGCTTTTAAAAGATGTAAATTTTTCAGACTGGTACAGCGGTTTGAAAAATGAAGAGTGGAACAAAGTTGGAATTTATGCCCCAGAAACTGACAGAGGACTTCTGACAGAAAATATTGAATTTACAATTTCAAAAAATGAAGCATTTTATGTTGGCTGGGACAGTCCTTTTGAAAAGATTAGAATACGCGCAAATAATTTTACCAAACAATATTTCGAGTATTATCTTCCATACCGCTATGCTTATGATAAAGAAATTGAACTGAAGTACGTTGATGTCCGTTCTGATGATTATTTCAATGAATGGCTTAATGGCTTGGATAGTTCTGTTAATGTTGGATCTGGTTATTATGCTCCATATTCTCCGGTAGGTTTTACAGAGCAAATTGCAACATCATCAAATTATAATTCACTGGAAAATAAAAAATCTGTTTCAATAAATAAGTGGAAAGTTTATGTAAACATTGGATGGGTTCCAAATACACTTATTACAGGTTTCTCAGTTTATGCAAATGATGGAAGTGAAATGGAGAGCAGCAGGTACTTTGCTCTTGATGGTGAATATGAAAGCTTTGATGTTTCATGGAATTATCTTGTTAGCAGTGATGACGGATTCCTTGCCTGGTACCAAGGACTTTCGAAGCCTGGTTTAGGAAAGAATGGAATAAGTTCTCAAAAGGATACAGACTGGGGAGTTCTCCATCCGAATTCTCCCAATAACACAATCATACTGAGAGGGGAAAATATTAATCTGTATGTAAACTGGGGTCAGGAAGTTTCTTATATAGATATTAATGCCAATAACGGTACAAGTGATTCTTTCAGATTCTATCCTTCAGTTTCTGATCCAAGACTCAAACTGACCTGGAATATGCTTGAACGAAATGATCAGTTTATGGTCTGGTATAAAGGATTGTCAGATCATAGCCGTGGAATTTATACACTTGGATTAAGCACTCAATCAGGCAGTTCACAAGATGTTTCATTAGATATTTGTCAGTATGATTCTGATTACAGTTGCAGTATATCAACATCTAACAACACGCTTTATGTTGTTTACGGATCGTATGTTGAAACTAATTATGCATTTTTTGATTTTTTGAGTGTACCTTCTTTTATTGCCGGTGAAAGTTATCAGGCTCGTTATTCTGTAAGCAGAGAATCGGCACCTTCTGTAAAATCAATTGAGTTCAGTTCTGATAAACCATCGGTGGCTTCTATAGACAATCATGGTCTCTTGTCAGCTAGAAGCGAAGGTGACGCAGTTATTACTTTCAAAGTGAATACATATAGTGGAAACAGTTATACAAATATATGTTCTGTTGCGATAAATAGAAATTCTGTTTTCAAAAAGATTACTGAATTCGAAAGCTATGCTGGTACTTATGCAGTGTCTGCTGATGGAACAAAGCAGGTTTTGGCAGAAGGAAGTCAATTTGTTTTTTCATCTGATTCAGGAAAAACCTGGAGGTCAAAAAGAATCAATGATCTGGGATATTGTTACCGACTTTGTATGAGCCCTTCTGGGGAAACAATAATGGCAATTGTTCAGAACTATGGAGATTCTGAGAGCTTTGATATTGTACTTATAAAAGATGAAGGAAATACTTATTCAACTGTATACTCTGTCAGCGGAATGTATTCTTATTCCGGAAAAATGTCAGTTTCCAATGATGGAAATACAATAGCTTTTTCACATTATGATTCAAATAGTAATGGAAATGTTTATATTTCAAATAATGGTGGAAAAGACTGGCGGGTACATTTAATTTCAGGTAAAAATGGAGTAGCAGTTTCTGCCTCCGGGAAAAATGTAGTTTATTCTTCTTCAGATAAGGTTTTCTATTCCCGAGATTATGGAAATACTTTTTCTGAGCTGAATTTCTGGTTAAGCAACGCAATTGTAGAAGAATTAAAAATATCTTCAGATGAAAGAACAATTCTCGCTTTAGTGAATCAGGCAGGAAATAAAGAGATTTATAAGATAGTTGATGGAAGTTTGTCGAATGTAATTACTCCAGCCGGTAGTGATTATATATACAATATGTATGTATCACCTGATTGTAATGGAATTATATATAGAGGTAATAACAGCTGGTTGTATTATTCAACAGATGCCGGAATGTCTTGGAATAGAATTTCAGAACGGATGGTAACTTCACCGGAGTTGTTTATTACCAATAATATGAAAGAAACATATTTCTATCATAGCTTCAAAGGAACTACAAGTATTTACAGATGGAATCGATATTAAGATTTTTACCAATAAAATGGAGACAATAAAATGAAACAGGAAAACAAAAAACAGAAAGTAAAATTCCCAATCGGCATGAAGCTTGTGACACTGTTCACGGTTCTTGTTGTGCTGGTTCTTGGACTTTCTACGACTATTGTTGTTTATATGGTTAGTCGTGACAGTAAAATTAAAGCAGAAGATTCAAATAATACTTTGAATGTGGTTACTTCAGAAGCCGTTCAGTCTATTATTATTGCCAATCAGAATAACACTCTAGGGTTCTTGAATGAACTTGTTCTGAGTCGTAATAAAAATGTAGAAAAAGAAATGTTTGAAGATTTCTGTGTAAGAAATAATGAAATCCTGTTTGTTCAGTCTCCAGTAACAGGATTAAAAACTTCTCTGAAAGCAGAACTTGATAAACCAGGCTGCTCTAAAGATTTTGAAGTTTTCCTTAATACAAATACTTTTAAAATAGGCCAGGTGAAAGACGGACTTGTTGAAGTTTTGAATATGAGTGATGTTCTTGATCAGCCGGCTCTCTGTGTTCTCTTCCCATATGAATTGAATGGGAAAAAGAGCTATGCCGCTGTTGGTTTCAATGCTGCAAAAATTGTAGACCTTATGACAAACAGCGGCATGAATACATCATTCCTTATGGGAAGAGACGGGAAAATCCTGCTTTCTTCAAATACTGAAAGTTCTGACGAAACAGGTTATGTGGATGTAGCTTCATATGTAATCAGTAATGCAAATTTTGATGAATCACAGGTTCTTGCAAAAGATGATGAAGGTAATGCCTGGTATGTTGCTTATAAAAAGCTTGCCGGAGGAATGTATTCAGTAACCGTAATTTCTGAATATAAAGTTCTTCAGGCAATCCGTCATACAGCTTATGAAATCAGTTTGCTTTCACTTGCCATTCTGTTTCTGGCAATAATGATGATCAGATATTTCAGCAAGACTCTTACAAATCCAATTCTGGACCTTGCAGATGCAGCTGTAAAAATCGGTGCGGGTAATTTTGAAGTAGCTCTTGAAGCAAAAACAAAAGATGAAATTGGACTTCTTACTGAAAACTTTGTCGCTATGAGTAATGGTCTTGGAAACTTTATGCGTTTCACAAACAAAACTCTGGTTGAGCAGGCAATGAAAGGAAAACTTGGGCTTGGCGGTAAGCGTAAAGATGTAACAATCTTCTTTAGTGATATCCGTTCTTTTACAGCTATGTCTGAGAAAATGACTCCAAACGAAGTTGTAGAATTTCTGAACGAATATATGACAGCAATGGAAAAATGTGTTGAACGTACACATGGTGTTGTTGATAAATATATTGGAGACGCAGTTATGGCTGTCTGGGGATCTCCTGAAACTACAGGCAGTGCCGCAAGTGATGCATGGAATGCTGTAAACGCCGCTCTCATGATGCGTTCTGAACTTTATAAATTGAATAAAAAACGTGCAAAAGAAGGAAAAGGAAAGATCCAGATTGGATGTGGTATTAATACAGGTAGTGTAGTTGCAGGTCAGATCGGTTCTAATCATCGTATGGAATACACAGTAATTGGTGATGCCGTAAACCTTGCAAGCCGAACTGAAGCTTTGAATAAACCTTTCCAGACAGATATTCTCATTACTGAAAATACATATAAGCTTATCGGTGACCGTCTTGTAGTTGAAGAAATGCCATCTGTTCATGTAAAAGGAAAAGAAGATGCAATCAAAATGTTTGCAGTTATAAATACAAAGGATGTTCTTCTGAACGATGGAAAAGGTCCTGAGACTTTAAATCAGGTAAGAAAACTTATGGGCTTCCATGAAATTGATAAATCACAGGTAAATACAGATGAAGAAGAAAAGAAATATAAAATCGGCAAGTAAGATTGCTGATGTAGTAATTGGAATTGTCTGCGTTTCTGGGATTGTCGTTTCTCTTGGGCTTTTTGCCAGGGAATGGAACAGGTCTAGTGTAAGTGAAACAAAGGAACCGGTTGCTACGGTTGTACATAAGAAAAATACGACTCAGAAACGCCTTGCAGATGAAGAAATCTGGCAGAAGGTAAAAGTTTCTGACATTGTTTATGACGGGGATAGAATCCGTACAGATGCTGAATCTGAGGCAACGATTATTTTTAATGACGGTCAGGCCAGTATTGATCTTTACGAAAATACACTTGTTACTATTCATGGATCCAGCAGTTCCAGTGGAATCGATTTTGCAAAAGGTTCTGTAAATGTTCTTTCATCTGCTGTGACAGAAGAAAAAGCTGTTGTAGTTACAAACGGAAATAAGGTCTTGAGTCTTAAAAGCAATTCAAACGTAGTTGTTGAAAGCAGTAAGAAAGGTGAAGCCTCTGTTGCGGTAACAAGCGGATCGGTTGAAGTTAAAGAAAAGCCTGCTCAAGAACCGAAGAAGAAAACTACTGTTCAGAGAGTAAAAGAAACTGTATTAACACCAGCAGAAAAAAGCGAACCAAATACTGCGGAACAAATTCCAGTCCAAGTTGTTTCAAAAACAATCAGTGCAGGTGAAGTTGCTGTTATTGAAGAAGAAAAACCTGTACAGGCTGTAGAAACTGTTTCCATTGAAAAAGCAGAGGCTCAGGAAAAAACAAAAAAAGTTGTGAAGAAAGTCCGCAGTGCTTCAGTTCATTCAGAAGAAAAACAGAAAGAAGTCCAGAAGGCACTTACTGCTACAGTTGGAAATGAGAAAGCTGCTGAAATTACAGAAGCTGTTAGAAAAACAAATGAAGCTGTCCAGAAATCTCAGCCACAGAAAGTAAAAAAAGTTACTCAGAAAAATGACAGACAGGTTCAGGAACAAAACCGCAAGGTTGAGATAGCGACAGAGGAAAAAGCTTATAAAGAAGAAAAGGCGCGTCTTGCCGAGGAAGCACGAAAAGCAGAAGAAGCAAAAAAGGCTGAGGAAGCTCGTATTGCAAAAGAAAAAGCTGAGCAGAAACGGCGGCAAGAACTTGCTGCAAAACGTGAAGCAGAAAGAAAAGAACGTGAACGTATAGCGGCTGAGAAAAAAGCTGCGGAAGAAAAAAAGGCTCGTGAAGCCGAAATTGCACGTAAAGCTGAGGAAGAAAGAAAGGCCCGCGAGCTTGCTGCAAAACGTGAGGCAGAAAGAAAAGAACGGGAACGTATTGCGGCAGAAAAGAAAGCTGCTGAAGAAAAAAGAATAGCCGAAGAAAAGGCCAGAAAGGCAGAAGAAGAACGTCTTGCCCGGGAAGCCGAGGAAGCTCGTAAAGCTGAACTTGCGCGTCAGGAAGCTGAACGTAAAGCTGAAGAAAAACGTAAGGCAGAAGAAGTAAGAAAGGCACGTGAAGCTGAAATGGCAAGGCTTGCAAAAGAAGCCCGGGAAGCCGAGGAAGCTCGTAAAGCTGAACTTGCACGGCAGGAAGCTGAACGAAAGGAACAAGAACGACTGGAAAAAGAGCGCCTGGAACAGGAGCGACTTGCCCGTGAGGCCGAAGAAGCACGCAAAGCTGAAGCTGCACGTATAGCAAAAGAAAAGGCGGAACAAAGACGTATTGCCCGTGAGAAGGCAGCGGCTGAAAAGGCAGAGCAGGAAAGAATTGCGGCTGAAAAAGCTGAAGCTGAACGACAGGCTGCAGAAAAGGCTCGTCAGGCTGAAGAAGAACGCAAGCGTCTTGAAGAGCCTGAAGTATACGAAGAAAAAAAGCCGGAAGAAAAAACAGAAGAAAAGGCTGCTGCTGAACAAATGAATCAGGAAGAAAAAAAGGAAGAACAGCAGCCTGAAGAAAAGAAACAGGAACCGAAAAAGATTGAGCCAAAGAAGGCAGAAATAAAGATTACTGGAAAGAGACCTGTTCTAAAGTCTCCTTCGGCTAATCTTGTGATTACTGAAGATTTCTTTGAAAACGGAAATACTTCAATTAAGTTTACATGGGGAAAAATGACAGATGCAAAAAAATATCATCTTGTCATTTACCGCGATGGCCTTCTTGATAAGAAAATTGTAGACAAGACATTGAAGGGAAATGCATATACCCTTAGAGCTCATGAACTTGAAAAACTGGACAATGGTACATATGTCTGGTGGGTTCAGGGTATTGATGTAGTTGACGGTAAATCTTATGCAAGTAAGAAAGCCGAAAGTTTCTTCAGTGTAAATGTTGATGATGCAGGCGCCGTTGAGCTTGATATTTCCGACTTCTTGCACTAAAAAAATAGACCGCCTGGCAATCTTGAAGTATTCTTCAATTTAGTCAGACGGTCTTTTTTTATCAACTGGTAACTGATTACTGATAACTGGTTACTGTCCTAGTATCCCATATCAAGTCCGCCAACTTTTTCCTGGAAGTGGCTGAACTCCATAGAGAAGCTTGCGCGGCCCTGAGTTGCAGAACGCAGGTTTGTACTGAATCCGAACATCTTTGCCATTGGTGCTGAACCATGAATAATTTCTGCACTGGCTTTGGAATCCTGACCCATAATTGTTCCGCCTCTCTGGCTGAACTGGCTTCCTGCAGGTCCAACAAATTCTTTTGGACAAGAAATATCAACGCTCATAACAGGTTCCAGAACGATTGGGCTTGCTCCGTTACATGCATTGTCAAATGCGGCAACAGCACATGCTTCAAAAGCAAATGTTGTTGATGTAAGTTCGTTGTATTCAAATCCTGTAAGTGTAACTTTCATGTCGGCACAAGGATAACCGTATTTAATTCCTGAAGCAAATGAACCTTCAATACCGTGTTTGATTGCATCCATAATTTCATCAGGAGTGTCACCCTGTTTTGCAGCGCAAACGTAAGAACATCCGGCACCTGTTTCCTGTTTTTCAACAGTAAGAGTGATTTTTGCTGTGTTTTCTTTTCCGCCAAGAACTTTGTTGAATTCTTCTGTAACAGAATTTGTTCCAG
The DNA here is from genome assembly GCA_024402535.1 of Treponema sp. GTDB lineage: Bacteria > Spirochaetota > Spirochaetia > Treponematales > Treponemataceae > Treponema_D. Next base: position 20,144 of record JAKSTN010000047.1, read on the forward strand.
AAACAGATTCGCGGTAAGTTACCTGAGGTGCACCTACGCGGCATTTTACACCAAAATCATCCTGCATACGAGTAACAAGAACGTCCAGGTGAAGTTCACCCATTCCGGAAATAATCAGCTGACCTGTTTCTTCGTCATCATGATATGTAAATGTTGGGTCTTCACGGGAAAGAATTTCCAGAGTTTCGTTCATCTTGTCTTTTTCGCTCATGCTGTCAGGTTCAAGAGAAACGGAAATAACAGGCTGTGGGAATTTAGGTTCTTCGAGGAGAACTGGAAGTCCTTCGCTTCCGATGGTGTCACCAGTCTGTGCAAGTTTAAGACCTACAAATACTGCAATGTCACCAGCTGCAATTGAATCCAGTGGTTCGTTTTTGTCGGCATGCATACGAAGGATTCTGTTTACGCGTTCACGCTTTTTCTTGCTTACATTGTAAAGCTGGATACCGTTCTGGAATTTTCCTGAGTACATGCGAACGTAGCAAAGTGGTCCCATTTCGCGGTCGTACTGAATCTTGAAAACAAGACCCAGAGGCATTTTTGTAACATCACATGGAACTGTTACTTCTTCGCTCTGGTCTTTTTTGATTTTAAGACCTTTTGCAGGAGGAATATCCAGTGGAGAAGGCAGGTATTCAACAACAGCGTCGATAAGAGGCTGAACACCCTGGTTGTGGCGTGCTGAACCCATTACAAAAGGAATGAATGTTCTATTTATTGTTCCTGTTCTGATTGCTTTCTTCAGCTGATCAACAGTGATTTCACCGCCTTCAAGGTAGATTTCCATAAGTGCATCATCTGAGCCGGCAACTGTATCGATGAGTTTTTCTTTCCATTCGTTTGCCTGGTCCAGACGTGAAGCGTCAATATCCGATTCAATGATTGTTTCACCGTCATCTTCTTCGCTGAAGCGCAGTTCTTTCATTTTAAGAAGGTCGATTACACCTTCAAAATCAGCACCTTCTCCGATAGGAATCTGAAGTGCCAGTGGAGTGATTCCGAATTTTTCTGCAACGTCGGCCATTGAACCAAAGAAGTCTGCACCGATGCGGTCCATCTTGTTCA
>JAKSTN010000048.1 GCA_024402535.1 Treponema sp.
GCCGGCAAGGCTCTTACAATGGACAAAACAGAAAACGGTGGAGTACACTAATAGATAAATGGCAGTCCGAAAATCCGGGCTGCCTTAAATAATTGGGTGGGGAAAATGTTTGATATTAAAGTAAAAGAACTCGACAAGAGTTTTGGCGGGGAAAGTCTGCCTTATTTTCAGCAGTCTGTTTTCTGGGGAGAATTCAAAGCTCTTCACGGATGGACTCTGAAACGCTTTGAAATTTCATGGACTTTTACAGAAGAAGTTTCTGAAGAAGTCCACAGCTGTTCGAACAAAGAAAATCAGAAAATAAATACTTTCTCTAAAACTGAAAATGTTTCGGTTATGATTCGTTCATTTGCAAAAGGTTTTTTAAGCCTTGCTTATGTTCCTCTTTATCCGTCTCTGCCCTTTAAATGTACAGATGAAAGAAAGCTTGATGATGCTATTGACGGGGAAGGTATTTCTGTTATTGATGAAAGCCCAGTGACTGCTGAAACTCAGGCAATTGAGTTTGCTGCATTATTGAATGAAACAGGTCTCGCTCTTAAACCATTCCTTCCTAAAAATACAATCTGTGTCCGCTTTGATCCTTGTGTTGAATTTGATTATCCCGATGAAAGGGATGATTATAAAATGGGGCTTAAACTTGTTTCCTTTGCTGACCGACTTAAAGTTCGTAAAAGCTTTGTTGATATTCAGCCTCCAGACAGCACTCGTATTTTTCTTGATGGAGAAGAAGAAGAAATTCTTAACCGCATGAAAAACAAATGGCGTTACAATATCCGCCTTTCAGAAAAGAAAGGTGTTCTGATTGAAAAGCACTTTGGAAATGATGTTGATTTTTCTGAAAAACTTGATGTGTTCTATGACCTTTACCGCATTACAGCTGAACGTGACGGAATCGGTATTCACCCGAAAAGGTATTATGAAAATCTTTTGAAGAAATCTTCAGAAGACAGAGCTTCGGGAAAAGATGCGCCTCTTGTTACTCTTTATCTTGCAAAACACGAAGATGATTATCTTGGCGCTATTATTACTTTGTTCTGTAAAGACGAATCAATTTATCTTTACGGATGTTCAAGCAATGTGAAAAGAAATCTTATGCCGAACTTCCTGCTTCAGTGGACAGCAATGAAGGACGCCAAAGAATACGGATGTCCTTATTACGACATGTATGGTATGCCGCCTACTGATGATGAAAATCATCCAATGCATGGACTTTATCTTTTCAAGACTGGATTCGGCGGAAAAAATTATCACCGTATTGGTAGTTATGATGTGAGACTTAAGTTCCTTTATTTCGTCGCAACTTCAGGTGAGAATATCCGTGCATTCTGGCACAAAAAAATCATGAAAAAAATCAGGGGCCGTTAATATGAACATGGAAGCTTTTGTACTTGGCTGCAGCGGAATGATGCCGCTTCCTTACAGACATTTAACTTCGGTACTGCTTCGCCGTGACGGAGATCTTTTTCTTTTTGACGGAGGAGAAGGTACTCAGGTGAGTCTTCGCAGACTGAACCTTAAGTGGAAAAAAATAAATGCTATTTTTGTTTCCCATACACATGCAGATCATGTAACAGGACTTCCTGGTATTCTTATGCTTTCAGCACAGGTAGACCGAACTGAACCTCTTTATATTTATGGTCCACCGAAAATCAAGGAATATATTGAATCAAGCCGCAAAGTTCTTGATATGTATATCAATTATCCTATTGTAGTAAAAGAAATTACAGCTCCATGTGTTGTTCACGCCGGGGAAGATTATTATATCCGTGCATTCCCTTTGGAACATACAAAAACCTGTGTCGGTTATACCCTTGAAGAAATTGACAGACCTGGTGCTTTTGACCCTGATAAGGCTCGGGAACTTGGTGTTCCATGCGGACCTTTATGGGGACAGCTTCAGAAAGGTTTTGAAGTACAGGCATCTGACGGTACAACTGTAAAACCTGAACAGGTTATGGGTGAAAAAAGATCGGGACGTAAATTCAGTTATGTAACTGACACACTTTATCTGCCATCCATTGCAAAGGAAGTTCAGGGCTCTGATCTTTTGATCTGCGAAGGAATGTTTGAAGAAGCTCTTGCTGACCAGGCAAAAGAAAAGAAACACATGACTTCAAAACAGGCTGCAACTATTGCCCGGGACGCAAATGTACGCCGTATGGCACTTATTCATTACAGTCCACGCTATAATGACAAGGAACTTCAGATTCTTCTGGATGAAGCCCGTGAAGTATGGCCACAGACAGAACTGAGTCATGACCGTATGCAGATTGATATTCCATACATAGATTAAATATAAAGTTTGATTTGAATGATTGAATTAAAAGATTTCGGTAAAGTTTATCCTTCTCAGAAAGACGGGGAAAAAGCTGTAGAACACGTTTCTTTTATATGCAGTTTTGGAAAAGTTACGGGTCTCGTTGGTGAAAATGGAAGCGGGAAGTCTACAATCATAAAGGCTGTAACTGCTGAACACTATGCAACTGAGGGTAGTGTAGTGATTGAAAATGATTCCGGTGAAAAAATTGATGCTTCTGAAAATCCTGAAAAAATAAAACAAATTACAGGTTATGTTCCGGAAATCCCAGTTCTTCCTCCTGACTTGAAGGTTTTAAATTTTTTGAAATATGTTGCCGCCCTTTCTGGAAAAGAAGAACTGGAAGCTGTCATTAAAAAGTGCGGACTTGAAAAAGTTATTGATAAAAAAATAAAAGCTCTTTCCAAAGGTTTTCGTCAGCGGGTTTCTTTCGCACAGGCGCTCATAAAAGAACCTCATGTTCTTGTTCTTGATGAACCTTTTTCAGGTCTTGATCCTGTACAGATCATTCAGATGAGAAACCTTATTCTTGAAGAATCAAAAAATAAAACTGTCCTGGTTTCAACACATAATCTTTCAGAAGTTCATAATCTTTGTGATAAGGTTCTTGTAATGAAAGACGGGCACCTGGTTGCAGCTGGAACTGAAGAAGAAATTATAAAACAGACAGATTCACATTCATTAGAGGAGGCTTTCTTAAAGTTATGAAATCTTCCCGTGTTTTTTTTAATCATAAATTCAAAAGTATTATTACATCAGTTTTTTTTGTTTTTGAAGCTGTTTTAATGTGCGCTGCCACGGCGTTTGCATATTTCACAAGAACTAAATTTTTTTCGGTAGCAGGAACATCTTCTCTGACTGCATATTTTTCATTTGTGCCTTATGTCTCAATAATTCTTGTTCCAGCTTTCTGTTTGAAAAAAGACTCGCCTTATGATGTATTTATTCCGCTTTCTGAATGGAAAAAAATCTTATTGAATTTTGCGGCTCATATGACAGCATTTTTTATAATAATCTGTCTTCTTATGTGGCTGCCTTTTTTTGTTTCATTCTACGGCGATGTAGATTTCGGAGCCGCCATTGTTAGTTTCTGTGCAACAGTTTTTTATGGTGCTGTTTCTATTTCCTTCTGTTTTTTTGTTTCTGAAATATGTGATAAGAAAATTACAGCCTTTGCAGTTTCTGCTGTTTTTCTTGCTGCATTAAACAGCTGTCACAGCCTTGCAGTATATTTTTCGCTTCCGGCATTCATTACCCGTTTACTATATGGAATTGGTTTTGCTGGCCGTTTTGAAAATGCATCAAAAGGAATTTTTTCTTCATCAGATTTTCTGTTTTTTATTATTTCTTCGCTTCTGCTTCTTTCAGTAAGTTATCTGATTTCTGAAAAAAAGAAAGGGCGTATTTTTAAGGATTTTGAAAAACGCCGTATTGTTTACTTAGTTTTTATTTTTGTTCTTCTCTTTCTGAATAATGACAGATTGTGTTTTAATATTGATTTTTCAGAAGATAAACTTTATTCAGTTTCACCTTACACAAAACGTCTTGTGAATGAAACTGATGACACTGTTCAGATTCATTTTTATAAATCGGGAAAGCTGGAAAATATTTATCCTTCAATAAAAAATGTAGAAGTTTTTTTACGGCAATATGAACGCAGTGGAAATAATATAATCTTAAAAGTTACTGACTGTGATAAAAATGAAAAGGCAAGAAATCTTCTTTCAGGTTATGGAATTTCTCCTCAAAGAGTCAGAACAGAAAATTCTACATCAACTGAATTTATTGACGTTTATTCTTCAGTTGTAATCGAGAGCGGGGGAAACATTGAAGTCATTCCTTTTGTTCTTAGTCCTGCAAGCCTTGAATATCAGCTGGATTTAAAGATCCTTTCTCTTGTGCACGGCTTTGTTCCATCCGTGAATCTTATTTCAGGAAATGGACAGGTTTTAAATGATGACTTAAGACTTCTGAATGACTGGTTTATAAATCAGGGAATAATGATTCATGAAGTTTCGCCTTATGAGTTAACTGATGTTTCCGGCCCGTTGTTTATTTTTGGTGAAAATAATCTTTCTGAAATAGAAGTTCAGCTTATTGAAGATTATGCTTTGGATGGAAAGGGAAATGTACTTTTCTGTAACTCTCCTTATTCAGTTGATGTTCAGGGCGACTGGAGCGTTTATGAGAATCGTAATCTTTATGTAACAGATCTTCTTTCCCGTTACGGCGTAAATTATGAACCTTCACTTGTAATGGATTATTCATGCCATAGAATCAGCATGATGAGTGAAGATTCCACTTCTGATTATGGAGAAATTATAAATTATCCTTTCTGGATTTCTGTTCTTCCACAGTCTAATTCAAAACAGGGCTTTTCTGTTTTCTGGGCAAGTCCACTTGAGCTTTCTGAAAACGCAGTTCCTTTCATAGTTTCGTCTTCTTATTCAGTATCTGAAAAGCTTGATTTTAACAGTGAAATGGGACTTTGTGAGACAAATCCATTTAAGGTAAATATGCAGAATGTACAGACAATGTCATTACAAAATAAGGTTTTGGGAGCAGTGATTCCTGTGAAATCTGCAAAATGTACAGACAATGTAGTTACAAATTGCAGTTTTTATGTTATTTCAGACCAGCTTTTTGCCTCTTTTTATACAAACGGTTTTATTGGCGGAGAAAGCGGAGATTTCAGAAATTTCATGTTCCTTACAAATCTTTTCTGGAAAATGAACGGTATGGATGAACTTTCAGAGCTGCAGAGTAAAACTTCTGTTGACCGAAGCCTTTACAAGAGAAATGGAGGCAGGTAAAAAATGATGAAAAATAAAATCAATTTGATTCTCTTAATAATTCTTATTTTTCTTTTCTCTGTTTTTATTCTGTCTTTTTTTAATAATCCTGAAAAAAAATCAAAAACTGAAACAGTGAAAACAACACTTGTTTCCGGAAGTCTAATTAATGAAATAAAAAATTTTGAAATAAAATGCGGAGAAGAAATTCTTGATTTTAAGTGTGACTCTTTTGGTGGAACTTCAGAGCCTGTGTGGTTTTGCGGTTATTACACTGAAACCGGAAGTTTCTTTCTTCCCGCAAAACAGGAAAAAATTGAAGCATTTCTTTCTGAACTTAGCCGTCCACGGAACCTTGAAAAAATAAGCCTGAATAAAAGTCGGGCTGAAAATTTTGGTCTTGGAGAGGATTATGCATTTATAATCCGTTACCTTTCTGAAATGGGTTCCAGTGAGATTCGTTTTGGAGACAGTAACTTTTCTGAAACCGGAAGATATCTGAAAGGTGAGTCTGATGCTTCAGTTTATTTGACAGATAAATCTTTTGACAGTTTTTTGTTCACCGGATTAAATCAGTGGTGCGATCCATATCTTGTTTCAAGAAATCTTGGAACAGAATATAAGCTTTCAGATTTTATGAATTTACGTAATCAGGAACTGGTTGAGCTTCGCCATGGAGGAATTTCTTTTTACGAACCTCTGGAAAATGAAGTGCCTTCGAAAATCCTGAACCTTGAAATGGGGGATACTTCGAGTTTTAAAATCACCTGTTACAAGATTCCTTCAGAAAATAATTATCACGTTAATGTGGTCTATAAAAATCCTCTTAAAAGTAATTCAAAAGAAATGGAATATTCTGTGAAGATTTCAGAATGGACTTACAACAAACTGTAACACATTGTAAAAGAAATGGGCTGCTGTTCCAGGTATTAAAGATTTTGTTTTTCGGAAACAGAATCTTAAAACCAGGTAGGCGATTGCAGCATAGATCACAGAAAGAATACCAAGGTAAATGTGACCAAGGGCGAAAAGAATCATTCCAAAAATCTCGCAGTCTATTTCGACCATTCGTTTGTCCTTGCAGTTTCTTGTAAAATAAAGCAGAGCTTCAGGGATAAAAAAACGGTAAACGGCTTCTTCATAAAATGAACTGAAAAGAAAATTCAAAAGACAGAAAGTCCATTCCCTGTATCCTGCAGGCATTATTATTTCTATGTTTTGAGTCTGGGAAAAAAGACTTCCGATTTTCTGCATTATAAATGCTGTTACATTCAGAACAATAAAAGCACAGACTGCAAAAATAAGTTTCCGGATGAATCCGATTTTTTCTGATTTATGGTTTTCATTAAGTTCAGGATTTGCAATTACAAGTATAAAAGCAAAACAGGCGAGAAATAATGCCTGAAAAGGGAAACTCCAGCTGACAAAGGGAGAACTGTTTGAAAATGTAAAAACAGGCAATAAAACTGGAAAAAGCACCAAAATGAAAAAAAATGGAATTTTTGCTCTAAACTTGTGAAAAAACATTTTTCTATGATATTATATATTTTGGAGAGTTTAAATAAAAAAAGAGGTTTTTGTGCTTGCAAATTTACTGGCAGTAGTCATCATAATTGTTGTTCTTGCAGTTGTTTTAAAACTGTATCAGATATTTAAAAGTCATCTTCATTTTATTGTTACCGGTCTTGATTCCCGTTTTACTCTTTCTGAAATACACACACTTTGGGAAGTGGCTAAGATATGTAATCTTAAAGACCCAAATGCTTTGTTCTTTTCGCTTCCTTCTTTGACCCGATGTATGAGTCAGATAAATAATATTGCTGTTCAGGACGGTACTGAAAAGTCTCCGAAAATCCAGTCAATTATGACAAAGCTTTTTAACTATCGTACAAAAATTCAGAATGAATCTGATGATAAAAAAGGCGTGGATTCAACATTTGAACTTGATAACGGTCAGAGACTTAGAATCATTCTTCCGGGAAAAGGAGTTTTCGTTTCGGAAATTGTAAATAACGGAAGTGCCATTACTGTCAGCATGCCTAAGCAGAAAAATATGATTCCGGTTCCGGCTGAAGACTGGGTTAATAAAACTGTAAATGTTTACCTCTGGCGAAACGGTGACGCACGTTATGTTTTTGATACCACTGTTCTTGGACAGGGAATATTCCTTGGAAAACTTTGTCTTCATCTGAAACATTCATCAAATCTTTTAAGAACACAGAAACGTCAGGCTGTCCGCGCAAAGTGCAGCATCAAGGCAAATCTTTACATTCAGAGACAGGATGAAATGAATTATGATGCTGTTGAAACAACTCAAGGTTACAGATGTCTTCTCGAAGATATTTCTGAAGCCGGAGCTTTAATCCGTATCGGCGGACGCGGCTCTCCAAACATGAGAATCAAACTGCAGTTTAATATAAACAATAAACTTGTCCTTATGTTCGGTATTGTCCGCACTGTTGAGTATAACGAAGAGATTAATCAGACAAGACTTCATTTTGAATGTATTCATATTGAACCTCATATGAAAAATGAAATCTTAAGTTATGTTTACAATATGCTTCCTGAAAGTGACCGTGAAGTTTACGATGCTCTGAAACTTACAGATTCAGATGCAAACGGACTTCCAGCAACAGATGTGGAACTTGATCTGAATAAAAACCTTGCAGACATTAATCCGCTTGAACAGATTGTAACTGTAAATCTTGAAGCTATGGAAGAAACTAAACCTGAAAAACTTGCGCTTTCAGATGATGATCCTCTTGAATATAATATTCCTGATATTGATGCAATCCTTATTCCGGAAGTTAATTATAATCCCGAAGAAGTTGGAACTGATCCAAAGGAACTTTAAATGAAAAATAAGATATTTATTTTTTCAGCATTGTGCTTTTTTATTTTCGCAGATCTTTTTGCACAGAACGCCGTACAGAATAATTTTGCTTCGAAGAATTCGAAAATAGAAAAATTTATTAAGGGAAATCTTTACGAAAAAACAGCCGCTGTAAGGGAAGCTTCAGGTAATGAAGCTGTATGGCTTTGTGATAAGGCTATTAATTATGCCCTTGAAAGCCGCAGTGTTCTTGGCAGTGACAGAGAGCTTGATAGTCTTGCTGTATCTGCAGTTCTTTCTTTCCCTCAGGAATATATTAGAAACTGTCCTGATCAGACAAAAGAAATAATTGTTAATGAACTGATTTCTGTGTTCAACACTTTTGATCAGTCACCAAATGTTCAGATTACAGTTATTTCAAAGCTTAACTCTATTTCCAGAGATGTTAATCTTGTGTCTTTTATAAATATTCTGAATAAAATTCTTTCAGAAAATACAATCTCAGAACTTGATTCTTCTGTTGTAAAATCAGTAATAAATTTTCTTGCAATTCACGGAAACAATGAATCTTTTGTGATTGCTTACAATCTCTGGAATTCAAAAAAAGTTCCTGATTTCAATATGGAACTTGAAAATGCTGTTATCTGCCTTATTCCGGTTTCAATGAATGAAGCACTTTCTATTACGTCTTCAAGCAGCATGGATGTGATTTTGTCTTTCTTTAACCTGATTTATGCAAATAAATCAAAAATAAATGGAAATTCTTTCAGTCAACTTGCAGAAAATGTGCTTTCTAACTCTATATTAATAGTGAAGAGAAATCAGAAAACTGTAAGTTCTGTAACTGACATGCAGATTCAGTGTGTTCAGATTCTTGGTGAATACAAATGGACCCGTGCAAGTGGAATTGTTCTTGAATTTTTTGATCTGGCACGGCTTTTGTATAATCAGAAAGATCTTGAAGAACAAAGTTTTGTAAAAGTTATTACCGCTTTGGGAACTACGGCACCTCTTGATGCAGTTCCAGCTCTTATAGAATACCTGGAGTCTCTTAATGCAAAGGTTGAACGTTTCGATTCTGTGTCTGAAAACGTTACACTTGCAGTAATCAAAACTTTAGGTGCTATCGGGGACAAAAGTGCTTTCGATTCATTGCTTGCTGTTACATATTATTCTTATCCTCAGTCAGTTCTGTCAGCTGCCCGTGATGCACTGTCGAACTTAAGATGGTAAGAGAAAAATTCTGTAATCCTTTATTACTTTCTGTTTTTATTTGTGCTCTCATAATTTACTCAAACGCCGGACATGTTCCGGAAAAAGACAGTTTTAAATCAATTATTCCGGAAGAAAAAATTACAAATATTTCAGGATACATTTCTTCTTCTCCTGCAAGGACTTCCAAAGGTACTTATTATTCCTGTCAGATGAAGGCTGTTTATGCTAAAGACGGAAAACTGGAATCGGTATGTGACGGGAATGTAAAAGTTTTTATTCCTTCAGATTATGTAGAAGCTTTTTTTCCGGGGAAGATTTATTCCGGCACTGGTGCTGAGAGTATTATTGAAACCGGGAGTTTTGTTGATCTTGAAGGGCGTTTTTCAAAGGGTGTTTTTTTCGGGAAAAAAGTACTGTTATGTAAACTTGAATCAAATGGAAAAAATAACATTCAAATAATCCGTGCAAAAGGGAGGCTTAAGTTTAAAAGGATGATGTATTCCTGGGGAAAAGCCGGCGGTCTTCTTTTAGCTCTTCTGTCAGGTTCAAGAGAATATACAGAAAACTCTGTGGCTGAGAATTTCAGAAAGGCCGGACTTTCTCATATACTTGCTTTGTCGGGAATGCATTTAAGTATGTTTTCAGGTCTTGCTCTTTTTCTTGGAACAAAACTTCGCCGTAAAAGAATTACTTTGATATTTCAATTAGCCGCTGTAACGGCTTTTGTGTGGTTTGCAGGTTTTTCTCCGTCGCTCCTCAGGGCGTTTATCTGCCTTTCTGTTGTTCTGTTCCAGGGAATTTTGAGTCTTGAAAAAAGTGACATGCTTACTGTTCTTTGTTTTTCTTTTTTTGTTCAATGTATGATTTCCCCAAATGATCTTTTGAATACGGGCTTTATCCTTTCATATGGAGCTCTTTATGGAATTCTTTTTACAGGTGAGTTTTTTAGAAAGCTTTATGGTTTCTGTTTTCCCAAGGCCATATCATCATCTCTTGCGTCTTCAACCGGAGCCCAGATGATTACACTTCCGGTTTCTGCAAAAATGTTCGGGATGATAACACCGGTTGGAATTATCAGCTCAGTATTCGTTTCACCCTTTGTTACTTTGTTTATTTACTCCGGACTTCTGTTTATTGTACTTGGTTTATTGATTCCGCCTTTATGTGGCATTGGTGAATTTTTTATGAGAATACAGTATAATTTAATCAGCTATATGGTGGGATTTTTTGCTAAAGTTCCTGCCTTTGTTTTTTGATTTAATTTATTTTTTTTGAGGATTAAATGCAGCATCCTGATTACAATTCGCCACAGGCTTTAAAAACTTTTCTTGAAGAACGGGGACTTTCCATGCAGAAAAAGTTCGGACAGAACTTTCTTGTAAACGGTGACGCCCGTAAAAAACTTGTTGATGCACTTGATGTGTCTCCAGAAACTTATGTCTGGGAAGTAGGACCAGGACTTGGTTGTATGACAAGCGATATTCTTGAACGTGGTGCAAAACTTACAGTTTTTGAAATTGACCGTGGATTTGCAGCTCTGGTCCGTGATTTCTTTTCCGAAGATTTTAAAGATACTTTCAATCTTGTTGAAGGTGATGTTTTGAAGACCTGGCAGAAAGAACTGAAAAGGGTACAGGAAGAAGGTGGAAAACTTCCTGACAGATTTTTCGGAAACCTGCCTTATAATGTTGCTGCTTCAATTGTTGCTGACACAATCGAAAATAATATTCGTTTTGATAAATGCGTTTTTACAGTTCAGAAAGAAGTAGCTGTCCGTATGGCAGCAAAACCAGGCAGTGAAGACTATTCATCTTTGAGCGTACTTTGTAACTGGGCTTATGACATAAAAAATGTTGTGGACCTTGCTGGTGGAAATTTCTGGCCAAAGCCTAATGTTGATTCCCGTGCCGTTCTTTTTACAAAGAAAGCAGATTTCCCAAGATGTGAGAATCCTTCTCTGTTTATAAAAATGCAGAGGGCACTTTTTTCTTCACGCCGTAAAACTGTAAGAAATAATCTTTCTCTTTTCCTGAAGAATAATGACCTTGCACTGGATGCACTGTCAAAAGCGGGAATCGATCCAATGAAACGTGCCGAAGTTTTAACTTTGGACGAAATGCTTAAACTTTCAGATGTGTTGAATGCAGGTAACAGGAAATAAAATGGCTTACTCAGAATCTGAAATCATTGCTAACTTAAAAACAATCTCTCAGAGGGTCTCAGAAGCCTGTGTAAGGGCTGGAAGAGATGCAGGTAGTGTAAAACTCTGTGCAGTAAGTAAATTTCATCCTGGAGAGGCTGTAGAAGCCTGTATAAAAGGCGGTCAGTTTCTTTTTGGGGAAAACCGTGTTCAGGAAGCTTCTGAAAAATTTCCAGTCATTTTTGAAAATCATCCGGAAGTAAAACTTCATATTATCGGCCAGCTTCAGACAAATAAAGTAAAAAATGCAGTAAAGATTGCTGATACAATTCAAAGCGTAGACCGGTTAGATTTAATCCGTGAGATTGAAAAACAGGCTGCAAAGCTTGAAAAGATAATCAACATTTTTCTTGAAGTTCATACTGGTGAAGAAAGTAAAAGCGGTTTCGAAAATGAAGATGAAGTGCGAAAGGCTTTGACTTTTATTGCAGAGGGAAATGCTCCTCATGTTGTTCCAAGAGGTTTTATGACTATGGCCCCATTTACAGAGGATACTGTTCTTGTAAGAAAATCCTTTGTAATACTCCGTGAAATGGCTGAAAATCTTCGCAAAGAATTCCCTCAGTTTGATTTAAGTGAACTTTCAATGGGAATGAGCGGCGACTTTGAAATTGCCGTTGAAGAAGGCTCTACAATGGTTCGTGTGGGAACTTCCATTTTTGGGGAGAGACAGTATTAAGATGCATAAAAAACTTTTGGCCATCATTTTAATTTTCTCTATTTTTTCAAGCTTTGTATTTGCTGCAGATTCAAAAACACCTGAGCCTTATAACAAAGAAGAAATGCCTCAGACACTTCAGGATCTTCGCCGTTTTGAAATAATTACTCTTGGTGCCATGCCATTTGTTATGCTTGATACAACTTTAGGTTATTCAATTTATCATACTGTAAAAAAAGATTTGAATGATGAAGAGAAAAAAATTGAATTCAAACCGACTCCTTTTGTAGGTTCTTTAAAATTTGCTGATGATGACACAAAGAAAAAAGCACAGGAACAGATTTTTTTCATTTCTCTTGGTGTAAGTCTTGGCATTGGTGTAACTGACCTTGCGTACCGCCACATAAAAAGAGGTTTTGTAAACTGGCGTGAAGAAAGGCGAAGCACTCATGATATTTCCATTGAGGTTCTTGAGGATTCTACAATCGAAGATTTTGAAAATGCAGTGGAACTTGATGCTCCTGAAGTAACGGAAGAAGTTTCAGAAATTTATGAAGTTGATATTTTTGACGAAGTAATGGAGGCAGATGAATAATGCCTTTTTTCAATTTCAAAGTTCCTTCCGACTACACAGGCGGTGAGCGTCTTGATAAATATGTTTCAAATCTTCCTGACGGATTAAATCGTTCAAAGCTAAAAAGCGGCGTCACAGAAATTCTTGTAAACGGAAAAAAGGCAAAGCTTTCTCAGAAAATAAAACCTAAGGATGTAATTGATATTCAGTGGGAAGATCAGATTCCAGATAACATTGAACCACAGGATATTCCTCTTGAAATTGTTTACGAAGATAATGATGTAACTGTTGTAAGTAAGGCACAGGGTATGGTTACACATCCTGCCTGCGGCAACTGGGATGGAACTCTGGTAAACGCTCTTTTATATCACTGGGGGCGTGAAGCAATCGATCAGATAAAAGAAGGGAATACTCAGGAAATTTTACAGAGACGAAGACCAGGCATTGTTCATCGTCTTGATAAAGATACTTCAGGTCTGATCATTACGGCAAAAAATCCTGAAGCAGAAGAATGGCTTCATAATCAGTTTATGAATCATAATTCTCTTCTGAAAGAATATATCTGCATTGTTTGCGGAAAACCAAAAGAGAATGCAGGGGTAATTAAAACTCAGATTATCCGTGATCCTAAAAATCGAAAAAGATTCAAAGCAGTAACTGGAACTACTGAAGGAAAAACTGCTGTCAGTATCTATCACGTTATTGCAACTTACGGAAATTATTCTCTTATTCGTGTACGCATTAAAACTGGGCGTACACATCAGATTCGTGTTCATATGAAATATCTGAACTGTCCGATTCTTGGAGACGTAATTTATAATTCAAATACAGATAAAAAATTTCCAAATGCAACGCTTATGCTTCATTCGTATAAAATGAAAATCCGTCTTCCAGGAAGGACAGAGTACAGTTCTTTCAGAACAAAAACACCTGAACGTTTTCTGGAAGTTGAAAAGAAACTTAAGGCTATTTACAAATGAGTGATACCTCAGATCTGAAAATCCGAATCATTTCGGAACCCAGTAAAAAAAATCCTTTCGTAATAATTTATAAACCTCATAATCTGCCTTCGGCACCTTTATCTGAAAGTGATAAGGAAAATGCCCTTTACCAGGCTTCACTTTTATATCCGGAAATCAATGGGGTGAAAGGGCGTAAGGAAATTGAAAAAGGCCTTGTTCACCGGCTTGATACAGTTACCAGCGGTCTTATGATGATTGCAACAGACCAGAGCTTCTATGACAGAATGCTTGATATTCAGGCAAAAGACCTGTTTATAAAGCAATATCTGGCTTTTTGCGATATTTGTACAGACAATGCAGTTACATTAGGCGGTTTCCCACCGGTTTCTGTGAATTTTAAGAATTTTACATGTAATGACAATGTCTGTACAAAAAGCTGTTTCAGAGCTTACGGGGATGGCAGCAAAGAAGTACGTCCTGTAACAGAACAAAGTGGTATGGCAGCACTTAAAAAATTGAAAAATAAAACTGAATATAAAACTGATATACAGGTACTTGAAAATTACGGTAAGAGAGCAAAAGTTCTTTGTACCATAAGTAAAGGTTACAGGCACCAGGTTCGTTGTCATCTTGCCTGGAATGGTCTTCCTGTTGTTAATGACCCTTTATACAATTCACTTGTGAAAAAAAATGGATTTGAAGAGGAGAGTAAAGATATAAGGTTTGAAGCCTGCAGTCTTGAATTTACGCATCCTTTTACTGGGGAAACGGTAAGGTTTGTAGTTGACTAAAAATCTGCATTTTGATATATTATATACATTCCAACGCCCGGGTGGCGGAATTGGCAGACGCGCTAGGTTCAGGTCCTAGTGTTCGCAAGGACATAGGGGTTCAAGTCCCCTCTCGGGCATAACTTCTGGTTTTCACCAGAAGTTTTTTTTTGCTTTTTTAAATTTTCTGTACGATGTAAGTTGTTATACAATTCAGCCAGCCTGTGAACTTCGTCCAACAGTTTCTATTTCCAGTCCGCAGTTTCAAACAAACGGTGTAAGCCGTGACCTATTCTAAATGGTCAGAATACAGTACCGAAGGATTTTATAATAAATAAATTATCCCACCTTAATACAGCTGTAAAAAGCAAACATGACGGCGGCAAGGCAGGCGGTTACGGCAATATAAATCCAGACGGGGAGAGAGTCTTCTGCTTTTGCGTATCTGTTGTTTGGATTACTGGAAGTGAAAAGATCTGAAAGAGAAAATGTTTTTTTGTTTGAAGTGCCTGAACTGTTTCCGTGACCATAATCTTTTTTTACCGCGTATCCGCACTTTGGACATCCGTTTGTGAAGATTTTACTTTCGCCTGTAAAATAGCAGCTAGGGCAGCGAACGAAAGTAAAAAACTTTCCGCAGTGTTCACAGAATCTGGCATTCTGAGGTACTTCGTATCCACAGCTTTCACAATAAAATTTTGCTTTTTTTAGTTTAAGTCTAGCCATGAATTTCTTCCAGTTTCAGTAATAAAGAATCAAGGTTCATCATGACTTCTGCTGTGTAATTCTGAACTTTTCCGTCCAATTCAAAAGTCAAAGTTTCAATTACATCACCTGAAACAAGCATTGCTGTTTTTTCAGGATTTTCTGCGTTGAAATGAACCGTCTTATTTTCATAAGATTCAACAGATCCTGTAATCATTTTTCCGGTTTTTGGATTTACAAAAATAAGGGATGCTGAGTTAGGATCAAAAATTACAGGACGATTTTCCTGAAGGGCAGAAACAGTTGGGATTTCATCATCTTCAAATTCGTAAGGAGTTTTATCGATTACGATTTTTGGTGCTTCAGGTTCTTTTTCAACAGGCTCTTCTTTTTTAAGACAAGGGAAAGTTTCCATAAGCAGGTCTGTAAGAATTGAAATTCCGTATTCATCTACTGAAGGAATGAATCCTTTAATTCCCAGAGCTCTTGCTTTTTCTGTTTCATCATCTCCAAGTGAAGATAATGTAAGGAGGAAAACTTTTGTTTTGTCTCCGCCAATTCCAGATGTAATGAATTGAGTTAAAGTTTTCCAGTGGCGGGGATATTCATTTGCGCTGACAATAACCAGGTCCGGGCGGATTTCTTCAATGTTATCCAGAGCTTTTAAAAGCCAGCGGTAAATGATTGTATCGAATCCGTTAGAAATAAGAGACTCATCAAGTTTTGAAATTACATTTTCTTCATCGGAAATAATAATCGCTTTCATTTAATCAGTACCCTTAATCTGTTCTATTCAGTTCCAAGGTTTACAACAATGTAATCATAAATCTGCCAGATGCCTTCGCGCTGGCGAACTTTGTATGTGTAGCTTTTCTTTTCGTAGAAGTTTGGATATTTGAACCATTCAATTACAGTTACAGTACCTTCTGTAGGAGTGTAAGTTGTACGTTCAATCTGGAATTTTTCAGGAACTGCAATAATGTCGTTATCAAGACGGGCAGCCATAAGATCAGCTTTGTATGTTTCTTCCATCTTGAGGCGTTCATCAGCAGAAACAGAAATGTATTTTCTTTTGATTGAAGCATTTCTCTGCATAAGAGAAGGAACATCCATATAAAGGAAGTACTGATCCCAAAGAGACTTCTGACGGGCAATGATTGTCTGTTCAACAACTTTGTCCGGGCTGATATCCTGAGGGTGGATAATTTCTACTGATTTGTTTTTTACAGGAACAAAGTTTGAACTTGATGCAGAAGGGGATGGATGAACTTCCAGAGTCAGTCTGTTACTTTTGAGTGAAATGTATTTTGATTTGTAAAGTTCAGGGTAGAAAAGGAGTTCAACATAGAAAACTGAAGCATCTGTTACCTGAACGTATTCCTTAAGGTTTTCTACAAAGGAATATTCTTCGCCTTTTTCCAGAGAAATTTCGCGGAAATAAACTGTGGTGTTTGTGGTGCGTTTTTCCACCAGTGATTCTGTCTGTGGAAGCTTGTTGTTCTTTACGGTAAAGACATTGAAGTCTGTGCTGAAGGCACGGTCATCTGCCAGTTTAAAACGTAAAGTTTCGTTTCCGTTGTTTTTGATTGTAATATGAACGTTTACAGGATTTGATTCTGTTTCGTTTGGATAATAAACAGTTCTGTCAAAATATTTGATTGAAACTGAGGCTCCCGAATAATCCTGGCTTGCACTTTGAGCTGTTACTGTCTGTGCGAAAAGAAAAAATGCTGGTATAATTAATAATGCTTTTTGGATAAGTTTCAAAGCTTACTCCTTTTTTTTTATCTTCTTATATATTATCGGATTATTTTAATGAAATCATTATCATCTTCTTCTGTTATTGAAAAACTGAACAGATGGCAGGAACTTAAATCATCTGTTGACTCTTTATTTACCGCATCTTCTTTTCCTGTTCAGGTAGAAGGTATTTCAGGCTCTCTTTTCAGCTTTTTTGTAGAACAGATTTCAAAGGCTAATCATGTAAGACATATACAGTCTCTTCAGTATGATAATGCAATAAAAACATTTTCACAGGATATAGTAATCGTTGTTCCAACTGAACGTGAAGCTTCAGATGTTCAGAATGATATTCAGAGTGTTTTCCCAAAAGCGGAAATACATAAACTGACAGGTTTTGGGGTAATGCCATACAGACCGGTAAGTAAAGGTTCTGCTGTTTTTGGTGAACGGGTGGGTGTTCTTGCAAAAATGCTGAACCGTGACACAACGGTTAGACTTTCCAGGGTGGAAGAAACACCCCGGGTTTTCATTCTTACTCAGAATGTGTTCATGTCTCCAATGGTGCCACCCGAATACATTGCAAAATCCTGTTTTGTTTTGTCTCAGGGGACAAGTATTGATACAGTAGAAATGGCAGGGCGGCTTTCGCGCCTTGGATACAATCGTGTTCCCCGCGTTATGGTAAAAGGTGAGTTCAGTCTTCGTGGTGAAGTTCTGGATGTTTTTCTTCCTTGTGATGAGTATCCGACCCGTTTCATTTTTGATTTTGACCGCATTGAAAAAATTAAGGAATTTGAAACAGACGCACAGCTTACAGTTACAGAAAACAAAGATAACGTTCTTATTTACCCTATGCGGGAAGTAATCTGGACTCCCGAACTTATTGAAAATGTATGTACAAAACTGGCAAAATACCAGGATTCTTCAATAAAAAATGAAGATATTGTTGATGAAATACACGATGCGCCTGAAAATGTAAAGACAAAAATCCATCTTCCATTTACTGAAAAAGCTCTTGAAGAAAAAGACCGAATGATTCTGGAACTGGAAAGTTACGGAGAAACTGAAGGGGAAGAGTTCTTTTACAGTCTTTTGTGGGACAGACCTTATTCTATAAAGGATTATATTGATCCAAAGGCTTTTGTTTTATTTTCAGATTACGACCGTATGGAAAATGCTATTCTCGGCATGAACCGTGAATACAATTCCATGTACCGTAAGGTTAGACCGGAAAGTCCTGTTCTTCCACCTGATCTTGTACTGTACGATTTCCATGAAGGATTGGAAAAAATCTCAAGATGTATATTATTTCGTACACTTACAAATACAAATGATGAAAAAGATGAGAAAAAAAACGTAATTCATCTTGAAGCAGAACCTGGCCGCAGCTTTTTTGGTAATTTAAATTATCTCAAGGAAGAATTTGAAAAGCTTTCTTCTGAAGGCTGGAGCCTTTTTGTTTACGGTGACAATCCGAACCAGACTCTGCGACTTAATGAAATCCTTAAAGATTTTACCCAGCCGGAACAGGGAAAACCGAAGGTTTATGTTATTCCAGAAAGCATTTCTCAAGGCTTTTCTATTTCTGAAATCAAGCTGCTGGTTGTACAGGAAAATGAGATTTTTGGACGCCGAAAATATGTTGCAAAGACAACCACAAAAGCAAAGAGTAAGGCAATTGATACTTTCGTTGAACTGAATCCTGGGGATTATGTTGTTCACGTAAACTGGGGAATCGGCAAGTTCCTTGGCATTGAGCGCATGAAGGCCATGGGAAACGAAAGGGATTACATCAAGCTGGAATATGCTGATGAAGAATTTGCTTTTGTTCCAATTGAGCAGGTAAACCTGATTCAGCGTTATATTGGCAGTGAAGGCGAACATCCACGCATTGACCGCATCGGTTCCAAGTCCTGGGAGAACCGTAAGAATAAAGTTAAACAGGCTGTTGAAGATCTGGCAGAAAAACTGATTGCTCTTTATTCAAGACGCAAGGCTTCTGTAGGTTTTGCGTTCCCGCATGAAACTGAATGGCAGGCCGCTTTTGAAGCCGCATTCCCTTACGAAGATACTCCGGACCAGATTACAGTAACTGAAGAAATCAAACAGGATATGGAAAAGCCTGTTCCTATGGACCGTCTTGTTTGTGGAGACGTTGGTTACGGAAAAACTGAAATTGCCATGCGTGCAGCTTTTAAGGCGGTAATGGGCGGTAAACAGGTTGCTTTCCTTGCTCCAACAACAATTCTTGCAGAACAGCATTATGAAAACTGTCTGGAGCGTTTTAAAAACTTCCCTGTAAAAATCAAACACATGAGCCGTTTTGTAACTCCTGCGGAACAGAAAAAAATCCTTCTGGATCTTTCCATGGGCGAAGTTGATATTCTTGTTGGAACTCACAGAATTATTCAGAAAGATGTTAAGTTCAAAAATCTTGGGCTTATGATTATTGATGAAGAACAGCGGTTTGGTGTAAAGGATAAGGAAAAACTTAAGGAAATAAAGGCAAACGTTGACTGTCTTACAATGAGTGCCACCCCAATTCCTCGAACCCTTCACATGAGTCTTTTGAAAATCCGAGATATGTCTCTTCTGACAACGCCGCCTCAGAGCCGCCAGCCCATCGAAACAATTGTAGACGGTTATACCGAAGACAAGATTCAGTTCGCTATTCGCCGTGAAATAGAACGAGGCGGCCAGATTTTCTATCTCCATAACAGAGTTTCAGATCTCCAAGAAGTTCAGAGAAAAATTCAGAATATTGTTCCTGAAGTTATTGTAGACGTGGCCCACGGTCAGATGAGTGCAGATGAACTTGATGATATTTTCCACCGTTTCAAGATGGGAGCTTTCCAGGTTTTAATTGCCACAACAATTATTGAAAACGGAATTGATATTCCAAACGTAAATACAATCATCATTGACCGCGCAGATATGTACGGGGTTTCCCAGCTTTATCAGCTTCGCGGTCGCGTTGGTCGAAGTGACAGAAAAGCTTACGCATATCTTTTGTATCCTGAAAACAAAAGCCTTTCAGAAGTTGCCATGAAACGTCTTCAGGTTATCAGCGATTTTACTGAACTTGGAAGCGGCTTCAAGATTGCCATGAAGGATATGGAAATTCGCGGAGCGGGAAACCTGCTTGGAAAAGATCAGAGCGGGGAAGTTTATGCCGTCGGTTTTGATTTATACATGAGACTTTTGAATGAAGCTGTTAATCGGCTTACTGCACAAAAAGAATTTGATGAACTGCAGAACGAAGTTCTTATGGAACTGGAATACACAGGCTTTATTCCTGACACTTATGTAACGAACCCTCAGGTAAAAATGGAAATCTACAAAAAGATTGCAGCCGTTCAGACAAACGCAGAATTCGAAGCTGTTCTTTCAGAACTGGACGACCGTTTTGGTCCTATTCCAGACGAAGTTTCAAGTTTGCTTGCGCTTGCTGAAATCCGTATTATCTGTCGGCAGCTTAAGATTTCTTCAATCAAAGAAAGAAAAGGGGAAGTTGCTGTTGAGTTTGCAAAGGTGTCTGATATTTCAGTTGATAAACTTCTGAAACTGATTTCAGAAAATCCAAAGGATGTAAAACTGAATCCAGCTCAACCAAACTTCCTTTATATAAAACTTGGCAGTATCGGACTTAAAGAAAAATCTGAATACCTTAGAGAAAAACTTTCGAAGCTTCAATAGTAAGCGTCTAATTAACACCCCCTAAAAATCAAACAAATTTGTAGAACTTGATATTCCCCATGCATCGAAACATCAGATTACAGTCGGTATAGACCGCAAAGAACTTATAACAGTCAGGGCTGGGTGAATTAAAATTGATATACCAATAACGACTGAAGAAAC
Organism: Treponema sp.; assembly: GCA_024402535.1. Taxonomy (GTDB): domain Bacteria; phylum Spirochaetota; class Spirochaetia; order Treponematales; family Treponemataceae; genus Treponema_D. The sequence goes on from JAKSTN010000048.1 coordinate 20,631, forward strand.
AACTCTATTTAAAATCTTTAAATAAATGATCTGATGAAACAGGATCCATTCAGCGGTGCAGTATTCATGTTCTGTAACAGTCAGCGAAAGCTGTTGAAATTAATTTGGTGGGAAACTAACGGATTCTGGATTGCTCAGAAAACTTTGGAGAAGGGCAGATGGCCTTGGCCTGATACTGTAGAGCAGGCAAAAGAAATCAAACTTGATGAAGTCATAATGTTGCTTAAGGGAATTGATTTCTTCTGTGCCTATGAACCGCTGAAATACGAACAATTTGATTGATAAATGTGCTATAATTGAATAGTTGATTATTCAGATCAACAGTAATTGATGTTGGTATTGGACAGGTATAACGACCCGCAATTTTTGGAGGGTTATCAACCTAAAAATGCCGCAAGGCG
>JAKSTN010000049.1 GCA_024402535.1 Treponema sp.
ACGGATACGGCCCACGCGGAACAAAACTCGACGCTGTTTACTCTTCAAACGACTCTTGTGCAATGGGTATCACAAACGCTCTTCTGGCAGCTGGATACACAAAAGCTAACTTCCCAATCATCACTGGACAGGACTGTGATATCGTTTCTGTTAAAAACATGATCGCTGGAACACAGGCTATGTCTGTATTCAAAGATACACGTACACTGGCAGAAAAAGTTGTTGGAATGGTTGACTCAATCATGAAAGGAACAAAACCAGAAATCAACGATACAAAAACATACGACAACGGTACAGGAATTATCCCTTCATACCTTTGTGAACCAGTATTCGGTGATATCAACAACTACAAAACACTCCTGATCGACTCAGGATACTACAAAGCAGACCAGCTTTAATTAAATAAATGACGGGTCCCTAATGGGGCCTGTCATTATGGTTAATTCAAAAAAAAGGGAGATTCCAATGGCTAAAGCATTATTGGAAATGAAAAATATCACAAAAGAGTTCCCGGGAGTAAAAGCTCTGAGCGATGTAAGCCTTACAGTAGAAGAAGGCGAAATCCATGCTCTCTGCGGTGAAAACGGTGCGGGTAAATCAACTCTTATGAATGTCCTTTCGGGTATTTACGGTTATGGTACATATTCGGGCGACATTATTTATGACGGCGAAGTCTGCAAGTTCCAGAAAATCCGTGACAGTGAAGAACGCGGTATTGTTATTATTCATCAGGAACTGGCTCTTGTTCCTCTCCTCTCTATTGCCGAAAATATGTTCCTTGGAAACGAAAGAGGATCAAAAGCGAAAATCAACTGGGCAGAAACTTATCAGAAAGCTGATGACCTTCTGGCACAAGTTGGACTTAAAGAATCTTCACATACACTCATCAAAGACATCGGTGTTGGTAAACAGCAGCTGGTTGAAATTGCTAAGGCTCTTGGAAAGAAAGTTAGACTGCTTATCCTTGATGAACCTACAGCATCTTTGAATGAAACTGAATCTAGACATCTTCTTGATCTTATGCTTGAGTTCAAAAAACAGGGCATGACATCAATTATTATTTCACATAAATTAAATGAAATTTCATACGTTGCTGATAAAATTACAGTTATCCGCGACGGTGCAGTAATCAAAACTCTGGACAAAAAAGTTGATTCTTTCAGCGAAGAAACAATTATCCAGGCTATGGTCGGACGTGAAATTTCTGATCGTTTCCCAAAACGTCAGTCAAACATTGGAGAGGTTTGTCTGGAAGTTAAAAACTGGAATGTTGATCATCCTGTATTTGACGGAATTAAAGTTTGTGACAATGTAAACTTCAATCTGCGTAAAGGTGAAGTTCTCGGTATCTCAGGACTTATGGGTGCCGGACGAACAGAGCTTGCAATGAGTATCTTCGGAAAATCTTACGGTGCAAACATTTCCGGACAGATTATCCTGAATGGTAAAGAAGTTGAATTCCCAAATGTTAAATCAGCAATTAATTCGGGAATTGCCTATGTAACTGAAGACCGTAAAGGAAACGGACTTATTCTTACAGAATCAATTACTAAGAATACAACAGCTGCCAAACCTGAAAAAATCAGTAACCACTACGTTATTGACTTTGCAAAAGAAAAACAGGTTGCAGAAGACATGGCTAAAGAAATGCACACAAAATGTGCAACAGTTATGGAAAATGTCGGAAACCTTTCCGGAGGAAACATGCAGAAAGTTCTCCTTGGAAAATGGCTTTTCGCTGATCCAGATATTCTTATTCTTGATGAACCTACACGCGGTATTGATGTTGGTGCTAAATACGAAATCTACCTTATCATCAACCGTATGGTTGCCGAAGGTAAGTCAGTTATTCTGATTTCTTCAGAAATGCCTGAAGTTCTCGGAATGAGTGACCGCATTTATGTAATGAATGAAGGACGTATGATTGCCGAAATGGACGCAAAAGATGCAGACCAGGAAAAAATCATGACCTGCATTATCAATTCCGGTAAATAATTGGAGATAAATATGAAAGGATTAGATACAATTAAAAAAGCATTGAAAAACAACACAATGATTTTTATCCTCATTGCTGTTGCAATTTTCTTTGAAGTACTTATTGAATTTGCTGGAAAGGGATCACTTCTCTCTCCTTCTAACGTAACAAACATTATTAACCAGAACGCATACGTTGTTATCCTGGCTACAGGTATGCTTCTTTGTATCCTTACTGGTGGTAACATCGACTTGTCTGTTGGTTCAATTGTTTGTCTGGTTGGTGCTGTAGCAGGTACCTTTATTATCAACCTTGGATTCCCAGTCCTCCCAACAATTCTTCTTTGTCTTATCGTTGGTCTTTTAGTTGGTGCATGGCACGGTTTCTGGATTGCTTTTGTTCATATTCCACCGTTCATCTGTACACTTTCTGGTATGCTCTTGTGGCGTGGTGTTTCACTTCTGATTCTGAATGGTATGACAATTTCTCCATTCCCACAGAAATACATGAACATCTTTGCAAGTTACCTTCCAAACCTGTTCCTTCAGCAGGCAACAGAAGAAATGGACGATGACCTTTACTGGAGCATCATCGAAAAGAATGAACGCATTACTTTCATCGTAACAATCATTGTTGCAATTGCAATCTGTGCACTTATTATTGCACTGGCAATCGTAGGACGCATTTCTAAGAAAAAGAAAGGTTACAGCGTTGAATCAAAAGGTTCATTCATTACTAAAAACGCAATCCTTTGTGTTGTAATCATGGCACTTGGTGTTCTTCTTGGAAAAGATCAGGGTATCCCTATCGTTCTGGTACTTGTAGCAATCATTGTTATTGCCTACTCATACTTCACACAGAACACTGTTCCAGGCCGCTACCTGTACGCAATTGGTGGTAACGTAAAAGCTGCAAAACTTTCTGGTATCAACACAGACAAAGTTATGTTCTTTGCTTACACAAACATGGGATTCCTTTCTGGTGTTGCAGCCCTGGTTGTTGCAGCCCGCTTGAACTCTGCAGCTCCAACAGCTGGTCAGAACTACGAAATGGATGCTATCGCATCTTGTTTCATCGGTGGTGCTTCAGCTTACGGTGGAACTGGTACAGTTGGTGGTGCCGTTATCGGTGCTATCTTCATGGGTATCCTGAACAACGGTATGTCTATTCTCGGTGTAGACATGAACTGGCAGCGTGCTGTAAAAGGACTCGTTCTTCTTCTGGCCGTTATCTTTGACGTAGTTTCAAAGAAAAGAAAGAGTTCAAAATAACCGATTCCAATTAAATAAACATTTTGTTATAATTGGAGATAATTGAGAAAGTAAAGTAATTTTTTTATTTATTGTTTTCCTTCTAAAAAAACTTGTTCGTCGAATGAAGTTTTCAAGCCGGGTCGAAAGACTCGGCCTGTTTTTTTTAAACGTACTTAAAAAAAAAGACTGTCACAGGAGGACAGTCTTAAAAATTAAAATAGAAAAAAAACTATTTCTTTAATCCACGCTTTTCAATTTCAGCAAGAATCAAATCTACAATCTGTTCAGGATTATAATTTCCTGTATCAATAATGAGATCTGCAAAATCATAGTTACAGTTATCAATATCATACAGCTGCTTGTAACGGCGGGTATCTTCGGAATCTCTCATAGCAGTGAAGCGCTTAATTTCTTCCAGGTCTCCCCCTTCACGATTGAAAACGCGACCTGCACGGGTTTCATCACTGGCATAAAGATAAACTTTAAGATCAGCTTCTTTAAGCATCCAGATAGCAAGACGGCTTCCAAGAACACAGGATTCTTTCATTGCCAGTTCTACCTGATGAGAGTCTACATACTTGTCATAAGAATCATCTGTCTTTGCGTTTTCAATAACCTGAGCAAGAGTAAGACCTTTTTCTGCAGCAAGCTGACGGAAAGTATAGTTGATGAGTGTTACACCAAGTTTTTCTGAAAGCAGTGTACTTACAGTTGTATTTCCACAGCCTGATTTTCCTGAAATAGCAATACGTAACATATTACACTCCTTACTTAGACACGGTATTTAATTTTTTTACCGGTTCCTTCGTACATCTTCTTACGAAGTTCTGTAACGCTGTCATCTGTAATATAGTCATCAAAAGGCATCATACGGTCAATTACGCCGTTTGGAGTAATTTCAATAATGCGGTTTGCAATAGACTGGATGAATTCGTGGTCATGTGAAGTAAACAGGATTACACCAGGGAAGTTGATGAGACCTTCGTTCAAAGACTGGATAGCTTCCAGGTCCAGATGGTTTGTAGGATCATCCATAATCAGAACGTTAGCTCCGCTAAGCATGATCTTAGAAAGCATACAGCGAACTTTTTCTCCTCCGGAAAGAACCTTTACTTTTTTCAGAGATTCGTCACCGCTGAAAAGCATACGTCCAAGGAAGCCGCGAACGTAAGCATCATCCTGTTCTTTTGAATACTGTTTAAGCCATTCTGTGATGTTGTAATCGTTTGCAAAGTATTCGTTATTATCACGGGCAAGATAAGCCTGACTTGTTGTCTGTCCCCACTGAAACGAACCTGAATCAGCCTTTTTATTTGCAGCAATGATGTTGAAAAGTTCAGTAATTGAGTTATGTTCAATACCAACAAAAGCAATCTTATCAGTACGATTAACTGTAAGGTTGAAATCTTTAAGAAGTGTAATACCTTCTTCTGTAAGGTTCAGTCCTTCAACATTCAGAACATTGTTACCGATTTCGCGATCCGGCTTGAAGTTAACATAAGGGAACTTACGGCTTGTAACAGGCAGGTCTTCAACTTCGGCAGCCAATTTGTCGTAAATACGTTTACGGCTTGTAGCCTGTTTTGCCTGAGCAGCATTTGAACTGAAGCGCTGGATGAAGTCACGGAGGTCTTTCATTTTGTCTTCGTTCTTTTTCTGCTGGTCTTTAGCCTGACGCTGAAGAATCTGGCTCATCTGATACCAGAAGTCGTAGTTTCCGGCAAACTGAGTAATCTTACCGTAGTCAATATCACAGATAAATGTACAGATTGTATTCAGGAAGTGACGGTCATGGGAAACAACAATAACTGTGTTTTCAAAATCCATAAGGAAGTTTTCAAGCCATGTAATTGATTCAATATCAAGACCGTTGGTAGGTTCGTCGAGAATCAGAACATCAGGGTTTCCGAAGATTGCCTGTGCAAGAAGAACACGAACTTTCTGGCTTTCATCCAGGTCTGCCATCATTGAATCATGAAATTCTTCTTCAAGACCAAGACCTGAAAGCATCTGTTCGATCTGGTTTTCACTTTCATATCCGCCAAGTTCACCAAATTCTGCTTCCAGTTCTGCAGACTTAATTCCGTCTTCTTCTGTAAAATCAGCCTTTGCATAAATTTCATCACGGGCTTTAGAAACTTCGTAAAGTTTTGGGTAACCCATCATTACTGTTTCTTTTACAGAATATTCATCATAAGCGAAGTGGTCCTGTTTCAGAACAGCCATGCGTTCGCCAGGTGTCATTGTAATAGTACCTGTATCGTGATCCTGTTCACCTGACAGGATCTTAAGGAATGTTGATTTACCGGCGCCATTAGCACCGATAATTCCATAACAGTTTCCAGGAGTAAACTTAAGGTTTACATCCTTAAAAAGTGGTTTTTCACTGAATCTTAAACTTAAATCGCTAACACTGATCATTTATCTTTTCCTTATTTACCTGTAAAAAAAGCCTTGAGTTTAGCCAGGAAGCCTTTCTTCTGTGGTGCTGCTTTTGGAGCAGGTTTTCCCTGTGGCTTTTTATTGTAGTTGTTTTTACCCTGATAATTCTTACCGCCTTTACCGTTCTTATTGTAATTACGGTTCTGGCCGTTTCTGTTGTCATAACGTTTACCATTATTTGACTTACGGTTTTCGTTAGAACGATTCTGACCATTATTATATTTTTCTTTGTACAGCTTCATGCGTTCTTCAAGAGGCATGTTCTGCATTTTTTCCATTTCTTCGGCAGTAGGCTTGTTGTAAGGCTTTTTATTGTATCCACCGTTCTTTCCTTTGTAGTTATCACGGTTTCCTTTATAACCTTCACGTTTTTCTCCACCCTGACGGTTTCCGCCTTCACGGCGAGGACCACGATTATCACGGCCACCACGGTTACCGTTACGGTTGTCCCGTCCGCCACGGCGGTTATCACGGCCATGTTCAAAATCATCATGACCATAATTATCAGTGCGGATATAAACTCCATCAGATTTATCTTCTCCAAGGTCTTCAGGGAAAGCAACTTTTGAAGGAATAGACATTTCTACATAGCGTTCAATTGCTGGAAGATTATAAACGTCCTGTTCAGAACAGAATGTATAAGCTTTTCCTGATTTTCCAGCTCTGGCTGTACGTCCAATACGGTGAACATAGTTTTCGGCTTCAACCGGCAGGTCAAAGTTAATTACCATCGCCATATCACTAACATCAATTCCGCGGGCAGCAACATCTGTAGCTACAAGAATTGGTGTCTGTCCTTCACGGAATTTGTTCAAAACCTGAAGACGTTTACTCTGTGGCAGATCCCCGATAAGAAAATCAGCTTTGAAATCATTCATCTGAAGACGTTTTGCAATAACTTCGCAGGAACGTTTTGTATTACAGAAAATCATTACAGAAGCAGGATTTTCCTTTTTAAGGATTCCAACAAGAAGTTTTACTTTTTCATCACTTGAAACATGAATCAGTTCCTGGTCGATTTCAGAAACAGTAATGTTTTCACATTCAATTGTGATTTCTTTAGGATCACGGGTATATTCCCATGCAAGATTTTTTACATAAGTGTTGAGAGTTGCAGAGAACAGCATTGTCTGGCGTTCTTCAGCTTCTGGCAGTTCCTTAAGGATTGTTCTAAGGTCAGGATAGAATCCCATATCGAACATACGGTCTGCTTCATCAATTACAGTAAAATATGCATCTTTAAGAGTAAGATTTTTTCCTTCGATCAGGTCAATTACACGACCTGGAGTTGCAACCATAATGTCACAACCTTTCTTGATTGCTGCAATCTGTTTTTCATATCCTACTCCGCCGTAGAAACTGAATGCTTTAAGCTGAGTATTTGAAATAAGTGCTTTAGCTTCTTCTTCAACCTGAACTGCAAGTTCACGTGTTGGAACCAGAACCAGAAGTTTTTTTCCGGCATTTTCAGGTTTTGAAAGCATAGCCTGAATTACAGGGATAAGATAAGCAGCAGTTTTTCCAGTTCCTGTCTGAGACTGAACATAAAGATCTGAACCGTCTAAAGCGGCGTTAAAAACCTGTTCCTGAACAGGTGTGCATGTTACATAACCGCAGCTTTCAATTCCATTCATCAGCTCTGCAGTTAAATTCATTTCATTAAAATTCATTTTCTTTTCCTTAAAAATCTAAACGTGAAAATCTAATATGTTATTTTTAGGACTAACTTAGTCCTGTGCGGCGGTACCTGCATTCATGCTGGCAAGGAAAGCTTCATTTGTCTTTGTCTTGCGCATTTTATCAAGAAGAAGTTCCATAATGTCCACATCTTCCATTGGGTTTAATACCTTGCGGAGAACCCAAAGTTTCTGCAGTTCATTTTCAGTAAGAAGAAGTTCTTCTTTGCGAGTACCAGATTTTTTGATATTGATTGCAGGGAAAATACGGCGTTCGGCAATCTTGCGGTCCAGGTCGATTTCCGAATTACCAGTTCCCTTGAATTCTTCAAAAATAACTTCATCCATACGGCTACCAGTTTCAATAAGAGCTGTAGAGATGATTGTAAGAGATCCGCCTTCTTCGATGTTACGGGCAGCACCAAAGAATCTCTTTGGCTTATGCAGGGCATTTGAGTCAACACCACCGGAAAGAACTTTTCCTGATGTTGGCTGTGTCTGGTTGTAAGCACGGGCCAGACGTGTAATAGAGTCAAGGATGATTACAACGTCACGTTTATGTTCAACAAGACGTTTTGCCTTTTCCAGAACCATTTCTGCAACCTGAACATGGCGTGTAGCCTGTTCATCGAAAGTTGAAGAAATAACTTCAGCATTGATAGAACGTTCCATTTCAGTAACTTCTTCAGGGCGTTCATCAATAAGAAGAACAATCATGTAAACTTCAGGATTGTTTGCTGTAATGGCATTTGCAACTTTCTGCATCAAAGTTGTTTTACCGGCTTTTGGAGGAGCAACGATAAGAAGACGCTGACCTTTTCCAATTGGTGTAAAGAGGTCCACGATACGAGTAGAAAGTTCTGTTGAAACTGTTTCAAGTCTGAATTTTTCTTCAGGATAAAGTGGTGTAAGGTTTTCGAATGGAACACGAGTCTGTGCAACACGTGGTTCATCGTAGTTTACTGATTCAATGCGAAGCAGAGCAAAGAACTTTTCACCTTCTTTTGGTGAACGTGTCTGTCCATAAACAGTGTCACCTGTCTTAAGATTGAAAAGTCTGATCTGGCTTGGTGAAATGTAAATATCATCAGGACCTGGCAGGTAAGAGTTCTGTGGAGAGCGGAGGAATCCGTAACCGTCAGGAAGAATTTCCAGAGCGCCGGAAGCAAAAATAATTCCGCCGTGTTCTGTATGTGCCTTAAGGATTACAAAAATCAGATCCTGTTTTTTCATTGGAGCAAGATCATCAGCTGAGTAACCAAAAGTCATAGCAAGTTCACGAAGTTCAGGCATGCTCTTAATTGTAAGATCATTGATTACAAGACGTGGTTTTGAAGCTAATTCTTCAGGAGTTTCCACAGGCTGTTCTACTTCTGGAACCGGTGGAAGGTTTGGATTGTTATAACGGGCACCGGCACCATAAGGCTTTCTGTTACCACGTTTGAAATTGTTTCTAGGATTATTCTGATTATTTGGATTTCCCAGACTGTTCTGCACAATCTGGTTAGAATTCTGACTGGAAGGATTTTTTTCTACTTTTACAATTGTGCGCTTTCTCTTAACAACAACTTTCGCAGGTTCATTTTCTGCTGTTTCTGAATTTTCTGTTTGTTCTAAAGCTTTTTCTTCATTTGCCGCTGCAGGTTCGCTTTCTGCCGGCACTTCACTTACTGCAGTACTTTCATCTGCTGCAGGGCTTGCTGCTTCTTCTTTTGCAGCTGGAGCGCCCTCTGAACCAAAATCAAGAGAAGTCTGAACTTCTGTCTGTGGTTCCGAAGGAGTTTCATCGCTTGTGCGACGTCTTCTGATTGTTGCCATTAACAACTCCGGATAAAAATGTATAAAGATTATTTTTGTGGGATCAAAAATCCCAATAAAGACAAAAGAAATAAAAATCTAAAATGTAATTATATTATGATGTTTTGCTGTTTTTTTGTCAATTATAGTAGAATTCAGTAAATTTTAAGAGATTCTGTCTGCTTTTACAATCATTGACTGTTTGAATTCGCTTGAAGCAACACTGAAAAGATCAGATTCAGGTTCTTTTTCAAGCATACGAACCTGACCAGTATATTCAACATTACTTGCAATTCGGAAACGGCTTGTAGTAATGTCACTTTTTACAGTACTTCCAGAGCAGATTTCAACTCTCTCATCAGCTTCAATTGTTCCTTCTACATTTCCGCTTATAACGATAGAGTTAGTTTTTATTGAATCAACATGGCAGTCAGCGGATTTTGCAATTTCCAGATCCCCTTCCGGTGCTTCAATTTTACCGTTAAATTTTCCTGTAATAACAAGTCTGTCTGTAAATTCCAGAACACCGTCAAATTCTGTTTCTGAACCGAAAACGGTGATGTTGCGTCTTTCTTTTAATACCTGTTCTGCCATAAATTTATTATACCCTTAATAACTGTGATTATCAACAAGACTCCGGTCACGGAAAGGATTACATAAGCAAACACATCTCCAAATCTTGTATAAAAAGTTCCTTTTGATGAAGGCATCAAAGGAACCTGATGAACAATAAATGACGCAGAAAACGGAGCAGCTTCCTTCATTATTTTTCCGTCAGGATAAATCACACAAGTCTGGCCTGAGGTTGCCGAACGGACTGTCGGAACATTATTTTCAACACTTCGGAAAACAGCCATAGAAAGATGCTGATTCTGACAGGCAATACTTTCTCCCCAAGAATCATTTGTAAGGTTTATGAAACAAAGACTTCCCTTCTGTGCCATATCCCGGCAAACATGTGGAAATGTATCTTCAAAACAGATAGGTATAGAAAACTTAAGTCCAGAACTTTCAAAAATTTTGCTTTCATTTCCTTTGCACCAGAAACTGGCACCAAGATTTATCATAATCTGTTTAAGATTCAAAAAATGATTTTCAAAAGGAAATTCCTCTGATAAAGGAACAAGTTTTTGTTTGAAATACATTTCCGGTTCAGGAGGAAGAACATTTTTTCCCGGGGTAAAAACAAGAGCACTGTTGAAATCTTTGGTTTCCCTATTTCCGGTATCTTCTTCCCGGTGATAATTTCCTATTACAAAAGTACAGTTTCTTGCATCAAAATATTTTAATAATGAATTAACAATAGATATACGTCTTGAATCCTTTCCATTATAAAATTGATACATAATTGACGGTGTAACAGCTGTTTCCGGCCATACTACTATTTTAGTTTCAGGATAAAGAGACAAAGCATCATCTGTCAGGCGTGTTAGAAGAGTAATGTTTTCTGCATAAATATTTACACCGTCTTCCCGGGGATTCTCATTATGCTGCACTGCGCAAATCTCAACAGAATCATATGAAGAAACATCTGACCGGCTAAAAACGCCATATGCAAAAACTATAATTAGAACAAATAAAAAAACAGCAGCTGAGATAACGAAAACCCGGAAGCCTGCCCTTTCTTTAAGACCTGCAAGTTCAATCTCAAACTGAACCGGTGTATAATTCGAATTATGGCTTTCATACCGGATCCTTCGTTTCAAATCATGATTCAGGAAAATAAATCTGAAAATAGAAAAACAGATTCCGGAACAGAAAATAACAAGAAAGGAAACTCCGTAAACTCCAGTAATATCTGCAATTTTTATAAGAGGTGTACACTTATACTGAGTATAACCGGTAACACCATAACTGAACCCTAAGAACCCCAGAGTTTTTATGTATTCAAAAGAAATAAGTATAAGGCACTGAATAATCCATCCTGTTTTCTGAAAAACCAAAAGAGGCAATTTCAAAAACATGAAAAGAATCCCGTAACAGATTGCATAAAAAACAACTGCCAGAAAGAAAATAAAAGGACTATATTTATAAAGCCAGTAAACTAGAAAACTGTATGAAACCAGTCCGAAAAAAAAGCCGTACAGAAATGAGAATTCAGTCTCCATACGTTCAAGGGCAAAAAATAATGGTATAAAACAAAACCAGGCAAAAAGTGGAAAGCCTGATTCAAATACAAAACCTGGAAACGAAAACGAAAATAAAACAGAAGAAAGAATAAGATATAAAAAAACAGAAAAGAAACGTTTATTTTTCTGCATCTTTATCTACCGGAAGTTCCCAAAGTCCTTTTTTTAATTCCTGACCAGGTCGGAAACTTCCAACATAATGAGGAGGAACTGAACACTTTGCCCCTGTTTTCGGATTGTGGGCAACAGAACGTCCGTTTCTAAGCTTTGGTTCAAATGTTCCGAAACCGCGAAGTTCAACAACATTACCTGAAATCATCTGAGATTTCAGTTCTTCCATAAAAGCATCTATTACTGAAAGAACAGTCTGACGTTCATATTCAGAATTTTTATAAATATTATCTACCAGTTCAGCCTTAGTAACTTTTGCCATTTATTCAACTCCCCCTGTGAAATAACGTTGAAGAAAAAAAAATCCGACTGGACATGCCAACCGGATTTTTGACAATAACTATTTTTATAAGTTATTTAGAAGCAAATGTCACATTGTAAAGAGACATCATTCTTGACTTCTTGCGTGATACAGCATTGCGTGTGCAAACGCCTTTAGAACGTGCACTGTCAAGAGCTGACTGCAGTTCAACGAGTTTTGCTTTTGCAGCTGCTTCATCTTTTGCCTGACAAGCTTCTACAAACTGTCTTGCGTATGTTTTACATTCTGATTTTACAGCTTTGTTATGAATTCTGCGAACTTCGCTCTGCTTGTGTCTTTTCTGTGCAGATGTTTGTTTAGTAGCCAAAGGGAACCCCCATTTATTTATTATAAAAAATTATTAGCAAATTAAAAAAGATTATTTGAAATCTTTTGGACGTCTTTCTGTACGTTTGCAACCCTGACATTCAGCGATATTCTTAAGTTTACCGCCTTCATACATAGTTTTCATTATGATTTCGCCGTTACAATCCGGACACATGAATTTTTGTGTTGCAACTGTTGTACGAGAGTTTTTACTTGCTCCAGCCATCTTTTGCCTCCAAAACGTATATTAGGATAATATCTTAGTGATAATCAAGGCTTATGTCAATTATCTACTTTATATATAATTACATTTTACCTGATTTCAGAAGGCTTTTTTCGCCATTCTGTTACCTGGGCAGAAATGAGTTCTTTTGCTTCATCAAGAATCTGCTGCTGTTCTTCTTTAGTTTTAGGATTATCGTAAACCTTCAGAACCTTTACACGGTAAGAGCCGTTTTTCAGGTTTTTCATGATTTTCATAAGATCACGAAGTTCCCAGCCGCCGTCAAGAGCGCAGACAACAACAGGAAGCCCTGTACTTTCTGTTAATTTTCTGAATCCAGCTGAATAGAATTTTCCCAGTTCCCCATTTTTAGTTCTTGTTCCTTCAGGAAATAAAACCGGAACCTGATTCTGTTCAAGACATCTTTTTCCAAATTTTTCCATATATCTCATGGCTTCCATAGGCTTTGCCTTACGGGGGATCATACAGTGGCCCTGAGTACGTAACATTTCAGATACAACAGGAATATGCCGGCTTAAAGTATCTTTTGCCACAAAGCGCAGTGTCTTTGTACGGCGGAAATAATTCATATAACAAGGAATATCAAGAAGACTCTGATGATTAGAAATTACTATAAACTGTTCTGGAAGTTCTGAATCATGTTCATGATATCCGAAAAAGTGGAATTTTCTGTAGCAATTCAAAATCGCGAAAAGCCGTGGTGCACAGACATACACAATGTAATCCGAAATTGCTAGGCTCCATCGGTATGAAACAGGATATGCAATAATATTAAAAACTGCCGGACAAAAAAGCATAACAAGCAGACAGATAATTGTTATTAAACTAGCCATAAAAAAATCCTAACAGAAAAAAAAACCGTCTTCAAGATGAAGACGGTTTTTGAAACAAACAAAAAACTATTTGTTTTCTGATTTTCCGAAGTTTGCGTAACGTTTGTTGAAACGATCGATACGTCCGGCTGTGTCAACGAGTTTCTGCTTACCAGTATAGAATGGGTGGCAAGCTGAACAAATTTCAACGTGGATGTCTTTTACAGTTGAACGTGTTTCGATTACATTACCGCATACGCAAGTAATTGTTGTGAGTGTGTACTCTGGATGAATATCCTTTTTCATTTGGATCCCCTATCGGCTTTGCCCGGTTGTGTAGAAATAAATCAAGCCGCAACCACAAAACCTAAAATTTGTTATAACAGAATGAATCTAACATAATAAAAAAAAATATTCAATAGAAAGTTGAATAATAAAGTTGCGGATTGGAGACTTTGGATTTATAATAATGCCATTAAATGGTTACAAAAAAAAGGAGATATATATGGAAGAACCACGTGTAGTATCGATTATTTTGGGAGGGGGCAAAGGAACACGTCTCTACCCTCTCACAAAAGAAAGATCAAAACCAGCCGTATCATTTGGCGGTAAATATAGAATTGTTGATATCCCAATTTCTAACTGTATCAACTCAGGTTACAAAAAGATTTACCTTCTGACACAGTTCAATTCGGTATCACTTCATATGCACATTACAAACAGCTACAACTTTGACCGTTTCTCTAACGGCTTTGTTGAAATTATGGCTGCTGAACAGACTCTGGAACATTCAGGATGGTACGAAGGAACAGCCGACGCCGTTCGCAAACACATGAACCATTTTAAGGCTCAGAATCCTACTCACTACATCATCCTTTCAGGTGACCAGCTTTACAAAATGGACCTGAAACACTTCCTGAATGAACACATCAAATCAGGTGCTGATGTAACAATCGCTACAACAGCTGTAAACCGCCATGACGCTTCAGGTTTCGGTATCATGAAGATTGATGAAAACAACCGCATCAAGGAATTTATGGAAAAACCTAAAAAAGACCTGAACATTGACACATGGAAGATTCCAGACGCAGCACGCGGTGACCTTCCAAAAGAAAAAGAATACCTGGCTTCTATGGGTATCTACATCTTCAATGCAGATACAATGGAAGAAGTTCTGAACAACGAATATACAGACTTCGGTAAGGAAATCATCCCTGAAGCAATCACAAAGAAAAAGATCAATTCATACATCTTCAATGATTACTGGGAAGATATTGGAACAATCAAGAGTTTCTACGATGCAAACATCGAACTTACAGATCCAAAACCACGTTTCAACCTGTTCGATATGGTAAATCCTATCTATACACACATGAGAAACCTGCCTGCTTCAAAAATCAACAAAGCAGACCTGGATTCAGTTCTTGTATCAGACGGATGTATCATCACAAACTCAAAACTCCACAAGTCTGTAATCGGTGTACGCTCATTCATCAATGACGGCTGTGATTTTGACGGCGTAATCATGATGGGTGCTGACTTCTACGATATGGAAGCTAAGAACGGTGTTCCTGCAGTGGGAATCGGTAAAAACTGTAAGATTTCAAAAACAATCATCGACAAGAACGCCCGCATCGGTGACAACTGTAAGATCAACGTTTCTGGAAAAACTTACGAAGACGGTGACTACGGAACATTCTATGTTTCTGACGGCATCATCGTAATCCGTAAGGGTGCAATCATCCAGGACGGCACTGTAATCTAATTCTGATTAAATCAGGTTACTAATTCCAATAAACAGACATCTGAAGCCAGAGTGTAACATTGCGCTCTGGCTTTTGTTTTTTAAGTATATTATTCAAAAAGGGAAATTATGGGTGATATTTTTGAAAAACTAGGAAATCTCTTAAACGAGAAAATTGAAAATGAACTTCAGGATAATGAACTTCAAAAAACTGAAATTAACATTCAACATAAAACAGAAACAAAAAACTCTGAAGTCTCAAACAAGGCCCAGTTATCCGAAGAAATCCCTCTTACAGAAAAAGACCTTTCCACAATAAAAACAAGTCTTACAAAAAGAAAAACTCCAACCGCAGAGCGCATCCCTGCCGGAAACTACACAGAAGACATCCCTATAAAAATCATCACCGGAACCGCATCCTTCCCTTCATCATCCGACTAACTTCCCACTGTCCACTGCTCACTGTCCACTGACAACTGTTTACTGGTCACTGGTCACTGCCCACTGACAACTGTCCACTGACAACTGCCCACTGACTTACTCTTCTTCCCCAAGTTTTCTGTAAAGGGTTTTACGGCCGATGCCAAGAACTTCGGCACACTTTGAGCGGTTCCCGCCACAGAAAGCCAGAGTATCATTTATGATAATCATTTCAGCTTCTTCCATAGAGGTGCCAAGTGGAATTGAAATAGACTTATCTCCCGACCCGTTCTGTAAATAATCAGGAAGATCTGCAAGTTTTACGGTATCGGAAACGCTCATGGCAACACAGCCTTCCACAACGTTCTGGAGCTGACGAATATTTCCTGGCCATGAATAATTTGACAGAGCACTTTTGGCCTTTGAATCAAAACCTTTTACATCTTTTCCGTTTTCTTCATTAAAGCGGTCCAGAAAAGTTGAAACCAAAAGCGGGATATCTTCTTTTCTTTCGCGAAGCGGCGGAACCTGAACGGAAACTACATTAAGACGATAATAAAGGTCTTCGCGGAATCGGCCCGCTTTTACTTCTTCTTCAAGATTTCTGTTTGTGGCAGCAATAATTCTTACATCAACATCAATTGTTTTTTCACCGCCTACACGTTCAAACTGACGGTTCTGAATGACACGAAGCAATTTTACCTGAACTGACTGGCTTATTTCCCCGATTTCATCCAGGAAGATTGTACCGCCGTGAGCCAGTTCAAAACGTCCTTTCTGCATTTTATCGGCGCCGGTAAAAGCACCTTCTTCATGTCCAAAAAGTTCACTTTCCAAAAGGCTTTCACTTAAAGCGGCGCAATGTACTTTTATAAGAGGCTTGTCTTTTCTCGGGCTCAGAGCATGAATTGCATCGGCAACACCTTCTTTTCCAACGCCGCTTTCACCTGTAATCAGAACTGTTGCCTTACTAGGCGCAACTCGGGTGATTTTTTCCATAACTGATTTTAAGGCGCTGCTTTTTCCAACCATATTGGAAAGTGTTTTTTTGCCTTCAAGTTCACTTTCAAGCTGTTTTTTCTGAAGTTTGAGTTCACGGCCTTCCAGGGCGTTCTTTACGATTTTATTTAAATGGTCCAGATCCAGAGGCTTTGTAAGAAAATCGTAAGCCCCCATTTTGATTGCTTTTGTAGCATCATCAATACTTCCGTGACCTGTAAGAACAATTACCGGGATTCCAGGATTTTCAGTTGTAATATGACGGACAACTTCTTCACCTGACATGCCGTCCATACGGAGATCTGTAATGACCAGATCAATGTCCCCTTTCTTTACAAGGGCAAGACCGTCTTTTCCGTTGGCAGCCTGTTTTACTTCATAACCTTCCAGTTCAAAATTATCGCAAAGGCCTGAACGGATATTTTCTTCATCATCAATTGTAAGAATTGTACTTTTCACTATTCACCCTCCGTTTATCCCAGAAGTTTTGTCTCGCTTTGTGGAAGCGGAAAGGACATGACAAAATTGGTTCCTTCCCCTTCTGTAGAATCTACTCCGATTTCACCGGAAAATTCTTTTATGATTTTATACACCATGGTCATACCAAGCCCTGTACCGTTGGCCTTGGTTGTAAAATATGGTTCAAAAAGTTTGTTTCTTGTTTCTTCATTCATACCGCAACCGTTATCGGCAATAGCGATAATGTATTTTCCGTCGCGAACGCAGTTTACTATTTTGAATCTTCCATCCATATTTTCTGCGTTCCCTTCAGGATATTTTGATTTAATGGCAGCAAGAGCATTCTGAGCCATGTTCATTAATACTTCACGGAAAAGTTTTTCATCAATCAGGATTCTGGCATCTTTCTCAAGAAGTTCAACTTCAAAACTGATTCCGTTTTTATTGAACTCTGGCCGGAAGAAATCAGACACTGTTGTGATTATATTTACAGGATTTTTAAGTTCAAGCTTTGCATTTACAGGACGTACCGCAAAAAGGAAATCCATAACAAGTGAATTCAAATGTTCAATTTCTTCATTTACAACATCAATATGATCTTCAACAAATTTTCTTGCCGGAAGTGTATCTGCATTTTCACGGGCTTTCTCAAGGGCTCTCTGAACAAGCTGAATGTGGATTGAAATGGCACCAAGAGGATTTTTGATTTCATGGGCCATACCTGCAGCAAGATTCGTAAGGCTTGCAAGTTTTTCCATACGATGTAAAAGAACATCCTGATTTTTACTGTCAGTAATATCCTTTACAACAATAATTGTTCCGTTCAGATTGTTTTCCTGAAAAAGAGGTCCCACATTCACAGAAAGGAAACGAACTGTTCCGCCGTCTGTAGAAATAGTAAACTCGCTTGAAGCATTTGTGATTTTTTTATCAAAACAGTTTTTAAGAAAAGCTGAAATCTCTTCTTCGGAAACAAGGTTCCATGCAGGAACATTATCACTTACATAAATATCTCCTGAAGAAATTCCTAAAAGTCTCTGAGCTGCTGAATTACTGTGAACATGATTATAGTTTTCATCAACAATCAGAAGTCCCGAAGAAAGAGATTCAAAAATTGCCCAAAACTGGTCATTTTCCAGAGAAACTTCTTCCATTTCTTCCGAAAGATTTTTTATGAGGCGCTGAAGCTGTTCTTTAGAAAGCTTATCTGTTTTTTCTGTTACTTTAGTTACAAATCTGCGCATTTGAATATATTCCCGTTGGTCATATTCAGTTTCAGAAATTCACGGAACAGGTTTTCCAAAGCCCCCTGCGGGTTCTGGTTATAACCTGTCACATTATTCCAGCATTCAAGAGTTTTTTCCGAAACTTCAGAAAGGATTTCTGCCCCGCCCTGGCTGTACAAAAGCGGACGAAGCATTCTGTTCAAATACTGAAGGAAAAGTTTCAGCTGAATTCTAGGATTAAAGTTTCCGCTTGCCTTTACAAGAGCGCCAAAATCGGGAGCTCTGGCAGAAAGAACGCCGTTCATAAACTCCGCAGCCTGTTCTCTTAATACAACAGGTGAAACAGGAAGGAATGTCATAAGATAATCATTAAGGCTTCCTGTAAATTCCGGTTTATGGAAAACAGCATTGATTACATCATCCTGATGCTGTTTCGGGCGTTCTATAAAGTTATATGTGCGGACACGGCTTAAAATTGTAGGCATAACCGCATTGCGTCTGGAAGTAAGCAGAATGAAAACTGTGTCGCTTGGTGGTTCTTCAAGGATTTTCAGAAGAGCGTTTCGTACACTTTCATTCATGCGGTCAGCATTTTCAATGATTACAGTTTTCTTTCCTTCATCATTTTTCATGCGGGCCCAGTTTTCCATGTTACGGATCTGAGCTATTGGAATTGTATCGTAAAGATATTCGCTTTCAAGTTTAAGGGCAACTTCTTTAATCTTCTCACATTTTTTTGAAAGTTCTTCTAAAGCCGGAAGCTGACGAGGAAAGTCCAGTTCTTCAAGCATTTCATTTACGGCGCCAACCTGAGCACCTATTTTATTAATATTCTTATCACATTCAAGAAGAACATCGCTGAAGCGAAGTGTAAGCTTTCGTACCGAACGGAGAAAAAGATACCGTGCGGCATCAATAAAGCGTGCATTCTGAGAATAAGCCCTTAAAAAAGTATCACATGCCGCATTGATTTCAAGAAAACAGTCTCTTGGTCCGCAAAGAATCAAGTTTGTAGACAGAAGAGATTTGTGCCGGAGGCAGGAAGGACATGTACATTCAAAGCTTCGGGGAATAGCTTCATGACACGAGAGAATGCGCGCCGTTTCAAGGGCGGCTGTCAGTTTACCCGAAGCATCGTTCCCGGAAAAAAGAACAGAACCGGGGAAAGTCTTGTTTTTTATGTCAGAAGACAGTGCAATTTTTGCCGGCTGTCCAAGAAGATTTTCGTACATTAAGCAGCTCCTGTGTCCGGATTCAGTACCTGTTCAATATGCTGGCTTTGATAAACTTTGTGGAAAAAGCTTCCCTTAGTTATACCGGAAACATCAATCCATGGCTGGGCAGTCATTAAAAACAGGATGAAGAAAGACAAAACAAGTCCCTCAACAATACCAAGTAAAAATCCCAGGGCGCGGTTTAACCCGCCAACAATTTCTCCTGAAAAAATCTTTGAAAGAATCACTTCAATAATTTTTACAACCAGGAAAACCAGCATGAAAATCAGAACAAAAGCAATAACATTACGAACTGTTTCATTTTTGATTGTTGGCTGAAACTGTTTTGCAAGTTTGTCATAAAACCAGACAGAAAAAAGAATGGCCAGAACCCATGAAGCCTTACCAAGCACTTCTTTAATAAAGCCTTTGAAAGCTGCAATAATCGCAATAACAAGAGTTATAACAAGAAATACACAGTCAAGAATATTAAGTGCCATACTAAATACCTGCCTTTTCCATAATAAGTTCTGCAATTTTGAGAGCCGGTCTTGCATCACCTGTCAGAGTTTTAAGATTTTCAGCATAAGCCTTGCGGCATTCTGCGTCTGTCATTTTTTCAAGTTTCGATTTTAAATTTTCACCTGTTGCTTCTTCTCCAAGAAGAACCTCTGCACATCCCTTTTCTTCAAAGAATTTTGCATTGTCTACCTGGTCACCTCTTGTGCCGTTTCCGCAAAGAGGAACAAGAACCATAGGTTTACTCATAACGGCACATTCCCAGATTGAGTTTGCTCCGGCACGGGAAAGGATTACATCTGCAGAAGAAAGAACGTCTGCCATTTCTTTGTAAATGAAAGGATATGGTTTGTAATCATCTCCGTATTTTTCTTTCAGAGTTCTGTTTTCATTTTCATCAGTATTAACCATTCCAGTCTGATGAACAACAATAAAACGTTCACATAAGAAATCAAGATTCTCTGAAACCAGCTGATTTATCTGTCGGGCACCAGAACTTCCCCCGAGTACAATAAGAACAGGCTTTTCGTGATTCTCAGGAATTCCAAGAAATGAAAGCCCCTTTGATTTATCTGCGCTGTAAAAAACCGGACGAACAGGATTTCCTGTAACAACAGATTTTGCCTTGTTTCCTTCGCTTAAGAAACGTTTTGTTTCTTCATAAGACAAAAGCATCTTGCTTGCAGATTTTGCGTTTATTCTGTTTGCAAGACCTGGAGTGAAATCACATTCATGGGTAAAAACCGGAATTCCAAGAATTTTTGCTGCAATACATGGAGGAACCGAAACGAATCCACCCTTAGAAAAAAGAAGTGCCGGTTTCAATTTTGCCAGAATGAAGAAAGATTTGAAAAATCCCCCTGCGATTTTAAAAAGATCCGAGAAGTTTTTAAGTGAAAAATAACGGCGGAGCTTTCCTGAAGGAATTCCGTAAAAACGGTCACAGGAAGGATTTCCGTCCCCTCTTACGGCACTGGTTACGATTTTTTTATCCATTCCGGATGAACAACCGAGCCAGAAGATTTCAATATCAAAATTATTTTTTTCAGCAAGTGATTTTAATTCATCAGCAACAGCAAGACCAGGATAAATATGCCCTGCAGTCCCACCACCAGTAAAGGCAATTTTTGTTTTCATAATATATCTATTTTAATATATGTATATTTGAAATTCAACGAAAAGGGATTTCTAAAAAAAATCAAAAAATATTAAAAAATTATTTAAGACCTGTTGACACAAATTCGTGTTTCAGATAATATAACAATCACTTAGCCGCTGTAGCTCAGTTGGTAGAGCAAT
>JAKSTN010000005.1 GCA_024402535.1 Treponema sp.
AATTCGTAGTTGCAAAAGACGGAAAACCAGTTGGACCAATCGTTGACGGCGACTCTGTAATCTTCTTCAACTTCCGTGGGGACAGATCCCTCGAAATCACAGCAGCATTCGAAGAAGACAACTTCCCACACTTCGACCGCGTACGCCGCCCAGCAGTAGAATACGCAGGTATGATGGAATACGATGGCGATAACCACAAGCCAGCTCAGTTCCTTGTAAACCCACCAAGCATTGACCGCACAATGGGTGAATACCTTACAAAATCTGGTGTACATTTAATGGCAATTTCTGAAACACAGAAATACGGTCACGTAACATACTTCTTCAACGGTAACCGCCCAGGTGAATTCGACAAGAACTTGGAAACATACGTTGAAGTTCCATCTGATGTTGTTCCATTCGAACAGCGCCCATGGATGAAATGTGCTGAAATCACAGACAAAGTAATTGAAGCAATCGAATCTGGAAAATATGATCACATCCGTTTGAACTATCCTAACGGTGATATGGTTGGACACACTGGTGTATTCAACGCTGTTTGCTGTTCTATGGAAGGTATGGATCTTCAGCTTGGTCGTCTTAAGGCTGCTATTGAAAAGGCAGGTGGTATCCTCTGTCTTACAGCTGACCACGGAAACTCTGATGATATGTACGAACACAAAAAAGACGGTTCAGTTGCAAAAGATGCTAATGGCGAACCAAAACCAAAGACATCTCACTCATTGAACCCAGTTCCAGGTATTATTTATGACCCTGAATATAAAGGTGAATATGAACTTGAATTGAACTCAGGTTTGGGAATCTCTTCTTGGCCTTCAACATTGATGAATCTTATGGGGTTTGTAGAACCATCTGATTACGATAAATCAATGATCAACTGGAAGAAGTAATTTTTTTGCGAGTTTTGGCTTGACCAAAACTCGGTAAGCACGCTTGCGTGCGACGATTTGTGCCACCTACTGATTGAGGGTGTATGCTTGGCAGACACCCTCAAAACGGACGAGTCAAGGCTTTAAGTGAGCCGAAGGCGAACGTGCCTTGACCGTACGTACTATGATAAGAGTATGATCAACCTCAAATAATTTATTAGTTGAGGTTGAAACGGCTGAGTCAAGACCTTGAGTGAGCGAAGCGAACGTGTCTTGACCAGACGTATTAACTTGAAATAAACCGCAGATAAACGCAGATAAAATTATTTGCTAAAAAGGCACCCGGCTTCTAATGTGGTCGGGTGTTTTTTTTAACTTTGAATAACTTTAGCGTTATTTCTATGACTTGTTCTGTGATATTTTACTGCTGGATGTCCTATAACTAAAGTTGTAACGGCTTTTGTCTTTTTATTAATACCAATTGTTTTCTTTATTTTACGGCTTATATTAAAGCAGGTTGTGAAAAATCCGCTGAACAAAACGCCAAGTCCATTTGCTTCGGCCATAAATGCCATATTCTGTGCGGCAAGGGAAGTACTAACCTTATCTTTTCCAAGTATTACAATAACTAGCGGTGCTTTTTTAAAGAAAAAATCATCATCGATTTTCATGGATTTTAATTGGGGAATAATCTTTTTGCCTGCGGATAAAACTTTTCTGAACATTTTGACTGCAATTTCTTCACAGGCTTTTTTCTTGCTTTGAAGAATAATATAACTTGTTCCCTGTGCATTTGTTCCCGTCGGAGCAAGGCGGCCTGCTTCGATTATCATATCGACAATTTTCTGGTCTACTGGTTCTGGTGTAAATTGACGGATTGTTCTACGGGTCTTAATGGCTGAAAGAAGTTCCTGTGGATTCAATCTGGTCTGCTCAGTAAATTCTTCAACTTCATCCTCATAGCCGGTTAAAGTAACGGCTCCATTTGGACAGATAGCTTCGCAATGTCCGCATTTTATACAGGAAAGCCCTGCTGGAACTGCTTTGTTATCAAGTAAAGAAATATCAAATCCAACACAATCTTTTACACAAAGACCACATCCTATACATTTTTCTGAATCAATGATTACCTTGTTCATTTTATCTGTCTCCTGTTTATATTTAAATAAACTGACCGATTTTGCCTTTATTTGCAACACCTTTTTCTGACATTTTTGTATTTCCGGTAATCCAACTGGTTATTATTTCTTATGGTGACTTCTGAAAAAAACGGAGGTATACTTTATTAAATAGTCAGAATTATTGAGAAAAATTTGAAAGGGGAAAATCAGCAAGGAGAATGTACTATGGGAAAAATTATGGAAGCACTTTTCTGCGTTTTTTATTTGATTTTCACAATGATTATTGGAATTAAAATCGTCCTTAAAAATAAGGGAAATAAGGAACTTACTCTTTTTGGAATTATGGCAATTGTATTGGTTAGTGGAGATTCCTTTCATTTAGTGCCAAGAATTTTCGCGGCAATAAATCAGAGCGGTGATTATACTTTCTGGCTTGGTACTGGAAAACTCATTACTTCCATCACTATGACTTTTTTTTACCTTCTTATGTATTTTATTTTCGAAATCCGCTACCAGAAAAAGAATCCTGCATTGGGGACTGTAATGTGTGTCCTGGCGCTTACAAGAATTGCTTTGTGCCTTTTCCCTCAGAATGACTGGACTGGAGCTGCACCTGTAATCTGGGGTGTTTACAGAAATATTCCGTTTACAATTATGGGCCTGATTATGATTGTGCTTTATTTTATGGAAAGAAAAGATTCTGCATTCCGCTGGATGTGGCTTGCAATCACCCTTAGTTTTGCTTTCTATCTTCCGGTAGTCCTTTGGGCCGATGTTCATCCAATGATTGGAATGTTGATGCTGCCTAAAACCTGTATGTATATCTGGATTGTGATGATGGGGTATAAAGCAATTTAGTGGGGTGGAAATAAAATGGGTGTATTTGAAAAACGTGAATTACAAAAACAGAGTTTCTTTCAGCGTTTGTTGAAAAAGCAGCCGAAGGAAAACTTTATAATTGAACTTGAAAATCTGCTTTCTGAAAACGAAGAAGATTTAACTAGAATAGACCTATTTAAAGTTTCTGCCCTTACGCTCTCTTATAAAGTTCGGATGGAAACATCTTTTGAAAATGAGCGGAAAGAATTGGTTGCAAAATATAAAAGGAATTTGGAATCTGAAGAAAGTGTTTCCGAGGAAGAAAAAAACAGACTTTTGTATTTGAAATCGCTTCTTTGTCTTCCGGAATAAAACTGGCAGCGTGCAGTATCCGCCGTACCCTAAGAAAAATCCCTTATTTAACAAAAACATGAAAAAAAAAGTGGTGAGTTAGCAAATTATGGATTAAAATATGTTAAACGTTTAACCGAATCATCATTGTTTTTGAAAAAAATAGGAGGAAAATAATGATTACAACAAAAAAAATTGTTGCTGCAGGTATGGCAACACTTATGGTTTGTTCAGCACTTTCTGCAAAACCAAAATTGAGCAAGGATGAAAAAGCTCTGTCAAAACAGCTTGAAGCTCAGTTCAAAAAGGCAGGATATAAACTTCAGAAAGATGCCAAAGGAAAAGTTTGGGACTTTGAAGGAATGAGTGTTCAGGTTGCAGACTGGTGGTCACCAGCTGACGGTCTTCAGGGACAGACAGCAAATTCACCAATGGAAGAAGATGGAAAGAAATTCCGTCAGTATGGAATGCTGTCATACAATTACAACTGTGATCAGTATGGTATTGGTGGTTGGGGTTCACATCCACAGACAGTTGCTAACTTCTGTACAACTGGTGGTGATGAAAACTATGTATTCATTATCGATGGCCGTTCAATTTCTGCCGGTATGAAGGCAAATCTTTTCTACGATCTGTCTACAGTAAAATCAGTTGACTGGTCTAACAAAAAGTGGGATAAAGCAGTTCGCGAAAAGATGACAAAGGGAAGTTCTTTCTACGCTTGTCGTCCAATCGATCCAGAACCAAAGGGTGGTGTTTTCTTCAACAAACGTCTTCTTAAAGAAGCAGGTATCAACCCAGAATCAATTTATGATATGCAGGCTGCTGGTACATGGACATGGGAAGAATTCGAAAAAATGCTGAAAGCTACAACTCGTGATATTGATAACGACGGTGTAATGGATACATTCGGTATGGCTAACCTTTCAACAGAATTCTGTCACCTGGCTCTTATGACAAACGGTACAGCATGGATTGGAAAAGATGCAAACGGAAAATTCTACTCAATGTGTGGCGATGACAAAACTGTTGAAGCTATGAACTGGGTAACAAAAATGGTTCAGAACTATGAAAAACCACAGCCAGAAGGATCTAACTGGGACTGGATGTATGCTGCATTCATCAACGGTGAAGTTGCTTTCCAGGCTGACCATGAATACCGTGTAGGTAACATCGCTGACATGCGCGATGACTGGGGATTCGTATGTTTCCCACTGGGACCAAACGGTGACAAAGTTTACAAAACACTTCATGATGACAACGTATATGTAATTCCAGGCTGCTACGACAAAGACCGCGCTGAAAAAATCGCAAAGATCTTTGACCTGTGGTCAGATCCAACACCAGGATACGGTGATGATGCATGGAAAGAAGATTATTACCCACGTTTCCGTGATGAACGTGCTGTAGATGAAACACTCCAGCTCATGAGAGACAATGGTATTGCACGTTACGATACAATGATTTCAGGTCTGAACCTTGGAAACATCGTATGGAGCGTTTACCCTGGATACAAAACAATGCAGGAAGCTGTAGAAGAAACAGCTAACTCATTCCAGGCTCTTATTGATGAAGCTAACCGCTAATCTTGAAATGAGATAAAACAAAAGCCTGTTCCGGATGGAACAGGCTTTTGTGCTTTAACGGCTTAAATCTGTTTTATAACAAGTTCATCTTCTTTTACATCACACTGAAGGTAAAGAATCTGAACTCCGGCTGCTTTTGCTGCTTCCAGGGCTTCTCCAAATGCAGGATGGGTTTCTATGTTTGGAAGAACTATACTGACGCCTGGAATCTGAATAACAAAAGCAAGCATTGCGTTATAACCGTTTTGGGCCGCAGCTGCCAGTTCATGAAGATGTTTTACTCCACGTTGTGTAGGGGCGTCCGGGAAGAAGCCTGTTCCGTTCTTTTCCAGTGTACAGCCTTTTACTTCCATTAAAAACTTTTGAACTCTATTGTCAATTTCTTTTTCCATGTAAAAATCCACACGGGAATTTCCAAAAGTGAACTCAGGTTTTATAAAAGTATAGGATTGCTCTGCCGGTAAGCCCTGCAGCCATTCCAGTACCACTTTGTTCGGGGCCTGGCTGTCCATGTTGATTAAAAGAGGGCTGTTTTCATGGCCGTCTGTAATTTTATAAACCGCAATTAAATCAAACTTTGTTTTCCGGTTTTCAGCACCTGGACGATTTCTGAAATCTTCCAGAATTACAGTACAGCCTTGAACCAGAAGTTCTCTGCAGCGGCCGGTGTTTTTTACGTGAACAGTTTCAACAATGCCTTCAATTTCCACATGTGCAATAAAGCGGTTAGGACGGTCAATAAAAATGCCTGAAACTGTTTTTTCGTACTTCATGGAATGATTATAGCACTTTTGGCAAATCGATAATATTAAGATAAATCTCTAAAATTCTTATAGTCCTGCACCTTATTTTTCTATATACTGTAATCTCATTTCGTCGCTTCGGGCAGAATTCCCATGGCGGGAGAAAATGAAAGGTCTTCGTATGAGGGCTTAACACTAATTTTTTACTGAACAGATTTTTCTCACAATAAAAAAACTGTTCTGCAGGGATAAACTCCTGAAGGATATTGAAATGAAAAAATTCAATGTCGTTGTTCTTTCAACAATCTTATTGGCAGTGGGACTTCTTACATCATGTGGAGAAAAAAAAGAAGTTCTCAGCATCTACAACTGGACTTATTACACACCAGATTCACTTCTGCGCAAATTCGAAAAAGAATATAACTGTGTAATCAAGTGCGACTTCTTCGACTCGAACGAAGTAATGTATTCAAAATTGAAGGCCGGTGCAAAAGGCTACGACCTTACAATCCCTTCTTCAGACTACGTTTCAATTATGATGAATCAGGGCATGCTGGAAAAAATCGATCTTTCGAAATTTCCTAATGCTAAATATATAAATCCTGACTGTCTTGAAAAAGCAAAGGGCTATGACCCTGACATGACATGGTGTGTCCCATACTGTGTTGCTGCAAACGGTATTGCCGTAAACAAGACAAAAGTAACAGACTATCCACGTTCTTATGACATTTTCGAAATGCCTGAATTCCGCGGACATATGACAATGATGGACGATATGCGTCTTTCAATCGGTTCGGCTCTCATGTATCTGGGGTACTCACTTAATACTCATGAAGAATCAGAAATCCGCGAAGCAGGTGAATACCTTAAAACTCACTGGCTTCCAAATCTTCTGAAATTCGATGCAGAAAGTTTTGGTAAAAACTTTGCTTCAGGTAACTACTGGGTTTGTGACGGATATGCGGAAAATATTTTCGGTGAAGTTCCGGAAGATAAACAGGAAGAAACAATCGACTTCTTTGTTCCAGAAACAGGAAGCGGTGCTTACCAGGATTCAATTGTTATCCTTAAGGGAACAAAACATTACGATCTGGCAATGAAGTTCATCAACTTCAGCCATGATCCTGAAAACTATGCAGAATTCCTGGACGCCCTGAAGTTCCCTCCATACGTAAATACAGCTGCAGCACAGTACACAAAAAAGAAGCCTATGTATCCACCAGAGCTTCTGGACCGTGTTGAACTTAAAATGGATGTAGGTGAAGACCTGCAGAAATACAACGTCGTGTGGGAAGAAATAAGGTTTGGGTTATAGACGATAATCTCGAGTTTTGCTGGTTTTTGCGAAGCAAAAATGGGAGCCTGTTGCGACCAAAGCAAAACTCGCTAAGCAAACCGAAGGTTTGCGACGGGAAGAAATCCGTTTCGGATTATAGAAATTTCGTCATGCTGAATTTATTTCAGCATCTGACAGATTCAAATGTATAAACGAGTTTTGCCGGAGATGTGAGCCCGGCGGGACTCGTTTTTTTTGCCCGACGGCAGTTTTTTTTGTTATATTATATATATGAAAGCAACAGATACATTTAGAAATCCAGCTTTTGGACACAACTGTGCTCAGGCTGTAGCAAACAAATATAAAGAACTTTATAAAAGTGATGATATCGTAAAAGAGTATGCCCCTTATGTTGGCGGCCGGGCCCCTGGCGGACTTTGCGGTGCACTTTTTGCGGCAAAGGAAGCATGCCCTGAACATGCAGCAGAAATTGAAGCCGAGTTTGTGGCCGCTTGTGGCGCTGCTACCTGCCGTGAAATTAAAACCGGAATTGGCACTCCTTGTCCTTTCTGTGTAGATACAGGCGACAAGCTTGTTGAAAAATATTCTTCAAAATAAATGATAAATACTACTCTCTGTTACATAGAAAAAGATGCCTCTTATCTTATGCTGCATCGCGTAAAGAAGCAGAATGATTTAAATAAGGATAAGTGGATTGGCATTGGCGGAAAGTTTGAAGAAGGTGAAAGTCCTGAAGAATGTATTCATCGTGAAGTACTGGAAGAAACTGGGCTCACGCTGAACAATGCTGAGTATCGTGGTCTTGTGACTTTTGTAAGTGATGATGCAGAGCACGGGCGCATAACAGAATTCATGTATCTTTTCTGGTGCGGAGATTTTTCCGGCGATTTGAAAGTTTGCGACGAAGGAAATCTTGAATGGGTTCCGAAAGAAAAAATTAATGACCTTCCTCATTGGAAAGGAGATGAAATCTTTCTGGATCTTCTGGACCGGAATAAACATCCGGATCAGAAATTCTTTTCGCTGAAACTGGAATATGTGGAAGGAGTTCTGAAACGGGCAGTCCTTGATGGAACAGAACTGCCTTTGTAATAGAACTTAGTTCAGCCCGCAGAGAATCTGCAATGCGCTTGTATACTTTCTGAAGTTTTTTAGTTCATCAGAAACAAGCTCATAATGAGTTCCTGTTCTGTCGGAGAAGCAGAATGTGTCACGGTCAAAAATTGAACAGGCATTTATGTCTTCAAGTTTGATTGTGAGATTACTGAACTCAATGCGGTCCTTGAAAAATTTAAAATCAGTTATATCGCCTTCTTTTGAAACGCCTACCGGAACAACACTGTGGTCGTCTTTGATTGCAGAAAGCGTACAGTTGGAATCTGTAAAAAGCGGTTTTTCAATGCTTTCATTTTCTTCAATATATTTTTTATAAAAATCAGTCTGCCATTCATCCCACAAAGTGATGTTTTTGAAATTAAAGTTGTCATCAAAAAATCCGTATTCACTGTAATCTGTAAGGTGACCGCAGTTTTTGCATGAAACAGAATTTCCTGAAGTTTTGATTACATCAATGCCGTGACATTTCGGACAGACGCACACAGCACATTCCATTCCTTCTGCAAGGTTTTTGCCTTTGTAACGAATCATGTTTTTTTTCTGGAATTCAAAGGCGTTTTCCTGAATGTCATCGCTGATGTGTTTTGTAATTTCCTGGACGGACATTGCCTTTAATTCTTCAGGACTGTAATAATGCATGAAGCGACCGTAGATTTTCCCTTTGCGGGCTTTGCCTGTCATCCATCTTGGGAATGCCAGGTATTCACCTTCCATGCGATAAGTGACAAGTCCTGCTCCCGAAACTTTAATCAGTTTTCCTGTGGCTTCAAGAACCGGCCAGGTTTTTCCGTTGAAGGAACGGTTTCCTTCAGGGAACAGACAGATGTTGTATCCGCTTCTCACTTTGCGAAGTGCTTTTGTAATTGCAAGAACATCGCTTGCGCCTTTTATTTTTGAAATAGGTTCAAAGTACCTTTTAAGAAGAGTTGATTTGAAGCCCCAGCGGTAAACCTGTTCAGACGCAATAAAATACATCTGCTGTCTGAAACTTGTTCCAATCATAATTGGGTCAATGTTTGAATTGTGATTTGAAAGAACGATATAAGGTCCTTTAAGATTCTTTGGAGCCTGTTCACCACTATATCCGAACATTGATTTAAGGATAGGTCTGAAAACAACGCGGGCAAAACGCCATACACGAACGTGACGGCGGTGATTTTTAAGTTCAATTTTTTTCTCGTCCATGATGAAATTATTATAAAGGCATTAAGGAAATAATGAAATGATAATCTTTGAAAACGTGATCTTCTTGTCTTTAGCATAGTCAGTTTTTTTTATACACTGTGGATATGAATCTTAATTTCAGTGAGCCTGTGGACCATATTCTTGTGCGGGCGGGACTTTGCAGCGACAGAAGTTTTAAAACTTTTATCAGAACGCACAAAGTGGAAATCTGCAGGGGATGTAATTCAAATTCATCTGAACCGATTTCGGATAGAAATGAACTTATCGATTTGAATGAAGACAGTCTTTTCGTTGATGGAAATCTTCTGAAACTTCCTGATCATCTTTATGTTATTTTGAATAAACCTGTTGATGTTGTCTGTTCCCGTGTCAGCGACAGCCATAAAACTGTTTATGATTTTCTTCCGGATGCAATAAAAAATCATCCTCTTTATGAACATCTTCATGTGGCAGGCCGCCTTGATTCAGATTCCCGCGGTCTTGTGCTGCTGACATCTAACGGGAAATTTTCCGCATCTCTTTCTCGTCCGGAATCTCATGTGGAAAAGATTTACGAAGTGCAGCTTCGGGATTCGGTTCCCCCGGAAATGCAGGCGGTTTATAAAAGAAAGTTTGAAGAAGGATTTGAAATTCCGCCTGAAAAAAAAGGCGAAGCGTTTGTTTCAAAACCGGCAAAGATTTTTTTTGAAGATTCAAAGATTATTGTGAAGATCAGCGAAGGAAAGTTTCACCAGGTGAGAAGAATGTTTTCAGCGCTTGGAAACCAGGTGATGGATTTGAAAAGAGTTTCTATAGGAAATATCGTAATGTCGGACGATTTGATTGAAGGAAAAATTTTGCAGCTTTCAAGAAAAGATTTTGGTTAAAAGAAAACGCGGACAATGTGATGTCCGCGTTTTATATTTTTATTTTATGTAAGAATAAGTGTTGATTCCTTTTTTGCTGTATCTGAAACCAATTCCTAACTGATATTGCCAGACAACGTTGTAAGGCATTATCTTGCGGTTTGATCCAAAGTTTCCGTAATCAAGCGAAGCAAGACCATCAGCAATGATAGTCCATTTCTTTTCAAGAGGAAGTTCAGCTCCCAATAAGGCACCAATACCTGCATCCATGTGATGCCATTCATCAGTCATGTTGTATGCAAAATGTGGCCCGATTGCCCATTTGAAACCTACATATTTCCACATGTCACTTTCGAACATTACGCCGTAGAAAAGGTCCAGCCCATAAAGAAACATCTGGGTTTGAATCTGTTTCATTCCATTGAAAGTGTGATAAATAGGGTAGTATGCTGTCAGGCGAAGAATGCTGTTATAAGGCTGCATGTTTGCAGTCTGAACCTCAAAGAACATTCCCATGTAGTAATCTTGCCACACAAAGTTTGAACGTTCATCCTGTGTGATGATTCTTGTGATCTGTGCTGCAGATACACCTTCATTAAATAATGCAAAAGGTTTGTCTTCAATCTCTGGAAAACCAGTAACAGGGTTCAGATTTTCTTCCTGCGCGAAGAGACATGAAATGCAAAAAAGACAAATAAAAAGTGCTGTGATTTTTTTCATGCATATCTCCTTTATTTTGAAAGGTGTGCAAGTGTAAGTTTCTGGTTTGTATTGTAATTATCAACCCAAGTCAGATAAAGCATAGCTCCACGTACATCCCATTCAACAACAAATCTTGATTCTTTTTCTTCTGTAGTTTTTACAATAACCAGAGTGTTGTTAATGCAAGTCCATGTGCCTGTATATTCTGTAACATCACCAGCTGTGTTTATTATTGAAGAAGTAAAATCACCAGTTGACTGGAATGTGATTTTATTTCCCTGGTTATCACCCCAAGTTCCATAAAGTGGATTTGGTGTATAACAAGATGTGAAGAGTCCTGCAAAAAGACATCCAACTAAAAGTGTAATAAAAAGTTTTTTGTTTTTCATATGATTTACCATCCTTCATTTCCTACTGTGTAACTTACCTGCTGTTCAGGGAATCCTGCAGGTGTAATTAAATAATATCCGCCTCCGGCAGATCCTTTTACAATTTCAACATTGTCATATTTTACTTTACCTGGATACATACCTTCACTTGAACATTCAACAGTACCGTTCATATGTCCATTTTTAGCAAGAAGATTTCCTTCAATTGCAGTGTTAGTGTTTCCTGTAATCAGGAAGTAAGGTTTGTTTGTTCCAGGCAGGAAGTGGTCAGCATAACTTTCATAACGCATAGTAACCGCACCGCTCATACCGGCGTCATAATAGAGTGAACCTCCGTTTGCCCCATAAACTGTTTCAGTTCCGATTTTAGCGGTGTCTGGAGTTTTGTGCATGTAGGTTAAGCGTTTCTGAGAACTCTGAATTGTCTTGTTGTATTCACGCATGTACTGGTCGTGAGTAATTGCTCCGTAACCAATTACTGTGTCTGAGTAGTTTGAACCCTGGTTCAAAGAGTTCAATGCAAGGACACGGTAATAATAATAAGTTCCAGCTTTTGCAGAATCATTTTTATCAATGTATTCAGTTTCTGTTACAGGATTGTCTGTAATACGGCGGAATCCTGAGTTCTGTTTTGTTGAGCGGAAAACGTAATACCCTGAAGCGCCACCTTCTGGTTCACTCCAGGTTATTTTTACAGGGTAAACTTTGTTT
The DNA here is from genome assembly GCA_024402535.1 of Treponema sp. Taxonomy (GTDB): domain Bacteria; phylum Spirochaetota; class Spirochaetia; order Treponematales; family Treponemataceae; genus Treponema_D. Next base: position 11,735 of record JAKSTN010000005.1, read on the forward strand.
GCATTTGCCATAGAAGCGTTGTCTGTATATCCTGAAATATATGCATGTTGTGAAGCACTGGCATTCCCTGCTGCTTTTGGAGAAGGGGCACATACTGGGCTTAAGTTGCTGAGAGTATTTCCATTAACTGTCTGAACTCTGTAGAATTCATAAACAGGAACTGTAGCAATATAAGTGTTTGCGTCTTTTTCGGAAAGAGAGACAGAAAGTTCTGTAGAAACATCATTGCTGTCATTACCTGCAAAAATTTTGTAAGTAAAGTTCTTATAGTCTTGATATAGTCCCGAATCATTAGGATATCCCTGTTCACCGATAGCTTTGCTGAAACTGATTGTGTTTGTGTTTTCAACTTTATTTACTGCAATGTTGCCTGGTGCACTTAAAATGAATCCTTCTGCGGCCATAGATTTTTTTGAAGAAGGGTCAAAGTCTGTAGCAGATGATTGAGAAAGAGGTCCTTTAAGAATTCTTCCTTCGCCAGTATTTTCAGTGATAAGTGCGAGAACACGATAGTAGTAATATGTGTTTGGCTGAATAGCTTTTGTATCAGTAAAGTTTACTGGTGCGCTGGAATCAGGAGCATCGATTGTTTTTAAAAGTGTGAGCGAACTGTCAGTCGAAGAAGACCTGTAAATAGAATATGATTTATTTGTTCCGTCTCCAAAAGAAACCGCGTTCCATGAAACATCTATTCCGTTTGTTTTATTGCCACGTGTTTCAGCCTGAACGCCGGTAACTCGGGCAGGGGCACCTTTCACAAGAGTATATCCTAAAGCCAAAGGACTTAATGTACTTTTGTTTCCAAAACTATTTTCTGCAACAATATAATAATAAAAATCAACTCCCTGATCTGATTCGGGAATTGTGTTAGTGTAGGATGTGATGTTTCCTGTTAGGCTTGCGATAAGAATAGAATTCACACCGTCTGATTCTTTACTTCGGTAAAGATTATATTTTGAAGCATTTTCAGTTTTTGCCCATGAAAGTTCAATTTCTGTAAGCGATTCACCGGCAGTAGCTGTTATGCTTTTAGACGGTGAAAACAGAACTGCAGCTTCTGATTGCAGAAACTCACTTGGTTCATATTTCATGAAAGAATTTTCTGCACTGATTCTATAGTAATAAGTGTAAGAATATTCAGGTGAAGAATATGAAGGAGATTCGAGAATGATATCAGTATATGAATTTTCGAAAACATATAACGACGAAGTAAGATTTGTACTTGAACTTGGAATTGCTTCAAAGTCTGATTCAGAAAGTTCTTCTGTGTCATCAGGAGTTTTTATTGCACGTTCCAGACGATAAGAAGAAGCTCCCTTTACTGGTGTCCATGAAATTTTGATACGGTCACTGTAAGTGCCGCTTGAAACAAAAATCTGGGCAGGTGCGGAAAGTTGAGTAATTTCTTTTTCGTCCACAATAATATCAGACAGTGTTTTGTCTGTTCCTTCCGGATTTAATGGAACGCGGCTTTGAAAGAGCTGGTAACATGAAGACACCGAAAGGATTCCCAATGATAATAAAAATGTTGAAATAATAGATCTAATTTTTTTCATAATTACCACCATCCGTATGTTGTTCCATTTGCATTGTTATGCCACCAGTTGTCTTCTCCGTCATATCTGATTGGCAGGAAGTAACGGCGGTTAGGTTCATTCTGTTTTCCACAAGAAATAGTTCCTTCAGATAATAATTCTCCATTTTTATTTTTTCTCTTATATGAGAGAGAAAGATTGTCTTTTCCTGATGAAGAAATATTAATTGTTCCATAGAGTTTTTCTGCAAAAGTTTCAGGAAGTTCGAGAGGAGCAATAATTGGTCCTGTTGATGCGTTTTGAATTATTGTAGGTGAAATATATATATTTGCACTGTTAATTGAAGTAGTAAATTTTGATTCATTAATTGATGCAGATTTTAAAGATGCTGTATCTTTATCTGTATTTAAAGAGACAATACTTCTAAATCCATTTATAACAGGTCCATTTACTATTGGAGCCCAATCTGTATATGTGTATTTTATTGTTCCCCAGTCTTTCAAAATTTTAATTGAACCCTGGTTGTTTTCATAGCTTGTAGTATTTTTACTTGCTGAATCCCAAGTTTTATCTCCCTTACAGGCAGTCCAGAATCCTTCTGCATAACTCAACATAGCTAATCTAATCCATTCCACATCAGTTATTTCACGATATCCGAATACGCTTTCGTCGTTTCCATCTGAATAGCTTGCAGGACTTTCGCAGTCGGAACGAGTAACTTCAAGTCGTGCAAAATGTCTGTAGTCACGTAAAACTTTTAATATTCCGCTGTAGCCATAAGTACTTTCTGCTGTAGGTTTTATGCTGTATCCGTCGTTAAGTCCGGTTCCATTGCGTTTGCATGTTATGTTTAAATCAGCAGAAGAAACTTGAGTAATAGTTCCGTTCAAATCAATTTCAGCAACCTTTTGCCATTCAGCAGCAAAATCATTGTTTTTCATTTCAAATGAATATTTTGAAGTTTCATCCGGACCAAGAGTACGTTTTGAGTAATCCCAGAGGTTCCATTTGAAATCTTCTTGTATTCCTGAATTTTCAGAAGATTGTTCGAATGTAAGATTAATGGCAAATGCATAACCTCTGTTAAGTGGTTCTGGCTTTGCATCTGTATTCCAGTAAGACTGTGTTCGTTCGTCAATTGCTTTTGCAAGTTCGTTTTCGTATGACGCACTGATTGTATAGTTGTCTTGAGATTGTGAATAAGTAATGACAAAGTCGAAAGCCGATGTTCTTTCATTTCCTGAAAGCTTATATGTGTATTTATTTCCTGTCTTCTTTGCTCCAATAGCCTTTTTATAAGCAGTTGTTCCGGCTTGACGGTAGAGAAGTGTAGGACTTAAATTCTGTGTGTCAGAATCGGCAGTTCCAAGATACTGTGAATCCCATTCGATTATTACATTTCTAGGGTCTTCAGATTTTGAAGCTTTGATGTTGTGACCGTATCCAATTGTTGAACCATATTTTGAAATTTTATCAATTCCAGTTGTGTATAGTTTTGCAACAGTATCTATTTCTGAGTCATCAGAGATTGGATAAACTGTATACTTAAATGGAAGTCCCCAGTCCAAAAGATCCTGGTTCTTGTCAGTTGAATCTGCTGTTTCATCTGTGCAGGCTTTGTATTCATCATTATAAGTGAGTGTATTTGAATTAACGACAAAATAATCAGGTTCTGTTTCTGGTATAGAGAGGTCCAGGTTGCAGATTTGTCGTTCAATTACATATTTTTTTGCACCTGGTACTTCATCCCATTTTAGAGCAATTTTCTTTTCGTATTGTGCAACTGATGCAGAAAGTTTTGTTTCAGCAGGACCAAGAGTTCTAATTTGGATGGCAGCACTGTTTGTATCAAGTGTTGATTCATCTTCTTTTTGACTTGAAACAATAACTTCAAGAGTAGCATCTTTTCCAGATTTAGAAGCATCTTTGTAATAGTCTTGAAGGTGAGTTTCTCCTTCAAGAGTAAAATTGATTAATCCGTTTACATCAGCGTCTTCATCAGTTATTTCTTCTGAAAGCTCAACCCCGTTAAATACGAGTTTATAAGATTTTGCCTCTGGAACTTTTTTCCATGAAACAGGAATTTTGTTCAGGAAAAGATTATCTGCGTCAAAAATGATTGCTGGAATACCTAAAGTTGTAGCTTTAAGTTCTCCCTTAGAATCATCATAAGGGAATTCTTCTGTTTGATTCTGTATTTTGAGATCGTATTTATATGTAACACCATCTTCAAGATCTTTATCTTCATATGAACAGATTGTTCCGTCTGTTTTTATAGAACCATCTTCATTTTTTAAAGTAATTACTTTTTTAGAATCAATAATCTTATTATTGCTGTCATCAAGTTTGTAACGTTCAAATATGTAAATATAGGTGCTGTCTTCTTCTGTCCACTGAATTAGGACTTTTTTGTTGTATCCGCTGATTACTTTCATATCTTTGAATTCAGGGTTTTTCATGTTTGAAGTAACAAATACGCGGGCAGAACAAACAACTGAATCAATTGCATGTTCAATAGAATTATCAGCATCGGCTGGAAGAATGTAGAAGGTAAATGTGTAATATCCTTCGCCACCAATGGAATCTGATGTTTTGGGATTGAAGAGAATATGTTCCTTGTTTAAATCATTTATTGAAGAATAAACTGTATATTTTATATCTTCCTTTGGATCGCTTTCGAGTGTAAGTTCTGTCCATTTTGTTTCAACGATGAATTTATATCCCGCTGTTACACCAAAATTATTCCATATAACATTATAGTTTAATGAAGCACTAGTCTTTTCTTTTGTGATATCACCAGATTCAGCATCTGTAATTTCTTCATATTCATAATCGAAATCTTTCCATTTGAAATCCGGGACTGCCATGCACCAACCGATGTTTGTGGCAATTGCTTTATCAGATGAGATGATTTCATTGTTTGCTAAATCATCAACATAAGTTTGAACCTTATATTCGTATTTGACTCCGCGAGCAGGAACATTTTTATCTACCCAAGTTACCTCTTTTCCTGAAGCATATTTATCAAAGAACTCTTCAGAATTTTCAGGTTTTGCAACAGTACCGTCATAATAAAGATGGCTTTCTTGTTCTACCCATTCAGAACTCAGCGTACGTCTGAAAATTTTAAAATATGTTGGTTTTGCTTCATATGCGCCTGAAAGAGAAGAACTGTCTTTGGTTTTTATGAACACAAAATCCGGTGTTTTGAATGAAAGTGTGATGCTTGTTTTATCTGTTCCTTGTGTAGCTTCCAGTTCTGTAACAGCATTTGGAGTCTGGCGGGCGGCAGTAGCGGCATTAGTTTGGTCACTTGATTCGATATCGTTCTGTTCGCTGACAAGGAAGGCTTCAACTTGAAATTCTAAGTCACTGTTTTCAGGAAGATCTGTGAATGTGTATGAAGTTACAGGAACAAGTTTTCCATTTTCTTCTGCACTGCCTACAATTGTGACAGATGTTGCTATTGCACCTTTGTTAAATACAGAAATAGTGTAGTTCAGACCATCAAGATAATAATTAACATTATCCATGTACCATGAGATTTCTGTTACAACGCCATTTTCAGTTTCATTGGAAACAATACTGCTGATGTAAGGACAGGCGAGGGTTGCTCCCATGGCAATCAGACTTGGTTCAGATTCTTCACCAAGGTAGTTTACTGCTGTAATCTGAAAATAACGGGTGAGACCTGCATTTACAAGGTATGTATATTCGGTTTCTGTGGATTCCCCAATTTTCTGGAAATTGTCGAATTGTGTCGACGCTGCATAAATGTAATATTTTGAAGCTTTCAAAACAGGTGTCCATGAAAGGACAATTTTCTGTTTTCCACCCTTTGTTGCATTTACATTCTGTGGAACAGTAAGACTGAGCGGTTGATTGTTTTCTTCGGATGAGGGATTGATCTCTTCTCCGATAGGATCTGGAAGAAGATTGTTTCTGCAACCTGTGCAGTACAGAGAAAGAATCAATCCTCCCAATAATAAAAAGATGTTAATTCGTTTCATAACTTCCCATTATCCCCCTTTCTCAAAATAAGGTAAATACATAGAAAGAAATATAGGATAATTAAACGTTTTACATTATTTTTTTCGTTTTTTTCTATATAACTAAATTGACAATTTACGTAATCAATATATAATGAAATCTACGAAAACGTTGTAGTAAAATTGACAGGTGAATACAACGTTTTTTCACTTTCAAAAATCAATCGAGGTCCTTTTATGAAATTCGGTTATTATGACGACAAAAGCCGCGAGTATGTAATTACAACTCCGACAACACCGTACCCATGGATTAACTATCTGGGAAATGAAAAATTCTTCTCACTTCTGTCCAACACTGCCGGCGGATACGCTTTCTACACTGATGCACGCCTTCGCCGTATTACACGTTACCGCTACAACGATGTTCCACTCGATACAAACGGACGCTACTTCTATATTAAAGATGGAAAAACTATCTGGAATCCTGGATGGCAGCCAACAAAAACAAAACTGGACTATTATGAATGCCGCCATGGTTTCGGTTATTCAAAAATCAGTTCTAAAAAGAACAATATCCAGGCTGATGTGCTTTACATGGTTCCAAACGGAGAAAACTGTGAAGTAGAAATGGTTACTCTGAAAAACCTGGCACATGAAACAAAAGAAATCTCTCTGGTTTCATTTGTTGAATGGTGTTTCTACAACGGTTCTACAGACTGTGAAAACTTCCAGAGAAACTTCTCTATTGGTGAAGTTGAAATTGACGGAAGCGCAATCTACCACAAATCAGAATACCGCGAACGCCGCAATCACTTTGCATTCTATTCATGTAATGAAAAAATCGACGGATTCGATACAGACCGCGAAACATGGATGGGACTTTACAACTCACTGGCAAATCCTCAGACAGTTGTTGATGGAAAATCGGCAAACTCAATTGCAGACGGTTGGTCTCCAATCGCTTCTCACCGCGTAAATGTTGAACTGAAACCAGGTGAAGAAAAAACTTACATCTTTGTTCTTGGTTATGTTGAAAATGATCAGGACAAAAAATGGGCTGCAAAAGCTCCTAAAAATCTTCTTCGCACAAATACAGCTTCGGGCGTAATCAACAAGGAAAAGGCAATTGCCATCCAGAAGAAATTCGCTACAAAAGCAAAAGTTGAAAAGGCATACAATGAACTGAAAAAGTTCTGGGACGAAACACTTTCTCACTTCACAATTAAGACAGGTGATGAAAAACTTGACCGCATGGCTATGTGGAATCAGTACCAGTGTGTTGTTACATACAACTTTGCCCGCTCTGCTTCTTACTTTGAATCAGGAATCGGTCGTGGTCTTGGTTTCCGCGATACTTCTCAGGATATGCTTGGTGCTGCACATCAGCTTCCTGCATCACGCATCCGCGAACGCCTTTTCGACGTTGCATCAACACAGTTCGAAGACGGATCTTGTTACCATCAGTTCCAGCCACTTACTAAAAAAGGTAATGCTGATATTGGTGGCGGATTCAATGATGACCCACTTTGGCTCGTTCTTGGTGTTGGCCGCTACATCTGCGAAACAGGGGATGCAGACTTCCTTAAAGAAGTTGTTCCTTTTGACAATTCAGAAACAAAGAAAGCAACTCTCTTTGAACATATTAAGAGATCATACAATTTCACTGTAAAACATATGGGACCACACGGGCTTCCACTTATCGGACAGGCAGACTGGAACGACTGTCTGAACCTGAACGGATTCTCTACAGATCCTAACGAATCATTCCAGACAACAAGTCACCAGAACGGAAAGAATGCTGAATCTGTAATGATCGCAGAAATGTTCGTTTACGTTACACCAGACTACGTTGCAATGTGTAACCTTATGGGCGACACAGCTGAAGCTGAAAAAGCTCTTAAAGCATGCAAGAAAATGGAAGAAGCAATCTGTAAAGCAGGTTGGGACGGAGAATGGTACGTTCGCGCTTACGATCACTTCGGAAACAAAATCGGTTCTAAAGAATGTAAAGACGGAAAAATCTTTATTGAAACACAGGGCTTCGGAACAATGGCTAAAGTCGGAAAAGACAAAGGCTATCCTGAAATGGCTCTGGACAGCGTAAAGAAATATCTGGATTCAGACTTCGGTATCTGTATCAACTGGCCTGCATACCAGGACTACCATGTTGAACTTGGTGAAGTTGGTTCATACCCACCAGGATACAAAGAGAACGGCGGTATCTTCTGTCACAACAACCCATGGGTTATCATCGGTGAAGTTGTAAACGGTCGTCCACAGGATGCATGGGAACACTACATCAAGATTGCTCCTGCATACATCGAAGACAAATCTGAAATCCACCGCACAGAACCTTATGTTTACAGCCAGATGGTTGCCGGTAAAGAAGCACGCCGTCATGGTGAAGCTAAGAACTCTTGGCTTACAGGTACAGCTGCATGGAACTTTGTGGCACTTTCACAGTACATCTGTGGTCTCCGCCCAAGTTACGAAGGACTGGTTGTTGAACCACGTCTTCCAGAACATGTTAAGAAAGCTACACTGACACGTAAGTTCCGCGGCGTTGAATACAAAATCAGCGTTGTAAACAAGAAGAACGACGGTGAAGTTAAAGTAACTGTAAAAGAAGGCGCTAAAGTAAACGGTACCTGTGTTGTACCAAACAAAGGCGTTAAGTCAGTTAAGGTTAACGTTGTTGTTGAATAATGTGCAAGGGCGTTAAAAAACGCGATGAAGGAGCGTTTTAGCCCGGTGTTCAATATGGAAACTTGCTATGCAAGTTTTCCAATTCAATAACCCCCCCCCCCTGCAGATGTGTTTCTGCAGGGATTTTTTTTGTTGCCGCGAGATATTATTTTTTGTTATTTTATAGGCATGAATCAGAAATCAAAACTTTATGCTATTTCGGTATTTTTTGTTTTACAGTTTTCTCTTTTTTTGGCTGGCTGCAGTTCATATGTGGCAAACGATTTTTGTGAAGAATGTTTAAAGGGAAGTGAAACGGTAACTGTAGAAAAGTATAAAAAGATGACTTTTTTTGATGGTCCAGGGACTGACACTCTCCTTGTCTTTATTCCCGGTGGTCTTGTTGAACATGAGTCGTATGCTCCATTGATGTTGAAAGTTGCAGAAGCCGGAATTGATTCCGTACTCCTTGAAGTTCCTTCGGATCTGGCAATCACAAAAACTGATGCCGCTAAACCTGCGCTGAAAAAATATGCCGGTGAATATAAAACTGTTTACCTTGGCGGTCATTCTCTTGGCGGCGCTGTAGCTTCCATGTATGCACCAAAGGCGCTGAAAAAATATAACAACATAAAAGGACTTCTGCTTTGCGCTGCTTATTCAACAAATGTGGTTGATCCAGAATTCAGAATCATTTCTGTAAAAGGCTCTAATGATCAGGTTCTGAAAGGTTCAAGCTACGATAAGTACAAAAACTTAATTCTTGAAGCGGGCGGAGATTTCAGAGAACTGACAATTGAAGGCGGCAATCACGCGTGGTTCGGAAATTATGGCGAACAGTCAGGCGATGGCACTGCCACTATTACTCATGATGAACAGCAGAATCAGACTGTTGAGTTCTTTATGAAAAATATAGAATCTTAAAAATAGAATTCTTAGAAATTTTGTAGTCAACTCGTCTAATTTACAAAGTTTTTTTAAAAGGTTTAACTAATCTTTCAGATTTATAATTTCTTCATTATGAAAAAAGATAATCTGAAGATATTTTCTCCTGACTTAGGACAGAGAATTCTTTCTGTTTCTTCGAAGTTCTTTCTTGTTCTCCTTCTGCTTTTCCTGTTTGTGGGACGGGTGAATCCCGGAAGAATTTCTGGTGTAATGGGAACAAATGTCTCACTTATAAAAAGTGCTGTTTATTTCCGTTCGCTTACAGAAGATGTGGTTTCGCTTGATGCATCAATAAAAAATATTGATTTTGATTCTGACGAGAATACAACAGATGCATTTACATTGAATCCTGATGATTTTGAAAGCTACGAAGATTATTATGCTGCGCTTTTCAATATGACCGAAGCCGCAGCAAGTGAAAGTTCTGAAGCTGAATATGATTTTGATTCTGATGATGAAGACTTTGAAGATGACGGACTTTTTGAAGAAGATGTTTCCCTTAAAGGCGTAAAGGTTCATGTTCCTTCTTACAGAAAAATGTGGAAAGCTTTTTCTGAAAATCATTCAGAAATTGCGGGGGCATTAAAGCTTGATTATATTGCATGCCTTTTGACATGTTTTTCAGTTCTTGTTGCCCTTGTGGGAATGTATCTTTCTTTTGCGACGAATAAGCTCAGAAAAATCGGCTACATTGTTATGACTGCCGGCGGCCTTCTTACAGCTGCATCACTTCTTCTTTATCCTGTAGCATACAATCAGCTTGCCTTTACAATGGATGAGCTTGAAACTTTGCCACAGTGGCCGGCCTTCCGCATTTTGTTTCTGGTTTTTTCGGTTCTTGTTGTAATTACAAGTGTGCTGAATATCGTTTTTGTAAAAGAAGAAAAAACTGAAAAAACAGCAATCAGCGTTTCGCCTTTCCAGGTAACTTACCGCATTCTGGCCCTTCTTGCATTTATGCTGCTCTTTATTCCTGGTGCAAATCCTGCACGCATTTCTGAAAAAATCAGCCGCAACATGTCACTTTTTACATCAGGCTTTTTCTATAAAATATTCACCAATAATCTTCAGCTGGCATTCCGCCGCGGGTGGGTACCTGAAAGTATTTTCCGCCAGGTGAATATTTCTGCTTTGCTGACTGATTTGGGAATTCTGCTTTGTGGTGCCGGCGCCTGTATGTCGGTGGGAAACAACAAGCTGAAACGCTACGGTCATTTCTGTCTTCTTCCGGGAAGTCTCGTTTTCGGTTTTGCCCAGGTGGGAATTCTTAATGCATATCATAAAGAAGTTGCTTTCGGAAATCTTTCACGTACAAAGCCTCTTGAGCCTTCTTCAATAATTATTTATGTAGTTCTTGCTGTAATCATTTTTGCATTTTCACTTATCTCATTTATAAAAACACCTGCTCCTGAAAAAGATGAAAAGTGTCATATCGATGCTCCGCTTCAGCTTTTCCTTATGCTTCTTCCATTCCTTATTTTGATTTTCATTTTCAGTTACCTGCCGCTTTGGGGATGGCGTTACGCTTTTTTTGATTATGAAGCCGGTGGAACAATTAGCATGGAAAACTGGGTAGGATGGAAATGGTTTGCAGCGCCATTTAAAAATGAACAGACCCGAAAAGATATTATCATCGTTCTTCGAAACACACTGGCAATGAGCGGACTTGGAATTCTGACTTCCTGGTGTCCTATGCTTTTTGCCATTTTCCTTGCAGAAATCAAAAATAATGCAAGCCGCAGAATCATTCAGACTCTTACCACTATCCCAAACTTTATTTCATGGGTTCTGGTTTATGCCATTGCGTTCTGTATTTTTGGAACGGAAGGATTTGTAAACAATCTGATTGTAAAAGTTCTTCACGCAAAAGATACGGGAACAAATTATCTTATGAACGGCAACGGAATCTGGTTCAAGATGCTTTTATGGGGAATGTGGAAAGGTCTTGGTTGGTCGGCAATCATGTACATTGCGGCAATTTCAGGAATTGACCAGCAGCTTTATGAAGCCGCAACAGTTGATGGTGCCGGACGATTCCAGAAAATGTGGCACATTACACTTCCTGAACTTATCCCGACTTATGTTGTTCTTCTGATTCTTTCTATTTCAAACATTCTCAGTAATGGAATGGATCAGTATCTGGTATTCAAAAATCCGAATAACAAAGAAGCAATTCAGGTTCTGGATCTTTACGTTTATCAGCTTTCTCTGGGAGCCGGAAGCGGTTCAAATAATATTCCGTTCAGTACAGTCGTTTCAATGTTCAAATCTGTTGTCAGCGTAATTCTGCTGTTTATTACAAACCGGATTTCTAAAATTGTTCGTGGTTCAAGTATTTTCTAGGAGGAAGAATTATGGTACAGAAACATACAGTAAACGACGTTATTTTTAATATTCTGAATTACACATTCTTCATCCTTTTCACTTTGATCTGTGTATTTCCATTTTACTATCTTTTTATAAACACTATTTCTGAAAACTCAATGGTTTCAAAAGGGCTCATAAACTTTTTCCCGAAAGGAATTCATTTTCAGAACTATGTGCGCATCTTCAAAAACCATGATCTTCTGGTTTCTCTTGGAGTAACTGTTTCACGTACATTAATAGGAACTTGTGTCTCAACTGCGGCTTCGGGTTTTGTTGGTTATCTTGTAACCAAGCAGGAAATGTGGCACAGGAAACTTTTCTATCGTTACATGATTGTGACAATGTATTTTGGTGCAGGTCTTATTCCATGGTTTACAACAATGCAGATGCTGGGGCTTACAAACAATTACCTTGCATATATCATTCCGGGCATTGTAAACGTTTTCAACATTATCATGGTAAAAACTTACATTGAAAGTATTCCGGCGGAACTTGAAGAAAGCGCTTCAATTGACGGAGCTTCTTACTGGACAATTTTCATAAAAATCATCTGGCCGCTTTCAAAACCAATTCTTGCAACAATTGCAATCTGGGCTGCAGTTGGACACTGGAACAGTTTCCAGGATTCTCTCATCCTTATGCAGGGAAATGCCAGCCTCTATACACTTCAACACCGTCTGTATATTTACCTGACACAAAGTTCAAATCTTGGTGCAACTATGGGAAGTTCATCAAATCTTTCAGAAAGCCAGATTCAGAACATGCTTGATGAAAAAACTCGTCAGTATACCGTTGCCATGGTAACTGCAATTCCAATTCTTCTGGTTTATCCGTTCATGCAGAGATACTTTGAAAAAGGAATCATGCTGGGCGCAGTAAAGGGATAAAAAAATATAAAAAATATTTCGTTTTAGGAGGATTTATGAAACGAACAAAAATGTTGGCTGCCGGTATGGCACTTGCTATGATGGCTTCATCGGTTTTCGCTGCTCCAAAGCAGGAAGGTAATATCAAGAAAATCAAGCCAAAGGCTCCGGTTACACTTGATGTTTATTCACAGCTGGCAAACTACTCTGGTATGCAGGAAGGCTGGTTTGCTGATCTTATGCTTCAGAAGTTCAATGTAAAACTGAACATTATTCCTGAAACAGGCGGAGCATATCAGACACGTATGGAATCAGGAAACCTTGGTGACCTGGTTGTTTGGGGAAATGACGGCGAACAGTATATCAATGCTGTAAACGCAGGACTCCTTTATGACTGGGATCAGGATAAACTGGTTCAGAACTACGGACCTTATATCGCTGCAAACATGAAGCATGCTCTTCAGAAAAATAAGTTTACTTCAAAAACAGGAAAGATTTACGGATTCGGTCACAACGTTTCAACATCGTCAAAAGATATCCAGGCTTTCTTCTACACATGGGACCTTCGTTATGACCTTTATGAAAAAATTGGAAAGCCAAAAATTGATGATCTTTACGATATGATTGACGTACTGGCAAAAATGAAGGAAGTTTGTCCAAAAGATGACAACGGAAATCCAACATATGGTGTTTCACTTTTCAACGACTGGGATGGAAATATGGTAATGTTCGTTAAGTCACTGGCAACAGCTTACTTTGGATTCGATGAATTCGACTTTGGTCTTTACGATCCTGAAACAGGAACTTTCCACGGCTGTCTTGAAGAAAACGGTCCTTATTTCTACACACTTAAATTCTTCAACAAACTTATGCAGAAAGGTCTCGTAGATCCTGACTCACTTACACAGAAATACAACGGTATGTCAGAAGACTATCAGAACGGTACAGCTTTCTGGAACATTTTCAACTGGATGGCATCTGGAACATATAACACAGAAGCTCACCTTGCCGCAGGCAAAGGTATGTACCCTGTAGTTCCTGCAAAGGCACGACCAATCGTTTACGGACAGTCTGTTTACGGTGGCGAACGCATCTGGTCTATTGGTGCTGACACAAAATATCCAGAACTTTGTATGGCAATTATTAACTGGCTTTCAACTCCAGAAGGATTCCTTACAAGTCAGTACGGTCCACGTGGTGTAACTTGGGATATCAGCAAAGACAAGAAACCATACCTGACAGACTTTGGTAAAGTTGCTCTTGCAGATCAGGCAGGTACACAGATGAAAGCTCCTTACAAAGGAACATACAAAGACGGTTCATTCCAAATTAATAACACAACATGGGGGCTCGATGCTGCAAACCCTATGACACCAGGTGAACTTTACAACCGCGAAACATGGGCTTCAGAACAGGTTGCTGCAAAGTCTGCTTGCGAAGCTTCATGGCGTGAATGGGGTGGTGCTGCAACTCCACAGAAATACATGGAAAAAACAAATTATCTGGTTGCTCCTGGAACAATGTTCTCTCACGATCCAACTCCAAAAGATATGTCTCTTGCATGGAGCCAGGTTGGAGAATGTATTCGTAACGGTTCATGGAAAGCAATCTATGCTTCATCAGACAAAGAATTTGATGCATGCGTTGCTGAAATGGTAAAACAGGCAAAAGAATACGGCTATGATGAATGCTGTGCTTTCACTGTTGAACAGGCAAAAAAACGTGCTGCTGCAGAAAAAGCTGTACGCTAATAATTAAAGGGGAGGGGGAAAGCCTTCCCCCTGGGCGGCACTTTGTTGCCGCCACACCCCCTTCTCCGGGGTTCCCCCGGACCCCGTAAAAATGTAACATAAAGTTATGGCGTTTAATCTGAACTCTTCCTTTTTTAAATTCTGGGACAAACTAATTGATCTTCTTTTCTTGAATCTTATTATGCTTGTCTGCTGTATTCCGGTTATAACAATAGGGCCGGCTGTAACGGCGGCTTATGCTGTGCTTTTAAAAATGGTAGATGATGAAGAAGGCTATATTTATAAATCATACTTCAAATATTTCAGATCAAATTTTAAAAAGGGAATGGTTTTCGGAATTATTTTTATGGCTGCTGTTTATGCTTTATACATTGAATGGCAGTTTGTCACAAAAATGGATGATGTGAATTTTATTCTAATCGTTATTGCAATCCTTTCTACTGCAATTGTAATTGCGGCATTGCTTTATGTTTTTCCGTTAACTGCCCGCTATGAAAATACAGTCATTAATACAATTAAAAACTCATTTCATATTTCGGTTTATTTTTTTGCTCAGACAATTTTTATTCTTCTAATTGTTGCGCTGGAAATTGCATTATTCATGTGGAACAAATGGCTTATGCTTGCGGGTATTCTTGTGGGCCCAATGATTGTAATTTATACAATTGCCGCTATGGGGAAAAAAATATTTTTAAAAATTGAAAAAGATAATCCTTGTCCTCATGTGAATGAGGACAAATGAGAATTATACAACGGCTTTCTTTTTCCAGACGCCGGACCAGTAACGGATCAGACAAACAATACCTGTAACTGTCCAGGTAATGCAGTTTGTCCACCAGACGCCCCAGTAGCCCAAAGCGGTCTGAGTCAGGATAAGGGCGCCGCTTATGCGGACAACTACTTCGCAGATTCCGTTGATCATAGAAAATCCTGTGTCACCTGCACCATTTAAAAGACCTCGTGGAATGTAAATCATTCCAAGTCCTGTATAGGCCAGGGAAGTAATGGTCAGAGCTTTTGCACCAATTTTAATTACATCAGGATCATTTACAAAAAGAAGACAGATTTTCTGACCAAGAGTGTACATTACTACAAGCATAGTGAGAGCAAAGATGACGGCCATTGTAACGCCACGGCGGAAACCTTTTTTTACACGTTCCTGGTCATGAGCACCTATGTTCTGGCCTGTGTAAGTGCTCAAAGCATTAGCCAGTGAAGTGAACGGCTGATGCACAAGACTTTCAACGCGGCCTGCAATTGTATAGGCAGCCATGACAGTTGGTCCGAAACGGTTTACTGTACTTTGCAGTGTAATAACTGAAATTGAAATCAGCGAATTTTGAAGAGCAATAGGAACTCCAAGTTTAATAGACATAATGATAATCTGTCTGTTAGGTTTAAGCTCGTCTTTGCTTGGACGGAAGAATTCATTTTTCTTGACGGCAAAAATGAGGCATCCGATTGCCGAAGCCGCCTGGGAAATCAGTGTGGCAAGTGCAACGCCTGTAACTCCAAGACTAAGCTTTACTACAAAAATGATATCCAGAATTACGTTGATGACAGAACTTACAATCAGAAAGTAAAGGGGAGTTTTTGAATCTCCAAGGGCGCGAAGAATTGACGAAGTTCCGTTGTAGAACGCCATGAAAATAATTCCCCAGCCACATGTGATGCGAAGATATGAAACTGAAAGGTGGCGGATTTCATCAGGGACTTTCAGGAACTTCATGATTCCCGGTGCAAAAATCAGAACAATAAAAGCAACAAAAATTGAAGTTGTAGTTAGAATATAAACTGACGATGCAACTGTACGCTTTACACTTTTATAATCGTGGGCGCCGAAATACTGGGAAACGATAACGCCTATTCCCACGGCAAGTCCTGAACTCAAGTTGATAAAGAGAAATGTAAGGGACCCGCAGGCTCCAACTGCTGCAAGACTGTCTGCTCCTACAAAACGTCCAACGACAATGGAATCAAAAATATTATAAAACTGCTGGAACAAGTTTCCGAATAAAAGAGGCAGTGCGAACATTAAAAGGTGCTTTGTTGGAGAACCTTTTGTCATATCAGTTGTCATGAGAATATTATTATCGCTTTAGAGAAAATAAAGATATTAAAAAAGTTCATCAAAATGTAAAAATAGTATGAAAAATAGGAGAATTTTACAGAATTTTATCAAAAAGCAGGCAGAAAGCGATAATCATCTGGCCTGCGTAATAGTTCAGCAGGTTCAGGGCACGAAGACGTTTGTGTGGGCGGTGGGCTATGGAGTTTCCTATGGTGATTATATCACTGGTCATAAAGAAAAAAGCACCAAGAGTAAATTGTCTTGCTATGTAAGATCTTGTCACAAGCATTTCTGAAAGTGAAACACTGAACATGGAAATCACAATCAGAAGATAAATTGTGCCGAGAACCTTTTCACCTTTTGAAGTGCGCTTTCCTTTTTTCAGAACAAACAAAATTGTAGGAATGTAAAGAACTGGAAGGAAAATTAAATAGGGAAGCAGAATATGATTTTCAATCGTCAGCCAGGTTGTGATGTAAAGCAGATGTCCGGTAATGAAAGCTACAGTTCCTGCAAGGTTAAAAAGTTTCGATTTCGTTCCTGTGGAAACTTTGCAGACTGCACGGAAAATGTCGCCAAGCATGCCGAAGAAAAGCCCAAGACAGATCAGGAGTTTCCAGAAATAAAAGTAATCACATAGAAGATTATCTGAAATCAGGGAAACTCCGATAAGTACAAAACAAAAGGCCGCGAGACTTTTAAACCATCCTGCATGAATCAGCCTTCGTTTGTAATCGTAGTAGATGAAAAGGCTTTCAAAAATCAGACCACAGATGAGAAGAATGAAAATTGCATACAGGAAAAAACAAGTCATATTATTTAAACTTAAATGGCAAAAAAGAAAATTGTCAGGGCGATAATAATCTGACCTGCGTAATAAGTCAGAAGATTAGTTGCGCGAAGTACTTTTGTTTTCTTTGGTCCGAAGGAATTGTAAATCATAATGAAATCACTTACCACAAAGAAAATGGAACCAATTACAAATAAGATATTCCACAGGTGAATTTCTGATTTTATAAGAACTGCAACTGCTGAACTCATCATTGCTATAACAATTATAAGGTAAACATATCCAAAAATTTTAAGGCCTGCAGAAGGTGCTGAAATCTTTTTCATGAGTGGCGGAATGGCGCAAAGAGAAAGTACTGCACAGATAGTCAATGCAATCCACCAGGCGGAAGAATTAGTTTTTAAAAGGCTCACAATATAAAGAATGTGTCCTGAAAGAAATGAAAGAATCCCTACTGCAAAAACTTTGTTGGACGCTTTACCTTCGATGCACATGCGGGCTTCAAGAAAAATGTCGCCAAGCATTCCAAGAAGGAGTCCGAGAACAATCAGAAATCCGTAGGCAGAAGGATTGTTCCTGTACAAGACAGCACCAAGAATAACGAAGAAACTTGCTGCAAGTCCCTTTAGAAATGTTGCAGAGTTCATTTTGTTTTTAAACTCGCAGGCAATAAAAAGACAGTCTAAAGCAAGTCCAATCAGAATAAGAGTAGAAGCTGTGATAAACATAAATACCTCACTTTTTTTATAACAAAATGATAGCAAAAATACCACTAATTGTAAAAAGGCGTTTTTTTCATTATGCTCTTGTTATGAAAGAACTCGAATTGAAATATGGTTGTAACCCTAACCAGAAACCTGCAAGGGTATTTGTTGAAGACGGCGATCTTCCAGTTACAGTAATTAACGGAAGACCGGGATATATCAATCTGCTGGATGCACTGAACGGATGGCAGCTTGTAAAAGAACTTAAAGAAGCTACAGGACTTCCTGCTGCAACTTCTTTCAAACACGTATCACCAGCCGGTGCTGCTGTTGGACTTCCACTTTCTGATACACTTAAAAAAATCTACTTCACAGACAATGTTGAACTTACACCTTTAGCATGTGCTTATGCCCGCGCCCGTGGTGCAGACCGCATGTCATCTTTCGGTGACTTCATTTCTCTTTCTGATGAATGTGATGAAGCAACTGCTCTTCTTATTAAAAAAGAAGTTTCAGACGGTGTTATCGCTCCTTCATATTCAGATAAAGCTCTTGAAATTCTTAAGGCTAAGAAAAACGGAAACTACTGTGTTCTCCAGATCGATCCAAACTTTGTTCCACCTGCAATCGAAACAAAAATGGTTTTCGGTGTAACATTCGAACAGGGACACAACTTCCTTAAAATCGACAACTCTTGTCTTGAAAACATTGTTACAAAAAACAAGAACCTTTCAGAAGACGACAAACGCAACCTGGTTATTTCTCTTATCGTTCTTAAATACACACAGTCAAACTCAGTTTGTTTCGTAAAAGACGGACAGGCAATCGGTATTGGTGCCGGACAGCAGAGCCGTGTTCACTGTACACGCCTTGCAGGACAGAAAGCCGACAACTGGTGGCTTCGTCAGAGCCCACAGGTTCTTGGTCTTCAGTTCGTAGACGGAATCAAACGCGCTGACCGCGACAATGCAATCGATGTTTACATTGGTGCTGAATACATGGACGTTCTTGCTGAAGGCAAATGGCAGAATATCTTCAAAGTAAAACCTGAAGTATTCACACAGGAAGAAAAAGAAGCATGGCTCAAACAGAATACAAACGTAGCAGTTGGTTCAGATGCTTTCTTCCCATTCGGAGACAACATTGAACGCGCACGCAAGTCTGGTGTAACTGTAGTAGTACAGCCAGGCGGATCAGTTCGCGATGACCTGGTAATTGAAGCTGCCGATAACTACAACATGGTTATGGCCTTCAATGGCATCAGACTCTTCCATCACTAATTCACGAAGTGAATTAGTTCCACGAGCTTTGACAAAGTTGTGATTTATAACGGAGTCCCGGCTCGCGCCCAGCACTAATTTGCGAATGCAAATTAGTACCGCGAGCTTTGACAAAGTTGTGGTATATAACGGAGTCCTGGCTCGCGCCCATCACTAATTCGCGCCCAGCACTAATTTGCGTCAATTTGTATAATTTGACATTTTAGAGATAATTTATAAAAGTATGATATAATAAAAGCAGTCTTTTTTTTCTATTCAGAGACTGCTTTATTTTTTTTTGTTTACGGAGGTCTTCATTTATGTTTAATGGACTTATGCCTTCAGAAGAGCTTATTAAAGATTATTCTCTTGCTGAAAAGAAACAGGTTCCTTATATTGTCCGGGGAAATGTTGTTGTTACAGTCTGTTTTTTCTTTCTTGCTGTAATTCTTGCTATGGGACATATGAAACTTATAGGACTGGTAACAGTTATTCCTTTGGGAATTCTGATTTCTGCAATGCTTATGCTGAAAAAAGGGCAGTTGTACAAAGGTTCGCAATTTGTTTCTGTAGGCCTTCTTTGTGGCATTGCTCTGATTGGGTTTGTTGCTCCTACTTATAATTCGAATCTTGTTCTTTACCGTCAGGCATTATTTGTTGTAGTAATGTGTTTGATTAATATGGTTATTTCTTATCGTCCGAATCAGATCGCATATTTTTCTATAGGTTCTATTGTTCTCTGGATTGCTTCAGTTGTATTTAGATACGGCTATCTTTTCCAGAGAAATATGGCAGGTGCTCTTACAAATACAGCAGTAAACACTCTGGCTATTCTTGTTTCAAACATGGTTATCATCAATTTCAAAAAACTTACCAGAAATCTGATGAACAGTTTTGAATCAACTAACGAAACTTCTCAGGCTGCTCTTGCAAAAGTAACAGCTGTTGTTCATGAATCTAAAGAAGGTTTGAATATCGGGCAGAAGTTGCAGGATTCAACAGATATAGCCTTAACAAGTGCAGATCATATTGAAGAACTTTATCAGTTCCTGGATGGAGAAGCCAACAATCTTCACAGTCAGGTTAGCATGCTTGATGAAGCCGGAAATAAAGTTGTATCGCAATCAGAAAAAATGCGTAACAGTGTTAATCTTCAAACTGCTGCAATTACAGGTGTTTCAGCTCAGATGGAACTGATGTCTGCAAATATTTCAAATATTAATGAAATTGCTGAAAAGCAGAGAAGCGGTATTAATGCAACTCTTGAGTCACTTTCGGCACAGCAGAAACTGCTTGAACGCCTTGTAAATCAGGTTGAAAAAGTAAAAGGTTCTTCAGATCAGATTGCTGATATTGTTAAGACAATCAACTCTGTTTCTAATCAGACAAAACTTCTTGCTATGAATGCTTCTATTGAAGCGGCTCACGCCGGAATTTCAGGAAAAGGATTCAGTGTTATTTCTCTTGAAATCAGAAAACTGTCAGAAGAAACTGCAAGAAACGCAGACAAGATTAATGAAACTCTTGAAGAAAATGCTGCAATTGTCAGTGAAACAACTGCTTCTGTAAATGAATTTGCTGCTTATACAAAACAGAGCTCAACAGAAATGACAACAACAATGAAAGCCATTGAAGATATTCTTGCCGGTATTTCTGACATGAATGCAGGTTCTCAGGAAATGTTGAATTCTCTTCAGACTGTTGTTAAGAAATCTGATGAAAATATGGAAATGGTTGAAACTGTTGACCATGAAGTTCGCGGGCAGGGAAGTTCAATCCGTCAGATTTCAGACTTCTCTGAAAATCTTCTTGGCCGCGTGAATGAGCTTGAAGAAATGCTCACAAACATTAAGAATGCCGTTACAGAAATTAAAGCCCATGCCGCAGATAATCAGGCTGTTGCAGAAAAAATTTCAGCGGCAATAAACTAATATATATTTAGAAGGAGAATATATGAAATCAAAAGCAAAACAGATTACTGCAATTTGTGTTCAATTAGCAGTTGTAATTATGGAAATTATCGCAATCAGTGTTTCAGGTCAGAGACAGGGAACACGTATGTTTATATATTTTACAGAGCTTTCAAATATTTTTGGCGGTCTTGTTTGTCTGACTTATGCATGCTTCCTTATTGCACAGTTGAAAAGCGGAAAAGCAATTCCTGAATATATGAAGATTTTAAGATTCGTTTCTGCAGGCGCTCTTGCATTAACATTCTTTACTGTAATCTTTGTTCTGGCTCCAATTGCGGGAAGCAAGCCTGATTACAGCATGAAGGAATCTTACATTGCATATCTTACATATGAATCAATGATTGTTACACATACACTGGGACCGATCACAGTTATTCTGTCTTTCCTGTTTCTTGATGACTTTGCTGCAGATAACTTTAAGAAAGTTTTCTTTGGTATAATTCCAACAGTTCTTTATGTAATTGTTTCTGTAACAATGAATGTTCTGAAAATCTGGGTTGGACCTTACCCATTCCTGCATGTTTATGAACAGCCAGTATGGGCAAGTATCATGTGGGTTTTCATAATGATAGGATTTTCTTTTCTTCTCTGCTTCTGCCTTTGGGCCCTTAAGAAGCAGATTAATAAAAAGAACAGATAATCAGATTAGCGTTCAACAATTGATTTGTTGCGCCAGCTTCCTTTAACCCAGCGGACAATGACGATGATTCCACGAATGAATTCATCTGCCATTGTTCCCATAAATACACCGGCGGCTCCAAGGCCAAAGAGTACGCCGCTGGTGTATCCTACTGTAATTCCAATCAACCACATCGAAAGCATTCCGATTACAACAGGGAAAATGTAGTCTCCTGCAGCTTTCAGACTTCCAATTACAATAAGATTTGTTGTGCGGCCAAGTTCCATAATAATTCCCACCATCATAACCTGGCGTGCAATTACAATTACATCCGGAGTTGCACCGAAAAGTTTCAGAGACCAAGGACTTAAGAAACAGTTTGTACTTGCCAGAACCAAAGTTACCGGCAGAGTGATGAAAAGAGAACGCATTACACGGCGGTAAGCAGCATCTTCTTTTTCAGCTCCAATCAGGTGACCGGTAACAATCTGGGTGGCCATGGCAACGCTGTTGGAAAAAGCAACGTTCAGGTTCATAAGTGACTGTGCCATAACTTTTGCGTTTACGGCTGCAGCTCCCATAGGATTGATGAATGAGAACAGAATTGTCTGTGCAAGGGAGTAGGCAAGGTTTTCACCGGCAGTAGGAAGTCCGATTTTAAGTTCTTTCCATAATAATGAAAATGGGAATGGGCGAAGTGTTTTAAGACTCAGCTTTCCGATTTTCAGAACATAGAAAATAATGATGGCGGCAGTCAGGGCTATAACACGGCTGAAGGAAGTTGAAATGGCAGCACCCTTTACGCCAAGACCAAGTACCTTCCATGGTCCGTAAAGGAAAAGCCAGTTACCAAGAATATTCAGAAGATTCACGCAGATGGAAATGTACATTCCTACTTTTGTATGTCCGTTACAGCGGAGAATCTGAACCATAACATTGAATCCCGCCTGCAAAAAGAGACAGCTTCCGACAATCTGATTGTAGGCAATGCAGTCTGCCATCATTTCTTCAGGAACTTTAAGAAGACGGAAAAGGAAAGGTCCAACAAAAACAAGGAATGCAGAAAGAACAACACCGATTACAATGTTTACAACAAAGCTAAGGGTGTAAATCTGGTTCATTTTTTCAGTTTGATTAGCTCCAAGGTACTGTGCCACAATTACGTTTGTCGCTGTTGCAATAACATTGAACATAACGATGAAAAGGAACATGATTTGGTTTGCATTTCCTACGGCGCCTACGGCAACAGGAGAAAAACGTCCCAGCATAACTGTATCAGCGTTGTGAATGAGGATATTCAGAAGAAGTTCAACAAAAATAGGACCTGCAAGGATAAAAAGTCTTGTATTCTCATCAATGTTTTTCTTGGATTTCATATGTTAATAATCTTATTCTGCTATGTAAATTACTATAAAAATCTGCTATACTTTTATCACTATGTTACAAGGACGTCATTTAATCCAGCCGGATGATCTTACAGTATCAGAAATTGATGAAATCTGCTCTCTTGCAGAACAGATTATTGTTGATCCTTCCAATTATATTGATGTGTGTCGTGGGAAAATTCTTGCGACACTTTTTTTTGAGCCAAGTACAAGAACCCGTCTTTCTTTCGAAGCAG
Organism: Treponema sp.; assembly: GCA_024402535.1. GTDB lineage: Bacteria > Spirochaetota > Spirochaetia > Treponematales > Treponemataceae > Treponema_D. The sequence goes on from JAKSTN010000005.1 coordinate 34,913, forward strand.
CAATGCTCCGTTTAGGCGGTGCAGTAGAAGGATTTGCTGACGCAAGTTACACATCTTCTACAAAAGGTGAAACGCTTGCAGATACAATCCGCGTAGTTTCTTCTTACGCCGATGTAATTGCCATGCGTACACCAAAAGAAGGGGCGGCTCTTCTGGCAAGCAAATATTCTGCCTGCCCGATTATCAACGCAGGGGACGGCGGTCACTATCATCCTACACAGACTCTGACAGACCTTCTTACAATCCGCCAGCTTCTTGGAAGCACAGAAGGCAAAACAATCGGTTTCTGTGGCGACCTGAAATTCGGACGTACAGTTCACTCTCTTACAGAGGCTATGGTACGTTATCCAAACAACAAATTTGTATTCATCAGTCCAAAAGAACTGACAATCCCAGATTACATGATTCATAATGTTCTGGAACCAAAAAATGCCCAGTTCGTTCAGGCAGAAAACCTGGATTCAGTAATCGGTGACCTGGATATTCTTTATATGACACGTGTTCAGAAGGAACGCTTCTTCAATGAACAGGATTACATCCGTCTTAAGGACAGCTACATTCTTGATAAAGAAAAGATGAAGAAAGCAAAGAAGAATATGATCGTTCTTCATCCTCTTCCACGTGTAAATGAAATCCTTCCTGAAGTTGATGACGATCCACGCGCCGCATACTTCAAACAGGTAAAATACGGTATGTTTGCCCGTATGGCTCTTATAGCAAAACTTACAGGTTCGCTGTAATAAAATCCACGTCATCCCGGACCTGATCCGGGATCTCTGTTTAAGAGATGCTGAAATAAATTCAGCATGACAGGACTTATTGGACAGCCCCTTTTTATTTTTAGTCTTCGTAACCGTTCGGGTTATTTGACTGCCATCTCCATGAATCTTCGCACATTTCTTTTATGCCGCGTTCAGCTTTCCAGCCAAGTTCGCGTTCTGCTTTTGCAGGATCAGCGTAGCAGGTTGCTATGTCGCCTGGGCGGCGTGCTTTGATTACGTAAGGAACTTTTACGCCTGTTGCAGCTTCAAAGTTTTTTACGATATCCAGAACTGAGTAGCCCTGACCTGTTCCCAGGTTGTAAATGCAAAGTCCTGCTTTTTCTTCAATCTTTTTAAGAGCTTTTACATGTCCCACAGCAAGGTCTACAACGTGAATATAGTCGCGAACGCCTGTTCCGTCTGGAGTGTCGTAATCGTTTCCGAAAACGCCAAGCTCCTTAAGCTTGCCAACTGCTACCTGTGTAACGTAAGGCATAAGGTTGTTAGGGATTCCGTTTGGATTTTCACCCATAGTTCCCGATTTATGAGCTCCGATAGGATTGAAATAACGCAGAAGGATAACGTTCCATTCAGAATCTGCTTTCTGCATGTCAGTTAAAATCTGTTCCAGCATAGATTTTGTCCAGCCGTAAGGATTTGTACACTGTCCTTTTGGACATTCTTCTGTTATAGGAATGAATGCAGGGTCTCCGTAAACTGTAGCCGATGAAGAGAATATAATATTTTTGCAGTTATGTTTTCTCATTACATCAACCAGGGTGAGCGTTCCCGAAATATTGTTTTCGTAGTATTCCCAAGGTTTTGCTACTGATTCGCCTACAGCCTTGAGACCTGCAAAGTGAATTACAGAATCAATTTTTTCAGAATCAAAAACTTTGTTCAGTGCATCGCGGTCAAGAATGTCAGCTTTGTAAAACTTAACAGCTTTGCCTGTAATTTTTTCTACTCTTTCAAGAGATTTTTCGCTTGAGTTTGCAAGGTTATCAAGAACGATAACGTCGTAACCTGCATTCTGAAGTTCAACAACAGTGTGGCTGCCGATAAATCCGGCCCCGCCTGTAACTAAAATTGCCATAGGGATTCTCCTTTTTGTAGTTTCTGAAACAATAATAACTCCATTTCCTGCATATGTATATTGTTAATTGTTTACTTGATATGTAAAAATGTTGCATCAATGGATTCTGTTTGTCATAATAAAAATATGACAAAGGATGATGAAATTGTTTCAGACATTTTAAAATCTCAGTTGAAAACTTATCCTGCATCTACGGTGACCATTCTTGGTGCAGGAGATTTTGAATCATTTATTCCGGCTGGAAAATTTAAATCCGTAAAATCAGTTGATATAAACAAACAAGCCGTTGTCATTTCAAATCTGGAACCTTCAGATCTTCTTATTACAAATCTTCTTCTGGAAAAAATGGGTTATGCTTTTTTTATAAATGTTCTGAAAAAAGTTAAGCCTCAGTTTGTCTGCTGCAGTTTTCATGTCGGGAATTCTCTTGGCGTTATGGAAGAGGAATTGACTTCGCGGCTTCTTCAGGAATCTTATGAACTTTTCAGCCGAAGTGAAATTTCTCTTTCAAATGGAAAGACTCTTATTCAGCTGGATTTTACAGTTTCAAGTCTGCTATTAGGAACTTCGGAGCCTGCAAAATCATCTTACAAAGTTTCGGGGAAAGAGCTATTGTCTCTTTCTGTTTACAATGTGGGAACCCAGAAATGCGAACCTTTGTATCAGTGGGGGCCCGGGGTACGTGATTTTTATCTGATTCATTATATTATTTCGGGAAAGGGAACTTACGTCTCTGGACACAATGAATATAAACTCAAAGCCGGCGACTGCTTTCTTTCGTATCCGCACATGGAAACTACGTATTATGCAGATTCGGAAGATCCGTGGGAGTATGCCTGGGTTGGTTTTACGGGAACTGAAGCAGGCTTGATTCTGAACTCAACCGATTTTACCCGGGATGAACCTTATATCCGCGGAGTTTCACATGGAAAAGAAATATTGGAATTAATGCAGGCAATCTACAAAGCTAAAGGAAACAGTTTTTCATCGGGCATTCATATGACAGGAAAGCTTTATGAACTCCTTGGATTCTTTGTAGAAGACGCGGTTTCCGAACCTGTTCAGATGGGCGCAAAACTTTATGTTCAAAGTGCAATGGATTATATTTCAGAGAATTATTCGAATCCCATTTCTATAGAAGATATTGCAGGTTTTGTGGGAATCAGCAGAAGCCAGCTTTTTCGTTGTTTTCAGAGAGTTGCAGGGATTTCGCCAAAAGAATATTTAACCCGTTACCGTATTAAGAAAGCCTGTCAGCTTCTTGGACAGACTTCATTTTCTATGACAGCAATTGCGAACTCCCTTGGTTTTGAGAACAGCCTTTATTTTTCAAAAGCGTTCAGAAAAGTTCAGGGAGTTTCACCAAGCGAATACAGAGTTCAGATTCAGGAAAGCTGATTTAAAGGCCTGCGGTAGCTGCGCCAAGAGTAATATCATCTTCAACTTTTATGATTTCATAAGCAGGAAGATCTTGCGCGCTTTTTAAAAGTTTCTGAACCTGTTCATAAAGTCCGGGTGTTTTCCAGAATGTACTTCCGTTGCAGACTATGCAGGTTTTTCCTTCCGGCGCACTTTTTCTGATTGTTGCAGTAAGAACTGAAGTTACAATAGCTGCGGCGCGTTCAATAACTTTTTTGCAGATGAAAAGGAAATTCTCTTTATCTGATTTTGTTTCAGTGCAGCATAACTTGTATATAGGATTCTCTTCAAAAACTTTAGCTGGGTTTTCAAGAACCGGACTTAAGTCTGAAAGTTCAATGGTGTGGGTTTTAATAAACTGCTGGAATCGGATTGTGAATTCTTCGGAAAAAAGTTTTTCTTCCGAGTAACCGCTTTTCATGCATGCTGTTGTAATAATCTTCTGGATGATTTTTCCAAGATAGACGCCGGAACACATTTTTTCAAGAGGAGACGCACCAGGCTTTGCCGATTCTTTATCAACTGCGGAATCAAAAATGCTTCGTTCGATGTCACTGAACATTCCGCATTCACAGACAATTACGGATTCGAAAGACTGGTCATAATATGCGTTATTGATTCCTGTTCCCAAAATGAAACCAGCAAAGGAATCGTAGTTTTTGCCGCGGCTTACTGTAACGCCGGAAAGAAGGGCTGCTGTTGTATCATTCAAAATGTTTACCGAAGGAATGAGCGTCCAGCCTTTATGTTCAAGGGCATTTTTTAATTCAAGTCCGACGCGGCTACCAATTGCTTCGTCGGCTTTAACTTCTTTTGAAAATGCCAGAATTTCTGCGTCTCCATTTGGAAGACTTTTCAGAGCGTATGAAAAGCAGAAACCAATTTTTGAAGCTTTGTCTTTCAGATAACTAATGTTATCAGCTATTTCCCCGTAGAATTCTTTTTTTGAAAGTGTCCGATCAGTTCCAGGCATGCGTGTTTTTCTGAGATCAGAAATTTTTGCTTTACCGTCTTTATTGAAAGTGACAAGACAGGAACGGAAATTTGTTCCGCCTGCGTCAATTACAATAATTTTTTTATCTGCAGGATCAGTTACAGGAATTTCATTTCTTGTAACAATCATAGGCTGATCTGATTCTTCGCCTTCCAGGCCCTTAATCATATCCTGAAAAATTTTCTTTGAAAGAGAATCTACATTTGGAATAATGAAACTATTATCCGAAAGAAAAAGTTCAATTTTATTCATAATTTTTCTCAATGTTTTTGAAATATCTTACAGTTCCTACTTTCATCTGGTCTGTGCATTCTTCATCAGCAACAATAATGGCGTGCTGGTGAAGCTGAAGAACTGAAACCGGCCACATCTGGGAAACAGATTCTTCTACGGCGTGTTGAAGTGCAGGGGCTTTTGAAAAACCGTTCATCATAATGAGGACTTCTTTTGCATCCGTAATTGTTCCAATGCCTACAGTCAAAGCTGTTTTTGGTACCTGGTTTATATCGCCTCCAAAGAAACGGGAGTTTGCAATGCGAGTGTCTTCTGTAAGTGTCTTAATTCTTGTGCGCGATGTAAGAGAAGAGCCAGGTTCGTTGAATGCAATGTGTCCGTCACAACCTGTTCCTCCAAGGAACAGATCAATACCGCCTGCATCGCGAATTGCATTTTCATAATTTTCACATTCCTTTTCAGGATTATCTGTGCATCCGTTCAGAATATGAATGTTTTCTTTTTTGATGTCGATGTGGTCAAAAAAGTTTTTGTGCATAAAATAATGATAGCTGTTTGGATCATCTTCTTTAAGACCAGTGTATTCATCCATGTTGAAAGTGATTACATTTTTGAATGAAACTTCGCCGGCTTTATTCATTCGGATTAATTCCTTGTAAATACCAAGAGGAGTACTTCCTGTTGGAAGCCCAAGAATGAAAGGAATTTTATCAGAAGGTTCTGCCTGGTTGATTTTGTCTGCAATGTAATGTGCGGCCCAAAGGGCACATTCATCATAATTGTTTTTTATAACAACTCTCATATATTTGTCTCCTTGTTATTCGATTTTTAATGGTTCTTTTATTTTTGTAATTTTTCCTGAAATCATTACAAGTTTTGTATGGAAGTCTTTGTCCATAACAACAATGTCGCTGTCGTAAGTTGGAGCAAGAATTCCTTTTCTGTTGTAGTGCATTATTTTTGCAGGGTTTGCAGTTGCAAAGCGGATTGCATTGTTCAGCTGATAACCGAATTTTGTCATGTTAAGAACTGCTTTTTTCAATGTCAAAGCAGAGCCTGCAATTACATCATCTGAAAGACGGTGAAAGCATCCGTCCTTGAAAACAACTTCTTCATTGTTGGCATAAAGGTGTTCTGCTTTCTGTTCTGTAGGAGTAAGGGCATCAGTTACCAGGACAATCTGATCTGCTGTTTTCTCTCTCTGCAAAAGTTTGAAAAGATCCGGGTGAACATGAACTCCGTCTGCAATGATTTCAACGGACATTTCCGGATGAATTAAAACAGCTCCTACTGCACCAGGGTCTCTGTGGTGCATCTGGCTCATGGCATTGAAAAAATGTGTTGAGTGCAGAATGCCGGCCTGAATACCTTCAATTATATGATGGTAACTTGCATTTGTGTGGCCCGCCTGAAGAACAATTCCTTTATTCACACAGTCCAGTGCAAGTTCACGCATTCCGCTAAGTTCCGGCGCCACAGTCATGTTTACAATGTGACCTTCAGAAGCATCCCAAAGACGGTTCATAAGATCAATGTCAGGAAGGCTTATTGTTTCCGGTTTCTGAACTCCAAGTTTGTCGGGTGAAATGAAAGGTCCTTCAAGATGGAGCCCCATAATGTGTGCGCCTTCTTCTTTTCCCATTGCTGCAACAATTTTTTTTATGTTGGAAATCATTTCTTCTTCAGGAGCAGGGTACAGTGTCGGATTGAAAGCGGTAACTCCGTAATTTGCCAGGTGACGTGACATGGCAAGAATTCCTTCTGTAGAACATTTGTCTGCTCCGTGACCGCGAAATCCGTGAATATGCGTGTCAATGAGCCCTGGCAAAATGTAATTGCCTTTTACATCAATGCACTGAACGTCGGGACCGAACTGTTTTTTTGCAAAGCGTTCTTCAGAAAATACTTCAACAATTCTGGAATCTTCTATGAGAACTGCGGAAGGTTCTGTAATGTTTGAAATGCCTGAAAATACCTGGCCGTTATGAAGACATATTCTCATTGTAATCACCTCTGTAAAATGTCACGTCCATTTTCGAAAGACGTTCAAGATGTGAATCAAGACTGGTAACAAACTCGCCGAATGATTTTTTGTTTTCAGGAAGCCAGAAACATTCAGCCATTGCGCAGAATCTTGGGAACATAAGATATTCTGTGATTCGTGATGCTGTGATGTATTCACTCCAGAATGTGCATTCGCCTCCAAGAATAAGACGGCGTTTATCCTGACTCATTTCGTCCGTAAACGGAACAAATGAATATGCTTTTTCAAGAGTTATGGTTCCAAGTCTTCCAGGTTCTTCGTAGCTGGTTTTATTTTTCAGGTTCAGGTAACAATGAGTCTGCGGTGACATAATCACTTTATGATTTGTACGGACCGCTTCTTCACCGCCTTCAAACCCGCGCCATGACTGAACGATAAGGTCTTCCCCGGCAGGGAACTTTTCGTTGTTTTCAAGAACTTCATCCCAGCCGATTGGAATGCGGTTGTGTTTCTGAACGATTCCAAGCATCTTGTTTGTAGCCCAGGACTGAAGCTGGCTGGCGTTGTCCAGATTCAGCTCTTTCATGCGGCGCTGGCAGTCAGGACAGTTTTCCCAGCGTTCAGAAAGACATTCGTCTCCGCCAATGTGAATATATTTTCCGGGGAAAAGTTTTTCGACAGTGGAAAGAATGTCATCGAATAAATCGAAAATCTTGTCCTTGCCAAGACAGAGAACATCGGGGAAGATACCCCAGCGGTTTTCAACTTTGTAAGGACCGCCTGTACAGCCGTATTCAGGGTAAGCTTCCAGAAGGGCAGAACTGTGGCCAGGGAATTCTACTTCAGGAACGATTGTGATTTTTCTTTCTTCGGCGTATTTTACGATTTCCCTGATTTCTTCATGACTGTAGTACATTTTCATGTCGGCAAAACCTTCATAAGTACCTTCGGTTGAAGCCGGCATTGTGTGTGCCTGGCGAACGGAACCTTTTTCTGTCAGAAGAGGATATCCGTCTACAGGGAGTCTCCAGCCCTGATCATCTGTCAGGTGCCAGTGGAAAACATTCATTTTGTGGAATGCACACTGGTCCAGAATTTTTTTGATGAAATCAGTTGTAAAGAAATGACGGCAGGTATCAAGAAGGAAACCTCGCCATGAATATTCAGGTTTGTCGCAGATTGTTACGCATGGGATTTCATCCTGATTTCCCATAAGAAGCTGAGTCAGTGAAACAAAACCGTAGAATGCTCCGCGGGAAGACGGGCTTGTGATTTTTATTTCTTTTGAAGAAACCGAAAGAATGTAGCTTTCGTCATTTTCCAGGTTGAAACCATTTATTTCAGATTTTTCATTGGAAATAAGTGTAGTGATTTTGATGTTTGTTTCTGTGTGTGTAGATTCTGAAAATTTATAACCTTCTTTCAGCAGAATATCTTTTAAGAATTCCGGAACAGGATAATCAGAAAAGAAGGTTTTTCCTGCTGTTTTCAGGACGCCTTCTTCCTGTGTGATTGAATATGGTTTAGGAATAATGTTTGTGTTCATGTCATGCATAATAATTCAAGTTTTTAAGTTTGTCCAATGGAAAAACAAACTATTTTGTAAAAATAACTGTTATTCTGAAAAAATGCTCACAAAAACGAAAAAAAAAGAATTGACAAAATGAAAATACGGGCTTTATTATGGGGAATGTACACGGATTGTACAAACAAAACACAAAAATACCAAAAACGGAGGCAACTTATGAAAAAAGTTGTACTTGCAGCAATGGTTGCTGCATCAATGGTCAGTTCTGTATTTGCTCTTGGCGAAAAAAAGGCAAAACAGACTGTAATTACAGTTCTGGATTACCAGGATGCTACAGCTCCAAACTCTTACGAAGACAATAAGCTGGTTTGGGAAGCATTCGAAGCCGCTCATCCGGACATCAAAATTGAAAGAGAAGTTCTTTTCAATGAACCTTTCCATCAGAAAGTTGCTGCTTACGCTGCATCTGGAAAAATGCCTGATGTTTTCTACATGTTCCCTTCAGGACGCTCAACAGCAATCCATGAAAAGAAACTTGCAAAAGACCTTACACCTTTCATGAAGAAAGACGGAATCTACGAAGATTACTCGGCAGCATGTATGGATCCAAAAGGTCAGGCTTCAGGTTATGTTGCAGAAATCCCATTCGGACTTACAGTTTCACATGTTCTGTACGTAAACAAAGAAGTTCTTGATGACTGTGGACTTTCAATTCCAAAAACATACGACGAACTTAAAGCTCAGGTTCCTGTTCTTAAAGCTAAAGGATATGAAACTATCCTTATGGCAAATATGGACGACTGGGTTATGCAGTCTTGTCTCTTCTCTATGGTAGCAGGACGTTTCGGTGGAGCAGGTTGGGCAGATGCAATTCTGGCAGGAAAAGCAAAATTCACAGATGACAATTTCAAGAAGTCTGTAGAATTCATTAAAACAATGTACGATGACGGTGTTCTTTCTCAGAAAACACTGGCAACATCTTACGGTGATGTAACAGGTCAGTTCGCTGCAAACAAAGGTGCATACATGATTGACGGTGACTGGCGTGCAGCTGCATTCCTTACAGACCAGTCTACAGGAAAAGCTCTTATCAGCCCTGAAAGACAGCAGAAATCTATCGAAATGATCAGCTTCCCTGAAATCCCAGGTGAAATTGTTCACGGAACAAACTCAGGTACTCTCGGAGTAGGATACGGTATGTCTTCTAAACTGAAGAAGAACTCAAAAGAAGAAAAAGCTGCATGGGAACTTATCAAATGGCTCAGCGGTCCTTACTGCCAGCAGCGCCGTCTTGATACAGGTGCAGCATTCCCTTCACTTACAAAAGGTGTTTCTTACGAAGGACTCGAACCACTTTCAGCAAAACGTGCAGACTTCTATCTGACACCAACTGCTACAACACCTGTATTTGACAGTGCTTTCAACTCAGATGTTGCTTCAGTTCTTAATGCTGATCTTCAGGCACTTGGACTTGGAAAGAAAACTCCGGCTCAGGTTTGCGAAGCTCTGCAGAAAGTTTTTGATTCATCAAAATAATTTCAAATAAAACAAGGTCATCGCTTCGGCGGTGACCTTTATGGTTTAAGGGATAAAATTAAAAAAAATTGGAGTTAATTTATGGACCGAAAAAATCTGATACTGGCCGCAAAAGCGGCTCTCCTTGTATCTGTTCTTGGATTCTGTATTCCTTTATTTGACAGTTCGAACGGATTTGCCGCAATTCTGTATTTCTTCAAAGAACCAGACGGCTTCCTTTACACACTGGCAGGCATTTCACTTACAGTGATGTTTGTAATGACACTTGTTTCAATTCTTCATTCGACTGTCTGGTTTGTTACATTAAAGAAAACTGCATTCAGTTCAAAGCGCGTCGCTCTTGAGTGGCTGAATTATGCGGTAATGATTATTTCAGGTATCATATCTTTTGTATCCGTAAAACATTTTCCGGAAGAAGTTGTTGATTTCAGTGCCGGTTTATATTTCATAATAGTTGGATGGGCGGTATCAATCATTCTGTTCCTTTATTCAGGAATGCTTGATGAAAACCTTTCAATTAAACAGGAAGAGTCTCGTGCATACTGGCTTCTTTCTCTTCCTGCTGTCATTTTCTACTTTGGAGTAATGACATTCCCTGCAATCTTCTCTGTATTTTTGAGTACGACAAACTATTCAGGTGGCACTTTGTTTGCAAAATGTGCACTTAAGTTTGTCGGATTAAAAAATTACATAAAAGTTTTCCAGGATCAGTATTTTTATGTTTCTTTGAAAAATAACCTTTGGGTTGTTCTGATTTCTGTTTTCGGTCAGCTGCCTTTAGGATTCTTCCTTGCATACATCCTTACACGCGGCCTTGTTAAGGGAAAAGATTTTTTCCAGACAATGATTTACTTGCCATGTGTTATTTCAACAGTTGTAATCGGTATTCTGTTCCAGAGTTTCTTCTCGGCTCATGGTGTATGGACCGAAATCATGCAGAAAATTAATCCGGCATATGAATGGTCAATGAACAATTATCCAATGATTCCTGTTCTTGTCGTTATGCTCTGGATGTATACAGGAACTTATCTCATCATCTTCCTGGCAAACCTTCAGAAAATTGACCCGCAGATTATGGAAGCCGCAACAATTGACGGTGCAACAGAATGGCAGACTTTGTGGCATATCATTTTCCCTGAACTGTCAGGCGTATTTGTTGTAAGTGCAATTCTTGCAATTTCCGGTTCGCTTAAATCTTTCGACCTGATTTACGTAATGACAGGAGGAGGACCGGCAAAGCAGACTTATGTTCTTTCCCTTTACATGTTCGACAAAGCATTCAAAGGTGCCGCAGATTATCCTATGGCAAACACAATTTCTACAATCATGGTTGTAATCAGCCTTATTCTGATTGTTGTGGTAAAAACACTTGAAAAGAAATTCGGGTCTTCGGAGGAATAGAAATGAATGTATTTGAAAAAAAGGGTGGAATGCATTTTGTTAAGCAGACACTGATTTATATCATCCTTGGTATTTTTACTTTCATGGCTCTGTATCCTCTGCTCTGGCTTTTGATTTCATCTTTCAAAACAACACAGGAATATCAGCTGACAAGTAAACTGGCATTGCCAAAAGTCTGGTGGTGGAAAAACTATTACGACGCATGGATTCGCGGTAATTTCGGACGCCTCTTTTTGAACAGCATTTTCTACACAGGCGTTTCAACAATCGCTATTTTGTATTGTGCAATCGGTGCTGGTTTTGCATTTGCAAAGCTTCCAAGCCGCGCAACAGGTTTCCTCTACAAAAGCTTTGTTGTCGGAGTTCTTATTACACTGCAGTGTATTATGATTCCTTTGTTCTTCCTTGCAAACTGGACTGGTCTTTATGATACCCGTCTTGGAGTTCTTCTTTGTTACATCGGGGTTGGTATGCCAATGGGTATTTACCTGAGCACAGAATTTATCAGAAGTATTCCAGGCTCGCTGATTGAATCAGCCCGCATTGACGGAGCACCTTACCTTAAGATTTTCCTGAGCATCATTGTTCCAATGTCAAAGCCTGTAGCAATGACTCTTGCAATCCTTACAATCACAGGAACATGGAATGAGTTCATGCTCATCAATATTCTTGCTTCAAGTGAAGGAATCAAGTCGCTGCCTGTTGGTGTTCAGAAATTCTCGGGAGCACTTGCATCTGACTACGGTAAACAGTTTGCTGCTCTTATGATCAGTATTGTTCCGATGATTATTTTCTACGTAATCAACAGAAAAGAAATAACAAATGGCGTTGCGGCCGGTGCTGTAAAAGGTTAAAATAAAACTGCTATGCATGTAAACAACGACTTTCAGCGCAACTCAAATATTTCACATGTTTTTGATACAGTCTGGCGTAATTCAGTAATCAGCAGAATTGATATTTCAAAGAAGCTGGATTTGTACCGTTCAACTGTATCAAACATTATTGGAACTCTTCTTGAAAACAATGTGATTTTGGAAGGGGAGCTTGGAAGCGTTACAAATAAAGGAGGCCGTAAACCGGTTTTCCTTTCTGTAAATGAAAACTACGGATGCATAGCAGGAATTGAACTTCAGCCTGACACTTTCAGTGTTTCAATCGTGAACTTTGCCGGAAAGCAGATTCTGACTTTCACAGGCGAAACAAAGGTAAATGAAACACTTCTTTCAGATCCTGAATCACTTTTCGAAGATATCGTAGATTCGATTATCAGTGAACTGGTTCAGAAAACATCTGACCTTAATGTTCCGGTTCTTGGAATCTCCATAGGGATTCCAGGTATTGTGAATATCGATAAGGGTATTATAATCCGCTCTGATCCATTCAATCTTCATAATTTTGATTACGGAAAAAAACTTGGCAGCCGTTACGGACTTCCTCTGTTTATGGAAAACGACGCCAAATGCTGTGCCTGGCTTCAGTGTGCGGATAATGGAGAACACGGGGGTGGAATAAATCAGGAATCAAAGCCTGACTTCCTCTGCGTGCTCGCACGCGATTACAAAGGTAATCCTAATATGAACTGGCCCGGCGTTTATAAAAAAGGTGTGGGCGTGGGACTTTCCATTGTGATGAACGGGCGTCTTGTGGACGGACATAACTATGCCGCCGGCGAGTATGTGTCTCATTCCTGGCGCGGCGTAAAAGAAGGTCAGACAGGGCTTCCGGACGCCGTCCTTTCTACAATCGGCAGTTTTGACGACTCATACCGTGAATGGATTATTGATCTGTTTACAACTCTTACAGTTCAGATTCCTTTACTTGAACCTTGCTCTGTGTTCCTTCACGGGCAGCCTCAGAACAAGGCAGATTTAATTAATGAAACAATCCGCACCAGTGTTCCTCAGTTTTTGAGAATTCTTGAAAAATGCGGTGCGCGTTTTGTGATTATGCCGGAAGACAAAAATGAAATTTCCAGAGGAGCAGCACTAATGTTCTTCCAGAAACTTTTCGAAATTCCTTTTATTGAATCGGAAGATTCATATTCACGCCTGGACTGGGATTTTGTTTTTGATCTTCAGAAAAAAGCTTCTTCAGAAAAACTTCTTCATTCTGGAAAATAATTATTCTGCGGCTGCTTTTCTGGCTGCTTTTTCTACAAGAATAAGGCGGCGGCGCTGAAGGCGCGGAGTGTTATAGCGCAGGATTGCGTATGGAGCAAGGCTTAAAACTGCGTTTACAAAAATAATTGGAAAACTGAAGTACCAGAAATGTGATGCAGGGAAAAAGAGCAGCATGAATACTCCTGCCAGGGCATTTTCAAGATGAATGATTTCACCATAGTTGTTTTCAAGAATAAAGCGTTCCATGTAGATTGGATTGTCAGGATCTGAAATTGATTTTTTATCAAAAGCTGTGAACATTCCAAGTTCCAGAACGTGATCCTTCCATTTTTTTATTCCGATTTTTTCATAAAATTTGCATTCTAATTTTGGAACTTTGAAAAAGCCTTCGCGTTCGTGGGAAAACCATTTTTCAGGAAATGCACGGCGGATAATAAATGCCCAAAGTCCGTCCCATGCAATAACGCCTATAGTTCCGCCAAAAGTTGCAAGGAAAATATAAAGATGACTCATATTGTGGGATGCTCTTCCAAAAAGATAACCTGCAAGAAGCATGTAAATATCAGCAAGTGCAATCACAACAATATAAAGTATCATAATAAACTCCTCTCTCTTATATGAATGAATCAATTGTGTTCTGATAAAAATGTTTCGAAATCATCACTGTTCATAGGATGTGCAAAATAGAATCCTTGAATCATATCGCAACCAATTTTTTTCAAAAGTTCTGCAACTTCTTTTGTTTCAACACCTTCCGCAAGAGAAATCATTTTCTTTTCTTTTGTAAGTTCAAAAAGATAACGGATGGCGTTTTCGTTTTCTTCATTTTCCTTTATTGAATCAATAAGACTCTTGTCAAATTTAATTTCGCTGAAAGAATGATTCAAAAGTTTTGATGTATTTGAATAGCCGGTTCCATAATCATCCAGGGCATATTCAATGCCTCGGGCTTTCATTTCTTCAAGAAGTCTTGCAAAGCGGGCTTCATCATTTACAGAAACAGATTCTGTTATTTCAAAACGGATAAGGGTTGGTGAAATATTATTCTTTTCAAGAATTTTACAGATATGATCAACAATGCCTTCATACATGCACTGAATCATTGAAAGGTTTATGTTTACAGTCTGAATACCTTTGTCAAAAAGATTTGTTTTATTGATGAACTCGCAGGTTTTCTGAATCATAATGTCGCTGATTTTCAGAATGTCACCGTTGGCTTCAGCTTCCGGAATAAAGCGCATTGGTGAAATATAATTCCCGTTGTCATCCTTAAGACGCAGAAGCGCTTCAGCCCCCACAAAAGCATTCTGCTTGATGGAATAAATAGGCTGAAGAAAAACTTCGAAGCTTTCTTCCTGAATTGCTTTTTCAACAATACGATGAATTCTGACATTTTCTTCGAAATCAAAAATGATATCCGGAGTAATGATTGCATAGCTGTTCTTAGGATGGATTCCTGAGATGTAGCTGATAAGCGAAACAATTTCATCAGAGGTATAGACAGTTTTTTCGTCACTGCTTCTATACAGTGTTGAAATTTTGTTTATAACATAGATGCGTCCTGAAAGAACATATTTAATTGAATTCTTCGAAGTCGATTGTGGGAAAATTTCGATTGGATTTGTAATAAGTGCCAGAAGTTTTCTTCCGTATTCTTCTGCCTGAAAATCCTGATCAAAAAGAATCACATAAGTGTCATTAAAAAGATAGAAAACTTTTTCGGTGTTACAGGTTTCGCGGATTGTATCCATCAGCTGACGTGTAATATTGTAACGGCCTTCAATTCCGAAAACATCTTTAAGCTTATTAGTATTTGTAAACTTGAAAACAATAACTGACGAATTAGTTCTGTGTTTCGGAGAAAAGAGAATTTCTCTGAAAGCCAGTTTGTTCAAAGCTCCTGTTGAATGGTCAAAGTAAGCGGCTGGGCTGTGAAGTGAAAGGGCTGCTGCAAAAACGGTTACCGAGCAGGCAATTCCAGTCAGCTGAAGTTCGTTCCAGAAAATCTGGGAAATGATAGAAACAACTGATGCAACTGTAAAAATGAAAACCGAAATTCTCTGTTTGTGATTTATTTTTCGTTTGTTGCGGAAGACTTCAATTACTGCGGCCAATAACAGGGCAGTGGAGAAGGCATATAAAATAAAATATCCGTAACTGTGGGCATAATAATCTTCTGTCATAATGAACAGAAAATTTGTAAGCGGTGTTGAGAAAATTAGTACAGTTTCAATTGCTACAACTGCGGTTATTGTACGCCAGAATCTTTTCGGAATATGTGATTCCTGATGTGTCGTTGAGTAAATGAAAACAAGAAATAACACCGGAAACAAACAATTGAATATTGTCTGAATCATACAGACAATTGAATTGAAAAGTACTTTCTCGGGAAAACGAACAAGGGTAATCGAAGTTACGATATTCAGAAGAATGAATATCATTTCATTCAGAATAAGATACGAACAGGCTCTGAAGACGCGTGTAGTGAATTTCTTCTGGGTTAGAAGGCTCACATGGAGAATCAGAAGGAAAATAAGTGATGAAATGTCGAATTCTAGTTTAAAATACATTTTTACCTGCTATATTATCGGCAGAATTTAGTGATTTAACAAGAAAAAAAGATTATTATTAAATAAGAAGTTATTTTATTTAGGAGATATTATGGCATTGAAATGGATAATTCTGGCAATTGCAGTCTTGATGTATTTGCTGGTTATTGCTTTTCAGGACAAAAAAGTATGGTTTACAACCGCTTCTGCCATCCTGCTTTTGATTCTTGGTATGATTTTCCCGGGACAGATCTTTAAGCTTGAACCAGGTCTTTATTCCCTGGTTTCAGACAGTTCAAGATGGTTCCCGCTTACACACACTCTGGATAATCTGATTAACTGGAATGTTCTTATGATTTACGTAGGCGCCATGACAATTGCTGCTTTATTCCTTTATTCAAAGGTTCCAGCTCTGATTGCTGACGCTATTGTCGGTTCCTGCCGTTCAACAGGTGTTGCCGTTGTAATGATTCTTGCCCTTACAGGCATCATTTCAATTTTCGTAGAAAACGTAGCAACTGTTCTTGTTATGGCACCGATTGCCCTGAGTATCAGTAAAAAATTGAAAATTAATCCTGTTCCATTTATGATAGGTCTTGCAGTTATGTCAAACCTTGAAGGAACTGCAACTCTGGTTGGCGACCCTCCAAGCATGATTTTTGCTTCATATTCAGGCTACACATTTAATGACTTCTTTATCAGCCAGGGAAAACTTTCCATTTTCTTCTTTATTCAGGCAGGTCTTCTGGTTGGATGTATTTTCTTCTATTGTTTCTTTGCAAAGTACAAGGACAAGTCGGAAGTTGAAAAAGAACCGATTATCAGCTGGGTTCCATTCATTCTGCTTTTAAGCATGATTTTCGGACTTGCCGTTATTTCTTTCTTCAGTGACGGGCTTACTTATATTTCCGGTGGATTTGTTCTTGCTTTGGGAATTGTCGGTGTGCTCTGGTACATCTTCAGTCAGAAAAAAAATATGGCCGAAGTAAAGGAACTGATTTTCGGTCTGGACTGGGAAACTATTTTCTTCCTCATGGGTATTTTCGTTGTAGTCGGAGCTATCAGTGAAGTAGGACTTTTGAATGATCTGGCACTTTTCCTTGGCCGCATTACAAACGGAAACAAACTGGCAGGCTTTATCCTGATCCTTCTGGTTTCTATCCTGATTTCCGGCTTTGTTGATAACGTTCCTTACATCATCGTTATGCTGCCTGTAGCGGGAAATATGGCGGCCCAAATGAATATTGCACCGGAACTTTTCATGTTCGCACTGCTTATTGGTTCATGTCTTGGCGGAAACCTGACACCTTACGGGGCATCTGCCAACGTTGTTGCCATGGGAATCCTTAAAGATGAAGGTCACCCTGTAAACTTTGGCGGCTTCTTAAAGATTGCCGCTCCGTTCACTTTCCTGACAACTGCCGCCGCCGCTTTATGTCTGTGGTTTGTATGGTGTTAGTTTAAGAGAAAAAAATTAAGCCATGAAGCTGAAAATTTCGCCGGCCTGAGGCATGGTTCCTGCCATGAACTGAGGTGCGGTGTTTACAGCCTGCTTAATCTGGAACTGATAATTTTTGATGAGCTGTTCTGCAGTTTCATCATTGATGTTGGTGAAGGATTTTGCAGGCTCATTTTTTATAGCAGAAAGACGTTCAATCATGGCGTTCAGAATCTGGATTTTTGTAATGGAAACTCCGTTCTGTCCGCTTTTAGCGGCAACGCCTGAAACGTGGGAAAAGTGAGAATAGAGGACTGCATTTTTGCTTACAGGAACGTAAAGCTTTGAAGCTCCGGCTCCGTATGAGTATGGGTTTAAGTTTCCAATTGATGTAGTCATCTCTTTTTCTCCGTGAAGAACATTTTTTTCGATTCTTCTATATATATGGTCGGCGAAATAAAAATTGAGTTTAGAAATTTTTTGAAAAAATGACCTTTTATGACTTATCTTTTTTTGCGGAAATGGTAACTTTTCTGTCTGAAATTTATTAAAATATATAAAAAGTTTTGTACTTCGGAGATATTATGAAAAAAGTTGTTTTATTATGTTCCCTGCTTCTGGCAAGCCTGCCAGTTTTTGCCCAGGACAACAATGCCAAATTCAAAGGCTGGAAAAAGGCAAAAACCCAGCATTTTACCTTTGTTTATGAAGATGCTTCAAAAGAAGCTGCAGAAGGCTTTATAAAAATAGCCGATGATGCCTGGAACAAAGTTGCAAAAATCTATTCCATTCCAAAAGAGAATATTACAGTTTATGTAACAGGTCGTACAAATACAGTGAATGCCTATACATTCTCTTCTCCAGTGGAAATCATGATGTTCACAAATCCCTGTACGCTTACTGATTTTCCTTTCAGAGATAACTGGCAGCAGCTGTTTTTCACTCATGAATTGATTCACGCAGCAAACTTTTCTTTTGAGGACAGACTAACCTGGCCCGAAAAAGTTTTTGGTCCATATATGACTACAGCAAATTTTGCTTCAGTTAATGGCTGGGCTCTGGAAGGTCTTACTACTGTTCTTGAAACAGAACTTGGTAACGGTGGTCGCGGTCGAAGTCCATATTTTGAGCTGGATTATAAATCCCTTACGCTGGATAACGGCTTCCTTGCTTACGAAGATGTTGGCTTAGAAAAGGAACCTCCATATGGTCAGTCCTATGTAATCGGTTATCTTTTGATGCGTACAATTGCAGATAAATACGGAATCCAGGCTCTTGCAGATATTGAACGTAACCGTAAATGGGGAGACTCCTGGGAAAGCGCTGTAAAACTTGTTACAGGAGAAACTGCGCAGGATCTTTACCGGGATGTTAGAATTGCCCTTGCAAAAAAATATAACGAAGAACGCAAAATCCCTGAAGGTATAATTATTTCTCCAAGAGATTTGAATACAAATTATGGAAAACCTGCAATTGTTTTAGATGATGGAACTTTAATCACTTTAAGATCAGCAGACGGTGCTGAAAATGCTGTGGTTCGTCTGGACCCGGCTGCCAGAAGCGGCAGAAATTATATTGAAGACACAAATCCTGAAAAAGATCTGAATACAGTTTTCAAAGAAACAGTTTTGTTTACTGGTCCGTTTATGGATAGCGAATGTATAACTGCTGACGAAAATGGAAATGTTTTTGCGGTTATGGGAATTGTAAGTGCAGACAGAGGCCCTGGTCAGCAGGTTAAAGGAAATCTGTATTCATGGAACAAAGAAAATGGTCTTAAGCTTCTTGTAAAGGATACTACACTTTTTCAGCCAAGTGTCAGCCGGGACGGGAAAACTCTTGTAGCTGTAGAACAGAATGGAATGCAGTTAAGACTTGTAAAAGTTGATGTTGAAACCGGAGCAAGAACAGTAATCCTTGAGGATAAAAATATTAGTTTCATGGAACCAAATGTAAATGCAGACGGAACAAAGGTTGCTTTCCTGGCTGTAGACTGGAGTCGGGCTCGGGTTGGTGTAATGGATCTTAATGAATCTGGAAGTTATGAAATTGTTGCTAATGACGGAGAAACAATTTATGACCCGACTTATCCAATCTGGAATAATGACGGGCTTTTAACTTATACCTCAAATAACCGCGGTCGTCTGGAAACTTTTGAAGTAACAAAAGGGGAAGATGGAAAATGGATTTCAACTCCAATGCTTTCAGATCCG
Organism: Treponema sp.; assembly: GCA_024402535.1. Lineage (GTDB taxonomy): Bacteria > Spirochaetota > Spirochaetia > Treponematales > Treponemataceae > Treponema_D. Next base: position 54,186 of record JAKSTN010000005.1, read on the forward strand.
ATTGGCGTTCTTTGGGCATATAAAAATGACAAGGGAATTTATTACCGTTCAAAATCTTCTTCCGGAATGGTTATAAAAATGAAGCCTTTATCTGAATGGGGGAAAGTTGCAGACTTTGAAGGTCCAAGTCCTGCCGGTGAAAAAATTTGTTTTGGCAATTTGACAAATGATTATCCGGATTTCGTTCCTTATACAGTGCTTTCTGAAGTAGAAGAACCTGAAAAAACAGAAGAAGAACTTAAGGAAGAAAAGAAGGCTGCAATAAAGAAAGCGGTGAAAAAAGATCAGGCTGAAACAGAAGAACCTGTTCCTGTAAGAGGAAAAACAGTTAAACATCGTTCTGAAGAAAATAAAAAGGCCGCAGAAGAAGCAACTGCTGTTATAACTGAAATAACTGATGAAAAAAAATATATTCCTATGATTCAGCCTATGTTCTGGTTTCCGATTTTAGGTTACACAGTCGATCTGGAAGGAAAAGAACGCTTGGGTCTTGGAGGCATATTCTTAGGAATGACTCCAAAATTGCAGCTTAATATAGGAGAACTTATTGGAGCCGGATTCTATTATCCAGGTATTAATAACTTCAGCAGTTTCTTGGGCGGTATTTTGCCGGTCAGAAGTAATTATGTGGAATTTGCAGTCAGCAGATCAGTTGGTGCAAAAGATAAAAATGGACAGAATCTGTTTTATGAAAAAAACAAGTTAATGGGAGGGTTTGTAATTCCAATTTTGAATAGATCTTATGTAGCAGATTCTATTTATTTGGGAGTGGAAAATGCAAATGCATTATATTTTTACAGAATAAGTGAAACTTCCAGTTCAATAACCGGTGACTATTCAAATTATTTGAATATGGCCTCTGTACTGGAACTGGATTTTGCTTATCAGCATAAACTTCCTCGCAGCACTCATATGACCTACAGTGCAAGTGTTTCAACTTTAGGTTTGTATGATTGTGATATGAAAAACTTTCAGCTGGGCTATAAGGCAAACGGATATGCTGCTTATGGACTTAATGGATTAGATTATAAACTGGCATTTAAAGGTGCATATATGCCGGTTCAGAGTACATCAATTTTAAGTCCGGTTTCAATGTTTTATGCCGGAGATGATTTAGATTATTCGTATCCAATCAGATTTATTCCTTCAGTTGAGATTGCTTCAGGAATCCAGGGAGCTGGAGTAAAATATTATGTAGAGACCTTAATGTCCGGTAATGAATCTACCTTCTTCTGGGATCAGACAGTTTCCAGAGGTGTAGAAGCCAGTCTTGGTATGGCAGAATTGAGTCTTAAGTGCGGTGTCAGTTTTTTGTGTGATTTCAAAAAGAATATAACAATAGATGATATTTACAAGGACTATAAGTTCTATTTCGATTTTTCAACCATATTTGATTAACGGCGTGTAGAAAAAGGGGCTAATCAGTCCCTTTTTTACATCTCCAAATTCTCCAAAATAATATGGAATTTCCCCTAAAAATTTGATATGCTAGACGTTATATGGGCGAGTTAATTGTACAGAGTGGAAATCCTCTTCTTTCAGGTGCTACCGTTATGGACGGAGGAGTAAACTTTACTGTTTATTCCAAAAACGCAACAAGGGTGGTCATCTATTTTTTTGATAAGGATGATGCTGTACAGCCTTCTGAAAGCTACGAGTTTGATCCTGTAACAAACAAGACCGGGGACTTATGGCATTGTTTTGTTCAGGGGAAAGGTGAAGGCACTCTTTATCTTTACCGCGTTGACGGCCCTTATGTTCCCCCAGAGGGACACCGCTTTAATTTTGTAAAATATCTTCTGGACCCTTGTGCTAAAGCTTTTACCAAAGGTTCAGTTTTCCGTTCATACAACAAACAGCGCGCTTCCGGTCTTGCCGGAGTTCAGAACGGCGAGCTTCAGGATCTTTCCGATTTTCCGAAGTGTGTAGTCGTTGATGACAAAAATTTTGACTGGGAAGGTGACACGCCGCTGAATTATCCTTTGAAGGATACTGTCATTTATGAAACTCATGTAAAAGGTTTCACCGCATCTGAAACTTCAGGAATTTCTGTGGAAGATGGCCGCGGAACTTACAAAGGTTTCCAGAAAAAAATCCAGCACCTTAAAGACCTTGGAATTACATCTGTTGAGCTTCTTCCGATGTTCGAATTTGATGAAAACGAAAACGGAAATGAAAACCCGAGAACAGGACTTAAGCTTGTAAATTACTGGGGCTACAGCACAATCGGGTTCTTTGCTCCAAAAACTTCATATGCATACGATCAGACTCCGGGCGGCGCAGTCCGCGAATTCAAGGAGCTTGTTAAGGCGCTGCATAAAGAAGGTATCGAAGTAATTCTTGATGTTGTTTATAACCACACTGCGGAAGGAAATGAGAACGGTTACACTTTCATGTTCCGCGGTTTTGAAAACTCAGTTTATTACAGTCTTCCTGAATATGAAAAACAGTATTACATGAATTACTCAGGCTGCGGAAATACAGTGAATTGTAATCATCCTGTTGTGCGGAGATTCATTATTGAAAGTCTCCGCTACTGGGTAATGGAAATGCACGTTGACGGTTTCCGCTTCGATCTGGCTTCAATTCTCTGCCGCGAGGTAAACGGGCATATTCCGGCAAATCCGCCTCTTGTAAGTGCCATTGCAGAAGACCCTGTTTTAAGCAGAACAAAAATTATTGCCGAGCCTTGGGATGCTGCAGGCTGTTACCAGGTAGGAAGCTTTCCTGGAAAAAGGTGGAGCGAATGGAATGGAAAATTCCGTGATGACATGCGCCGCTTCATCCGGGGCGACGAAGGAACTGCAACGCTTGCGGCAACACGCCTTGCGGGAAGTTCGGATTTGTATAAGGCGGGGGACAGAAGTCCGCTTGCTTCAATCAATTTTATTACAGCACATGACGGCTTTACCTTAAATGATCTGGTAAGCTACAACCATAAACACAACGAAGATAACGGCGAAGAAAACCGCGACGGTTCTGACGACAATGTCAGCTACAATCACGGGTACGAAGGCGAAAGTGAGAATCCTAAGATTGAAGCTCTGCGCCTTAAAAAAATCAAAAACTTCATGCTTTATCTTATGACAAGTCAGGGCGTTCCAATGATGCTGGGCGGCGATGAAATGCGCCGTACTCAGGGAGGAAACAACAATGCTTACTGCCAGGATTCTGAAGTAAGCTGGTTTGACTGGACTCTTGCAGAAAAAAATGCAGGTCTTGTCCGCTTTGTGAAAGGCATTATAGCACTGCGAAAAAATAACGCCTGCTTCCGCCGCGAAACTTTTTTCAGCGAGGAAAACCGTCAGGAATTAACATGGTATGACAGAAACGGCAAAAATCCGGACTGGAACGGATCTAACCGCTTCTTAAGTTATAAACTTTCAGATGAAAAATCAGATTTTTACATTGCTTCGAATACTGACATTTACGATCTGACAATCACACTGCCAACACTTCCAATCGGTAAAAACTGGTTCCGTGTGGCTGATACATCATTTGAAAGTCCGGATGACTTCTGTATGGAAGGCGCCGAAGAACAGCTTATGGATCAGAAACGGTATGTTCTGATCAGCGGCAGTTCTGTAATTTTAATTGGTAAATAAAAAAAATGGGGCATTGCCCTAAGAGAGGAGAACTCTATGGTATTTGATGCAGAAAAATTTAAAGAAAATCTTTCAGGCCGTCTTCGCCGTCAGTACGGAAAAGACATCAGCCAGGCTAACAAGCATGACCTTTTTGATGCTGTTTCGGCTTCTGCCCGTGAAATCATTATGGATAACTGGATGGCTACCCGTAATGAATACGAAAAGAAACCAACAAGACAGCTTTATTATTTATCAGCAGAGTTCCTTATGGGACGTGCACTTTCAAACAACTTGATCAACTGTGGAATTAAGGATGCTGTAAAAGAAGTTCTTCAGGGAATGAATATCAACTTTGATATGATTGAAGATGAAGAACCTGATGCAGGTCTTGGTAACGGTGGCTTAGGTCGTCTTGCTGCATGTTTCCTGGATTCACTTGCAACACTGGATTACCCTGGACACGGATACGGTATCCGCTACGAATACGGTATGTTCGAACAGAGAATTGAAGACGGTTACCAGGTTGAATATCCTGACAACTGGCTCAAACACCGGGACCCATGGGAAGTAAAACGTTCTGATCTTCAGGTAACTGTAAAATTTGGTGGAAACATTGCTTACGGAAAAACTCCAGACGGACAGCCACGTTTCTACATTGAAAATGCAGAAGAAGTAATTGCAACTCCATACGATATGCCAATCGTTGGTTTTGATACAAAAACAGTAAACACACTGCGCCTTTGGGAAGCTTCGTCTCCAAATGGATTTGATCTTCAGCTTTTCAACAACATGGATTATAACCGCGCTGTTGAACGCCAGAACAGTGCAGAAAATATCAGCCGTGTTCTGTATCCAAATGATAACGGGCCAAGCGGAAAAGCACTTCGTCTTAAGCAGCAGTATTTCTTCAGTTCTGCATCTCTTCAGGATCTGGTTCGCCACTACGTTGCTGACTATGGAACAGATTTCAAAAAGTTCCCTGAACTTCATGTAATTCAGCTGAACGATACACATCCTGTAGTTGCTATTCCTGAACTTATGCGTATTCTTATGGATGAATATAATGTCGGTTGGGATGAAGCATGGGATGTAGTGACAAAAACTTTTGCTTATACAAATCATACAATCCTGGCAGAAGCTTTGGAAAAATGGCCTATTAGTATTTTCCAGGGACTCCTTCCACGTATCTATCAGATTGTTGAAGAAATTAACCGCCGTCTTCTTATTGAACTGCGCCAGAAATATCCAAACGATTATGAAAAACACCAGCACATGTCTATTATCCACAATGATAAAGTTTACATGGCATGGCTTGCAATTCACGCATGTTTCAGTGTAAACGGTGTTGCAGCTCTTCATACTGAACTTCTGAAATCAAAAGAACTTAAAGACTGGTACGACCTGTATCCTGCAAAGTTCAACAATAAGACAAACGGTATTACACAGCGCCGCTGGCTTTTGAATGCAAACCCTGAACTTGCAAAATTCATTACAGACAGAATTGGTCACGGATGGGAAAAAGAGCTTTCTAAACTGAAGGAACTTGAAAAGTTCGCTGACGATGCAGCATCAATCGATGCATTCCTGAAAATCAAGCAGGATAACAAACAGGCTCTTGCTGATTATCTTAAACACGCACAGAACGAATTCCTGGATCCTGAAAGCATTTTCGACGTTCAGGTAAAACGTCTTCACGAATACAAACGCCAGCTTCTGAACGTGCTCCACATTATGTATCTGTACAACCGTCTGGTAGAAGATCCAAGCTTCAATCCACCTGCACGTACATTTATTTTTGGTGCAAAGGCTGCTTCAGGTTACCGCCGTGCAAAGTCTATCATTAAGCTGATTAATACAGTTGCTGACCGTGTAAACAATGACCGCCGCGTTCGCGGAAAGATCCGTGTAGTTTTCGTAGAAAACTACCGTGTTTCAGTTGCAGAAAAAATCTTCCCGGCTGCTGATGTTTCAGAACAGATTTCAACAGCAGGTCTTGAAGCTTCAGGTACATCAAACATGAAGTTCATGCTGAACGGTGCTCTGACACTTGGAACAATGGACGGTGCAAATATTGAAATCGTAGAAGAAGCCGGTAGCGACAACGCATACGTATTCGGTCTTACTTCTGATGAAATCATCAAGATGGAAAACGAACACTCATACAATCCACAGGAATATATGAGCCGTAATCCTGCTCTGGCAAAAGTTCTGGATCAGCTGGTTGATGGAACTTACGATCCAACTCATCAGATTTTCAAGGAACTTTACGATTCACTTGTTTACGGTGTAGAAGGTCAGCGCCCTGACGTTTACTACCTGCTTGCAGACTTTGAATCTTACGTAAAGGCACAGGAAAGAATTGCCGCTGATTATTCAGACCGCAAAGCCTGGGCACGCAAGGCAATCATCAACATTGCTAACGCCGGTAAGTTCAGCTCTGACCGTACAATCGAAGATTACGTACGCGACATCTGGAAACTGGAAAGAGTAGTGCTGTAAGAAATTGATAATGCATAATTGAAAATTATCTACTGAATAAGAAAGCTGACAGTCACGGGGGAGTGTCCTTTGTGAGTGTCAGCTTTTTTTTATCACTTTCACAAAGAAATATACATTGACTTTGTGACAAATTATACATATGTTATACATATGAAACCATTAACTTTATATGTATCTGATGAGGTGTATACATCATATCAAGAAATAGCATTAAAGCTTGGAGTAAAAACTGCGGCATTAATCAGAAAGGCTATGAATTCGTATCTTTCGGAAAATCTTAAGAAGAAAAAAACGCTGGATGATTTTGTTTCTTTTAATTCTGGAGATTTGAAGAAAGATTTTATCCATGAAGGCGAAGACGAAGACTTCAGGGGAGAAATGCTGGATGATAGGTATTGATACATGCTTCCTTGTTGATTTGACCATGAATGGGTCTCCAAGATATGAAGGTGCTTTGAAACTTTTTAATGACTGGAAATCAACAAATAAACAGATGCATATTTTTTATAATGTTTTTCTGGAATTCCAGCACATCGTAACAGATCCGAAGAGATTTACAAATCCTATGACAATGGAACAGGCAATTGAACAAAGCTGGTTTTGGTGTGATCAGGAAAGAGTTAGGATTATATATCCTGATGACCAGAGTTTTGGAAGGGCACAGTTGTGGCTTAATCAATTTGGTCTGGGCAGAAAAAGATTAATCGACACTCATATGGCATCCTGTTATGCAAACCACGGCGTTGATGTATTTTGGACAGCAAAACCGAAGGATTTTGAAATTTTTAATGTTTTTGATTTAATTGATTATTCTTCAAACAAATGAATTATCACTCCGCCTTCCTTGCCTTCGATTTTTCCATAGATGCCGGAGGTTTCAAGAAAGGCCAGGTTTTCAGAGTCTGTGTAAATCAGTGGGCGGGTGGTTATGTCACCGTTTGCTTCAAAAGATCCGTTGTTTTCTATAAATATGCGGCAGTCTTTTCCGGTGGCATCTTTTCCTTTAAGAATATAACGGGCGCTTAAAAAGCGTTCCTTGCCGTAATCCTGTTTCTGGGTGTCGGCGGCACTTGGGCCGATGACGCCCTTGAAGCCTGAACCTTCAGCGGTTCCATCAAAAAGAATCATGCAGGCTTCGCCTGATTTTCCCTTTACTTCTTCAAATCCTGTAATATTAACATCAACCTTTAAAACTTCTTTTGCCATAGATTTATTTTGCCATGACCGCTGTTTGGAGGCAATCGGAAAATCACCCCAGGTCAATTCCAAAAAACACCGATTTCCGATAAAATATAGTATTAAATTTTTTTCATACTATGGGGTAACAGTATGGCTGAAATGAATGTACCGGAGCTCTTTGGCAGTTCCGTATTTAATGAAAAAGCAATGAAGGAGTTCCTGCCGGATGATGTTTTTAAACGTCTTAAGGTAACAATCGATAACGGAACTCCACTGGATCTGGACCTGGCAAATCACGTAGCTCAGGGAATGAAAGACTGGGCTATTTCTAAAGGTGCAACACACTTTACGCACTGGTTCCAGCCGCTTACAGGTATTACTGCTGAAAAGCATGACAGCTTCCTTTCACCAAAAGGTAATGGCACTGTAATAATGGATTTTTCCGGAAAGGAACTTGTAAAAGGTGAACCTGACGCATCATCTTTCCCAAGCGGAGGAAGCCGTTCAACTTTTGAAGCACGCGGTTATACAGTCTGGGATCCAACATCTTATGCATTTGTAAAAGATCATTCGCTTTGTATTCCGACAGCATTCTGTTCGTATACAGGTGAAGCTTTGGATAAAAAGACACCGCTTCTTCGTTCTATGGAAGCTTTGAATGAACAGTGTCTTCGCATCTTGAAACTTTTTGGAAGTACAGCTAAGCATGTTGCTTCCACCATGGGACCTGAACAGGAATATTTCCTTGTTGATGAAAAAATGTTCAACGCACGTAAAGATCTTAAAATGACCGGTCGTACTCTTTTTGGTGCCCGTCCTGTAAAAGGTCAGGAAATGGATGACCAGTACTTTGCTGCCATTAAGCCTCGCATTACAGCTTACATGGAAGACCTGAATACTGAACTGTGGAAGCTGGGCATTTATTCAAAGACAGAACATAATGAAGCCGCTCCGGCCCAGCACGAAATGGCTCCAATCTTTACAACTTCAAACCTGGCCGCTGACCAGAACCAGCTTACTATGGAAATTATGAAGAAGGTTGCACGTAAGCACGGAATGGTTTGTCTGCTTCATGAAAAACCATTTGAAGGTGTAAACGGAAGCGGTAAGCATAACAACTGGTCTCTTTCTACAAATGAAGGGGAAAATATTTTTGCACCTGGAAAATCACCTCGCGAAAATGCACAGTTTCTTCTATTTATTACAGCCGTAATGAAAGCAGTTGATGAATATCAGGACTTGCTCCGCATTTCAGTTGCAAGTGCTGGAAATGATCATCGTCTTGGCGCAAATGAAGCTCCCCCTGCCATCATGTCCATTTACATGGGTGATGAACTTAATGCTGTTCTTAAGTCAATTAAAACAGGAAAAGCCTTTGATGCTGCTTCAAATAAGAAAATTGAAATCGGCGTAGATGTTCTTCCACCAATTCCAAAGGATTCTACAGACCGTAACCGTACTTCTCCATTTGCCTTTACAGGAAACCGTTTCGAATTCCGTTCAGTTGGTTCATCACTTTCAATCAGTGGACCAAACACAACTATGAACTCAATTCTGGCATATGCTCTTAAAGCCTTTGCAGATGAACTGGAACAGTCAAATAATTTTGATTCTGATCTTCAGGTTCTGATTAAACGTGAAATTACAAAACACTGGCGCATCCTTTTTGACGGAAACGGATACGGCGAAGAATGGAAAGTTGAAGCTGAAAAACGCGGACTTAAAAATTACCGTACAACTCCTGATGCAGTTGAACATTATCTGGATAAGAAAAACATCAAACTTTATACAGAAATGGGCATCTACACAAAGGATGAAATGAAACATCACTATGATGTTAAACTGGAAAAATACTGCAAGATGCTGAACATTGAACTTGGTACAATGCTTGAAATGATTCGCGCAGATATTCTCCCGGCAACTTTCAAATATATGGATATGCTTGGAGATATCTCTCATAAGAAGATTTATCAGTCTAAGGCAGTAGAGAAGCTTTATAAAAAACTCAGCTCATATGCTGATGAACTTTATGAAGATTCTGAAAAACTTGAAACTATGTATGTTGCTGCCAAAGGTAAAAAGGACCTTATGGAAAGAGCACGATATTATGCAGACGAAGTAATTCCGTTTATGGAAAAAACACGCAGCGTTGCAGATTTGATTGAACCTCTTCTGGCTATGGAATTCCGTCCATATCCAACATATGAAGATCTTCTGTTTGCAAACGACGGTTTTACAAAATAAACGTTGAATTGGAAGAGGGTGTATGCTTGAGTATTTTTTAATGGGACTTTCATTTGTCGTTATTATTGCTTTACTGAGTTTTATTTTTTTATGGATTGAAGGCCGTAAAATGAATGGCTCTAAGAAAATGATAAAACAGGCTGAAGGTCCGGGGTTTGCAAAATGCCCTTTATGCGATATGCCTCTTCCAATCGGGGATAATATTTATACAAAGGTTTACAGGCCTATGGATGTACCTGATCAAAGGTGTATTGTCATGGGCTGCATTCACTGTTATCCTAAAGTAGAGCCTGGTTTAAGACGAATGTGTCCTGTATGCCATAAAGAAGTTCCGATTAACGGAAATCTTATAGCAAGGCTTTTCAATAAGCGGGACGGAAGCAAACATATTCATATCGTTTGCTGCACTGAGTGCAGCAAAAAGAATTGATATATCGGAGATGGAAAAATGAGTGAAGAAAACAGAGTAGCAGAGCGATACGATGATATGGGCAAAGTTAATTGTCCTGAATTGTGTGCTCTTGCCGGAAATCTGATTAATATCAGTAAGACTGGATTGAAAGTTCGTTTTCCTGTTCCAGTTTCAGTAGATCTTGAAGCCCAGAATGAATATGAATTGAAAATCACCCTTGCAAAAAAAATCGGGGAAGCTCCGCTGTTTCTGGTGTGCGTGCCTCAGTGGGTTTCTGAAGTTCAACATGAAACAGAAATCGGTTTCAAGGCTTTATATTCACCGGATCAGAATCGTTATATGAAATATGTTGCAGAGCTTGCTGATTCAGATAAAGATGACGATCTGGAAATAGTTTAGGATTCTATGGCAGTATCAATTCAGAATTTAAATGGCCGTGCTTTTCTTGCCTTTACAGAAAAAAGCGGATTCCTTGAAAGTGAACTTTCTCAGCGCTTCGGCATTTCGCCGGTTGCCGATAAAATTTATGGAGACCTTTATTATTATTCAAAGGATTCCCTGAAAAATGCAAAACTTCCCGCCGGTGCAGATTCTGTTGTTCCATATTTTGCCCGTACAATTATGGAAGAACCTTTCATCGTTCACTTTGATTCAATTGGCGAAGCTGCTGGGGAACTTAAAAAGATTCAGAGAAACTGGGCTCCTTATCAGTATACCTGTTTCCGTCGTGCCCAGCTGATTCAGGAAAAACTTCCATACATCAATCTTAAAGACCGAAAATTTCCTGTAAAAATTCCTGCCAGTGAAATCGGGCTTTATACTTTAATCGATGAGCATACAATGATTGCTTCCGCTAAAACTACAAGTTTTATTCCTGCGGGAAAAATCACCTGGGTGGAAGATCATGAAAATCCACCAAGCCGTGCTTACCTTAAGGTTCAAGAAAGTCTGACTCTGTTTAATCTGTTTTACGGCGAAGAACTGCCTCATGTCGGACAGAAGTGTTTTGAAGCTGGTGCTTGTCCCGGCGGTTGGACCTGGGTTCTGGTGGGACTTGGTGCTGAAGTTTATGCCGTAGACCGTGCAGAACTTGCTCCTGAGCTTATGACAAATCCTCTGGTAAAATTTCAGGCACACGATGCCTTTACTTTAAAGCCTGAAGATGTCGGGCCTGTAGACTGGGTTTTCAGCGACGTTATCTGTTACCCTGAACGTCTTCTTGAATGGATTCACAAATGGATTGATTCAGGCATGACAAAAAATATGATCTGTACAATCAAGATGCAGGGCGAGATCGACTGGAATATGATTGATAATCAGTTCGCCACAATCCCTAATTCAAAAATTGTACATCTGAATTACAATAAGCACGAACTGACAATTCTGATAAAAGCTTAGGAAAACCTCAGAAATTTAAACATCCCAGTCGAATGGTGTTGCCTGGTAAACGTAATAGTTGAGCCAGTTTGAGTAGAGCAGGTGAGCGGTGCTGCGCCATGTGGAAATTACAGGCAGTTCCGGATTGTTGTTCTGGAAATAGTTCAAAGGCTTATCGATATTCATTCCTTTTTTCAGATCGCGGAAATATTCCTTTGCCAGTGTGTCTGTGTCGTATTCCAAATGACCTGTCATGAAGATGGCGCGGTTGTCTTTTGACTTACACAGTGTAGCGCCTGTTTCTTCGTTGTCGGCAAGGAGAATCAGGTTTTTATTTTTCTTAATGTCTTCAGTTCTGATTGTAGTCCAGCGTGAAGTTGGAACCGGGAAGAAATCGTCAAAGCCGCGAACAAGCGGATCTTTTGGTTTAAGGTTCTTGCTGTAATAAACGCCTGAATATTTCTTTGGCACAACGTGTTTTTCAATTCCGTGGAAATGATAAAGTCCTGCCATTGCTCCCCAGCAGATGTAAAGGGAACAGAAAACATTTTCATGTGCCCAGTCCATAATCTTGCAAAGTTCATCCCAGTAATCAACGTCTTCAAACGGAATCTGTTCAACAGGAGCTCCGGTAAAAATCATGCCGTCAAATTTCTGTTTGTAAAGGTCTGAAGAAGGAATATAGAATCTGTCCAGGTAGGCTTTACCTGTAGTTTTTGAAACGTGACTTTCCATGCGTACAAGGCTTATTTCAATTTGCAGCGGTGTATTCCCAAGTAAGCGCATAAGCTGAGTTTCAGTAACTTCCTTTGTAGGCATCAGGTTTACAATGGCAATTTTAAGCGGACGGATATCCTGTGTGGCAGCACGTTTTTCTGTCATTACGAAAATGTTTTCTTTTTCAAGGGTCTGTACTGCTGGTAAATCTGACTGAATTTTAATTGGCATAGCGCTTCCTTTTTTTGTAAAAACTACAAATCATTTTATAACAAATACAAAAATCTGAAAATGGGGCGAGGGAATTGCTTTAGATTTCAAATATCCTCAATTGGGTGATTACTTTTGCCATGTTATAAAAATCGGAGTCGTAAGTTAGGAGTAAAATATCGTTTTCGATAGCAGTCTGTGCAATAAGCAGATCAATTGTGCTGCGGATTGTGATGCCGGAATTTCGGCATTGAACATTCATCATTGCTGCGGCTTCATATGAGGATTTTCCGGACAGTTGATAGAAGTGAAACTGGTTTAAATATTGTTTTAGTATCTCATATTCTTTTTCAGATTTTGCGCCTTGCAAAATTTCCTGATAAATATAATTGTTTATCCCTATAGGATATTTATTGTCGATTAAAAAAGTTAATGTGTTTGTATATTGATCATCAACATTTTTTAAATAATTGATGATTACGGAAGTATCAATAAGAACCATTATTTCCTTCCCGCATAGCTTTGTAATCATAGTCTTCAGCAAAAAGATCCATACCACGAATGTCTTGAATCTTTTTTACCTGGCGAACTTCGATAAATTCGAGTAATGCTGTATTAATTAAGTCTTTCTTTGTCTTTATGGAGGGCGCCAAAAATAAGGCTGTTTTCACTAATTCATCATTTAATACAATATTTGTTCGCATGTATACACCTCGTTATGTGTATGATAATACACAAAGAGAATGGGCGCAATATAAATTTATGTAAAAAAAAATCCCGGGTGATTTTTCACCCGGGATTGAAAGCGTTTCTTTTAAAGTTTATTTTTCAAGAAACTTAATTACCTTTCTTGGGCATCCTGTTACACAGGTGCCGCAGGCAGTACATTTTTCTTCGTTGATAAATGGAAGTCCGCCTTCCATTGTGATGGCCTGAGCAGGACATTCACGCACACATTTCTGACATTTGATACAGCTCATAGAACAGTTTTTTACAACGTCCGGTTTTTTGTCGCTGACACATGAACAGAGTACCAGAGGGGCTTTGCGTTCTGTGTCCACTTTTTTAAGAAGCTTATGCGGACAGGTTCTAGCACATGCTCCACAGCCTGTACATTTTGTTCTGTCGATTACTGGAAGTCCGTCTTCCCCCATTTTCATGGCGCCGAACTTACAAACTTTTACACAGTCTCCAAAACCAACGCAGCCGTTGGCACACAGTTTTGTTCCGTTTACTGCAATAGCAGCGGCAGCACAGGTTTCAACCCCAGTGTAGTTTCCTCTGGCCTGAGCGCAGGCTTTTGATCCCTGGCAGGCAAGAACCGCAATGTAAGATTTTACTTCTGCTGTTCCGCCCATAACTTCAGCTACGGCTTTAGCAACTGAAGCTCCACCTGCAGAACATGCATTCATAGGTGCACTTCCGTTTGCAATGGCTTCGGCATAAGCAGAACATCCTGCGTAGCCACATCCACCACAGTTTGCTCCAGGAAGAATTTCCTTGAGCTTTGTTACTTTTTCATCTTCGTGAACTGCAAAAACTTTCTTGAAGAAACCGAGAAGCATTCCAAGAACAAATGCAATTACAAAGGCAATGATTACAGTCGAAATAATAATTGTCATTATCTCAAGTCCTCCTATTTAATCAGTCCGTTGAAGCCCATGAATGCCATTGAAAGGAGACCTGCAGTAATGAACAGGATTGCGTTTCCTTTAAGGAATGAAGGCACTTTAGAAGTTTCAAGGCGAACACGGATTCCACTCATTACAACCATAGACAGAATGAAACCGCCGGCTGAACCAAGAGCGTAAACAATTGATTCCAGGTAATTGTAGTTCTTTGAGATACAGTTCAATGTAACTGCAAGAACGGCACAGTTTGTTGTAATCAGAGCAAGGTAAACACCCATTGAAGAGTACAGGGCAGGAGAAGTCTTTTTAAGATAGAATTCAACCAGCTGTACCAGGGAAGCGATTACAAGAATGAAAATCAGTGTCTGAAGGAATTCAACGTTGAACTTTACCAGGATACCGTAGTAAATAGGGTAAGTAACAACAGTTGCCAGAATGATTACGAATGTTGTTGCAACGCCCATACCGAAAGCTTTCTTTGTGTCGCCTGTCATTCCAACGAAAGGACAGAGAGCCAGGTACTGAACCAGAACAACGTTATCAATAAGCATTGCGCTTAAAAATATTTTCAGAAGAGTTGGCATTATTCAGCCTCCTTTGCAGTTTCTGTTTCTGCTGCAGGTTCTGATTTTTTTGCTTTAGACTTTACTACAGCTCCGCTGATTCCTTCTGTGATTGCAATCATGAGACCGAATACAATGAATCCGCCAGGTGCAGCTGTAAAGATACCAAGTCTGTAGGCTTCAGGAATCACTTCAATTCCGAAGAAAGAACCTGCTCCAAGCAGTTCGCGGATGATAGAGATTGCTACCAGAACCCATGTGTAACCGATACCCATACCCAGGGAATCCAGAATTACTTTTCCAACTGAGTTTTTTGAAGCAAAGCTTTCTACGCGTCCCATGATGATACAGTTTACAACGATGAGTGGAAGGAACACACCAAGGGAATCTGAAAGGGCAGGGAGGAATGCTGCCAGCATAAGCTGAACGATTGTTGTGAATGCAGCAATAACGATAATGAAACATGGAAGGCGGATTGCAGAAGGAATTACTTTTCTGCAAAGACTGATGATGATTTCACTCATAAGAAGAACGAAAGTCATGGCAGCGCCCATACCAAGTCCGTTGAATACGCTTGTTGTAACGGCAAGTGAAGAACAGAGACCAATGCTCAGAACCAGGAGAGGATTTTCTTTTACGATACCGTTAGTAAAAATTTTCATGTTGCTCATTATTTAATCACCTCCAAAGCATTGTTGATGATTTTTTCAACACCTTTTGATGTAATGGTTGCCCCTGAAATTGCTTCGAAGTCTGTTCCCATTACAATAGGTTTTGAACCGTCAATTCCTGTGAACTGACCGTAGAATGCTTCTTCTGAAGCTTTCTGTCCGAATCCCGGAGAGTCTGTGTTTTCAAGGAATTTAACGCCTGTGATTTTTTTATTGTTGTCGCATGCAATCAGCAGTACAACTTTGTCATAAGTTGGACCTGTTGCCTTAACAACAGTTCCGGCTTTTGCACCGTTCTTCATGGCAGTGTAAACTTCCATTATTGTTGTTGATTCAACAGTTTTTTCAAAATCAGTTACGGCTTCAAAACTGTCGGCACCTGTAAATACAACTTTAAGGCCTGCTGCAGTCTGGGAAGCTTTGTATGCTGCGATTCTTGGAGCAGTGAAATTATTTACCACTGCCAGCGCAAAACAAGAAACTACAGCAAATATAGAAAGTACAAAACCAAGCTTAAGGATTTCTTTCATTACTTTGCCTCCTTTTTTGCTTTTCCGTAACCATACATTCTTGAACGAAGGTTATTAAGGAAAGGATGAATACAGTTCATGAAAAGGATTGAGAACATAACTCCTTCAGGGTATCCGCCGAACTTACGGATAAGGAATGTGATAAGACCACATCCGATTCCGAATACAACGCGTCCCCATGAAGTGATTGGGCTTGTTACATAGTCAGTTGCCATGAAGAAGGCACCAAGCATAAGACCACCTGAAAGAACGCTCATAAGAACGTCTCCGCCTGAAATCAGTGTAAGAAGTGCAACAGTTGCAATAAATGAAAGAGGAATTCTCCAGTCAATGATTCTCATCCAGATCAGGAAGAGACCTGAAATCAGAATAACGATTGCGGCAGTTTCACCGATACATCCGCCCTGGCGTCCCAGGAAAAGGTCCCAGTAAGATGTGAACTGTGAACTCTGTGAAAGGATTGTTGCGCCTGAAACGGCATCAGTTGCAGGATCCAGCCACTGTGCTCCCATTGTTGAAGGGAAACAGATGAAAAGGAATGCACGGCCTGCAAGGGCAGGGTTCCATACGTTCTGTCCAAGTCCGCCGAAGAATCCTTTTACAACAACCATTGCAAAACATGCACCAAGTACTACCTGCCAGAAAGGAACCAGCGGTGAAAGAGTACATGCAAGAAGAAGTCCCGAAAGAACAGCTGAGCCGTCTTTAATTGAAAGAACTTTTTCTGGTTCAGATTTTCTGTAAACAATCAGATTGAAAAGATATTCAAAGAGAACACATGAAGCAACGCTTACAGCAAGAACTGCCAAGGCGCGCCATCCGAAGATGATGCAGCCTGCGATACAAACTGGAAGCAGTGCGAAGGAAACCATCCACATAATCATCTGTGTTGAAACAGGTGAATGGAAGTGTGGAGATGATGAAAGGTACATTTTTTCGTCAGCCATTATTTATCTCCTTTTGCTTTTTCAGCATCTGCCTTAGCTTTTGCTGCAGCCATCTGTGCACGAACTTTACCTTTACCAACACGGAAGTGCTGAACAAGTTTGATGTTTGCAGGGCAGACATAAGTACAGCATCCGCATTCGATACAATCCATGAGACCAAAGGCTGTCGATTTGTCAGTGTTGCCGGCATCAAGCTGGCGTTTCATGAGAGCTGGAATCAGATTCATTGGGCATGAGTTTACACACATACCACAGTTGATACATGCATTTTCTTTTGAAATTGCAATTTCTTTACGTGTCAGGAACAGAACGCCGCTTGTTCCTTTTTCAACAGGGAACTGAGCGTTTGTCATGGCAAAGCCCATCATTGGTCCACCTGAAAGGATTTTTACTGTGTCTTCTGTCGGATTGATTACGTCTCCAACCAGGTCGCTTACCATGGTTCCTACAGGAACGCGGATATTCTTTGGTTCAGAAACGGCGCCGCCTGAAATTGTAAGAGGGCGTTCAATAAGAGGCATACCAAGGCGGAATGCATCAGAAACTGCACATACAGTTCCAACGTTACAGATAACACATCCGATATTTGCAGGAAGTCCTTTTGTCGGAATTTCCCGGCCAAGGATGGCAACTGTAAGCATTTTTTCACAACCCTGAGGGTATTTTGTTTTTACGATTTTGATTTCGATTTTGCCCGAATAGTTCTTTGCATCAATAGCTTTCTGAAGACCTTCCACACAGTGGATTTTGTTTTCTTCAAGCCCGATGTATCCGCGGCCTTCAGGTTTCTGCATAACGCCGGTTACCTGCATTACGATTGCAACACCGTCAATTACTTTTTCAGGTGTTTCAAGTAATGTACGTTCATCGATTGTAAGATATGGTTCGCATTCAGCAGCATTAAGGATTACAGAGTCAATAACTGCTGTTGGCGGAGGATTCAGTTTTACGTGAGTCGGGAAAGAAGCTCCACCCATTCCGACAATACCTGCGTCCTTGATTCGTTTAAGGGCAGTTTCTTTGTCACAGGTGAAAGGATCCAGAACAGGCATGAAGTCTGTTTCGCCTGAATCATCGGCTGCAATTTCAATTGCAAGCTTTTCCACATTTGCGGTTCCCATTACAGGACCGATTTTTTTAACAGTGCCGGAAACAGAAGCGTGTACCGGTACAGACATAAAAGCATTACCGTTGGCAATGAGCTGGCCTTTTTTTACAACATCACCGACTTTTACCAGAACCTGGTTCGGTGCGCCACCCATTGTTACAGGAATGCAGACTTTTTTAGAAGAAGGCATCACATTTTGAATTGGACATTCTTGTGAAAGTTCCTTTCTTTCTGGCGGGAAAATACCGCCTGAGAATGTAAATTTGCGCATAAATAACATTTTACATTATAGAAAGGAATTCTGCAATTTTTTGGTTTTTTTTAAGAAAAAGTGTGGAATCTTCTGCGGAAAATTCTCATTAAATAAAAATGATAAATATTTCTAACATTTGTTATTGACAACACACTTCTTGCGATGTATATTTAATTGAAGTTAGAAATATATAACATTTGTTATGTATTTCACATATATATTAGGAGGCGTCTTGATATGAAAAAATTGTCAATTCTTAAAAAAGAATTATTTTACAATTTGGGAATTGGTATAGAAACCTTAATACTAGGTATAATTGAATACGTTAATATTCCAAATGTGGCATCATTAATAATTACTATTTTATGTATTCCTATCGCATTAATGGCTGCAATTCCATTTTTTGCGGAAACTGACAGTGAGGATGAGCTTTCTGAGCAGATAAAAAATAAGGCTGGACAGAAAGCTTTGAGAATAGGGCTTTTAGGCTTAATAATTCTGGCTTCATTTTTGTGTTTTAATAATATTTCAGAAGTTATTGTAAAAAGAGGAATTGTACATTTAATAATCGCCTATTTTTATATTCTTTACATAATAATCTATGTGATTGAAACAAAACGAATTGAAAAGTTGGATGGTAATGAATAATGCTGGAGACTACAATTCATGAACTCAGATGGAAAATGAAAATGACTCAGGGGGAGTTGGCTGAAAAAGTAGGAGTTCGGCGAGAAACCATAGGAGCCCTGGAAAATGGGAAATATAATCCGTCGTTGAAATTAGCAATGGATATTGCTACTGTTTTCGGGAAACCAGTTGAAGAAATTTTTAAGTTCATTCCAGATGAGGAAGAGTAGAATAGTATTTTTGTAAGGGGCCTATAGTTTGACCGCAGAAAGTTAATATGTTATATTAAAAATAGAGGAAATGCCCAAACATTTGGTCATCTCCACTTTTTAGCATTTATGTCCTATAAGGACGCAAGGCCGCTACAGTGTAACAGACTGGGCGGCCATTTTTTTACTCTTTTTACATCTTAATGTAAGTGAGCCATGCTATGATCATGCAGATAACTGTTGCAGCGCAAGCTACAATAGCTATGATTCTGTCTACGTTCATAAGCAAGCCTCCCGTCAGTTTAATCAACCAGTTTCCTGGTTGTCAGAGTCGGGAGATAACCGCCTGTTCAGACATTTCCAATGGTTAGATTATATACTATAAAATAAATACTGTATAGATTTATAGTGTATAATTAGTTATTTTTCCATTCATTCATTTTTATGACCATCGTCTTAACAAGTTCTTTCTGATTTTCTGGAAGATTATCTAGCTGGGAAATGAAGGATGAGTATTTGCGGTATTTTTGTAAATCCAGATTTTCTTTTTTTAGTGATGAGTCCTGTCCGGTTACAAGATATTCTACGGAAACGTTCAGGACTTTTGCGATTTTAACGGCGGTGTCGGCGGAAGGAGTTGATCCAAGTTTTATACCTTGCCCGATGTTTGTTAAACTGAATTCACATTTGTTTGCAAGATAAGTTCTGCTAATTCCAAGAAAATCTAGTTCCTCGTCAACACGTTTCCAAAAATCACTCATATAAAACAATATCTAAGAAATTTCTGATTTTTTCGCTCAAAACTAAGTTTTTACTGATATATTGCCGATTAAGTAAATAATTACTGAGTAATTATTTATAATTCAGTTTTTATTAACTATCGGTGGAATCAAAATGCAAGACATCAAACAATCATTAATCGAAGAAATAAATAAACGTGTTCAGGATAAAATTCTTGAACCGGCAAATGCTGAACTGCTTATAAAACTTATTAAAAATGCGGAATCAAAGGATGAAGCCATTAATATTGCGGCTTTGGGAACAACGTACAAACGCACAGGGCTTCATTTTGACAAACGTCTAGAAAAAATGACTGATAGCATCACTTATTTTAAGAAAAATGAAAAGTTTTCTTTCCATACTGACGACGGCAAACCTGTAAACAAGCTGATTATTGGCGACAACTATCAGGCCTTGCAGAATCTTTTGATTCAGTACAAAGGGCAGATTGACGTAATCTACATTGATCCACCTTACGGCAAAGACAGCATGGGTGAATTTGCAAAGACAAATTACACAAACGCTATTACCAGGGACAATCTGCTTTCTATGCTTTATCCAAGGTTGATTCTTGCAAAACAGCTTTTGTCGGAAGAAGGCGTGATTTTCTGCAGCATCGATGATAAAAACCAGGCCTATGTTAAGTGCCTGTTTGATGAGGTGTTTGGGGAAGAGAATTCACTTTCTGTTATTGCATGGGAGAAACGAACAAAATGTCAAAACACAGATACAGCAAAATTCATGCTTCAACCTAAAGTAGAATATATTTTATGCTATAAGAATTTTAATCAGCGAGCCGAGTTTCGTTGTCATGTAGTTGGTGAAAAAAACTACCCTGAAAAAGATGCTTATGGAATCTTTCGTTATGAAGAAATTGGGCAAATGAGTAAGAACGGTGTTCGTGGTCGTGCTAGCATGATTTTTGATATTTTAGGAGTTTACCCGAATGAAGGTAATCAATGGAAATTAGGGAAAGATACAATAATTGAATATTCAACTCGTAATGATGGAAAAGATTTAGTATTAATTAACGAAAAACCTTATAGAAAAATCCGTCCTGAAGATGAATCAGTTGAGAATTATAAACCATTTTGGGGAATGTATAGTGCAGAGCAGTACGGTACAGCAGAAACAGCAAAAGCTGAATTAGATAAAATTTTAGGAACTAAAGAACATGATTTTAATACAGTAAAACCGGTTGAATTGATTGAGGATTTAATTTTTCATGCATGCAAAGAAAAGTCTATCGTATTGGATTTTTTTGCAGGTAGTGGAACAACAGGGCAATCAATAATGGAATACATAAAAGATTATCAAAATGAATTAACTTTCATTTTATGTACAAATAATGAAAAAAGTGAAAAATGTCCCAACGGTATTGCCTACGATGTTACATCAAAACGCTTAAAGCGGGTGATGACTGGTCAATGTTACGATGGCACAAAAGATTTCCCTTGGCTAAAAGACAACGAACCTTACGGCGGAAACCTTGATGTTTATGAAATTGCTTCCGTTGCAAATTTTGAAGCAACACAGGGACAGAGTCCATTTGATGTAATTGACGAATCTCTTTACGGTAAGGAAAAGTTCAGCACTGTAAAAGAAAAAATCGATTGGGTTTGCAGTAACTTTGAAAAAACTCAAAAGGAATTGGGTGAATAAAATGTTACAGGAAGCTAAAGATTTACAGAAAAATGCAGTTAGTTGTCTGATTCAGGTTCTTTCTTCTGGAAAGAAGGAAATTACTTTTAAAGCTCCAACTGGAAGTGGGAAAACTTACATGATGGCTGATTTTATGAATCGTGTTCTAGGTTCAAAATCTAACGCCGTGTTTATTGTTTCAACACTTTCCAAAAGTAACCTTGCCCAGCAGAATTATGATTCATTTGTCACTTTGGTAGAAAATGGAACTTTCCAAAACATAAATCCATTTTTAATAAATTCAGATTCCAGCGGGGAAGGCAGCCTTTATATTCCAACAGACTGCAATGTTTATGTTCTTCCCCGTGATTTGTACAAAGATTCCAGCAAACTCAAAAAAGAAGGAACTTTTGTAAATTTTCTGAAAACTCTTACTGGCGATACTTTTATGAAGCAGGCTGATAAAACAGTCTACCTGATTAAAGATGAATGTCACATCGCTACTAGTAATCTTGATGAATTAAGAGAATATTTCAAAGCTGTTATTAATTTTTCTGCAACACCAAAGCTTTCCCGTAAACAGGAACCTGATGTTGAAATTTCAAATACTGATGCAGAAAATGCAAAACTCATAAAATCTGTGGAGCAGTGCAATGAATCTGATTCTTTGAATGATGCGCTGGATAAGTTTGAGCAAATCAGAGCAGATTATATAAATCTTCTTGATGTCAATCCTTGTTTTATTATTCAGATTTCCAACAAAGAAAAAGCGGAAGAAGAATTAAAGAACAATATTATGCCCGCGCTGGAAAATCACCAGGAGTTAAAATGGGTTTACATAAATGAAAAAGGTGGCGAAACAAATGATGCTGGTTTAAAAAAGTTGCCAGTTTCAAAATGGAAAGATTATATGAAGGGTAAAGCTTCTTCCATTTCTGTTATCATCTTTAAAATGGTAATTTCGGAGGGCTGGGATATTCCTAGAGCCTGTATGCTTTACCAGATCCGTGATTCAAAAAGCAAACAGCTGGATGAACAGGTAATGGGGCGAGTTAGAAGAAATCCTCGTCTTTTGGATTTTGAAAATTTAAGTGATGAAGCAAAAAAACTTGCCTGTACTGCATGGATCTGGGGAATTATTCCAAAACAGGAACATCTTCCTAAACAAGTTAATCTTTTTGCGGATTATGAAATTGAGAAGAAATTTCGAATAAAGCCTGTAAAATTACAGAGTATAAGTTCTTCCAAAATACATGATATAGAAAACTTTTTGAACAATCTTAAAGATGACAATCTGACTCATCCTTCTATTTTTGATTTATATCGTAATCTGCAAAAGCAGGATAATGAGATTCAGAATATTTGTTATAATTACGCAAGTGATTTTAAAAAATGGTCGATCTTTACAGAACACCTTGGGGAAATAAAATTATCTTACGAAGACTATATTTGTGATTATGAAAAAAGTATGGTTGTATGTCAGGATGTTGGATTCCCTTCAGAAAGTTGTTTTATTGAAAATTCAAATAATCTTACTCTGGATGACTGGATTTGGTGCAGGAAAGACAAGGAAACTGATTTTTCTTTTGACAGTGAGGCAGAAAAAAAGTGGGCGGAATTGTTAAAGGATATTCGTTCAAATTCAATTGAAACTACAGAATTTAAAGATAAAGATTGGTTTACAGAGTCGCGTTTTTTATGGGGAAAAAACTTCCCACTGAATTCAGAAATAAAATATGAATATTATTTGGATGGTGTTCATTCTTCTTATCCTGATTTTGTAATGAAAGATAAAAATGGTCAGATTCATATTTTTGAAGTAAAGAGCGTTAATAAGTCTTCTTCTATAAATATTGATGAAGAAGAATATAAAAATAAAGTAAATGCGTTAAAAGCTTGTTATAAAGAAGCTTCAAAAAAAACAGGTCATATTTTTTATTTGCCGATTCTTGATAAATCAGTGTGGAAAATTACTCGTTTGAAAGATGGAAAAGAAGATACGATTGATAAAAACCAGTTTATAATGTCTATAAGAAAAATTAAAAATATTAGTTTTCCAGAACTAGAACCTCTTGCTCTCAAAATAGCGGAGAAATAATCTCCGCAAAGGATTGGAGCACCTGCGAAGCAGTCCACCGCAGTAGCTGCAGAACGGCAGCTACGAGGAGGATGAGCGCTAGCGAAGTGCGGAAAGCCTGGTGTTGCAGTAAACCTAAGTTGACTGCAACATTCGGCTCTATTTCAGTATTTCCTGAACAGGATTCCCTCGGAAAGTTGAAAAATCATAATAGGTGTTGGAAAATCCAAGTTCCTTGAATTTTGAAATCAGGTAACGGGCTTCAGCTTTCTGGGCTTCTGTTGCATCCGGGTAACAGCCCCATTCTCCTATGAGGCATGGAAGCCGGTATTTTTTAGCATATTCAGCATGTGTTTCGAAAATAACATCAAGGCGGCTGTGGCAGTCGGAATTATACTGATCCGTGTCCACCATAAGATCATAGCCGTGGGGTGCATAAACAAGTTTTTCGTCCTGTTTGCCTGAATCATTTTTTGGCGGAATTACATTTGAAGGTATTCCTGTGTTGCAGAAATAATTAGCTTCTATAAATAAAAGAATTTCCGAATCAACAGAACGGATTGCATTTCTGATTTTCTGATAGAAGTTAGAAAGCTTTTCATCAGAGTCTTTTAATGCGGAGCCCAAAGGATGAACAAGATTTTTGTAATTTCTTTTCTTACTGAAGAAGGAAAGGAGACGGGCTTTTTTTTCATTGTCAGTCCATATTTCAGTCAGAACAGATTCTGCATTTTTTAATGTCATGAGGATTTTTTGTCCCCAGATCTTATTGAGTGAAAATGGATGAAGCAGTAAGAAGGTTCCAAGTTTCTTGAAAAGTCTTTCAATCAGGATGTTTGCACATGTTCCAGGAAATGGTTCGTTCAATACGTCGTAACCGATAATATTGTCATCATCTTTGAAAAAGTCAGCTATGTGTTTCCACATTTCTATATAATGAGTCTGGATTCCTATTCCGTCAGAAGCTTTTGCATCATTCCAGAAACTTTCAAATGCGGTTTGAACTGCCGCACTTGAAAGATAAGCCTCGCTCCACAATTCAGTTTTTTCGTATGTGTGACCTTCAGTCAGTGTTGCCCAGGAAGGAGCGCCGTCTTCGAAGTCGGCAGAGAATAAATCCTGGTGCATATCCAGATAAAGACTTAAGTTGTGCTTCTCAGCTATGCGGGAAAAATTTCTGATTTTAAGAAGATATTCATCATTGTATTTTCCAGGCTCCGGTTCAACGGCGTCCCAGAAAATGCCGAAGCGGATTATGTTGAAGCCAAGTTTCTCCAGAAGTTCAAAATCAGATTCCTGATAGTCTCCGATATAACCTTTAGATTTTTCCTTGCACACCATATTGATGCCGTGGAGAATGACAGTGTTCCCTTTATCATCAATAAACTGTGAGTTCTTAATTCTAAATTTCTTCATTTATTCCACCTCTCATTTTTTTATTGAATTCACCAAGTTCATTTTCCCGTTTTTTATTGATAGGGAAAAGAAGAAGCGGGATAAGTCCAAGAATAAAAAATCCGATTGGTACAAGACAGGTTCCAATTCTGATTCCAAGTATTGCACGTTCAGTAAGTTCTGCGGCCTTTCCGTCATAGCCGAAACCTGAAAGAATGTTCGAGAAAACAAACTGCTGTATGCTTGTAAGCATGATTGTACCCAGGGCAAAGATTCCGCCAACAAGACCGGTTTTTCTTTCCCCGGTTCTCATTTCGTCATCATCAATGAGAGCTCCGTTAATTGGAGTACAGGCAACTTCCATCAGATTTTTTCCAAGAATAATCAGGATATAGCAGAATACGACGTTAATAATGCTGCAGTTTATAAAAAGCCCGGTGTAACCGACAATGGCAGGAATGTAGGAAATAAGAATGGCAATTTTACATCCAACTTTTTTTATGATTTTTGTAAGAAGGGGAAGAAGTGCCAGCATAATGAGACCTGGAAGAACATCGGCAATTGTGGCTTCTGTGCTGCCGGCTTTTGCTACATGGTCCATGTAATAAAGGAATGGTGTAAAGTAAAAACCAATTGCTCCGCGGGCAGTGATAAAGAAAAGAAGATACGTCCAGAATGATCTTGCTTTAATAATGGCCCAGGAAGCTTTCAATACTTCCTTGTAATTAATCTTTTCATTCTTTACGGAAATAGTTTCATAAATGTCAGGGCTTTCTTTCAGGATTTTTACAGAAATGCCCATGACAACGGCATCAATTGCTACAACTCCAAGAAGAGCCGGAATAATGAATTTAGGATTTGAATCACCTACAAGAAGAACTGTTGGAATCAGAGTTGCAAGAAAACTGATTACATTTGCAACATAAACACGGATAACATCAACATTTACGCGATCTTCTGCTGTAGGCGCTTTTATATAGAAGTAGGAATTGTAACCAATCGAAAAAGCTGTATAGCCTGTGTCGAACACAAATAGTTCAAGCGTCAGGAATGCAAAAATGAACCACTGATTCAAAGACGGAGAATTCAGAACCATTCCAATCATGGCAAGAATCATGACTGGTGTTGTTACCCTCATAAGATAAACATATTTTCCGCGCTTGGGTTTGTAAGGCATTTTGTCAATTAAGACGCCGAACAAAGGATCGTTAATTGCGTTCCAAATATTGTAAATCAGGTAAACCCAGCCAATGAACTTAGCATCAAGCCCGATAATGTCGGTGTAATATTTCATCAGAACATTATGGATAATGATGTTCCCTAAATTTGAAATTGGTCCTGGAAGGGCAAGTGCCCATTTCTCTCTTCTATTCATAAATCAATCTTTTTCAAATATTTTATTTAGACCAGTCCTCGGTTTTCAGAGAGTTGAGATCAGGAATTGCTTTAAAATCAGATTCCCGGTTTGTTACAAGAACCATGTCTTTGGCAATTGCGGTTGCAGCTATCTGACTGTCGTAGCAGGAAATATTTTTCCCTTCTGACTGGGCATCAAATAAAAGTTTTCCACAAAGAGTTGCGGAGATTTCATCATAAGGAATTATTTCAAGATTTGAAGTGATGGTATCAAGGAACTCTGAAAGATTTTGTTTACGAGGTCCTTCTTCCAGCTGGTAAATTCCCAGAACAAGTTCCTGTAATGTGACTGCTGAGATTCCGCAAATGTTTTTACGCTTTTCGAATGTTTCCAGGATTTTGCTGTCAGGTTCGGCTTTTGATAATTCAGAAATAATGTTTGTATCAAGTAAAAAACGTTTTATCATAAATTTTGTCCTCATTACTTTTCAAAAATTTTTCGCATTGGATTAGGAAACATTTTTGGCGCTTGCGGAATGCCTTCGTTGTCCATTGTTTTTGCATGGGTTTCACGCCATGTTTTGAACCAGCATGGGAAAAACTTTTTTTCATATTCTTCGTAGCTTATTAATACTGCTACTGGCTTATCATTTTTTATCAGCTCAATATGTTCGCCGGTTTCTGCCATATCTATGAGGTGAGAAAAATTGTTCTGGGCCTCATCAACTGAAGTTTTGCTCACATGACCTCCATATAAAAGCAAAAGCGGTTCTAAAAAGAACCGCTTTTATTATTTTAATGGAAACTTACGTAAAGTAAAGTTATTTTTTACAGTGTCATGGCAATAAGATCACCAAGTTTGAAAGACTGAGAAATTTCGCTGTCTTTAACAGAAACTGTAATGCCACCAAGTTCGTTGAAAAGTTCAACAGGGAAGCCTTCTGAATCTTTTTCAATAGTGCCCATAATGTTTTGGAAAAGTTCTGTTGTTGCTTCAAGATTTAATGAAACTTCGATTGTTCCCTTGTATGAAGCTGTTTCAAAGTCGAAAGCGATTTTTGAAGAAGCTGTTCCGTCGATTCCGAACTCTTCAGGATCAGGACAAGAGTCAGAACTTGTGCCACCAGCCATCCATTCATCTTTTTCTTCTTCTGTGCCAGGCAATGGTCCTGGTTCTCCTTCCTCCATAGTAACCATAAATAATGCGTCTTGAATTTTTAATGCTTCATCTACTGTTACGTTTTTAATAGGGAAAACTGCAGTGTTTCCTGTTAAGAACTGAAGAAGTGAATCAAGTTTTTCAACTTTGAGCCCCAATTCTTCGTTTAAGTTAGAAATTTCAAATTTTCCCATAATTTCGGATGTTAATTCGTATTTGTCAGAATCAGATGTAGATTCTTCGTTTATATCGAACTTTCTGATTTCTATTGGGTCAATTATTAAAGAGCCACTGTACTTCAGTTTTGTTAATGTTACAGAGTCATTGAGTTTTGCTTTGAATTCTTCAAGATCTTCTGGCTCGAATGCATCTTCTAAAAGCTCATCTGCTGAATCACAAGAACCGAACATTTCTTTTACCATATTTTTGTTTTCTTCTTTTGTAATGAATTTATCAATAGCCTTTATAATCTGGTCGAAAGAAAGATTTTTTACATTAATTGAATCCTCTAATTCGAACGGGGAAAGCGGATCAAGTACAGAATCTTGATCTGCTTCAAGAACAGCTTTGAGGAAAGCAGCAATGAATTCACTAAGAGGTTCAATTGCTTTGTCACCTTCAAAAAGTTCAGCTTCTGTTGGAGCAGCAACTCTCATGTTTGCATTTGGGGCTGGCATAAAGAATGCTGCAATTTCTGCATAAAGTTCTTCCATTGCTTTCTGAAAATCTTCTTCAGATTCAATAGTCTTTTTTACAACTTCTGGAACTGGATCTTCTTTTGGTGCTTCGGTTGTGTTTTCATTTGAGGGATTCTGATCTGGATTTTTTGCATTTGGATCAGCACAACTGAATGTGAATGTTGTAACTGCAAGAATTGCAGCAGCTACGAATAAACTTTTAAGTTTTTTCATAAGTCGACTCCTAAAATTATAGTTAATCGTAATGATATATATATATATATACCCATCTGTCAAACGATTTTGGTTGCTAAAAATTTTGGAGAAAAAATAAGGGGCTGAAATAATTTCAGCCCCGGTAATTTTAGAATCCTAGGATTTTTTTACAGTGTAACATTCATCACTTTGTCACCGCTCAAAGTTTCAATTACATATTTTCCTTTGAAGCCTGTAACGGTTACATTTCCGTTTGCATCTGTTTTGATGTTTTCTTCTGTGTGCCATTCTTTGTTGATAAGATTATCAAGTGCAGTGTAAATAGGTTTTTCACTTCCGTCACGGCGTAGAACTCCGCTTGGTGCATTAAGCCACATGCCGTCCATAAAGTCCCAGCTGGTGTGTGCTTTAACAAGAGGATGTTCTTCGAAGAGAATGCGGATCATTTCTGTCATCTGATCTTTCTGACGTTCTTCGAATTCTGGTTTTGAGTCGTCGTCTTCGTAATGCCAGTCATTCAGGTCAACGATGTGTGGAGGAATGAGCGGGCCTGAAACCAGAGTGTTTTCTGTAAAGTGGATTGGAAGTCCGAATTTTTCAAAGCGGGCCAGAACTTCTTCCAGCTTTTCACGTCCCCAGTAGCCCTGGTGCTGATGACTTTGAAGTCCGATTGTGTCAAGGCGAACGCCTGCATCAAGACAGCGTTCAATAAGCTCAGCATATTTTTCTGACATGTTGAAGTCGTTGATAAGGAAGGTTCCTTCAGGATTATATTTTACGCACTGATCAAACATTGTCTTTACAATGCCTACCTGACCAAGTTCCTTGCAAAGTCTTGTAATGGCATTGTCGTAGCGGTCAAAGACCGGCATAATCACAACTTCGTTGATTACATCCCATTTGTCGATAATGCCTTTGAACCCTTCAACTTCGCGCTGAATGCGGCCAAGCTGTTTTTCAAGGATTGTCTTGTTGTCGTATTTCAAAAGCCAGTCACAGCAGGCTGTATGCCAGCAGAGCGGGTGGCCTTTTACTTCTTTGTCGTGAGCCTTAAGATATTTTGCGGCGGCCATGCGGCTTTCTGTCTGTGGACGGCCTTCTTCTTTTTCGAACTGTCCCCAATAAAATGGCAGTGTACCGTAGTTAAAGATCTTCAGCCATTTGTCAGTGATTTCTTTATATTTTGTTAATGCTGCTGGGTTTGCATTTTCATCTGATTCCAGTTTTGCTTTACTCACAAAGTCAAAAGCGCCGCATCCGAAAAGGAATTCGTGGTTTACCTGGCGCAGACGAAGTTCTGCGTTTGCAACGGCTTTTCCGTCTTTTGTAATATTCAGGGTTTGGGTTGATTTTCTTTCGGCAATTTTTTTCATGTACAGACTCCTCTTTTATAAGTGTGACATAAAAAAAGGAATCTGCCATAAAAAAAGTCTATATAATTATAACAAAAAAAGATTTTTGTATTATTTTTTAAGTTCTTTTTTCAGCCGGTTCAGCTTTGTTCCGCTGTGAACGAAAATCCACAGGTAAAGAACAAACAGTATGCCAAAGAAAATCATGAAGGCAATGTCAGCTGGATTGAAGCTTGTTTTCTGTATGAATCTGCTGATTTCAGGCATAAGGCACAGGAAGAAAATAGCAATTAATGGAAGCATGCGTGTCTGGTAGATCTTTTCAACCATTTTAAGTTTAGATTCATTATCAGAGAAAAGTTCTCCTTCACTTTCTTCATTAATCTGAGGTGCAGGTTTTCTGAAGTAATTCCATCCGAAACATGAACCGCAGTATTCCCATCCGTAATCAAGATAAAGCTGTTTATATTCTTCTGCGGCTTTTGTGTTTTTGTAGTCCAGTCTGTAAACAACGTCTTCAGGTTCACATTCTTCAAAAACAAAATCAATTGGAGGATTAAGCTTGCAGAGCTTCAATCCTTTTTTGTTCTGTTCTCTAAGCCAGTTTTCTTCTTCCATCCAGTCTGAAATTGTAAATACTCTTTTGAAATGTTTTTTCATTTTTGTCTCTCCTTTAAATCTTTATCCGGCTGTTTTTATAAAGCCGTTCAATTCTTTTTATCTCAATTTCCAGAACTTCTTTTCCCAGTTCTGTAATTGAATACAGTTTTCGTTTTTCTTCTTCCGAGTGGAAGGCAATCAGTCCGTCTTTTTCCATTTTGGAAAGTGTGCCGTACATTGTTCCCGCGCTTATTACTATGTCTCCGTCAGTCATCTGTTTTACCTGCTGGGTAATACCATAACCGTGCTGAGGAGTCTGCAGACAGAACAGAATGTAGAATCCTGTTTCCGTCATGGGAACATAGATTTTTTCAATGTGTTTATCCATGTTGCTCCCCGAACCATTTATGTGGTTCTATCTATTGGAATTCGATATATCGAGGTTCTATATATAATATATCGCAGTGCGATATATGTGTCAAGGAAAAATGATTTAAAAAGTTATGTGTGAACTGCGTTAGGGATTGGAGCAGTGCCGAAGGCAAATAAAAAAGACTGTCTGTAATGAGATCCTGAAACAAGTTCAAGATGACATAATACAGGCAGTCTTTTTTATTCGGAGCGATAGCGGAGCTGCGGAAAGCCCGACCCTGCAACTAAGTTGCAGGGGAACGCCCGACTATTTTACCAGTGAATGGTATTCCTGAAGGCTCTTAACTCCGCCTTCTCGTCGCAACCTAACGGTTGCTTACCTAGTTTTGTCAGCTTGCGCCGCCAAAACTAGCACCGGAGAGTACGGCGTAAAATCATTTATTTAACAAGTGAATGATACTCTTGGAGAGATTTTACGCCTCCCTCTCCTCCGTTTCCGTTCTTAACAGCGGCAATACCCTGGACTGCTGCAACTGCACCAGCCAAAGTTGTGATGTATGAAACTTTGTATTTCAAACACATTTTGCGGATTGTCTTACGGTCTTCTGCGTAGTTGCGTTTTGCTTTTGGTGTGTTGATTACGAGGCAAACTTCTTTGTTCATAATCATATCTACAACGTCTGGACGACCGGCACCAATCTTGTTTACAACTTCACATTTGATTCCGTTTGCATTGTAGAAATCTGCTGTTCCCTGTGTTGCAACCAGAGTGAATCCAAGGTCTTTAAGTGTTTTACCAACCATAAGAACCTGATCTTTCTGGTTTTCTTTGTCGCTGAGAGAAAGGAGGATCTTTTTGTTTTCCCATGCAGCTGGTGCGTGTGGGAGTTCAGAACCTGCAGCTTCCTGTGATTTGTAGAAGGCCATTGGGAATGTTTCTGCCATACCAAGAACTTCACCTGTAGAACGCATCTCTGGTCCAAGGATTGGGTCAACTCCAGGGAAACGTGCCCAAGGAAGAACAGCTTCTTTTGCTCCGTGGTAAGGAATTACTTTGTCTTTAAGACCGAGGCTTTCAATTGTTTCACCAAGCATAAGGCGTGTAGCAAGACGAGCCATCTGAGTGTTACAAACTTTTGATACAAGTGGAACTGTACGAGATGCACGTGGGTTAGCTTCGATTACGTAAACTTTTCCGTTTTCGATAGCGTACTGCATGTTCATAAGACCTGTAACTTTGAGAGCCTGTGCAATCTTTGTTGTATATTCTTTAATTGTCTTAAGGTTTTCTTCTGGAATAGAAACTGGTGGAATTACACAAGCTGAGTCACCTGAGTGAATACCTGCAAGTTCTACGTGTTCCATTACAGATGGAATGTAAACGTTTGTTCCGTCTGCCAAAGCATCAGATTCACATTCAAGAGCGTTCTTCAAGAAGCGGTCGATCAACAAAGGACGATCTGGAGTTACACCAACTGCCTTTTCAACGTATTCTTTAAGAGTTGCTTCGTCGTAGATTACTTCCATACCGCGTCCACCAAGTACGAATGAAGGACGAATCATGATTGGGTAACCGATTTTGTCTGCACAAGCTTTAGCTTCTTCAAAGTCTACAGCCATTCCAGATTCTGGCATTGGAATACCAAGCTTGTCCATCATGTGGCGGAAGATATCGCGGTCTTCTGCAGCATCAATTGAATCAATTGAAGTACCAAGAACGTTTACACCGTTTTCTTCAAGTTCGCGAGCAATGTTTAATGGAGTCTGTCCACCGAACTGAACGATAACTCCCATTGGTTTTTCTTTTTCGTAAATCTGAAGAACATCTTCTGTTGTAACTGGTTCAAAGTAAAGTTTGTCTGATGTATCGTAGTCTGTAGAAACTGTTTCTGGGTTACAGTTTACGATGATTGTTTCGTAGCCCATTTCTTTAAGCTGCATTGCTGCATGACAACAACAGTAGTCGAATTCGATACCCTGACCGATTCTGTTTGGACCACCGCCCAAAATCATAATCTTTTTCTTGTTGTCAGATGCTTTTGAAGTATCTGGAGCATTGTAAGTTGAATAGTAGTAGTTAGCGTTTTCTACACCTGATACTGGAACTGCAAGCCATGCTTCTTTAATTCCAAGTGCATTGCGGCGGTCGCGGATAGCTTTTTCAGAAACTTTGAGGATTTTTGAAAGGTATTTATCAGAGAAACCGTCTTTTTTAGCCTGAATAAGAAGATCGTCAGCTGGAACAGAACCTGGAGTTTTAAGCATTTCTTCTTCCAAATCAACAAGTTCTTTCATCTGCTGGAGGAAGTATTCTTTTACATGTGTGATTTCAGAAAGTTTTTCAA
>JAKSTN010000050.1 GCA_024402535.1 Treponema sp.
ATTGCAAAAGGTGAAGTTGTAGTTATTGACGAAAACTTTGGTGTTCGTGTAACAGAAATCCTTTCACCAATGGAAAGAGTTTCAGATATTCACTAGCCGATTTTTTCTTCTGGGTGGGGTTGAAAAATGGTTTTCTCAAAAAAAAGTATTATTCTCATTGTATTGATTTCATTAATTTTTTCATGTCTGTTCGGACAGACTGTATCTTCTTCAGAAACTGATTCTGTCAATGAAAATGAAATCACTCTTTCTCTTCCTGAAGTTAATGCCGAATCAAACCTGACTTTTTCAGATACAGGCAAAAAATCAACAGTCTGGCCTTTCATAAAGATGATCTTCATGTTGATTCTTGTGGTTGCTGCAGTTTATGGTGTTATGTATTTCCTTAAACGCCGTGGAACCGGAACTCGAAGTGATGATCAGTTTCTTCGTCGTGTTGCTTATTTAAGTCTTGGTCAGGGAAAATCAGTTGAAGTTGTGACCCTTGTAGATAAAGGGGCTTATCTTCTTGGTGTTACTGAAGGCGGAATCAACCTGATTGCCGAAGTAAAAGATGAAGAACTAATCCAGGCAATGAATCTTTACGCTGATAAAACAACAAATTCTTCAAAGCCAAAAAACTTTGCTGATGTTTTGGATATGTTCATGCCGGGCGGTCCACGCGAAAATACAGCACCAAAAGGACGTCAGAGTACAAATGTATTCAGTGCCGGTGAACAGGATATAAATCAAATTTTCCAGGATCAGGCAAAGCGCCTGAAAGAAAATGAATAGGGTGGACGATATGAGAAAAATCAATTTCAAGAAGATTGTCCTTGCTCTTCTCCTTGTTCTTTCAGTGTTCTCTGTTTCAGCCCAGAGTTTTCCGCAAGGCTCAACCCGCGGGAACACAGAAATGAGCCGTAATGTAACACAGCCAACTGTCCCAAATGTTTCTGTTCAAATTACTCAGCCACAAACTGGCCGTGAAGTTGCTTTTTCTGTAAGAATCCTTTTAGCTCTTACAATACTGACAATTGCGCCAAGTCTTCTTCTGCTTGTCACCTGTTTCCTGCGCTTTTCAATTGTCCTGGACTTTATTAAACGAGCTCTTTCTCTTCAGCAGGTTCCACCAACTGCAGTTCTGAACGGAATTGCTCTGTTCATGACTCTGTTTGTTATGTGGCCTACTTTTTCCACAATGTACGAAAAATCTTTCAAGCCTTTGAATGAAGGTCAGATTGGAATTGAAGAAGCTTATCGTGAAGCTGAAGCTCCAATCCGTCTTTTTATGTACACTCAGATGGCAGAAGACCCTACATATATCGGAACTTTTATGAATATGGCAAAGCTTGAAAAACCGAACACACTTGCCGATGTTCCAACCCATATTCTTGTTCCTGCATACATTCTTCATGAACTTACCGCCGCATTTAAAATCGGTGTTCTTCTATATATACCGTTTATTATTATTGATATGGTCGTGGCCAGTATCCTTATGTCCATGGGTATGATGATGCTGCCGCCTGTTCAGATTTCCATGCCGTTTAAACTGATTCTCTTTGTTCTGGTTGACGGATGGGGATTATTAACAAATCAGCTTTTCCTTTCGGTAATTCACTAGGAGCGTAGAATATGAGTACAGGTGAAATTGTAACATTGATGCGTGGCGGAATTACCCAGATTCTGGAACTTATTGCGCCGTGTCTTATTGCAGCATTGATTGTTGGTCTTATTGTGGCAATTTTTCAGGCTGTAACATCTATTCAGGAACAGACTCTTACGTTCCTTCCAAAACTTCTCACAATTCTTATTGTACTGGCTCTTCTTGGTGGTGTTATGTTCTCAAACCTTGGTCAGTATACTGTGGCATTGTTTTCACGAATTCCGGATTTTGCGAAGTAAACGGGGAGTGTGAAAAGAGATGCTTGATTCCATCCTTTTGAAAGCTCCGTATTTTCTGCTGGTTTATGCCCGGTGCTTTACGATGATTCTTACGCTTCCTCTGTTTTCCATGCGTTCAATTCCGCGAATTGCAAAACTGGCATTGTCGTTTTACATGGCATTCATGATGTTTTCGGGCATTGATTTTTCTGTTTATGAAACC
This sequence comes from Treponema sp., assembly GCA_024402535.1. Classification (GTDB taxonomy): domain Bacteria; phylum Spirochaetota; class Spirochaetia; order Treponematales; family Treponemataceae; genus Treponema_D. The sequence goes on from JAKSTN010000050.1 coordinate 2,087, forward strand.
ATAGTAACAGATGATCAGGCATTTTCTATTCAGTATCTGCTTCTGATTCTGGGAGAAGGACTTATTGGTGTAATAATGGGATTCTTCATCCAGATTATTTTTGCCGCTTTCAGTACCGCAGGTCAGCTTTTTGCATTCCAGATGGGGTTCTCAGCTGCATCTGCTTACGATGCTTTGAGTCAGGTTGAAAATCCTCTTATGGGTCAGTACCTGAACTTTATTGCAATGCTGGTATTCCTTCAGAACAGATGGTTTCAGAAAATTTTTATTTCAGGCCTTATGGGAAGTTTTAAAGCCCTCAGTGCCTATTCTATTGTGACAGGTACGGAACCTGTTGCCCGTTTTATGATGAAAGGTCTTACAAACCTTTTCGCAGATGCTTTGATAATTGCACTTCCTGTTATGGGAACACTTCTTCTTGTTTCTGTAGCAACAGGACTTCTTTCAAAAGCCGCACCTCAGATGAATCTTTTATCTGAAGGTTTCCCGGTTATGATTCTGCTGGCGTTTTTCCTCATTCTGAACATGCTTCCTGCAATGAGTGATTTCTTTACCCGTTCTTTCAACCAGGGGCTTATAGATTTGACTAATTTCTTTGCCACCTTGGGGCAGTAGGAGGTAGCTCATGGCTGCAGAAGAAGAGGGAAGAACAGAGGAACCTTCAGAATATAAACTGGAGAAAGCCCGCAAGGAAGGTCGTGTCGCAAAAACTCAGGAACTGGCCGGCAGTCTTGTTCTTCTTTTTACGGTGCTTCTTCTTTTCTTTCTTGGAAAACGGATTTTTAACAATTGTGCTGAAATAATGATTTTCTGTTTTGGTCAGGCTCATGAAAAAGATCCTGTAAACGGAAGTCTTTGGGAAGCATTCTTGAATTTCTTTTTGAGAATTGTTCTTCCAATGGGTATTGTTGGTTTTTTAGCAGCACTTGCCGGAAATATTATTCAAACAAGGGGATTCCTTTTCAGCTGGAAACCTATTGAACCAAAATTCAACAAAATTCTGCCAAAGTTCGGGGAATATTTCCGTCGAACAATCGGGTCACTGCAGGGGCTTTTCAATATTGCAAAATCGCTTGGAAAAGTTGCCCTTATTGTATTTATTGCTTATCTCCTTATACGAAAGAATATGTGGGATATTGTTGAAACTATTGCTACCGGAAGCATAATCAATGCTTTGCGGAAGATTGCCATTACCGGAGCTGAGCTGATTATAATTGTTTCAGTTTTGTTTGTATGTATTGCCATTCCTGATTACTTTGTGCAGCGCCATGAATTTATGGAAAGTATGAAAATGACAAAGCAGGAAGTAAAAGAAGAATTTAAGGAAATGGAAGGAGATCCTCAGACAAAGGCTCAGCTTAGGGCAATGCAGCAGGAAATCCTGAAACAGAATATTCCTAAAGCCGTAAAAGAATCAAACGTTGTTATTACAAACCCTACACATTTTTCTGTGGCACTGAAATATGAAGAAGCCTCAGGAAACAATGCTCCTGTTGTAAATGCAAAAGGTATGGATGAACAGGCGTTTGTAATCCGACGCATTGCAACAGAAAATAATATTCCTCTTGTGGAAAATAAGCCTCTTGCCCGTGATCTGTACCACAATATTGAAGTTGGGGAAGAAGTACCTGAAGTTTATTGGAAGACTATAGCAATCATTTATTCAAGACTTCAGGAAAATGTTGATAAGAATTAAAATTCAAGGTAAAATAAAATACTAATATCTCAAAAATTTCTATTACTTGAAAAGTTTTGCTTTGGGTGGGGGCTTAATGGCAAACGAAAATCGAGTCGTTGACCGTATTTTAAATTTCGTAAAACAGAGTTACATGGGCGTATTCGCCGTATTCGTAATCATCTTTATGATTATACCATGTCCAAAAGTACTGGTTGATATCATGATGATACTGAATTTGTCGGTATGTATTATTGTACTCTTAAGAGTTATTACAATCCCCCGTGCAGCTGATTTTGAATCTTTCCCCCGCATCATTCTTTTTCAGACTATGTTCGGCCTTGGGCTGAATATTGCATCAACCCGACTGATTCTGACAGGCGAAATGGTACGCCGTGGCAACAGATTTATTATGCCCGGACAAAGTAATATGGTTCAGGCTTTTGCAAAAATTGTAACAGGTAACAATGTTGTAATCGGATTCATTATTTTCGTAATCCTGATTATTGTTCAGGTTGTAGTTATTACAAAAGGTGCCACACGTATTTCTGAAGTTTCAGCCCGCTTCACCCTGGACTCAATGCAGCCAAAACTTTTTGACGTAGAAAACCGTTTGAACAGTGGTGCTATTTCTGATGAAGAGGCTCAGGAACTTCAGGCGCAGATTCGCCGTGAAATAGACTTTTATTCTACAATGGATGGTGCTTCAAAATTCGTTTCAGGAAACGTAAAGGCTGGAATTGTAATTACAGTTGTAAACCTTCTTGGTGGATTCATTATTGGTATGATTCAGAAAGGAATGGATTTTTCTTCTGCTCTGGATTCTTATTCCCGTCTTACAATTGGTGACGGTCTTCTTTCTCAGCTGCCATCAATGATGATTTCATTTGCAACCGGTATTCTGGTTACTGGTACTAAAACAGATGATAATCTTGCACAGCAGGTTATTAACGACTTCTCTGGAGACGGTCGCATTTATGAAATTCTTGGTGCAGTTCTTATTATTCTTGGAATTGCTCTGGGACTTAATACACCAAGTCTTCTTATTATGCTTGTTCTTTTCGGTGCTGCATTTATTTTTGTGGGCTATCGTATGTCAAAGAACAATACGGTAAAAGAAGCAAAGAAAAAGGAACTGGCAAAAAAAGAAGCAGAAGGCGCTCAGGTGGCTACTGCAAAGCAGCAGGATTATCCTCTGCTCGACCAGCTTTCTATTGAACTTGGTTTTGCTCTTATTCCTCTTGTAGATAAAGAAAAGGGTGCCGAACTTACAGGGCGCATTGCAAATATCCGTATGGAAGCTGCCAACGATATGGGGCTTATCGTTCCGAATATTCATATCCAGGATAATATGACTCTGGATCCAAATGAATATGTTTTCAAGATTCATGGTATTGAAGCGGGACGTGCTTCCATTAAACTCGGTTATTACATGGCAATCAATACAAGCGGAATGCCACTGGAAGAAATCCAGGGTGAACGTACACAGGATCCTACATTCGGACTTCCTGCAGTTTGGGTAAACGAAGAAAAACGCCAGGAGGCTGAAGAAGCAGGTTATACAATCTGTGATCCTTCAACTGTTATGGCAACTCATATTACAGAACTTATTCGTGCAAATGCAGATATAATTCTTGGCAGTGAAGAAGTTAAGAAGATGATGGATAAGGCTTCAGAAAGATATCCTGTTCTTGTTCGTGAAGTTCTGGACAATGCAAAAATGTCTTATGGACAGATTGAACGCATACTTAAAAATCTTCTGGCAGAAAGAGTTTCAATTCGTGGCATTGAAACAATTCTTTCAGCCATTTCAGATTATGCCGGAGTTTCAAAAGATATCTGGTTCCTTACACAGAAAGTCCGGGAAGCTCTGGGCCTTCAGATTGCAAAACAGTATGTAGACAGAAACAACACACTTCATGTAATGCTCCTTTCGCAGAAACTTACAGAAATGATAGAACGCCGGGCTTTCTATCCGAAAGACGGTTCAAAACCTATGGCAGCACTGGATCCAGTAGAAGGCAGATTATGGAAAAACTGTATTTCTGAAGCTCTTACCAGGTTCCAGAATATGGTTCCAATAATTGTTTGTGAACCTGAAATCAGACAGCTTGTTCATTCCCTTTGTGAAATTGATATGCCTGGTGTTGTAGTTCTTTCTACAAATGAATTGTATAACGCAGGCAAGAAAGTGCAGCTTGAAGTAATCGGGGAAATAGCACAAGAAGATGAGGGAAATCAATAATGTTGGAAAATGAAGGGGTACAGAAGATAGTCCGACCATCCTATCAGGATTGTAAGGATGCGCTTTTTAAACTGTATGGTTACGATTACACACCATTACGGCATTACGAAGTGAAAAGAAATGGATTGATAGGACTTTTTGCAAAGCCACAGATTTGTATGATGTATAAAGTTAATCCTCGTTCTGCATCCTCAATGGCAAAGCCTTATGCGGACTCTGGCTCTGGAACAGATTTTCTTGCACGTATGGCAGAATCACAGGCACAGTCTGAAGAAGAAGAACGTCTTGCCCAGAACCGTGAACAGATTCTTGCTCAGCAGACTTCAACTATTGTAAAAACTCAGCTCAGTCAGATGGATGAAATGAAAGCAGCTCTTGAAAAAGTTCAGGAGATGCAGGAAACCATGAACAGAAAACTCAGCTCTTCTGCCGTTGCTGATAAGCACGATACTATTGCAAGAATTGAAGAACTGCTGTCTGAAAATGAATTTTCTTTCAGTTACATAAATATGATGACTGATAAAATTCGTAAAACTTTTTCCCTTGAACAGCTTGGCAATTTTGAAATGGTTGAACGTACGGTTGTGGACTGGATTGGTGAGTCTATTGAAATTGATAATGGCCACCATGTTCGTCCGCCTCACATCGTTATTATTGTTGGACCAACTGGGGTTGGTAAAACAACTACTCTTGTAAAACTTGTAGCAAGAGAAATTCGTTCATCTAAAGAAAAAGGACGTTCATACGAATCACGTCTTATAACAACTGACTCAATGCGTATGGGTGCTCTGGAACAGCTGAAACGCTTTGGTGAAATCCTTGGACGTGATGTTGTAAAGGCTGAATCAAATGAAGATCTGGAAGTACTTATCAATCAGTACAAGCTTCATTGTGACGGCATTTTTATTGATACAGGTGGATACAGTCCAAATGACAGTGTTCATATCGGGCGTCTTAAGGATGTGGTTTCTGTTCCTGGAATCACTCCGGATATTTATCTTGCATTTGACGCAAAAACAAAATGCAGTGACCTTAAAAACATTATGAATAATTATGAGCCTTTTGCTTATGGTTCGGTAATTGTTACAAAATGTGATGAGTCAAAAATGTATGGAAATATAATCAGCAGTCTGTATGAAAAACACAAGGCCGTTGCCTTTGTAACTGACGGACAGAATGCTGCAAAAAATATTGAAAAAGCAACTCCACTTTATTTCCTTGAAAAACTTTCAGGATTTAATCTGGATATGGAACATTTAAGAGAGAAATTTTCTAATAGTGAGGAAAACTAATATGGAAGAACAGGCTGAAGGACTCAGAGAATTAATGAAAGATACTCCCAAATCCCGCAATACCCGCATTATTGCCGTAACCAGCGGAAAGGGAGGAGTTGGTAAAACCAATATTTCCGTTAATATGGCCATTGCATATGCTCAGCTTGGTAAAAAGGTAATCCTCATTGATGGAGACCTTGGAATGGCAAACGTAAACGTTCTTTTGAACGTTGTGCCAAAGTTTAATCTGATGCATGTAATCAACGGCAAAAAAACAATGAAAGAAATAATTCTGGATACAGAGTTTGGAATCAAGTTTATTGCTGGTGCTAACGGATTTTCAAAAATCGCAAATCTTTCTGTAGAGGAACTGAATGATTTTGCTTCTCAATTCAGTCAGCTGGGAAGTGCAGATATTATCATTATTGATACTGGTGCTGGAATTGCGGAAAACGTTCAGCGTTTCGTTGCTGCAGCAGATGAAGTTTTTGTTGTAACAACTCCGGAACCAACTGCTATAACAGATGCTTACGGAATGATTAAGGTTATTACGACTGAAGTTGTAGACAGACCTATCGACATCAAACTGATCGTAAACCGTGTTCATTCAGCTGATGAAGGAAAAAGAATTTCGGACCGCATTATTAATATTGTAGGCCAGTTCCTGAATCAGAAGGTTGAATATCTTGGATGCGTTTACGAAGATAATACGGTTCAGACTTCTGTAATCAGACAGAAACCTTTTATTGTTGTAAGTCCTACATCAAAGCCTGCGGTTTGTCTTAAACATATCGTTGGAAAGATTGAAAAGACTGAACCGGAGACAAATGAGGGTGTATCCAGCTTCCTTAAGAAATTTATTGGAAGAAAAGGTAAATAGATGTATAATTATGTGTTAAGGGAGGCGGAAAATTAAAGACTTAAAATTTGCCGGAATTTTTGCCGGTGGCGGTTTTCTTCTTTCCCTTGTATGTAATATTTCCTCCGGAGCTGGAGCTGGCAGAATAGTGCTGGAAACACTTTTGTTTACAGTGCTTTTTGCAGGACTTGGATTCGGAGCATCTTTCCTGTTCGGAAAGTTTCTTGATGTCGGATCCGATTCATCGGCTGAGACAGATGGGCTTCCGCCAAGGACAGATAAAAATGGTCAGACTGTTGACTTTGTCGTAAAGGACGAAGATCTTCCAGCTGATGAAGGAACAGGGCAGTATATTGTTGGTTCCAGTCATCAGATGCTTACGAAAGATGACGTAAGAGGTGTTTCCGCTTCTCCTGCAGGTGCACAGAATGTTTATGCACGTGAACAGGCGGTAACAGATCAGGTAAAAAATGATGTTAATGTGACCGGGGATTTTGCTTCTGGCTCTGCCGGAGCAGACAAAGAATTTGTTCCTGTCCGTAATCTGGAAACCCTTTACAATGTTTCCGGAAAAGAAGCGGTCACAAAAGATAATCCTGCTCTAGCAAGAGAGGCTCCACGAATGTCAGATGAAGCAACTTATGCTGCTGAAGCAGAAGAACTGGATACTCTTCCTGCAATGGATAATCTTGGGTTTGAAAGTTCGACACCTTCGCGAGGGGGAGAAGAAGGTGTAAACAATGACTCTGATTTTGCTACTGCTGGCAGTAGCGGAGGAAGCAGTCGCAGCCGTTCGGAGGAATCAGCTCCGGAAGTAAAAGATGCCCCGCTTTTGGCAAAGGCAATTAGTACAATATTAGCAAATGAATCATAATTAAAAGTGGTTTCATTGAATAATGGTGAGTGAAATGGCAGAAATTGAAGAAAACTCAGTCAATGACACAAAAGAAGAAGATCTTCTTTGGACACAGTATCGTAAGACTCAGGATCCTGCTCTGCGCGACAAATTTATCAGACAGTATATGCCTCTGGTAAAATACGTGGCCGGAAAAGTTTCTGTTGGAATGCCAAACTGTGTTGAATATGACGACCTGGTTGGTTTCGGTCAGTTTGGTCTTCTTGATGCAATTGAAAAATATGATCCAATTAAAAATGTTAAGTTCAAGACATATGCAGTAACCCGTATTCGTGGTGCTATTTTTGATGAACTGCGTCAGCTGGACTGGGTTCCACGCAGTATCCGTCAGAAATCCCGTGAAATTGAAGATGCCATTGTTTCTCTTGAATCAAAACTGGGACGTTCTGCTACAGACTCGGAAATTGCAGATTCTCTTAAAATGTCTGAAGATGAATATCACCGCACAATCATGAAGGTAAGCGGAACAAGTGTACTTTCTTTGAATGATGTATGGTATTCAGGAGATGACGGCGATAACGTAGCAATCGGGGACAATATTGAAGCTCCTTCAAGCCTTGAACCTGATAAGATTGCAGAACGTGAAGAAATCAAAAAGGTAATTGCCGAAGCAATTCAGGAACTTCCTGAAAAAGAAAAAATGGTGATTGTTCTTTACTATCATGAAGACCTTACATTCAAAGAAATTGGTGAAGTCCTTCAGGTAAGTGAATCCCGTATTTCTCAGCTTCATACAAAAGCAAATCTCAGATTGCGTGCAAAGCTTACAAATATCCGCAGAGGAATTCTCTAGAAAAATATGGTTACGCTGGAAGCACTCCGTGAAGAAATGACGAAACGTCTCGCCGTGGATAAACTTCTCCATTGTGTAGAAGTTCGGGCAGACACAGTCGATGAAGCATTGCAGGATGCTGCCGTTCAGCTTGATACGAAAACCGTTAACCTTCAGTATGAAGTTCTTGAAAAAGGAAATGAAGGAATTCTTGGGTTTGGGAAAAAGCCATGGCTTTTAAAAATTTATCAGGATCCAAGTACAATCAAAGAAAAAACAATTCTTGCCTCTGATGATCTTTTCGCCTCTTCTTCTGTGGAAGAAGAAGTTGTTATACGCGATGCAGACGGTCTTTATTATTTGCGCCATTTTGGTTCCCAGATTATGCTTAAAGTTATTCTGCCTATTGGATCAGGAAGCCCTGTTGATGTTAAGGAAATTCTTGATGAAGCCCGTCGTTCTGATACAATTGCACTTGATGAATCTCTTATCAAAAAATATGCAAAGAACGGAACAAACGGTGAGTATATTTCTGTAGGAGACTATAAGCATGTTCAGGCAGGCGACTGTCTTGTTTCTGTTGATGTTTCAAAAGACGAAATGATGGCAACAATCACTGTTACTTCGCCTGCCATGAGTGGAGCAGAAGTTTCGGCAGAACAGATTGTCCGTTGTTTGAAATCTCAGGGTGTTGTGGCAGGTTTTGATGAGCAGAAGATTAACGAGTTTGTTGATAATCCTGTTTATAACATTCCGTATCAGGTTGCAGCTGCAGTTCTTCCTGTTGACGGAAATGATGCTTACATTGCATATAACTTTGAGACAGATCCTAAAAAGCTCCGTGCAAAAATGTCTGAAGATGGAACTGTTGACTATAAGGAATTGAACCAGATTCAGAATGTTGTTTCAGGTCAGGCGCTTGCTACAAAAATCCTTCCTGAAAGAGGTAAGGGTGGTAAGACCATTATGGGTCGTTACCTGGAAGCAAAAAACGGAAAAGATATTAATGTAAATCTTGGAGCAAATACTCATTTTGACAAAGACGGCGTAACAATCGTTGCTGACTGTGACGGCGAAGTTATGCTTATAAACGGAAAGATTACGGTTGAACCAGTTAAATATCTTGATGCTGTTAATATTAAAACAGGTAATATTACATTCCTTGGAAGCGTTGTGGTTAAAGGTTCTGTTGATGATGGATATAATGTCAAAGCTTCAGGAAATATTGAAATTAACGGTTCTGTTGGAAAATGTCGTATTGAAGCTGATGGTGATGTTACAATCCGCCAGGGTGTTTTCGGAAAAGACGAATGTTACATCAGGGCTGGAAAATCACTTTGGGCAAAATTCATTCAGTCTTCTCATGTTGAAGTTGAAAATAATATCATCGTAAATGACTCTATCATGAACTCTGAAGTTACAGCCATGAAGAATATTGTTCTTCGCGGTAAAAAAGCTCAGATTATTGGTGGTCATCTTTTTGCAACAGAAGAAATCTGTGCAAAGAATATTGGTTCTCCAGGTGGTGGTACAGAAACTGTACTCAATGTTGGTATTGACCCTCGCGCAAAGAAACAGCTTGAAGAACTTCAGGAACAGCAGGCTGAACTTATTAAAGAACTCGAAAATCTTGATCTGGATATTGCAACTCTTGAACAGCAGGCAAAAATCCGTCGAAATCTTTCTCAGGAAAAGAAAGACAATCTTGTTAAGCTTAAGAAACGCCATGACGAGATTACGGAACAGACCAGTGAATATACAAAACAGATTGAAAAAATACAGGAACACCTTCGTGAACTTAAAGCCGTTGGTAAAGTTAAGTGTGAAGGAAATGTATACTCGGGCGTAAAAGTTTATGTCCGTGATGTTCTTGATGAAGTAAAAGTTGATACAAAAAGTGTTACTTTCTATTATGACCGAAGCTTCATAAAGCGCGGTGAATATGAACCGCCTTCACTTTCCCAGGAGGAACTGAATGGCTATTCAGCCAATTGATCTTCAGGTAATGTATGCACAAAGTGCAAATGTTTCAAAACTGGCTGGGAATGTTCAGGCGGCTCAGCTTGCTGAATCTATTACACAGCAGACTACTGTTGTTCAGCAGAATCTGGAAAATTCAAAAAGAGTTCACAGTGCTTCTGATGATAAAGCCAATAATCAGAAAATAACAGATAAAAAAGGCGGTAACGGATCCGGTGGTTTCCGACAGAATGGAAGAAATGAAAAATCCGAAAATGAAGAAAGCAGTTCTCAGACTGCAGGTTCCTCTTCACCATACCTTGGAACCATAATTGATATAGTGGGGTAGTTTTGTGATTTATCTTGTAGCCGGTCTTTGCATATTCAACATTGTTATGTGGATTGTATTCGGCATTAAGTTCAAGAAAATTTTCTCCCCTGACGGAATGCTTGATAAAGCCCGTAACGGCATGAACGGACTTCTTCGAAGCATGCAGAAAAACACTGTCGATAATATTAATCTTGTAAATGAGACAATTCAGAAATTAAAACAGACTCAGATTGAAGCCGAAAGAAAAATTGAACTGCTGAATAAAAAACTTGAGCTTCTTCGGAATGAAGCAAATATGAAACAGTTTAATCAGGCAGTTGTTCAGGCTAAAAAACAGCCTCAGACAAAAACTTCTCAGAATAATCAGGCAGCAGTTGATCCTAATGCAGCCTATGAAGTTAAAGCTCCTGCACAGAACAATCTTTTTGAAAGTTACAGAGAAAACCTTACTAAGATTATTCAGCCAAAAGACGAAACTGTAGTAACGGAATCTGGTGCAGCCTATAAAGAAGTTCCTGTAATTTCAACAAAAGTTCTTGATGAAAATATTGTAGCAAACGTGTTTGCACAGGATATTCCGAAGGTTACACCAAAAAAATCAATTGAAGAAAGGGTTTTGTATCTTTTTAACAATGGGTATTCTGTAACTGATATTTCAAAAGAACTTAGTGTTTCAGAAGTAGAAGTTCAGTTTATAATTGATTTGAACTAGAACATATATTAGGAAAAGCGAGGCATATATGAAAGTAACAAAAAACAAATGGGGCGTTCTTTGTGATGGAACAAAAGTAAATCTCTGGACTGTAGAAAATGACAGAATGAGTTTCTCTGTAACAGACTACGGATGTACACTTACAAGCATCATGGTCGGAAACAATAAGGGAACAAAAACTGACTGTCTTCTTGGTTTCTCTACACTTGAAGGATATCTGAATACAAAATTCTGTTTCGGTGCAATTGTTGGTCGTTTTGCAAACAGAATCGGAAAAGCAAGTTTTACATTGGATGATGTAAAATATCCTCTGGATAAAAATGACGGTCCAAATACTCTTCACGGCGGTTTTGAAGGTTACGATAAAATGATGTGGACAGGAAAAGCCGTTGAAACAAAAAAACAGTGCGGTGTAAAATTCACACGCGTTTCTCCTGACGGAGAACAGGGTTTCCCTGGAAACGTAAAAATTGAAATCACTTATCTCCTTGATGAAGATAATAATCTTACATGTAAATACACTGCAGAAACTGATAAAGCTACACCAATCAATCTTACAAATCATGCTTATTTCAATCTGGCAGGAAAGGGAACTGTAGAAAATCATACTGCTAAATTCCTTTCAAAATATATTCTTGAAGTTGATTCAAAACTGATTCCAACAGGAAAATTCAAGGAAGTAAAAGACACTGCTTTTGACTTCAATAAAGAAAAGAAAATTGGAAAAGATATTAAGGATGTAGGTGTTGGATACGATCATTGTTACGTAACACAGGCTTATGTAAAAGGCGGCTGTGCAAATCCTCTTGATGACGGAAAAGTTGTTAAATTCGGCGAAGTTCAGTCTCCAGAAACAGGAATCAAGATGACTGTTTCGACAAACCTTGAAGGATGTCAGTTCTATACAGGTAACTACATTGGCGAAATCGTAGGTAAAAACGGTACTGTATATGCCCGCCATGATGCATTCTGTCTTGAAACTCAGGCATTCCCTGATACACCTAATAAAAAAGATTTCCCAAGCTGTATTCTTCAGCCTGGTCAGAAATACAAGGCAAAAACAGTTTATTCTTTTGAATAATTGAAGGAAAATCTTACAAAGGGGGCTCATCGGAGCCTCTTTTTTTTATTTTTATATTATTTTTTGTTATATTTAATATAAATCTTAAGATAAATTCACTAAATATTCCTTCTTTTTTGAAGATTTTGGAGATTTTATTTGAAAATTATTGAAAATCGAATTATAATTAGAGATATTTAGCGACACTATTTTAAAAGTGAGGTTCATAAATGGATGTTCAATTACAGGAACTGATTGATAAAATCAAAAAAGATGGTGTAGCAGCAAGCGAAAAAGAAGCTGCAAAAATCATTGCGGATGCTGAAAAAAAGGCTGCCGCAATTGTTGCAAGTGCTGAAGAAAAAGCTGCCGCAATCATTAAGGACGCCAAGAAAGAAACAGCTCGCATGGAAAAATCAAGCGAAGAAGCTGTTATGCAGGCAAGCCGTAACCTGCTGCTCTCTTTCAAAGACTCTATTGTTGGTACTCTGGACGGACTTATTCAGGCAGAAACAGAGAAAGCTGTTACAGAAGATGTACTTAAGAAACTGGTACCTGAAACAGTAAAAGCCTGGGCTAAAGACTCAGATGCTTCAGAACTTTCAGTTCTGCTGGCAGAAAAAGACCTGAAAAAACTTGAAGCTGCATTCAAGACATCTCTTAAAGCAGAAATCAAGAAAGGCCTTGAAATTAAACCTGACAAAACAATCTCTGCAGGCTTCAGAGTTGGTGTTAAGAACGGTGCTGCATTCTACGATTATTCTGCAGAATCAGTTGCTGAACTTTTCGCACTGTATTTGAACCCAAAAGTTGCAGGACTCCTTAAGGAAGCTGCAAAGGAAGAATAGACTAGTGGCTGCTTATTATTTTTTAGTATCACAGCTGCCTTCTCTTGGAAACATCGGTGAAAAAAGTGCCATGCCGTTGAGCGAATCTTCTTTCATTGAATTGTGTTCACGTTATATGACTGAAAGTGAAAAGAAAGTTCTTTCAAATCTTTCACTTGTGCCTCCTCGTGACACAGTAGATACAGGTTCTGATTTTTTGAATACCTGGTATCAGAAAGAAAGAGATTTACGTCTGGCTCTGGCTCAGATCCGTGCTCAGAAAATGAAAAAGGATGCTTTTACTCTGCCTGGAAGCTGTACTGCTGATATTCAGCAGGCTGCCCGTACAGCAGTAGGAATGGACAGTCCTCTTTCGGCTGAACAGTTTCTGTATGAATACAGACTGAAGCTTCTGGACGAAATTACACCGATTGATATTTTTTCAACTGATGCAGTCTACGCATATGGAATCAGACTTATGCTGGTTTCCAGAATGAAAAAATTTGATGGTGAAAATGGTATATCTTCTTACCATAAGATATACGATTCAATACTTGGTCAGAATAATTTGGAGAAATAAATGACAGATACAAAGGCAAAAGTAGTCGGCATCAACGGTAACATGGTAACTATCGAATTCGATGGTAATGTTGCCATGAACGAAGTTGGCTATGTAGTTGTAGATGGCACAAAACTTAAGGGTGAAGTTATCCGTATCCGCGGAAACAAAGCTCAGATGCAGATCTACGAAATGACTCAGGGTATCAAGAAAGGCGACAAGATTGAACTTACAGGTGAACTTCTTTCTGCCGAACTTGGACCTGGTCTTCTTGGACAGGTTTTTGATGGACTTCAGAATCCTCTTCCTCTGGTTGCTGAAAAAGCAGGCTTCTTCCTTGAAAAAGGTGTTTATGTAGATTCACTTCCACGTGATGTTAAATGGGACTGGACACCAATGGTTGAAGTAGGGGACACAGTAATGCGCGGTGACGCTCTTGGTACTGTTCCTGAAGGACCTTTCACACATAAAATCCTCGTTCCGTTTGATCTTTACGGAATGCTTAAAGTAAAGAAAGTAACAAAAGCCGGAAGTTACACAATTGAAGATACAATGGTTGTTGTTACAGACGAAAAAGGCAAAGAACATAAACTTTCAATGGTTTTCAAATGGCCTGTAAAACGTGCAGTTGACTGTTACGCTGAACGTCTTGCTCCATGTGAACCAATGGTTACACAGGTTCGCCTTATCGATACATTCTTCCCTGTTTCTAAGGGTGGTACATACTGTATCCCTGGACCTTTCGGTGCTGGTAAAACTGTTCTTCAGCATACTACATCACGTAACGCCGACGTTGACGTTGTAATCATCGCTGCCTGTGGTGAACGTGCCGGTGAAGTTGTAGAAACAATTAAGGAATTCCCTGAACTGAAAGACCCTCGCACTGGTGAATCACTGATGAAACGTACAATCATCATCTGTAATACATCATCAATGCCTGTTGCTTCCCGCGAAGCTTCAGTTTATACATCAGTTACACTTGCTGAATATTACCGTCAGATGGGACTTCACGTTCTTCTGCTGGCTGACTCAACATCACGTTGGGCACAGGCTCTCCGTGAAATGTCAGGACGCCTGGAAGAAATCCCTGGAGAAGAAGCATTCCCAGCTTACCTGGAATCTTACATTGCTGCATTCTACGAACGTGCAGGTTATGTAAAACTCCGCGACGGAAACTTCGGTTCTGTAACAATCGGTGGTACAGTTTCTCCAGCCGGTGGTAACTTCGAAGAACCAGTTACACAGGCAACTCTTAAAGTTGTTGGTTCGTTCCATGGTCTTTCACGTGAACGTTCAGATGCACGTAAATATCCTGCAATTGAACCAATCACATCATGGTCAAAATACAATTCGGTTATCAAAAACGAAAAAGTTGATTATGCACGCAGCATTTTCAAAGCCGGTGTTGAAGTTAACAACATGATGAAAGTTATTGGTGAAGAAGGTACTACAACAGAAGACTTCGTTCTTTATATGAAGAGTGACTTCCTGGATGCAGTTTACTTCCAGCAGAACTCATTTGATGAAGTTGATGCTGCATGTTCTGTAGAACGCCAGAAGTATGTATTCAACAAAGTTGTTCAGGTTCTTGGTTCAGATTACGACCTGAAAGACAAAGACGAAGCCCGTAACTACTTCAACGATATGCGTCAGCTTTTCATTGACTGGAACTACACAATCTGGAACAGCAAAGAATTTAAAGCTGCAGAAAAAGCAATTGAAGAACACTTTGCTTCTAAGAACGGAACAGTTTCTGCTGAAGCAAAAGCTTTCTTAAAGGATGGTGAATAATTATGGGTAAAGTATACAGCAAAATTGAATCCATCACTGGTAGTGTTATCACTGTAAAAGCAACTGGTGTTGCATACGGTGAACTTGCCGAAATTGAAACTCGCTTTGGTAAATCACTTGCCGAAGTTAATAAAATTGATGACGATACAGTTTCCCTGCAGGTTTTTGCCGGTGGTCGTGGTGTTTCAACAGGTGACCACATCAAATTCCTGGGACACCAGATGGAAGTTTCTTTCTCTGATGATCTTCTTGGACGTATCTTTAACGGTTCTGCTGAACCACGTGATAAGGGACCTGCTCTTGCAGACTCTCTGGTTACAATCGGTGGTCCTTCAGTAAACCCTTCAAAACGTATTATGGCTCGCCGTATGATTCGTACTGGTATTCCAATGATTGATATGTTCAACACACTGGTTGTTTCTCAGAAACTTCCAATCTTCTCAATCTCTGGTGAACCTTACAACCAGCTTCTGGCACGCATTGCCATGCAGGCTGAAGTTGACGTAATCGTACTTGGTGGTATGGGTCTTAAATACGACGATTATCTGTATTTCAAGAAAACTCTGGAAGACGGTGGAGCTCTTTCTAAGACAGTTATGTTCATGCACACTGCTGCTGACCCAACTGTAGAATGTATGAAGATTCCTGACCTTTCTCTGGCAGTTG
>JAKSTN010000051.1 GCA_024402535.1 Treponema sp.
GATTCCTTATGATGCAGCAGGTTGTTGATATCGACTGGAAAGATCCTACAGAAGGAATTCCTGCATTCGTTACAATCATTGCTATGCCATTCGCATACTCAATCTCTAAAGGTATCTGCCTTGGTATGATTGCTTACGTAATTGCAAAATGCGCAGGAAAGAAAGTAAAGGATATTCCTGTTGCTACATGGATTCTTGCTGTAATCTTTATTGCTGATATTATTTTTGAAGCTGTAAAATAATTAAAATTACATAAGGTAATTGTTGCGGCCGGCTTCCTTTACTTTATAAAGGTTGTCGTCCGCAATTTTTACCATGTTCTTATAAGACTTGTCTTCCAGGTTTTCGGGAATTGAAACGCCCATACTGATAGAAAGTTTCAGTTCCGGATAATCTTCAAATCTAATCTGTTCAACTGCGGAAAGAATATCCTGAAATTTTATTCGCAGAGTCTTTCTTTCAATATCACTGAAAAAGATGATGAATTCGTCGCCACCGAAGCGGACAATTCTGTCTTTCGCCGGCTTTGAAATGCTGTTCTTGAGAATATCAGCAATTGCAACAAGGGCTCGGTCTCCGGCAGGGTGTCCATATTTATCATTTATCTGTTTGAATTTATCCACATCAACAATTGCAACAGAATAATTATTTGAAGGAGTTCTCCATTCGCCGTTTTCAGGGTTTAGCATAACGTTATTCAAATAATAGCGGGAATAACAGTTTGTAAGATGGTCCTGTTCGGCAAGAGTTTTCATTTTGTTTCCGTCACGCCTGATTCTGAACATAAGAAGGACAAAAGCTGTCATGAATGCTGAAACAATGAAAATCACCAGATGAATAAGTTTTTCAAGGTTTTCGTTTTTCCATCCTTTTGAAGGACAAACATCAAGGTGCCAGGTCAGATTATTTAAAATGACATTTTCTGTTATAGGGTCTTTTATTTCATCAGTATTGGAACTCAGGATGATTTTTTCGTTTTTTTCATTAATATACCAGAGACAATAATTGATGTTCATTTTTGAGAATGTATCGAAGTTTAAGGCTTTGAGAACATCATTAAAATCCATTGTGGTTGAAACAAGGCCCCAGTACCGGGTTTTCTCATTATGATTCAAATAAACAGGTGTTCTGGCTGCCATGCCGACTCCGCCCTGAACAAGAGAAAAGGGTGGAGTTAATATTGTTCGGGATTTTATATTTGCTTCCAGAGCTTCTTTATTTCCCGCTTTTGTAATATCGGTGAAATTGAAACCAAGTAATTCTTTATTGTTTTTTTCAGGTTCGACTTTTTTTACAATGCCGTCGGGAGCCAGAAGAAGATTTGTAACTACAATTCCAGTATCTTCTTTTATAGATTGAATGATGACAGGTGCAACTTTATCAAAGAAATCAATTTCACCATTATTTTCATTTATCATTTCCCGTAATGTGTAAGTCCGAACAATTACTTTATCAATTACATTGGAAATATAATTTGCTTCATTTATGGCTATATATTTATAACGGTTCTTATCTTCACTGACAGTAATGTTTCTGATATATGAATAACCAAGGGTAAGGATAATGAGGTGAGCAATAAAAAAAACAAAACCAAGGATGTAATCTTTTAATTGTTTTGACATTTAAAATACCTCCAATATCTCCACCTTTAAATTATAAATCTTTTTTCTAAATTAACAATTTTTTTTTGTTTTTAGTTTTTTACTTAATATAATCCTCTATATGATTTTATTTATTGTATATTGCATTATCTTTTTTGGATGCTCGGCTTTTACCTTATTTGTAATTGATGCGTCAGTTACAGGTTGGATTTTTCTCTTATTCCTTTTATGTGCTGTAACATGGTTCCGTTTTTCTTCTTTCTGGAAAAGAATAATGGATGGAAAATTCAGCGTACTAAAAAAAGTTTTATATTTTGTTCTTGTGATTTTTGTACTTGGCATAAATAACAGGTTATCCCGTCCAGACTTAAAAGTTTCTTACAGAGGAACATTGATCCGGGAATTTATTCGTGAAGCAAGAAACCTTCCTGTAATGAAAGGGGATGGAATGCTTTCAGCTGGAGCGGCTCTTTCTGCTAAAGGCTCAGAATGGAAAGCTCCAAAAGGTTATACAAATACGAAAATCGACATTGGTGTTCCAATCGAACTTTTACAGAAAGAAGGCTCCAATTCTAAAAAACTGATTTTTCAGATTCACGGTGGGGCTTATGTTATAGGAATGATTGATTCATACAGAAGTCAGGCTGTAAAACTTTCAAAGATTTCAAATGACGCTTCAGTTATAAATATTGATTACAGAATTGCACCTGAATACGTTTTTCCGGCCGCTCTTGAAGACGGCTTAAAAGCCTGGGACTGGATTTTAGATAACGGATGGAAACCATCTGATATTACATTGATTGGTGACAGTGCAGGAGGAAACCTTGTTCTGTCTCTTTGTCTGAAGCTCCGGGATGAAGGCCGCGAACTTCCGGAAAAAATCATCTGTCTTTCTCCTTGGGGCGACCTTGCAGGTTCTGGTATTACACACAAAACAAATCTTTACAAAGACCCCATGTTTGGAATTTCAAAACACAGTTTCAGGGAAATAAATAAAACAAGACCTGTAGAAGATGAAAAACAATCCTCAAAAACTGAAAAGAAATCTATGACATCACTATATGCAGGAGACACTGATTTGTTTGATCCGTATCTTTCACCTGTGTTCGGGGATTACAAAGGCTTTCCTAAAATGCTTATTCAGGTAGGAACCTGGGAAGTTCTGCAAAGTGACAGTGAAACTATTTTTGAAAATGCAAAGCAAAACGGAGTTGATGTGAAACTTCAGGAATACGAAGGAATGTACCACGTTTTCCAGCAGGTGGGCGATCTGATTCCAGAAAGCAAACAGGCTTGGAAAGAGATAGAATTGTTTTTGAATGAGTAAAGATCCTGAAACAAGTTCAGGATGACTTTTATTTGTGGTCATTCTGAAACAAGTTCAGGATGACTTTTATTTGTAGTCACTCCGAATTTGTTTCGGAGTCTGACAAAAAAAAGCTTCGCAATCTCTTGCGAAGTTTTTTTTATGTTTACTTAATATAGACTACAGGTTTGCAAGGAGCCATGCCTTGAACTGTTCGTAATCATTTTCCATTGAAACTGCCTGATCTGGAAGATTCATGATGTCGATAAGGCGCTGTGGAACTGGTGGTTCACGACCGATTGCATCCTGAACAACGCTTCCGAATTTTGCAGGATTTGCTGTTTCAAGAATAACACCAACAGCAGTTTTGTTTTCTACAGCTGGAGCCCATGAAGGAGTATTTGCTGTAACACCTGGTTTTTCGAAATCAGAAGAAGCAGGGAATCCTTCATTTTTGATTGCTTCCCAAGCCTGGTATCCGATAGCTCCGTGAGGATCGATGATGTAACCTGTTTTTTCGTTACATTTTTTGATACCGTCTTTGATACCTTCGTTATCTGTCCAGTAAGAACCGAACATTTCACGAACCTGATCCAGTGTGTACATTGCTTTGATACGTTCGTAGTTACTTGGAGCACCTACGTCCATAGCATTTGCAAAAGTTTCTACAGAAGGACGTGCGTTATAATCGCCAGTTGCAATCCAGTCTGGGATTGTGCGGTTAGAGTTTGTTGCAGCAACGAAACCTGAAATTGGAGCACCCATTTCTTTAGCAATAAGACCAGAAGTGAGGTTACCAAAGTTTCCAGATGGAACAACCATAACAACATCAGGATTTTCAATTTTTGTGTCCAGAGCAGAGCGGTTCTTTACTACAAGTGAAGAGTACATGTAGTAGAAAGCCTGTGGCAGAAGACGTGAAATATTGATTGAGTTTGCTGATGAAAGACGGAGTTTTGAACGAAGTTCATCATCTGTGAAAGCAGTTTTTACAAGTTTCTGACAGTCATCGAATGTGCCTTTTACTTTAAGAGCACGTACGTTTCCTGTAAATGTTGAAAGCTGTTTTTCCTGGATGTGACTGATTTTTCCTTCTGGGTAGAGGATTGTAACATCAATGCCTGGAACATTGTGGAATGCAGAACCTACAGCTGAACCTGTATCACCTGAAGTTGCAACCAGAATATGAAGGTTTGATCCTTCATCTTTATTGAAATATGACATTACACGTGCCATAAAACGTGCACCAAAATCTTTGAATGCACATGTTGGTCCGTGGAAAAGTTCAAGAACGTAAGAGTTTTTATCAAGTGGAACAACTTTTGGGTTGAAGTTGTAAGCATCTTGAATGATAGCCATAAGATCTTCGTCCGGGATTTCGCCTTCAACATAAGGCTTTGCCATCTGGAAAGCAACTTCGCGGAAAGAAGGTTCCGGATTTTTGTTCAGGAAGTCCTGGTCAAGTTTTGGGAATGAAACAGGAATATAAAGACCGCCTGTTTCTTTGTTCATACCGCTTAAAACAGCATTTTTGAAAGTTGTTTTAACTGATGAATCACGTGTATCTGTATAAATCATTTTTAACTCCGTAAATGCCCTTATTTTTAAAGGACAGAATTAAAGGATATTTAATTATATTGAAAAAAACTGGGATTTACAATGTATGTTTAGAAAGAACTCATTATGCCATCGATCCACACAGCATCTTTTCCTTTAGAAACAGTACCGTCTTTGTGGTATCTCCATGTAAAAGTACGTCTTTCACTATA
Organism: Treponema sp.; assembly: GCA_024402535.1. GTDB lineage: Bacteria > Spirochaetota > Spirochaetia > Treponematales > Treponemataceae > Treponema_D. Next base: position 4,677 of record JAKSTN010000051.1, read on the forward strand.
TGTTCCTATCCCTTCTGTAGAATCTCCTGCTCCTCTGAAAGTAATAGAGAAATATTTCCATTCTTCATTTCCGTCTTCATTATATCCACTATCTGTGAATATCGTATTACCATTTACCAAAAATTCAAGATAATCATATTTTTGTTCGCTTGATATTTTGTACCAGAATGCAAAATGACAACCTGTTATTTCAAGTTTAATTTCAGAATTTGAATTACTAAAGTCTGAAGGAGACTTTAAAGAAAAATTATTAGTAGAACTTTCCCCAAGTCCAATATGGTTTTCTGTTGTATCTATTTCCCATGGAAGAATAGAATCATTAATAAATGTATTTCTTTCATCGGAAGGAATTGAACTCGTTGAAAATATTTGATAATAGGTAGGTTGTCGAATATACACAACAGTTTGCATTTCTGTACCAAGCAATGAATATGTTTTTATTTTATAAGATTTATAGTTTGAATAGATTCTATACGGATATTTCAATGAAATTTGTAATTTTTCCAAAGTGTCTACTTGTGTATCATCAAGTGCATAAAAATCAGTATATCCAGATTCAGTATGGCTTAAAGATAAACCAACTTTAGGTGTAGAGTATGCAGTTCTAATATTAGTGTAATAAAAATCTAAGGTAGAAGATTTATCATTAATTCTAGAATCAATAAAGACTTCATTATTGTCAATTGATGTAATAAATTTAGGTCCTGTAGTTTCTTCAGGAAGATTGTTCTCTGAAATATAAGTTGATTGATTTAACCTATCTGTTATTCGAAGTGTAATTACGGGTTCAGTTGTGTTAAAACATATTTGTGCATTATCAAAAATTGTACCTTCAGACAAATTTATTTTCATATCATCATCAGTAAAATTATTTATATTTTGCCAACCTTTTTTCGAAAATAATTCAATTCCATTTTCTTTGATCCCTAATGGGCCAGAAGAAACTTTAAGAATTACAGAAGAAGCTCCTGTATCTGTTATCTCTTGGCCATCTTTTGTAATTGAATTTCCTTTTCCTCCTCTATAACCAAGAGGATAATTGTTATTTATAGAGAAAGAAAATGCTTGAGGAAATTGCGAGCTTTTAACTTCTGTTGTTTTTAATATTCCTTCGTAAATTGTATTGAATGAATCAAAAATTATTTCTTTATCAGAGCTAGGGTTATAACCTCTAGTTTTGTTTCGGGTATATTCATTAACAGAAGGATTCCAAATTGTTAATTGGTCAACAATTCCAGTTATTTCAATGGATGGTCGAATATTAGTTTGTTTTATATTTATTTTTTTATTTAGAATATTTCCATAAATATCTTCAGCAATTACTGTAAAAAAGTGATCATTATCGTCAATCGGAACATGAAGGGTTATTGTATTTTCATGAAGGAAAGATAATTGATTATTTTCATCTAAAATATAAGAAGATAGTAGTTCTGAATCTGCATCTTTTATAGTTAATGTTAAACCTTTATCTCCGGAATACCAATAGGTGTCATTTTCATCTAAAAAAGACTCAGATGCATCGATATAAGGTGCGGTTTTATCTAATAGTAATTTTAAAGTAATATATGTACCATTACCTAAAGGATCTGAAAACGTAATTCTATTAGTATTTTCAAACCCAATATACAAATAAAATTTTTCAGTATTAATTAAACTTTTACCTTCAGGCCAAATATAACTTTGACAAAGGTTAGACATATCAACAGTCGGATCAATATTATTTTGTAAATATGTTATATTATCTTTAGTTTTTATTCCAGTAATAATAGGTTTCCCATTTTCCCCAGATTTTATTTCATATTCTCTATGACCATATTTATCAATTGTGTATGGGATTCCTGATAAAGAACCATAATCAATAATTTCAGGTGCCCAAACATCCAATGTAAAAGGTCCAAATTTGTAATTGTTGGAGAACTTTTCATTATTTACAGTACATTCAAGGTAAACTGAATTTAACTCTGATTCAGGAAGCTGCAAATAAGAAGGTAATAATCTGTTTCCTTCAATTTTATTTTTTAAATCAAATAAATAATCATCTTTTAATTTTCCGCGAATTGTAATTTCGAAATAACCAGGTTCATTATATTCTTTAAAAATTATTCCATTATTTGGATTTTTTGTTATATCAAAAGAATCAGCAAAAGGATACCAATCATGTTCGGTTTCGTATTGATGGTAAATTATAGTTCCAATTTCATTTTTTTCTTTTTTTGCTATTACTTTAATTTCATCAGCCTCAAAATTTTCAAATTGTAAAGTATTCTCTGACAATTTATATCTTGAACTGTTAACAATAAAAGAAAGATAGAATGTATTTCCTGAAATAAAATCCCTTCCTAAAGAGTCTTTTGGTGAAAAATAACAATTTATATATTCATTAGTATCTATATCATATATACCATATGTTTTGTTTAATAAAGGATCTTTAGAAATATGTCCGTCGTTGAAAGAAAGGAACTCTATAGAAGGAAATGCACCTTCATATTTTGAGGAAACTGAAATATTGTATTCATTTTTATTACCAACATTATCAGAAATACATAATGTGTAGGGTACATCTAAATCTAAACTAATTTCTTTTGTATTTAATGGTAACTCAGAACTCTGTCCATTTCTATTTAATGTAAGATTTTTAATGCCTGAACTATTTTCAGAGTTATCAGAAAATAAAATTTCTACTGATTGTTTCTGGGATGATTTTTTTTCAGTAAAAATTTTTATTTCATTATTGTCACAGAAACTAGAATAAACATTTTCTTTTGAATTTACTGTAATTGTTGGTTTTGTATTATCAATTTTTAAAGCTAAAGGAGATAAATGTTTTTCAGAAATATGATCAAAACCATCACTAAATTGACTCCAAATATAAATATTTTTATCAATAGAGTTATTCAACATTTCAGAAGGGATTTCAAATGTAAGTGATTTATTTAAACCTTTTTCTTGTTTCCATTCAGAAATGTTTGTACTTTCGTTATATACGAAAGAATCAGAGGCGTTTAATACAATTGACAAACTATTAGTTTCTTTCTTTGTTGCAAGTTGTGGTTGTCCTTGAGTTCCCAAATCTAAAACATCTCCATTAATATAAAGAGTAATAGTTTTAAAATTTCCCCCAAAATATCTTTTCCCATTTACTTCAACACCACAATCATCAGTAAAAGAAATGTTCGCAGCATTCTTCTCTGCATCAGGCGCTGTAGTATCTCGTACAACATAATAAACATTTGGGTTAGCGCTGTAATTATCGAGTGCATCTTTTGCGGTAAGGGCAATTCTGTAAATACCGTCTACAGAAAGGGAACCAGAAGTTTCATCTGTTATAAAATCTTCAAAATCAAAAATGAAATCTGATTCTGTATCTGCAATTTTATTTGTTCCACTGTATGTGAGGGATTTTTCTTTGTAGAAATCCTGCTTTAAGAAACCTGATTCATAAAGCCAGTTTCCGTCTTTATCAAAAAGGATCAGGTTTTTAAGAGCTTTTTCAGAAGAATTTGGAAGTCTTCCGCCTTCATAAATGTACATAAGACGTATATCAGCCACAAATTCTTTTATTCCTGTATCTCCGGTAGAAAGATCAGATGCCTGAATAACTGCTTTGAAACTTTCTCCAGGACCAACATGAATTGAGTCTGCATAAATGTGGTCTTCATCTGCATTTTTTGAAGGTTCAAAATCTCCCCATTCAGACTGACTGATTTCTTTTTCCGAAGAAACAATTGAAAGGTTTGTTTTTTCATTTGTAATAATTGGTCCTTCTGCATCACCTTCAGTACCTAATGTAAATGCAAAAGAATATTTGTTCAGCATAGGAACACTGTTTATATCACATAAACTTTCAGAAATTGTGACACGAAGTTTTGAACCTGAAGGAAGCCATTCAGTTTTATCTAATTTATTAACTGGTGAAATTAAAAGTGTTTTTTTATCAGAAAGAAATTCTGGAACAGAAAAATATGATTTATCATTGTATTCAGAATCTGAAAAACAGTCATAAATTGTTTCTTCACTTGTTTCAGGATTTTCTTTAACTCTTGAAATTGAAATAAATTCTTTATAGTTTTCAGCTGTAATAAGTGACACGTCCATTTCGTTTGTAAATTTAATTTTAATAGGAGTTGTTCTCATTACACCTTCGCTCTGTGAAGGAACATTAGATGTAGCATCAATCTGTGGGCGAGGGGCAAAATCTGCACCAAGATTGTAAACAGCATCAAGACCTGAACCTGCTTCAAGTATGAAAGAAACTGTAGAAAGATTTGAGCTGACTCTTAAATTTGTTAATGTAAAGAGAATATGATCTTTTGAATCTTTAAGAAGAACACTTTCTGAAAATGATTCAATAGTTCTTAAATCTAAAGATGAGATAATTTCTTTTGAAATATCTCTTGAAGTAATTTTAAGGTTTGTAATTCCATACTGATCAAATGAAGAAATAACAACAGGAATTGTTTCACCAGGGAGAAGTTTTGTTTCACCTGTTAAAGAAGAAGTTCCATAATCTGGACTTTCAATATTTATCATTGGAGTCTTGTTGATTTTTGGGATAATACGGATATTCTGAACTTCTTTTTTTAAAGTTACTTTTGTAGGATTTTTATAGATATCTTCGAATTCAATTATTTCTGTATCTGTGATTGGTGTATTTGTTTTATTGGCACTATAGTTTTCGAAAGCTTCCCAATAACAGAAGTAACCTTCTTCTTTGGCAAGTTCGTATTCAATTTCAAAAGGGAAGCCTACTTTTACATCACGGCTTCCTTTAATCATGTTTCCATATTTTGTGGAACCTTCAGTTGGTTCAGAAACAGTTACAAATACTTCTGTAGCAGTTGCATAGGAAACTTCTTCAGCCATTTTTGAAGCAAACAAGGAATTTTCAGACAAGAAGTTTTTACAGCTTAAAACAAGAAAGGAAACTACAACAATCTGTAAAATAAAAAACTTTTTCATATTAATCTCCTAAAATTAATATTTATTAATAATTAAATTTAATCTGTTTATTAAAGGCGGCAAGAATATCCTGTTTTGCCGGTACATAAATATCTGCATCTGCACCAGGAGCAGTAACAGTTTTATAAACAAGCCATGAAGAATGCATTGGATAAATAATTGCAGCTTCTTTAGCTTCTGCTTTTTTCCATTCAGTCATGCCAAAACGAACAGCTGCGTTAAATCCATCTTTGATCATTGTAATTTCAACAGGAATCCATCCGTTTCCTTCAGCTTCAATTACAACATCAGTTTTGAAAACTTCTTTTGCTTTCTCGAAAGAAAGGCCTGAATTAAATGCACAGTAAATGTGTCCAGGGACCGTAATGAATGCACTTTCAATACCAAGCGATTCAAGAAGGGAGCAATACAAGATGGAAAGGTCATCACAATCTCCACCACGATAGTTTAAAGTCTGGAAAGGGAACTGGAGAAAGTCTATGGAAGTTGAACCAACGTTATCGGCATAGGCACTGGTTGGATCAATTACATAGTTCATGCCGTAAAGAGTAAGGGCTTCAAAAAGAGCACATGCATACTGAAGATTTTTATTTTTATCTTCTACAAGTTTATTTCGTATTACAGATGCTGTTTGCTTTGCAAAACTTTTTGCTTCAACATCATTTGGTGAAACGAAAACTGCAGCCCGTCTGTCGTCTTCCCAGCTCATGGAATTTCGATGATAAATCGGAAGAAGAACCGGAATTTCTGTACGGAGTTTCTGTCCAAGTTTTTTATATTCAAGAATTACTACTGAGTTGGCATTTGTTTTTTCAAGAAGTCTTAAAGTTGATTCATTAAAGAAAGCTGACAGTGAAACGGAAACTGTTTCATTTTTTTTAAGGCTGGAAATTTCTTCAAGGAATTTTGCCTGACTCATATACTGTTCACAATAAAAATAAACTTTTATGTCTGTAAGCTTTGAGTCTTCTCCGTTGTAAATATTTACAGAGCCAAAACTGTTGTCGTTATACCAGGAATAAAGAACAGGAAAAACAGGATCAAGATTTGAAAGCTCAGCTTTAAGTTTTGATTCAGAATTAAACACTTCTAAAAGATTAAAAGAAAGTCCTGCGGTTATATTTAAGCCTGAAATAAGATTTCCATTTTGTGCAAGACAATTTTTATAACCTGCCGTTATGTTTGCATTAAGCCATGGTCTTAAACGAATTTCTGTTCCGGCATTTACAGCATAATTAACACCAAGGTATTTAATGTTCTGGTCAACCACTTCAGTTTCCATGTTATTTGAGTTAACAGGGTTTTTTGTATGATTGAGGTAATAAACTCCTCCCGAAGCACCTGCTGTAATTTTCAGAAAGTCCAGAACCGGATAATTGATTTTAAAACCGATGTTTCCGTCTATAAGATTAACACCGAGAAGTGAATTGTTTACAGATTCCTGAGCGAAATTAGAATAGCTTCCATCTACTGTGAAACCAATCAAATTAAAAGGGCGAATTTCCATTCCCCCTTGAGCACCCAATGAAGGTTTCAGTTTTGAAAAAATCTTAATATTTTCATCACTTTGAAAAGGGATTGTAGAAATAAAATTTGTATTTATAAATATTCCTTTTTCTGCATGCAACGAAGAGAAACAAAAGAAAAGGCATGTTATAGAAATTATCTGCTTAATCTTTTTTTTCATAATTTAATTTCCCTGTTCGTTTGCAATACGTTCAAGACCTTTCTTTGCACCGTTGTGGTCAGGATTAACTTCAAGAACTTTATTGTACCAGCGTTTTGCTCCCTCATAATCTTTTTCAAGAAGCAGAATATTTGCAAGATTTGACATTCCGGAAACTGAACCAAGTTTCGCAGAACGGTTATAGGCATCTTTTGCTTTTGACATTTCTCCAGTTGTAACATAGAGACGTCCAAGAGTATTAAGGTTTGCTTCTGTTGGATTTGATGAAACAAGTGAAAGCTGAGCTTTAATTTTTGGCTGTATTTCAGAATCAAGATATTTTGTAACTGAAGCATCTGATCTTTTCTTTAAGTCAACAGGATTTGCTTTTTCATAATTTGCTTTTCCTGAAATTCCTAAAGGAGCATAATTCTGCCAGGCGTCACGGAGGATAATCATTTCTGATCCGAATTCTTCGGCTTCAATTTCAGAAAGTGCAAGACTCCATGCTTTATTGAATCCAAGACGCAGGTTCTTCATGGAAATAGGAAGCCATACTTCATCATCCATAATGATGAGGCTTTCTGTATTGTTTACAATTGATGCAGCTCCTTTTTCAGATGCGTTAAGGGCAACACATACAATAAAATCTTCAGAAAGAGGAATCATTGCTGAATCAATACCGGCGGCCTGAAGAAGGGCACAGACAAGTACTGCAAGATCATCAACATCACCTGAATGATATGTAAGTGTCTGGAATGGGAACTGAACCTGATCTACTACATCCATGTCAAAATGGAAAACATTGTATGGAGTTGTTGCATCAGGAACATAATCAATTTCCATAGAGTTGATTGCTTCTGTAATCCATGCAGCAAACTGAAGGTTTCTGTTTACACCAGTTTTAAGACTGTCTCTGGCAATACCTACAATGTATTTTGAAAGTTCAAGAACTTCTGTTGCATTTGGAGAAACAAACATTGAAAGAACGGCAGGGTCTACCCATTTCAAACTGTTTCTGTTGTACACATCAATGATGCAGGTTTCTACGGCAGTTTTTGGTTTTCCAAGCATTGAATATTCAATAATGATTTCACCAGGAATCTGACCGTTTTCTGTAATGGATGCAATTTCTTGAGAGAAGTCAGCAAGAAGAGGAATCTCTGCTGATTTTCCTTTACGAATCATTGGTATTGAACCGCAAATGAATAATGATGAAGTATAATTTTCCGCACGGAAGTAAACTTTTACATCGCGGATTTCTGCGTTCTCATTGTTTATAATATTGGCGTAAGCAAATCCGTTTTCCTTATAAATATTTGCATAAACCGGGAAAACAGAATCATACTGAATAAAATCTGCATTGATATTCTTAGATTTTTTTGAAGTGTGAATTGTATATTTAAAGTTAACACCGATGTCAAACGAACTGAAGGCTGTGTCCGTAAAACTGATCTTATCAAGCAGGTAATTTGTATAACCGATCTGGCCACCAATACTAAAGTCCGGAGATAAGCGGAATGCTGCACTTGTAAAACCTTTAATATATAAACTTGAAAGAAGCTTGCTTTCCGGCATATTTCCTTCGTCATATCCACCAGAAGAGTTTTCAATTCCAGGGAAATTGTAAGACATGAAATGTAAACCTGCTGAAGCGCCAGCCTGTACTTCAAGTCTTGAAAGAGGTGCATAAAATGCTGAAACCGAAAGACCTGGTGCAACATCAATAAGGAAACTTGGATTTCCGTTTTTCTGGATGTAGTTGAAAATAAACTCAGGTCCAATAGCAAGGCAGTTTAAGAAATTTAAGTCAATAGTTTCAGATAATCCAAAAGATGGCTTTTCGATAATATTTTTCTGATTAGAATATTTAAATGATTCAAGGGGAATGCCTGTCTGGGGTACAGTTCTGAAACTAATATCAATTGCAAAAATTGAAAAAGAAAGGCTAAAGAAGAACAAAAATAGCACTTTAAATTTATTAATTATTTTCATCTTTTTTTAATTAATCCTTTTTTAATATTAAAAATCTCTAATTTGTAAAATTATAGATGTATTTCTATAATGTTGTAAAGTATTTATTTTTGTTCTAAAGTAGATACAATAGTTGTGGTGGGAAAAATGAAAAACGTAACAACTCGTGCAGTTATATATAAGAAAAATCTTGAAAATAATATTTCTGAAATAAAAAAACTCTTAAAACCTGAAACAAAAATGTGTGTTGCAGTTAAGGCTGACGGTTACGGAACAAGTGCTCTGGAAACTGCAAGACTCTGTGAAAAGCTTGGCGTTTATATGCTTGCCATTGCCCGTGTAAGTGAAGGGATTGAACTTCGCAAAGATGGAATCAAGCTTCCGCTTCTTCTTTTAAGTCTCTGTTGTCCTGAAGAATTTCCCGATTTAGTAAAATACAATATTACTCCGTTTATATTCGGGAAAGAACATATTCAGGCTCTGGAAGATTCTCTGACAGAACTTGAAGAATCGAAAGGTATTATTAAAACTCTTGAAGTACACCTTGCTATTGATACAGGTATGGGACGAATCGGGTGCAGAAAAGAAGAAGCCGCTGAACAGGCAAAACTTATTGCATCTTCAAAACACCTTAAACTTTCCGGCATGGGAACTCATTTTGCATTAAGTGACTGTGTTGAAGAAAAAGGAATTGATTACACAAACCTGCAGTTTGAGATTTTCACCGAAGCTGTAAATGCTGTAAAAGAAGCGGGCATAGAACCTGGAATCTGTCATGCGGGAGCTTCGGCCATTGCATGTTCAAGATCTGATATTCATTTTGATATGGTTCGTCCTGGCATTATTGTTTACGGTTATTATGCAGACCAGGTAGATAAAAAATATCTTGAATCAAAAGACATCAATCTTGACCTGAAACCTATAATGCAGTTTGAAACAAAGGTTTCAGCTATCCGTCGTTTTAAGCCCGGACAGAGTGTTTCTTATGGAAGAACATGGATTTGTGAAGAAGAAACTGATATTGCTGTTCTTCCTGTAGGATATGCGGACGGACTTTTGCGCCGCTTCAGTCCAGGACTGAAAGTTGCAATTAATGGAAAAGAATATCCTGTTGTTGGAAGAATCTGTATGGACCAGTGTATGGTAAATATTGGAAAAGACAACAAGGAAATTAAATGCTGGGATAAGGCTGTTATTTTTGGTCCCGTAGGGCAGGATGGTGCTCTGCAGGATGCTGAAACTTTAGCCGCACTTGGAAATACAATTTCCTATGAAGTGATGACTTCAATCAGTAAACGTGTTCCCCGCATTGTTGTTGATAATTGTTGAGTGATTTTTAATTCCAGAGTCCCAGAGCTTTCTTTACTTCAGCTACAAGATAGAAACTTCCTGTTACAAGAAGGATTGCGCCGTCGCGTGCAGTCTGCTTCATAACGTGAGGAATGAATTTTCCGAAATCTTCTTCGTAAATAAAGTCCAGTCCGTTTTCTTCAAAGGCTTCACGAGCTCTGCCGATATCACTTTCTTTCACGCTTCCAGGTTTTGTAAGGAAGATGTGATTGAAATGACCTTTGAATAATGGAGCCATGTCTTTTACATCTTTATCTGCAGCACATGCAAAAAGAAGGTTTACTTTTTTGTCAGGATAAACTTCTTTAAGAGTGTTGATTGTAAGGTTCACGGAGTTTACAGTGTGGGCACCGTCCAGGATTAAAGTTTCAAGTTCAGGGAAGTTTCTTACTGAATGAAGAATTTCAAAACGACCTGGAAGCATTGAATTTGAAAGTCCACGTTCAATTGTCTTTACATCAACTTCAGGAAGAATGAATCTGATTGCCATAGCGGCCATAGCGGCGTTCTGAAGCTGCATTGAACCAAGCATAGGCATGAAGGTGTGAATAGGACGGGAAAAATATTTTGATGAAATGTTTACTTCCATTAATCCCATCTCGGTATAACGGTAATTCATCTCATCAATCATGTCGTCTACAAAATAAATCGGTGCTTTTTTTTCTGCCGCAACTTTTCTGAAAACTTCATTTGCTTCTTCGTATTTCTGGTGGCCGATTAAAACAGGAACTCCTTCCTTTATAATACCTGCTTTTTCGTAAGCAATTTTTTCAATTGTATCACCTAGGTATTCTGTGTGTTCAAGTTCAATAACATTAATACAGCAGATTTTGGGAGTGATGATATTTGTGGAATCAAGGCGTCCGCCCATACCGACTTCAAAAACTCCCCAGTCAATTTTTGCCTGGCGGAAGCAGAGGAATCCAAAAAGAGTAACAAGTTCAAACCAGGTTAAAGGACGTTCCCCAGGAAGCTGCTCCGGGAGAATGGATTCAATGCGGGGAACCATTTCGCGGATTGCTTTTTCATAAATCTCTTCCGGAAAATATCCTTCCGGTGTTTCAATTCTTTCACGGAAATCGATTATATGAGGGGATGAATAAACGCCTGTATTGAAACCGTTTTTATCCAGGATGCAGGAAATCATGCGGGAAACAGAACCTTTTCCTTTACTTCCGGCAATATGAACCGAATTGAAAGCTTGTTCAGGGTTCTGAAAACGGTCGCAGAGAAATTTTATAGTATCCAGCCAGAAAATACCTTTTTTAGGATTGTGTTCAAAATTAAGATACTGGTCCAGCCAGTCCTGAAAAACTTCAACTGCATTCATAATATTATAGAATATCATCGATTTATATGTTATTCTAGAGAGAAACACAATCTAAAGGACTTTATAATGAGCGAAATTGAATATACAGACATCAATAAAAGCTTTGAAGCTGCAGTTGAACGCAGTAAAAAAATCGAGGCTGACATTCAGGTAAATCCAAAGAAATACAGAGTACTTACTGGAGATCGCCCAACAGGCCAGCTTCACGTAGGTCACTATTTTGGTTCTCTTCAGAATCGTGTACGCCTTGCAAATATGGGCGTTCCAACAATGATTCTTATTGCAGACTACCAGGTTCTTACAGACCACGATGCTTTTGATAAAATCAGCCAGAATACAAAGCAGCTGGTAATTGATTATCTTGCTGCTGGAATTGATCCTGAAAAACAGGATGTAATCATTTATCCACATTCTTATGTTCCAGAATGTAACCAGCTTATGCTTCCATTCCTGACACTGGTTTCAAATGCTGAACTTTCAAGAAACCCAACTGTAAAGGAAGAAATTGAATCTGCAGGTCTTAAGAACGTAAACGCCGGTATGTACACATATCCAATCCATCAGGCATGTGACATTCTTTTCTGTAAAGGAAATGTTGTTCCTGTAGGAAAAGACCAGCTACCACACCTTGAAATGACACGTAACATTGCAAGCCGTTTCAACAATAAATTCTGTAAAGGAAAAGATCCTGTATTCCCAGAACCACAGGCACTTCTTGCTAAAACTCCTATGATTCTTGGTCTTGACGGCACACAGAAAATGTCTAAATCCCGCAACAACGCAATCATGCTGGCATGGAATGAAGATGAAACTGCAAAGGCAATCAAGAAAGCAACAACAGACTCTGACCGCAACATTACATACGATCCTGTAAACCGTCCGGCTGTTGCAAACCTTCTTACTTTGATTTCTCTTTGTACAGGTGAAGAACCAACTGCAATCGCAGCGCGCATTGGTGATGGTGGTGGTGGCGGACTTAAAGCTGCTCTTACAGAAGCAGTAAATGAAAAGCTCCGCCCATTACGCCAGAAGCGCGCACAGCTTGAAGCAGATCCTGAATACATCCGTCAGGTGCTTCTAAACGGCGCTGAAAAAGCCCGCGAAATCGGTATCAAAACTCTGGACGAAGTTCGTGAAGTTATGAACATGAAGATTTAATCCATAAAAATAAATCTTTTTTTTACTATGATAAGCCTCCGGTAATATTTTTAGTGACAATAGTGATTTTTCGTGAGAGAATAACTATCACACACTAAATATTATTATGGAGGCATTTATGTCTGAAAAATCCCCAATGGCTCAATATGAAGAATGGGTTGCTAACCATTCAAAAGATAATCCGCCAAGCGAAAAAATCATTAAATTAGGAAGAAAAATAACTGATGTTGCCGGTCACATTTTTGGCGGCGTAAAGGTTGAAGATCCTGAATACTGGGGACTTGCTGATATTATTTCTGATGAAATGGCCGACGTTGCCCTTACGATGGAAAAACGTCATCACTATACATTTGAAGAACTTAAGAAGATGAATCCTTCATATGATGCTGAAAAGCTTCAGAGTCTTCTTGATCAGATGTCATATATCGGTCTGATTGAATATGACTACGGTTACCACTATGACCATA
>JAKSTN010000052.1 GCA_024402535.1 Treponema sp.
TCATTTCCCAAAACTTTCTTATATTCTTTTTTCGAAAGCTTTGTCAGGTCCTGACTGTTTTCGTTTTTTCCATCCGAAAACAAAATGTGTCCTTCTGTAATACGTGCATTTTCTGGAAGCAAATTTGTAATGCTCAAAGTAGTCATTGTTTTACCGCAGCCGGACTCGCCTACAAGAGCAACAAATTCTTTTGGTGCAACTTCCAGATTTATGTCATCCAGAACCGGAAGCACTTCCTTCTTTTTGAACAGAGATTTATTTTCAAAAACTACACTCAGATTTTCAATTTTTAAAACTGATTTTTCGGAAGCATTATTCATATTAATGTTTATTCACCTCCGAAATTCCGTCTCCCATAAAGTTGAATCCCAGTACCATAAGAATCAGCATGAAGGCTGGAAGCAGTACGGAATATGGAGACTGAAAAATAAAACGCTGGCCGTCAGAAAGCATCTGACCGAAGCTTGGGTTCGGCGGCTGAATACCAAGTCCCAGGTAGCTTAATCCGCTTTCACTTAAAATTGCAAGGGACAGATTCAGGTTTGCCGTTACAAGAACATCGCTCATAACGTTTGGCAGAATGTGACGGAAAATTATTCTGAAACTTCCAGCGCCCTTTGCCACGCTTGATTTTACAAAAAGTGAGTTTTTGTATTTAATGAATCCGCCGCGGACAATTCGGGTCATGCGGGGAATACTCATAATTGTCAAAGCAAGAATTGTAATGCTTATACGGGCGCCAAGAACGCTGATCAGCATAAGAGCCAAAAGGATTCCCGGGAATGCCATCTGAGTTTCAATCAATTTTGAAATAACAGCATCTACCCATTTTCCAAAATAGCCAGCCAGTGCACCAAGCACAATGCCAATGAGCGAACCCAAAAACATTACACAAAGTCCCACCATAAGAGAATTCCGGGTTCCTACAATCAGGCGGGAAAAAACGTCCCGGCCCAGGTGATCAGTTCCTAAAAGATGTGCTCCTGAAATTTTCTGGAACTTGTTGAAAGCGTCTGTTGCCGCAGGATCATAAGGCAGGAAGATAAGTCCTGCTGTCATGAAAATCAGAATGGACGAAATAATAATAAAGCCCGCAAGGAAGGTTCTGTTCTGGAAGTACTTTTTCATTTACGTACCTCCCGGGTTCTTGGGTCAATCACGTGGTACAGAACATCCACAATAAAGTTCACGGTAACTGTAATCACTGCCAGGTACAGAACAAGGCCCTGAATCAAAGGAAAGTCGCGGCTAGTAATGGAAGTTGCTATAAGGCGGCCAATGCCTGGCAGTGAAAAAACATTTTCAATGATAATACTGCCGCCAAGAATGTCAGTAACAATAAGTCCTAAAGTGGTAACTACGCAAATCAGGCTGTTTCTTAAAATGTGAACAAACACGATGCGTCCTGTACTCAAACCTTTGCTCCGGGCTGTTCGGACATAATCCAGGCTTTTCTGCATTGTAAAATCAGTTTTTAGATAACGGGCCAGAATAGCGCTGGAACCTACAGAAAGTGAAAGGGCAGGAAGAAACATAGTCCTGATACTCTGAACAGGATCCTTAAAAAAAGGCACATATCCCATGGACGGGAAAAGCTTCAGAATCACTGTAAAAATCATTATAAGCAGAATGGCGGTACAAAAGCCTGGAGTAGAAAGCCAGATCTGATCAAACACTTCCAGCACTTTTACTGATTTTTTCTTTGAAAACTGTCCCATAAGAATACCCAGAGGCAGTCCGATTAAAACTGTGAGCACCAGGGAAAAAAGTCCCAGAGAAAAAGTAACGCCGAATGCTTTGGAAATAATGGTCACAACTTTCTGACCATAGCGGTAGGAATAACCCAGGTCTCCCCGGAACAGTCCTGCAATCCAGGAAAGGTACCGGGCGTATAAAGGCTGGTCCAGATGAAACTCTGCTTCCAGAGCCTGAATCTGTGCCATGTCGGCATCTGGACCAAGTATTGCCAGGGCAGGATTCCCCGGCAGGATATTAAATGTAAAAAATGTAATAAGGGTTACAAGAAAAATTGTAATCAGAAGACCTGAAATCTTTTTGATGTAAAACTTCGCCTTATTCATTATTACAATTATAGAAGATTTTACTCAAAATAGTAACTTGAAAGGTCATAGAAAACTACAGGATAGCAGATATAACCTTTTACGTTCTTCTGAGTAAGCACTGCATTGTTAGGGTCACAGATGAATACTGCAGGAGCGTCTTCTGCAAGGTACTTCTGACATTCCTTGTATTTTGCTGTCTGTTCTTCCTGAGTCAGTGCTCCGAAAGCTTCGTCAAAGGCTTTATCAAAAGCTTCATTCTTGTAGTTTACAAAGTTGCGTTTGTATGTTGAGTAGTAACGTCTAAGAATGTTACTTGGTTCCAGTTTTCCACCAAAGGCGATAACTGAAGTTTCATAATCTTTCTGAGTGTAAACACGGCTCAGCCATGTAGTCCATTCAATACCTTCAATCTTTGCCTTAATTCCAATCTGTGCCAGGTTGTTTACGATTACCTGTGCTGTATCCATATGAGCCTGATAGTTTGAAGGAACAGTGATTGTCATTTCAAAACCGTCGGCATAGCCTGCTTCTGCCAGAAGAGCTTTTGCACGGTCCGGATCATAAGGATTTTCTTTTTTAAGTTCATCGTTATAGTAGCTTTTCATGATTGGTGAAAAGTTTGAATAAAGTTCTGTTGCACTTGAATCCATTACGCCGGCGATGATTTCTTTTTTGTTTACTGCCATTGAAATTGCTTTTCTGACACGAACATCATCATAAGGTTTTACCAGGTTGTTCATGGCCAGAATCTGAACCATGTTCTGTGGTGTATTTATAAGTGTGAAGTTTGAAGACATAGCCTTTGCTGTACCCGGAGTAATCAGCTGGGCAACATCAATCTGATTTGAACTTAAAGCGCTGAGTGTAGCACTTTCATTTGTCATTACATAAAGTTCAGCTGTCTTGATTTTACCTTTGCGTGCTTTATTCCAGTATTCATCATTTCTTTCCAGCACAACTTTGTTATGAATATCGTATGAAACAAATTTGTAAGGACCAGAGCCGATGATAGCATCTTCAGCAGTAGCGCCGTCTTTTACAACAGGACATGTAGCACAAAGATTTACGAATTCACTTGAAGGAGTCTTCAAAGTTATAACTACAACGCCTGCTGCAGGAGACTCAACAGAAGAAACAATTGTCATGCTGTCGTTTGTTACTGTATAGCCGTCCAGACCTGCCAGATTTTTATAAGTATAAACAACATCTTTTTCTGTTAAAGCGCTTCCGTCGTGAAACTTAATTCCACTTTCCAGATTGAAAGTATAAGTAAGACCGTCATCACTTACTGACCAGTTTTTAGCAATTGCAGGAATGATTTTTCCGTCTGCATCAAAGAATGTAAGGCAATCATAAATATTATAGATAATAGCCTTGCTGTCTGAACTTGCAGCCTTCCATGGAAAGAATGCATCTGGTTCTGATGAAATGCTGATTCTGATAACGTCCTGTACGGCTTTTTTTCCTCCGCAGGATACAAAAAGGGATCCAACAAGAGCAATTGCCAGAGCCATACCGATAATGTTTGATTTTTTCACAATGAAATCCTTCTATTGATGTAATAATGGTGTGATTTATTGTGAAATATACCAAAATTAGCTGAAATATGACAGTATTTTCGAAAATGTCATAGATACTATTATTCTATATGCGATATAGATTACCTCTATAACCGCATATTTTAATATAGTTTTTACTATTCAGCCCTGAATCTCTGGAATTTTCCGGTTCCGCCGCTTTCTTCCACACTGTAAACAAACAGAGCAGCACGTGCTCCACAGAAATGATCCAGCATGAAACGCAGTTTGAAAGCTTTTCCTATCTGTTTCCAGTCATCCTTATCAGAAGCCCGCCACCAGAAAGTAACTTCGTCCTTAAGATTTTTAAAATCGAAATCCAGTTTCACCTGACAGGTAACTCCGTCAATTTCTACTTTATCAGTTATTTTATCAGGGTTCCTGTTGTTGCGGTTTGATTCAATTTTTCCATCAGGGTAATTGGTTACACCACGAACAACAAAAACTTTTCCATTTTCTTTTGTAAGGCCTGCAAAACCGTAACAGCTTTCAAATGCGGCAAGACCCATTACGTCTCCGTCTTTTAATTCCGATGCATCCAGAGTTACGCTGGCTTTAGGTTCAGGTCCTACCACACGCTGAGTCAAAGTGTTACGCACTGTTACAAGATTCTGTTTTCTATATTCTGTCCTGATGCAAAGAGTGCCGCCGTCACGGCCAGAAGAAGCCGGTTCAATCCACCAGTTTTCATCTTTTGGAATATGGTTCCATTCCCAGACTGATTTCAGTTCCGGATGCAGAGCATCACAGGCATAATCAAAATCATCACTTTGAGAAAGCCCTTCATATTTATAGCCCGGATTAAAATCCTTTACTTCCAGAGTCTTTGGAGCCTTTCCGTTTACACCAAAAACCGGGTAACCGTCTTCCTGGAATTTTACAGGAACTAAACAAGGCATGCGTCCCTGAGCACCGTGATCCTGGAACAGAACGCCGTACCAGTCTCCGTCAGGTGTGTCTACAAGTCCGCCCTGGGCAACACCCGCACCGAAATCTCCCATGTCATCACAAAGAACATCGCCGCCTTTCCATTCGCCATTTAAATCCTCAGTCATGAAAACCGCTTCGGTGCGCATTTTTCCGGCCGGCCAGTGAATCAATGTGAGAATATATTTTCCGTTGATTTTATAAAGATGGCTTCCTTCGTATCCAAGAGGAACTTCGTTTTTATCCCGAAGGATTACTTTATCAAATCCGCCGGCCTTCGGCCCTTTCAGATCTTCTGCCAGTTCTGTTATGCGGATTTCACGGTTTCCGTGAACTACAAAAGCGCGGCCGTCGTCATCAAAGAAAAGTCCCGGATCATAATAAAAACCTGCGATTTTGGTCTGAGTCCATGGACCTTCAATTTTTTCTGAAGTGTAAAGATAAGAACAGTGGGTATCGTTGGCAATGTGAAGAACGTAAAACTTCCCGTTCCAGAACTTTAAGGAAGCTGCCCACATTCCGCTTCCATAAATGTTCTTGCCGTTTTCCATGCGGGCAGCACCGTAATCTTCCAGTTTGTCATAAACATGGGCGGCAATTTCCCAGTCGGCCAGATTGTAGGAACGCAGTATAACGCAGCCCGGCATGAAATGCATGGTAGTAGAAACCATGTAAAATGTATTACCAACGCGAATAACATCCGGGTCCGGCATGTCAGCATAAATGACAGGATTTACTGCTTTTTTAACGGTTTTTGTCATACAAAACGCCCCTTTTAACGTCAAATTCAGCACAATTGCTGTACATATCAGAAATTTCAGATTCTTCATTACTGTATTATAATATGGTTTAGTTAAACGTTTAACAAGGGGTTTTATGTATATGACGAAAATGAAGGTGAAATCGAGTTTTTACACAATAACTATAAATTACAAAAAAAGCGGGTCCCAGCGACGGCAAAATAAAACGAGCCTTCCCCAGTGGTGCCCCGTTCCGCACGGTCGCTTCGCTCCCTGGCTCCACTTACCCCTGGGGGCCCTCTCGTTTTTTTTGCCTGCGTCCCACTTTTTAGTAATTTCAAAAAATATATGAAACTCGATTTCATCACATTAACTATGCACGGGATTGTGCCCCCATTTCAAATGGTTTATATATTTTTACTTTCGAGTCTTTAAAATTACCCCAGAACCTTTATTTTTGCCTCTTCCAGGGCGGCGATGACTTTGTCACACCAGGCGTCGAATTCAGGATCTTCCTTCTGACATTCTTTGTGGCTCAGAACATAATCCAGTGTGCGGCGCACGCCCTGCTCAAAACGGATATTCATGGCAAGTCCTGGAACTGCCCGTTTCAGCTTTGTGTTGTCGAACACAACAGTGTTTGCCTTGTCGCCTATGAGACCGCCTGTAAAATCATAGCTGCTTGCGTTTGCCAAAAATTCAGAGCTTACATGAACTGCTTTAAGTTCCACGCCGAGAACATCGGCAATGGTCTGGTAAATCTGATTCCATGTGAGGGATTCATCATTTGTGATCTGATAACTTTCACCAATGGCGTGGGCATTGCCCATAAGACCTATGAATCCTTTTGCAAAGTCTTCATTAAAAGTCATATGCCACAGACTGGTTCCGTCACCATGAATGATTACAGGCTTACCGTCCAGCATACGTTTGATCACCTGCCAGCTGCCATTATTTCCGTGAACACCAAGAGGAACATTGCGAACATCGTAAGTGTGACTCGGACGGATGATTGTAATTGGAAATCCTTCGTCCCGATATTTTTCCATAAGGAATTCTTCACAGGCAATTTTGTTACGGGAATATTCCCAGTAAGGATTTGCCAGAGGAGTTCCTTCTGTTATGCGGAAATCCCCGATAGGTTTCTGATATGCAGAAGCAGAACTTATGTACATGAACTGTTTTGTCTTTCCTTTGAACAGGCGGTAATCCCGTTCCAGCTGAGGTACCACAAAACCAATGAAATCACACACTGTATCAAAAGTCATGTCGCCTAAAGCGGCTTTTGCTTCTTCTTCATTGTTGATGTCCGCGTGAATTTCTTTTATTCCTGCAGGCAGTTCTGATGAACGGCTTCCACGGTTCAGAAGATAAAGTTCCCATTCATCGCCAAAATCTTTTGCCAGGCTTTTTGTTATAGCCATACTGATAGTGCCGGTGCCGCCAATAAACAATGCTTTTCTTTTAGACATAAAAACCTCTTTATAAGTATTTTCATCTAAAATTGTATCATGCCCCGGTCAAAAAACTATAAATATCTTGGGAAAGGTTATAACAAAAATCTTGCTTGACTTTTTTTCATACTTTTATAAATTTAGTCATATATAATAAGATATGACTATATAAAGGAGGCAGGTATGACAGCACCACTTTATGATGTAAAAGCCCGTTTCAGTGAATATGTCACCATGGCAGAACAGGGCGAAGTTATCATGATTACTAAACACGGGAAATCTACGGTTGTAATGATGAGTCTGGATTCCCTGTCCGAATTAAAAAACAAAAAGAAAGATTCTTTTTCTGCCCGTTATAAAAAATGGCGTTCCACTGTTGATGAAAATAATCTGGATGATGAATACTCAAATATTCTTGAAGGCATCCGTAACGACACCAGAGACTCTGTGGAAAATCCATTTACCGAGGTATGATAAATGAAAAAGATTTATCTTCTTGATACTAACATAATTTCTGAACCGGTAAAAAAAATCCCTAATGAAAATGTACTTACTGAGCTGGAAGCCCACGGTGAATGGAGCGCCATCAGTGCCGTAGCCTGGTCAGAAATCTTACTCGGCATAAATCTTATGCCGGAAGGAAAAAATAAAAAGCACGTCGAAAATTATGCGCTGGATATTATCAATGAATTATACGAAAAGATTCCTTTTGATGACCACGCAGCCACAATTTATGCTGACCTGTTCGCTGACTACAAAAAAAACGGGCTTCAGCCACCAATTCATGATCTTCAAATTGCCGCTACAGCAATTGCCAACAACATGATTCTGGTAACCCGAAACACAAAAGATTTCGAAAACATTCCCGGCCTTATGATGGAAAACTGGTTTGAGGAAGAATAAATCTACATAATCCCCACAATAATACCGGCTACAACTATGGCCGCGCAGATAACTTTGTGAAGAATATCTTTTTCCTTGAAGACATATTTTCCGGCAATAATCGTAACAATAACGCTGCTCTGTTTTATGAGGGTCATGATTGTAACCTGGCTTTCCGCCATGCCGTTGGCAATGAAAAGCACCTTGTCCATGGCAATAAGTCCCACCGCCAGAAGATAAATCCATACGTTTTTCCATACTGACCGGCTGATTTTAGCCCGGGTAATGAGAGCGTAAATTGCATAAAAGACAACCATGAAAAATATATACCAGAACTGAAGCTGGCTTGAGTTCATTTCCTTCATGAGGATCTTATCCATGAGCCCGGAAACTGCATTCAAAATGCATGAAAGGAAAGCCAGAAGTATAAAAAAAGTTGTGGAATGTTTTTCGGGCAGTCCGGTGCCGGCTTCGCCGTCCCCGTCGCTACGTCCGCCCTTCCGCAGGGGACCTTCGGTCAGCCCTGCTCCATCCCTTCGGGACGCTTCCGCGGGGCTCCCATCGCTACTGCATTTCTTTTTGAACGGATTGAATTTCAAAAACAGAAGACCTGCACTTACCAAAGCAAGTCCTATACCCTTGTTCAATGTAATAGTTTCACCAAGAACAAAAACGCCCAGCAGAGAGGCAAACAGAACCCTGGACAAATCCAGAACGCCGACCAGGCTTACAGGAAGTTTCTTGATTGCCTTGAAGCCTGCAATCCAGGCAACAAAAATTACAAAGGCCTTTACGGCAACCCAGAAATACTGGCGGGCGGTAAGCCCCATAGCATTAGGAATCTGAGGCGTAGCAATTATTAAAGAAATAAATGTATAAATCAGAAGGACTTCTGTTACTGTATTTTTTTCCAGCGCCTTTTTCTTAAAGATTTCTCTGGCACCTTTTATAAGCCCGTAACAAAGGGTAAGCAGCATCCACATGGGTTCATTATAGTGAAAAATTAATGGTTTAGAAATTAAGGAGAAGCAAATAAAAAAGCAGGTTCTGAAGTATAAACTTCGGAACCTGCCCTGAAATCTTTTTTAAATTATTATTAAATCTGTTTTTTTATATTATTTGAACAGTAATGGAATTAAATGTTTGAAACCTCTGTACCATACTGGGAAGTCATGTGTACCACCTTCGTACTTTTCATAAGAGAAGTTTTCACCTAAGGTGAGTTTATCGAAATCTTTATCCATTGCTAAAATTCCAGCCTCATAAGTATCCCATGGAATCTGAGCATCATTTGTACCACAAATTGTATAAAGATAATTAATGTTGTATTCTTCAAAACCATTCTTCTTTAATCTGTTTGTAATACCAATATTACCAAAGTAATCTGCTTTTTCAGATTCTACTGCTGGCATTGTGAATGAGAATGCCCCAAAATAACTGATTAAGTCTAATGTATCACCAAGCCCAATATTTACTGTCTGCATAGCACCCATTGAAAGTCCAGCCATAGCAACATTGTCACGACCTTCTGTAATTCTATAATTAGCTCTCATATATGGGATAAGATCATTTCTAAGTTCACCACCAAATGCATTAAATCCAGCAAAATCCTGACCACTTCCATTTACATAGTTCTTACTTGCAACACCTGTTACTGCAATAAGAATAAATGGTTTAACATCGCCAGAAGCCATTCCGCGGTCCATGTAACCTTTAATCTTTCCACCAGTTCCCTTGTCTGTAAGCCCCCATGTATCCTGATTCTGGCCGAAACCATGCATCAGAATTACTAATGGATATGTTTTGTCTACGTTAGCAGGATCATCGTATCCAGCAGGTAAGTAAACCCAACCTGGTTTCTGATATTCTGTTGTATCACCTGAAACATAGTCATGAGAAGCATAAGTTACTTTTTTAACAGTTCCTCTCTGTTCATCTGTCAGGCCATCATCAGTTTTCTTGTCTGCTGGAGCACCTTCTTTTTTGTTGAACTGTACTTTCTTAATCTGAACTCTAAGCTGGTCACTCTCCGCGTGTCCATTTTCATATGCATTGAACTTAAGTGCAAATCCCATGATGTCATCGTTGTCACAGCTGTCTTTGTAGTTGGCTACCCATTCGTCTTTAATCTTAATGTTGTATGTAAGAGTTCCGTAATCACTGTCCAGGCCGAAATATTCAATGTCTTCGAATCCGCTCCAGAAACCTGTTGCTTCCGGTGTATAAAGACGGAAACCAAATCCTGGGTTAGCTGCACCGTTTTTCCATGCTCCTGTTACAGGACTACAAACCAGTTCAATATCAACAGATTCATAGTTTGAAGCATTAATTACAGATTTATCTGCATTGATATAGAAAACAGCACCTGTTCCAGAACCTGCAGCACTTGCAATATAAGTTACAGTACCATCATCATTATATGTTACATTAGAAACCTGTGAGCCATCCCACATTTTTTCTTTTGTAAAATCAGCGATTTTTGTATCTGCAACTGTGAAAATATCAGTAGGATATTCTTTTGCAGGAGTTTTATCTGAATCAGCTTTTTCTACGTATGTCACAGTGTATTTAACATTCTTCAAATCAATTTCAATATCCTTAAGATCAATTTCGACACCATCTTTAGTCAAATCATATGTTGAAAGGTACATTACATTCGAACCAAGAGTAATTGGCTCTGCATTCTTTCCCTTAACAGTCTTTTCTACAACACCAGGACCAAAAGTATCTTCGGCAATAGTTGGATAGCTTCCGTCAATATTAATCTGCCATTTCATCAAAGCATCTTTATCTGAATTATTTGTTACTTTCATGTCAGCAGAGAAATCGATTATTACATCTTTTCCATTAAACTCAGATAAATCATAAGTAATAAATGCCCAGCCAGAAGCATCTGAAATAACCTTATCCGATGGAGCAAACTCTTTTGTCACAACTTTACTTTCCTCTTCTGTTGAGCCATCCGGAGTTTCTTCAGGAGTTGTAGATTCCTCTGTAGGTGTTTGATCCTGTGGACTTGTTGGTTCCGACGAATTTGTTGGTTCCTGTGGATTTGTTGGACTTCCACACGAAATCAACCCAGCCATAAATACGCTGGCTGCTGCCAGTGCAAATAAACTCTTCTTGATCTTCATTGTTTTACCTCTAAGAAAAGTGTAAGTCACACTTTTTGAGGTCGATATAGGGGTTATACACCAATAGAGTAAAAATGGAGATAAATAGGTACAATCCCTTATAGTACTTGTAGAGATTTCAAAAAACTGACATATTCACATGATAAAATGTCGTATATACTTGACATAATGCTAATTCAGGTATTATATTCCAAAACAAGGAGAAAAACACTATGAACAAAACCGTTAATTTATCAATCTCAATTATAGGAATTATCTGTGCCGCCATTGCAGTATTTCTTTTTGAAAAGAAAACAAAATGGGAAGGAAGTGATGAACGACAGATTCTTGAAACATTTAAATCCTCGACAATCGGCTTTTATACACTCATTGTATTAAACATTATAAGCTTAGTATTAATCAGAGATATAGAACTTCCATTTGCTCCGGAACTTTTAATTTTGATTTCAACTGCAGCAGCGTTTACACTTTCTTTAATCAGGGATATCTGGGTTGATAACATTCATTCAAACCAGATCAATATGAAATTTGCATTTCTGTTTGTTTCAGTCTTTATTATTTTAGGAACAGCCAGGTACATTAAGGCTTATATGAATAACGCAAAAATTGAGAACCTGATTATTGCAGTAACTTTTGCCGCCGCCTATATTTCAGTTCTGATTACTATGCTTCTGAAATTCATTAAAGTAAGAAATACAAAAGTGGAGGAATAGTGAAAAACTTAAAACTTAAAGCAGCCCGGGCATTAAAAGATATGTCCCAAGAAGAACTTGCAAAGAAAGTTGAAGTTTCCCGTCAGACAATCAATGCAATTGAAAACGGTGACTATAATCCAACTATAAAGTTATGCATTACCATCTGCAAAGCTTTGGATGTAAGTCTTAATGATTTATTCTGGGAATAAATCATTAAGAGTTTTCTTTTTTACAACTGGGATTTTTCAAGGCCGGCAAGTTTTTCTTCAAGGCTGTTATCGCCTGTCAGCTGGATTAAGGTATTCAGCATATTCTTGTTGTCTACCCAATAATCAGGCCAGAACCCTTCACCTTCCCCATGGAATTTTTCATGCTGTGAAATACAAGGAGGAGCACCGGAAAGGTCACCTACGTAAATCCTTAACCCCGACTTTGAAAGCGGATAACTATGCATTCCAACATATTCGACAGCGCCACAAGTTCTGTTTCCCAAAAGTGTTATTTCTACACCTGGAATCAGGCTTAAAAAACCAATGGTATATTCCGAAGCGGACGCACTTCCTTCATCAATCAGAATAAATACTTTTTTATGCTGTTCAGCTTCTTTTTCAAAATATTCTCTTTTATCAGCATTCTCTGTAGTAATTAGTCTGTCCCTGTTATATCCATTTTTTCCGTAGCGTTCTTCATAAGTTTTCCATTGCTCTTCGTATATTTTTTTCTGTATTTTTAAGATATCTGAGTCAACAGCAATTTTTACCTTAAAGAATTCTTTTCTAAGAAAATCATAACATGACATATGATCTTCTGAAGTTTCCCGATTAAAAAATACCGATGCTTCAAGCTGGCAGCTCAGAGTTACATCACCACCACCATTCTGTCTTAAATCAAGAATAAATGTTTTTTCCGGATCTGATGCCGAAATCTTTTTACACATTTCCTGAAACATGTAATACCCGTTTACATCACTCATTGAAAAACTTTGAAGTCCTGAATATATACATGAATCTGATTCAATGAAACTTGCATTGTTATTTATATATTTGAACCCTTCATCTTTTTTTGGTTTCAACACAGTAACCGGATACTGTTCTCCATCAAGAGAAATTGTAAGCCGCTGGGAAGATGGATTTGCCATTACTGCATAGCGGTAAGCAAGTTTATCACCAAGGAAAGCTTCATACAGATTTTTTTCTGGTCCTGTAAATTTTGCGCCTAAAGAAATTCTATCATCATCACTCTGGCAGACAACATAGCCTTCTTCATTTTTTTCAAAATATACATCTGTAAAAAGAAGTTTTTTTGCTACATGATTGGTTGAAGTTCCAAATCCGCTTACTGAAAAATGCATATCATTCAGCTTCATGTCTCGGTTCAAAACTTCAAAAATTTTATCCTGATATTTTTGTGTATCAATCATTCCAAGATGATCCAGATTTTTCAAAGCTTCCGATTTTATTTCTGCAATGGAAGCATCGATATCAAAACCGTTTTCCACGGCCATTTCATATCCTGCATATGATGAACAGATTATATATTTCAACGCGGCAAGATCTTCATCAAGGTCAACCTTTGAAAAACCAGAACGCAGCTTTGCACCAAAATCAATTTTTACCGGCTTCAATTTTTCTGTTTTCCCTGTTGATGCACAAGATGAAAAAACTGAAGCTAAAATCAGAATCAGACTGGTTACCAGACACTTTTTCATTTTACACGTCCTGCAAATGTTTCATACATTTCTAAAAGAATATTCATTTCTACTGTTTTCATAAAAGCCTGAAAATTTCTTTCTGCCGGTTCAATTGAAAGATAATTATTCAGAAGTCCTTCAACTTTATCTGGGAAATTTTCATTCACAAGCTGTTTATATTCGTTGCGGAAATATTCATAATCCTCTTTTTTATCATTCTCGCGGAGACAAACAAAACCATTCAAAGAAACGATATCTTCCAGCACCAGATATTTTATATCATTAGGATCTTTTAATTTTTCAACTCCATTATTTACGCGTAAAGTATTAACTGATTCTTCAAGCTTATCAAATTTACTCTGATCCACATATTGCAGGAAAGGATTTACTACAGCTTTTGAAAGAAATCTGGTAACACCAAAATAGTAATCTTTTGAAACATAAGGAGCATAACACATTATGTAATCATATCCAGCGTCACCATTTCCTGTTCCATAAAAAGTTGCTTCCCCTGCAAGCAATTCAGAAGTATGAATTTTCATATTCAACTCTTTTCCTGAAAGGAACATTTCTGAAATAAATTTCTGGATTGTTCCGTCTTCCAGAACACTCACAAATCCGTTCTGCATCGAAATATAATCTGCTCTGTGGAGAATGTAGAATTTATCAAACTTTGTATCATGGGCGAATTCATTCATTGCTTTAAGAACGGCATATGCATCTTCTGTTGCCCATACTCCATTCACTGTATAAGGAATGAATTCCGGATTCCGAGTAAACCCTGTCAGATCATCCTTCATGATATTTGCAAGGGATAAAAAATCGTCCAATGAAACATTTTTTTTCTTTGTAAGATTTTCAAAAAGTTTTACGGATTTATGGCTCTTAAATTTCTGAAACCATGTATCAACGGCAATATTAAAATTACTGTTTCCATAAAACGGATGAACAGCTGCCGGATATTCTGCAAGACGAAGAAGTAACATTGTCACTTCATAAGCCGGACCAGTTGTAAGTGTAATTCCACCAACTTGTCTTTCAACTTTATCAATTACTACTGGATCCAGAACCTGATCCTTTTTTGATGCAGATGCACAGGAAAAACAGGTCAACGCTATTAACGCCGATAATACCAGCACAAAACTTTTAATATTTTTTTTCATAATAAACTCCTCAATTTTTTATTTATTTAATTAATTTTATACTTCTTTTCTCATTTTTTTAAGAATAAAATTGATTTGTTATACCAAGGTATAATAGGTATACTTAAGGATATGAAGAAACTTATAACAATTATTTTATCAGCACTTCTTCTTGGAACAGCACTTTTTGCAGAAATTCCAGATGAAGAAATTACTACCATTAATTTTAATCCTGATCAGATTAGTAAACTGGATATTAATTTTGCAGCAGGCAATGTTAAAATTCAGGCTGTAAAAACAAACGAAATTACTGTTACGGTCACAAGAGAATATGACGCTCCATCAGCCACAACAAAAATTGAAAAAGGAACTCTTTCTATTAAGACAAAACTTTTTTCAAACTATAAAAAGAAGATTGATGTTCTTGTAGAAATTCCATTCGGAAAAGAATTTGAAGAAATTAAAACTACCTGTGTTTCTGCAAATTCAACAATCAAAAATATTGATTCAAAAAATATCACTATTACAAGCGGTGGCGGAAAAGTTACCATTCAAAACTGCAATGTTTCTGATCACTTGAAAATTTCTGGTGCCGGCGGACAGCTTTCTGTAGAGGATTCAAAAGTTTTTTATCTGACAGTTTCATCTGTTGGAGGAACTACTTACATTGATGATGTTACAACTTCACTGGTGAGAACAGAATCTGCAAATGGAAATATTGTCTTGAAAAACATGAAAGCCAAGGCATTTGAATCTCAAAGTGCCAGCGGTTCCTTCGAAGCCCAGTTTGAAACAATGCCTGTAAAAGCTTCCTGGGTAAAAACCAGTTCCGGAAATATTGATATTCAGTTCCCGAAGGGAGAAGGATACAAAGCAATCGTCAATTCACTGAACGGTCAGTTCGTTGACAATAATACAAGTGTTACTGCCGCTTCCTGTGAAGACCTTGTTTCACAGTTCAAGAACGGTGAAGTTGAAATCAAACTCAGCACAAAAAGCGGTAAAGCAACAATCAAATCTGAATAAACTTTAAAGCAAAGAGGCTAAATCTTACTTCTTTGCGATTATTACCATGGTGCGGGCATTCTGATCATATGGCGATTTATCAAAGTCGCCGTATGCATTTGCTTCAGAAAAGCCTGCCCGCTTCATGATTTCACACAGTTCTGCGGCGGAATAAAGCCGCTGCACGAATTCGTGTTCAATCTTTGTCCCGTCTTTTTTAATCAAATCCCACTTGGAACGGAGTCCTTCCCAGGCCCCCACAACAGAAAAATGTGTCTGACAGGTCATGCCGGCCCGCTCAAATTCTTCCCCTTCTGTGAAGTACATAATGGCAGTTTCACGGCTGGTACATTCCAGAATAAAGGTTCCACCAGGACGTAATGTATTACAAATGTGGGTTAAAATGGCAAAATCTTCCTCTTTTGTATTACAATATCCGAAAGAAGTGTAAAGATTGACTGCACAGTCATACTTTTTGTCACTTTCAAATGTACGTAAATCTGCATTCAGAAGCTCCAGTTCTACGCCTTCGTCCCGGGCACTTTCGGCTGCGGCGTCCAGTTCGCTCTGGATTATGTCCACACCTGTTACTTTCATGCCTAAATCTGCCAGTTCTATGCTGATTCTTCCAGGGCCGCAACCTGCATCTAAAACGCTGTTTCCAGGCTTAAGTCCTGCAATTGTACATACAAATTGCGCAACTGTAGGAGCTTCGGCCCATCTGCTTTCATCAAACATGATTGGGCCGTAATTATTCCAGAAGTCTTCTTTCTCAAACCACTGCTGATCAGCCATTAAGCTTACCTTCAATCTGAGCAATAAGCATATCTTTTGGCATGAAGCCCGAAATGAGTCCTTCCCGTTCGCCTTTTTTCAGAATGAATACAGTTGGTACTGCAACAATGCCGAACTTTTTAGCAAGCTCTTCATTGGCATCAACATCAACACTGAAAAACTTCCAGCCACGGTCTGCAGTTTCTTCCGAAACCTGTTCCAGAATTGGAGCCAGCATTTTGCATGGTCCACACCATGTTGCATTGAAATCTACAATTGCAACTTCAGCAGCATTCACTGCTTCCAGATTGTTGTTCAAAACTTCCTGTACCATACGTACCTCCTGGGGAAAATTGTTTCTTTTTTAATATAACAAATTTTCCCCGAATTTACATAAATATGTATAAGTCTTTCTACTTATAGCGGACAAGGCGCTTCCGTTGTATAATTTATGCTATGAGTAAAGAAATTTTAAAATTACAGAATGGTAGCGACATCCGCGGTGTCGCCATAGAAGGTGTTGAAGGCGAAGACGTAACTCTTACAGCCAACTCTGCTGCAAAAATCGGTAAAGCATTTGTAGAATGGT
>JAKSTN010000053.1 GCA_024402535.1 Treponema sp.
AAAGACAGATGATTGCCATGATTTCAGAAGCAACGGCAATTGTAAAATGATCTTCACGAGGAACACCCTGCATTCTTCCGCCCATACCGATTACGATATTACGGAGTGCGCGGTCATTTAAGTCAACACAGCGTTTCCAGCTGATAGTGCGAGGATCAATGTTCAGAGCATTTCCCTGCTGAAGGTGATTATCGATGATTGCAGCAATAAGATTGTTTGCAATTGAAATAGCGTGAAGGTCGCCGGTGAAATGAAGATTGATGTCTTCCATTGGAACAATCTGAGCGTAACCGCCGCCACAGGCCCCACCCTTTACACCGAAACAAGGTCCCAAAGAAGGTTCACGGAGAGCAACAACAGATTTTTCACCAATCTGTCGAAGGCCGTCTGCAAGACCGATTGATACAGTTGATTTTCCTTCTCCAGCAGGAGTTGGAGTAATAGCTGTTACAAGAATAAGCTTTCCGCGTTTTGAAGGATTTTCTGCTTTTTCCTGAAGCTTGCGCAGAGTCGGCATAGTAAGCTTGGCCTTATAATTTCCATAAAGGTCCAGGTCCTTTTCTGAAAGTCCGATTTTTTTTGCCACATCCGTAATGGAAGTCATTTCATTTTTCTGTGCAATTTCGATATCTGAAAGCATCTGCATCCCCTAAGATAAAAGTGTTTTTCTATTATAAAGAAGATTTAAAAAGAAAAAAAGAGTTTGCACAAAAAGTACAAACTCTTTTTCTTCCTGGTAACAGTCTGGTTATGCTGCCATATAGTCTTCAAGACGGTGCATACGTGAAGGATGCTGCATGCGAACAATGGCGCGTTTTTCAATCTGGCGGATACGTTCTTTTGTAAGGTTACATTCTTCACCAACTTCCTGAAGAGACATTGGTTTGTGACCGCCGATGCCGTAGCGCAGGCGGATAACTTTTTCTTCGTTTGGACGAAGAGAAGCCAGCATTTCATCAATATCTTCCTTCATGTTGATTTCTTCAGCATGAAGTTCAGGTGACTGGTAAAGTGAATCTTCAACAAAGTCTCCAACATGAGAATCTTTTCCTTCAGCCCCTGCCACAGGTGCATCAAGAGAAACCATATCGCGAGCAATGTTTACCATTTCGCGGACATGTGAAGCGTCCATATCAAGCATAAGCCCGATTTCACGCATTTCATCAGCTTCAGAAAGCATACCTTTAAGTTCCTTGCGGGCATGTTCAATCTGAACCAGTTCATTGGCACGGTTCATAGGAAGTCTGATAGCACGGCTCTTTTCGCAAATAGCTTTCAGAATACTCTGGCGAATCCACCATACAGCATATGAAATAAAGTGATATCCTTTTGAAACGTCATATTTTTCAATGGCAGTCAGAAGCCCGATATTTCCTTCACTGATCAGATCAGTCAGATCCAGTCCGTGATTCTGGTACTTCTTTGCAACATTCACAACAAAACGAAGGTTTGAATTAACCAGCTTGTCGCGGGCTGCTTTATCGCCTGCCTGGGCTTTTTTTGCCAGTTCGCATTCTTCTTCGTAAGACAAAAGTGGAACTTTGTTGATTTCTTTAAGATACATTCCCAAAACATTTTCGTCTTTCATTGCCATACCTGCCTTTTTTAAGATTTACACTTAATATATAGCAAGTTTTATGCCAAAAATCATACAAGCAAGAAAATTCGCAAAATTATTTTTATTTTTAGGGGGAAGTCTCCCCCTCGCTCCAAAACCGCCGGTTTTTCCGCTACCCCCACTGCGGGGACACCCCGCAACGCCCCGTTTTTTCCTGCCTTTTTACCCCTTTCTGCCTTATTTTGATTCTATTTTGTATCACTTTGACACATTATTTTTCTTCACCGCTTTTTCTGTGTCTTTTTGACGATTTTACTTGCCGAAAACGGGCTTTTTTATTAAATTTTACACAAAATAACAACAAATAAATCTTAAATTGCCCGCAATCTGCGGATTTTATAGGAGAAACATATGAAAATCACACCATTAGCAGACAGAGTTCTGGTAAAAAATGACAAAGCAGAAACAAAAACAGCTTCAGGACTTATTATCCCTGATGCAGCTCAGGAAAAAACAATGACTGCAAAAGTTATTGCTGTTGGTGAAGGAACTGCAGACGTAAAAATGTCTGTAAAAGTCGGCGACAGAATCATGTACGACAAATACTCAGGAACACAGCTCAAGATTGACGGTGAAGATCACCTGATTCTTAAAATGAACGACATCATCGCTATTGTTGAATAGTTAAATATAAAAATACCGGGACTTTCCGCTGTTATTCTTACAGCAAAAAGCCCCGGTAAATCAAATCTATCCTGCCCTATTATAAATCAATATAAGCACCTGCCTGAAGTTTCCACATTTCAGCATACTTTCCGTTTTTCTTCAAAAGTTCATCATGTGTACCTTTTTCCACAATCTCACCTTTTTCAAGCATGACAATTCTGTCTGCAAGTCTGGTTGTAGAAAGCCTGTGTGAAATAAAGATAACGGTCTTATCTTTTGTAGCTTCCAGCATTGCATGGTTCAGCTGATATTCTGCAATAGGATCCAGAGCGCTGGAAGGTTCGTCCAGAATCATAAGTCCTGCATCCTTATAGAATACACGGCTAATGGCAAGTTTCTGACCTTCCCCGCCTGAAAGGTTTACCCCGTCTTCCGCAAACTCAGTTGTAAGGCCTGTATCAAGTCCGTTGGAAAGGCGCTCCGCTCTTTCAAGAAGTCCTGCAGAAGAAAGACTTTCTTTGATACGTCCAAGGTCGGCACCATCTTCCACATCCCGCACAACATTTTCCTTTACGTTTCCTGCAAAAATCTGGAAGTCCTGGAAAACAGTCCCTATTGTCTTTCTGTATTCTGCAGGTTCCAGATTCCTGATGTCAGTTCCGTCCGCCAGGATTTCCCCTTCCGTAACGTCGTAAAGCCGCATCAGAAGTTTTACAAGAGTTGTTTTCCCCGCTCCGTTGTAACCAACCAGAGCAATTTTTTCTCCAGGTTTTATGTGCATGTTGATGTTCTTAAGAGTAAGCTTATCTTTACCGTATCCGAAAGAAACATTATTCAGAATCATTTCTTTTGGTTTACCTGTCAGAACATTTTCTGTTTCAGCTTTTACATCAGACGTTTTTTCAACTTTTACAATCTTTGGTTCATAGCCAAGGAACTTACGGATCTTTCCTACATAAAGACTTGTTTCCACTGCAAAAGGATAAGTATCTGTAAAAACCCTAAGTCCGTGCTTAAGACGGCCGAAGCTTCCCCAAAGAATTGCAAGGCTGCTCAGGTTCAGATCCTTTACAACAGCTGCATGGTACACAAGATATGTAAGATAGATAAGGTCTCCTACCAGGTTGTTGCTCACATAGTCTTTTACAAATCCTATTACAGCCCGCTGTCTTCCATATTTTTTTTCAATCTTCCAGCATTCATCGTTTGCCTGTGTAAAACGGTCATAAAGAATATCCGACACATCAGGATTCAGGCGGATTTCTTTTGCATATTCGTTTAAGTAGAAAATTCGTTTTACATAATCCCGCTTGCGACTAAAAGGAATGCTGTCTACTT
Source organism: Treponema sp. (assembly GCA_024402535.1). Lineage (GTDB taxonomy): Bacteria > Spirochaetota > Spirochaetia > Treponematales > Treponemataceae > Treponema_D. The sequence goes on from JAKSTN010000053.1 coordinate 3,563, forward strand.
TTACCTTGAAGTTTCTTTTATTCATGGCAGTAGAAGCCATAAAGCTGATGACAAAAGCCACAAAAGCAAAAACTATAGAAAGCGGATCTTTTTTCATAAAGTAACCGCCGGTAGTAAGGAACATTACAAGGCCCGAAAGAGTATTCCGGACAAATTCCATACCGCGGTCAATCTGGCGGTCTACTTCAGAAATTGCCATAACCTGGTCATTATAGAAATCAGGATTATCATAGCATTCAAGATCCAGGTCCTTTGCTTTTTCATAAAGCTTCATCTTGATTGCACGTCGTACTTTAGGTCTCTTAACTTCCTGAATGCAGTCTCCGGCAATTACTGTGAAAACCATTCCAAGAGTTACACAGGCTGCAAGGATCAGAATATAAAAAGCAACTTTTCTGAAAGGATAATTGAATTCCGCTCCTTCCAGAACATAACCGATTAAAACCGTATGTTCAAAGAAAATTGAAACCTGGTTACGAATTGCATCCAGTGCAACAAAAATAAGAAAGCTTGGTGAAGCACAGAAAATAAGCTTAAGCAGGAAACCATTATTTTTAAAAACTTCAGCTACAGACTGTTTTGTTTCATTCTTTCTCATTATTCTCCCTCCTTCATTTCGCTTTCATCAATTGCCAGGTAATTGCAGGCCTGTTTTTTATACATAGCCGCATACTCCCCGTTCTGTTTCATAAGTTCATCATGTGTTCCTTCTTCAATAAGCCGGCCTTTTTCCAGCATAAAAACTTTGTCACAGTCTTTTACAGAAGAAAGTCTGTGGGAAATAAAAAGCATGGTATGTTCAGAGCCTTCTTTCATGATATTCTGGAAAAGATCGTATTCCGCAATCGGATCCAGGGCGCTGGAAGGTTCATCAAAAATCTTCATAGGAGATTCTTTTACAAAAGTTCTGGCAACTGCAATTTTCTGACTTTCACCGCCACTTAAAACAGCACCGCTTTCATCAAACTCTTTTGTCATCATGTTGTTCATGCCTTCAGGCAAGGCCTGAACCTTTTCCCAGACGCCGGCCTTCTTAAGTGCATTTTCAACCCGCAGGTCTTCATCTTCATAATGACGCCCCATAAGAACATTTTCTTTTACAGACATTCCAAAAATCTTGAAATCCTGGAAAGTAGTAGCAAAAATCTCACGGTAAGCTTTCAGGTTATAGCATTTAATGTTTTTGCCGTTGTAAAGAATCTCGCCTTCTGTAGGATCATAAAGCCTGAGCAGCAGTTTTATGATTGTGGTTTTTCCAGCTCCGTTGTGCCCTACCAGGGCGGCATTCTGTCCTTTTGTAATCACAAAAGAAAGATCCTGAATTGTTTTTTCATCTTTATAACTGAAAGAAACGTTACGGAATTCAAGACTTTCAAAATCGGCTGAAGGAAGATCACCATCCTGATCTTCAGGAATTTCTTCTTCGTATTCCAGAAAGCCTCTCATGTTGTTGATGAAAACCGCATTCTTCAGAACCATCATAATGTGGTCAAACATGCCTATAAGAACCCAGGTCATGGCTACCATAAGGCTTGTCATAATTGTAAGCTGTGCAAGGCTTATGGTTCCTGTTACACGGTTTCTGTAGATGGCATAAAATAGAACCCCTTCAAAAATTGCCGTAAAGGTAAAAGTAAGTCTCCAGAAATTCAGACTGGCATTTACAAAGGCAAACTTTCTTGCAATACGAGAATTATTATCTGTTGCAGTATCGTACTGACGTCTGAACAGATTGAAAATATTAGAAAGTCTTATTTCCTTTGCTCCGTCCGGAAGATACATCATGCGGCTTACATAATTCAGAACCTTTTCGTTTGGAGCCTGTTCTTTATAACGCTTGAACTCGTATTTGTTCTTCAAGTTTCCAAAAAGAAAGTTTCCGATTAACGGCAGAAAAATAAAAAGAACTGCATATTTATCAATCTGGAACATAAGGAAGAATACTGCAACTGTTGCTGCAAAACCGCAGAAACTTCCTATAACGCCGCGGCAGATTGCAGTTACTTTTTCTTCTGCCCCGTCCATAGCCATTGTATAACGATTATAAAAATCAGAATCTTCATAACACCGTAGTTCTACGTTTCTGGCCTTTGCATAAAGTTTTTTATATATGCCGCCAAAAACTCTGTTTGTTTTTACAGGATAGATGTAATAATTTACATACGAATTATAAATGTTATGAACCAGAATACATCCGCTGCTTATAAGCAGGAACATGAAAATAGGTCTAAAGCCCACATCTCTTGAAAGCGCATCAACAATCACTTTCATAAAGATGCCGTCAATAAAAACCCATTCTCCGTAACCTGTAAAATAATCAAAAAAGCAATGGACAAATAAACTTGGAGAAATCTCCAGAACCAGTTTTATGGCAAAAACTGCATTACTCACAGTCCTGCCGAAAGACAATTTTTCTTTTTGATTTTTCATTTTTTAAATATCCTAAAAAAAAGCTTTCTTCATAGTATCAGAAGAAAGCTTTTTACAAACTAAAGTATTTCTTTACTTTGTGAATCTGGAAATAAATTTCCAGGCTTCTTCATTAGTATGCTGACGGCATTCATGTTCCTGTCCGCCAACACTTGCAAGAGCAGTTCTTGTTACTCCGTCTTCACTTTCAAAGTAACGGATTGTAAGATCGCTGTTGCGGGAAACATTATGAACAACTTCTACTCTGTCAGCTTTTACGCCGTAATATTTTTCATCCCAGTTTTCTTTTTCACTGAACTTCAAAGCCTTGATTGCATCTGCTTTTTTCAGTTTATTAACACCTGCCATATACTGGATGCGGTCCAGACAGGTTTCATTCTGGCCTGGAAGTTCAGGGAGTGGAGAACATTCTCCGCCTGAATAGAAAATTGGTTTTGGTGTATCAAAGTTGATGTCGTCAGAAAGTGATTTACCCCACACATTTTCTTTGATCGGGAATAAAGCACTGGCTGGGGCAAAACCTGCAAACAGGTCCGGATACTCGCAGTAAAGGTCCCAGGTTTTGCCGGAGCCCATAGAAAAGCCTGTAGCATAAATGCGGCTTTCATCTACGTTGTAACGTTTCTTAACGCCTTCAATAATCTGAATGATTTCCGAAGCCGGGAACGAAAGATGGTCATCAATTGCCACGTAAAGGAAATTATATTTATGGGCAATTTCCCACCAGCCTGAAACAAAGGTCAGGAACATGGCAGTGTCCCCGCCCCCGTGATGTCCCATCATAAGAGGAACAGGTCCTTTGTCAAAAAGACCTTTATTGTAATATGCAAAATAACCGGCCTTATGTGTGGCAGTCTTTACGAATTTATTTTCAGGAGAAGTCTTAACTTCTACAATTCCAGATTCTTCCACCATGCCAAGTTTCTCAAAGTCAGGTTCCATTTCTATATGGCCGCACCACATCTTGAAGTTTCTTACAAAGGCTTTGAAGTCTGCATAATAATCAGCTTTATCTTTTATAAGAAGATTTTCACAACCGGCTTTTTCAAAAGCAGCGTTTATCTCTGAAGAGTTACCGCTGGAAATTACTGCAATGTCTTTTCTTTCAATTTCTGGCATAACTGAAAGATTTTCCATAGACACAACAGCAGGTGTAATTTCCCCTGGTCCCCAGAGATACTGACCGTCAATTTTCTTAAGAAGATTCTTTGCAGCATAATCAGCAGATTCGCCGAAACTGCAAATATCTGCACGGAAAATAGCACCGCGGAGGAAATAGCCTTCAAACTGACGGGTAAAGAAATTGTTCATTTCAACGATATTATCATTGTATTCAGGATGCATTTTTACATTTGCTATGATTTCCTGATACAGACTGATATCTGCATTTTTCCAGCCGCCGTCACAGGTTGGATAAATAAAGAAAACAGAACCGTCTACCTCAGCGGCTACTTTTGCCAGTCCTGAGTTCTCAGCAAAAGCAACAGCCTCTGCCATTTCCATTTTCTGTTCTTCCAATACAAGAAGCAGAGGCTGACGGAAAGTATAGTTATTTACCTTTCCTTCTATTTTGTTTGCCGGAATATAAGCTTTAAGAAAAAATTTCTCAAAAGTATGTTCAAAAGTTTTACCGCCATCAGAAAGTTCTGAAACCTGCGGACGTTCATTCATTGCCATAATCATCTCCTTTTTTATATAGAGATAATTATACAATGGTTGAGAAATTTTCCAATTAAAGGATTTTACCCATTTTTCTAGAACCGGATTTTATCCGAAGTAATGTCTTTTAAAGAACGGCAGTCTGTCATAATCATGATTTCCTTAAGTTCTTCTGCAATTATCTGGGTATAAAGTTTTACGCCTTCGGCACGGCCACCATGAGCCGCAATAGCATACGGACGCCCGATTAAAACTGCATCAGCGCCTAAAGCAAGACACTTAAACACGTCCCCGCCGGTACGGATTCCGCCGTCTACGATGATCTTAAAATCAGGACCTACGGCTTTACGGATTTCCTGTACTAAAGATGCAGGACAAGGATTATCTTCCATAACCCGTCCGCCGTGACTTGAAACAACAATTCCGTACACACAGTAAAGCTTTTGCCGTTTCCCCGTCCACCAACGCCTGGAATCTCCCTTAATTAAATACTTATATCCTTAACATATAGGAAAACATCCATTTTTTCCTTAGAAAAATCTTTCCCAGACAAAATTTCCATCAGAACATTTTTATAATCAGTTCCAACTTTTCGGCGGTATTTTAGGACAAAGGTTTCTTTAGTTTTTGAGAAGTGCTTCCGCAGATATTCTAGGCTGGTTTTATAAAGATACATTTCAACATCATCTTTATGAATCTGTCCTGCTTTTGCAAAACTCTGAAGCCATTCAGAAATACTGTTTTTTTCAAATCCTTTATCTTTATTCATTTCTGAGTCATCGGTTTTAATTATTGAATAAGTATCATCTGAAAGATTAATACGAAGAACCTTCAGGTATGACTGACATATAACTTCATAAGCACCCCGCTGGGCTCTTCGATCCCCGCCTGGACGCTGTCTGTAATATTCTTCTTTATTCTCATACATGCGTTCATCTGCAATCTTCAAAAGTTCAGAAACTGAAGCCCCTGGCTTTTCAGATGCTGTTATCCAGCCCACAGAAAGTGCCATACATGAAACAAAATTTCCTTTCCAGTCCTTCACCTGATTTTCAATTTTCTTCAACATTTGTTTCAGGTCTTCTTTTCCCACATACAAAATTGCAATAAATTCATCACCGCCGGTACGATACACTTTTCCGTAAATTCCCAGATTTATTTTCAGTATATTTGCGGCGGCTTTAATCAGTTCATCTCCTGCTTCATGACCGTTATCATCATTTGTTTCTTTAAGCCCATTCAAGTCTATTGAAACAATGGAAAAATTACGCTTTAACTGTCCGTGCCGAATCTCATTCAAATCATCTTCAAATGCACGCCGATTCAAAAGTTCAGTAAGCCCATCAGTCTTTACTGAACGCATAAGCATTTCCTCGCGGCGTTTTTCTTCATCAATAATCTGAGTAACAAAAAGAACCTTGGAAAGTTTTCCATCCGGATCAAGTTCATAATTTATAAAACTTGCCCTGGCCCAACCGTCTAATGTTCCAAGAAAATCAAATGACACCATTTTATGACTGGCAAGTCTTTTATTAAGTGTAGAAAGTCTTGTAAACTCTTTTAATCCTTCCAGATATTCCGGCGCACAGACAAATTTCATTACATTCCAGAGTATTTCCTGATTTGTCTTTTCTTTTTCCTGTTCATATAAGTTATGAATAATTTTTGATGCTGAAACTTCATTAAAAGTGTCGTTCTTTAAATCTATTACATGCAACGTATAATAGGTATCAGCCAGAGACTGAATGATTCTCTGCTGCTCCATCTTTTCCCTTTTCTGTGCATCAATTCCCTGAGCTGTAAAAACAAATTCAACCGGATTTCCATTTTCATCACGATTGATTACGATGAACTGCATACGAGTCCATCCGATTGTCTTCCCTTTTATCTCACAGTCCATGACATTCAGATTTTTCATACGGGAAACAAGTGTATTAAAATCACAGAAATCAAGAGCTTTGTCTATTGTGTCAGACGTTACAGAGCATCTCAGAAAATGTTCCATCTTTTCAGAAAAGCCATTTTTCTGAGAAAGATATTTTGCCGTATTCACTCCCTTATCAATCTGAAGAATTGTTTCTTTTTCCATATTGATAAGGAACATAGAAATAAAAGTGTCTGCAAGACCGAGCATTGTTCTATTGAACTGGCCTTCAAGTTCTTCCGATACTGCTCCGACATAATTCAAAAGTTTTGGAGCAACCGCATTTTCCTCTTCTACACTGTCAAGAAATTCTTCAACTGAATAATCAAGATCATATGCATCGCCTTCGCGAATAAGAGCATAAACCATTGTTGCATTCATATGGTAAAGATGATTTCTGATGCGGATTATTTCGCCGTGTGTATAACAGCCTATAGTCGGTGCTATGCTGTCAAAAATTTCTGTTTCATCACTTACTCTGTCATCGCCCCAGAAAGTACGGCGAATACAGCAGGAATAAAAACGGATAGATTCAGGAGAATATGCAGCAATTTCAGGAACACGGCTTCTTACAGAATTCAGAATACTTGGCTTATCTCCGTAGGAAAGACGAACCTTCATGCCTTCCTTAAAATTGATTCCAAAGGTAAGGGAATCCTGATCTTCTGAAACATAAGGAATTCGAATGCATTCAACTCCGTTCTGTTCCACAAGAAGAGGAAATGTTGTGACATTATTCAGAAAGTTTTCATCATTTTCGATTTTCAGATACTTTCTATAAATGTTCATTGCAGGTTTATCATCTATTTCAAGTATCTTATTCTGATCACATTTTGTAATGGTAAAGTTTTTTCCAAGACCTTCCCATCCAAGAAAATAATTACATTGAACATGAATGTCTTCGCCGCCTACAAGAACAGCGATTACAGCACAATCTGATTTTCCAAATTCCTTTGTAAAAACAAATGAATCATTACTGCTTATACTAAGAGGATTACAGGAAATGCCTCCAAAAACTTTTACATTTTCCCGAAGATTTTCAATATGACCATCAGACAGATATTTTTCCGAGCCAAGAATTGTTGTTGTAAGCTCAACACCTTTTACCCATTTATGTTTATTTACATAATCCCAAAGACCTTCAAGGCTTTTAAAATCTGCGTTCCGCTTTGATGAATTAATAAAAAAAAGTTCTGTTCTGGTAGATTCAAATTCGAATACCGAACAAACAATCATGGTTTTCCATTTTCCAAGATTGCCTTCATAAATATTTCCAAAAGTCTGAGAACCGTAATATTCTGCATCGGGGAAATCGCTTTCGATTACGCGTGTTATTTCCCTGATTTCCTTAAAATCAACAAGCTGTGTAAAAATTTGAAAATAAACTGATGTATAGCCTTCTGTAGAACAAAAACGTTTTACACGGGAAAGTTCCCTTCGAAGATAATTCAGATTTTTTACTTCAAACTGAAACTGTTTCATATAATTATATTATCGCACAGTTTCAATAATAAATCAAAAATTTCTCCAAAATCTCAATTTTCAAAAACTTACTTATCAAAGGCTTTCTTAAGGTTTTCCAGTTCCTGACGGGTAATATTCAGGATTGTACCATGGCGTTTCTTAAGCTTATCAAAGGAATATTCATTTTCTGAAAGGATTTTCCATGAACCTTTTGCGTTGTTACGGTCTTCCAGATCTGTTGTTTTTAATGGAAGATATCCCGCTCCTGCCATATACTGGTCTGCAATCAGGCCGTATTCCGGAACTTCAGAATCTGCCCAGTCTTTTTTATTGAACATAAACAATTCAGGGCCTTCAAGACTTGTATTTGTAAGAGTCTGGCACTTCTGGTCTGAAAGATTCAGTCCCAGTTCATCCAGATCCAGTACTTTTTCCCAGGATTCTGCTTTCAGAAGAGTTTTTGTCTTCAGGATTCTGATTCCACCGTTTTCTTCAGCGTTATCTCCGTCTTTTGAAGCCGAATAATACCAGTCCCCCACTTTCAGAACTGTAGTATCTATGATTTCCCGTTCCTTTCCATTTACTGAACCGTCAGACTGACAGTCAATAAAGAGTTTCGGTTCACTGAATTTTTCAAAATTCTTTGTAGTTACGTAGTAAATGGCATTTGGTTTTGCCTTCATTTTTGTTTCAGGATTCATAATGCTGGAAGAAAAGAAAATCACATATTCACCTATTTCTTCACACCACACCATTTCAGGAGCCCAGGCCATACCTGCATTCTCAGGAGCCACTTTTATAAGCTTTGGTTCACCCCAATGAACAAGATCGGAACTCTGCCACAGAACAAGGTAAGGACTTCCTGTTGTACTGGCGTCATAATAGCCCTGTTCGTTTTTAATCCATCCGCCTCTATGAAATATACTTAAGTCTGTGGCAATCAAAACAAAGCGGTCGCCTTCTTTTGTGCGGCAAAGGAAAGGATCACGTACACCTTTTTCCCCAACATTGCTTACAAGAACCGGTTTTCCACCATTCAGGTCTTTAAAGTGAAGTCCGTCTTCACTTACGGCAAAATAAATCTGTTCGCCGTTGCCGTCGCCTTCACCAATAAAATGTCCGAAAAGATAACCTTCAAAATCTTCTGTAAGCATAAAAAAATCTCCTTGTTAGAGTATTATACCAAGGAGATTTACAAACTTCATCAGAAATTATCCTCATAAGAATTTCTGTTTATTCTTCCCAGATAAATCCTGCCTTTCCACTAGCACGCCCTTCTGCTTTAACAGCTTCGGTCACAGAAGGTTCTGCCTTCAACTCACTGACACGTTTAAGGTATTTTTCAGCCTCGTTCGTTTTCCCTTCCGCCGAATACAGGCTTGCAAGATTTTTATAAGCCGAAATATATTCAGAATCAAGCTGCAATGCTTTTTCAAGAGCAGCTATAGCCTTTCCTTTTAATCCAAGTCCATAATAATTTTTTGCCAGCCCATTCAATTCTTTCGGATTTTCCGTTTTCTCAGAAGCCTTATCAAGAGAAACACCAAGAATGTTTTTTCTAAGTCTTGCAAAATCGTTCACATTTGATTTTTCAAAGAGTCCTTTATTCACAGAAACTGATTGTCCTTCTTCGTCAACTTTTACAGGAGGATATTTTTCCCGTGCATTTGCAACAACAACAAATTCCAGATCATTCTTATTTTTCTTTATTTCTTTTGATGCGGTTTCCCAAGAAGCGACAAACCCTTTATCCAAAGTTGTTACTTCAACAGGAATATAGACCTGGTCTCCATAAACCATGATCTTATATTTTGATGAAAGATTTCTCCACATCAGATCCAGTTTCATTCCGGAATCAAATGCAGCAAAAATATGACCTGGCGTAGTTATGAGGGCAGTTTTTATTCCAGCGGCTTCCATAGCTGAACAGAAAAGAACTGTCATATCGTCACAATCCCCGCCCTTCAATTTTAATGTATCTCCAGGGAAGCGGACTGTATCAACTACATAATCATCTTCAATTATGCTGGAAAGAGGCGTAACAGGATCCGGAACATATTTTAAAGGAATACTTCCCAATGCATTTATTATACAGGTTGCACTATATATATTATTTGAAATAGTTGATGAAACCTTTGAACTTTTTATGTTATCAAAAACAAATTTATTTACCCCGCCATTATTAGGCATAATGAAACATGAAAGCATAGCTGTATCTATCCATGTCATTGCAGACTTACTGTAAAGACTTACAGGACGAACTACTGTTGTTTTTTTTGTTTTTCCATTTTCTTTCCAGCTTACTGTAAACTGCATCTGAATACTGGTCTTTTCACTGACTTTTAATGCAGAGTCATTCAGCTGAGTATAAACTTCAAGCTGTGTACTTTCCCCAGGCTTCAAAGTTTTTACCTTTCCACCTTCAGTCGGATAATCCATATATTTTTTTACATTTGCAAAAACCTGAATATCAGTTACCGGTTTATTTCCATTATTCTTAACCGTAATATAACCGGAAGGATTTGATGTATATACATTCATTAAAGCGGGGAACAATACTGGAAGTTCAACATTTTCAATCTGAATGCTTGATATTTCAGAAGCTGAAATTCTTATATTTTCATCTTCACTAAAATAGTTCTTCAAATCTGCATAAAGCTGATTGATTTCCTTATCATATGGATTCAGCTTCTTATACTTTTCCATATTTTTCATGGCTATACTGTAAAACTCTTTTGCAGACTCCTCTCCAAGCTCATCATAAATCTGCATTGCTTTTGCTGAATTAAACTGAGTATCCTTTTTCAACAGCATGAGCTCGCACTGAAGATATTTTTCAGTTGTTTCAGAATCTGCAGAACAGTATTCAAGATATTTTGCATAATTCATATAAGCAAGCCACAGGCCGCCGTTATCATAATATTCGTCTGCAATTTTCTTATAATAGCTGTAAGACTGTGAAGCAGGTAACGTTCTTACAGATTCTGAATAAGCAGAAATATTCTGCAAGTATTCAGGCAAAGCTTTACGGTTTGTAGTAAACCTGTATACTTCAGGAGTGTCGTCATCTGATACAGCATAATAAATACCACTTGCATAATCATAGAATTCAATACTGTTCATTTCTTTTGGCGGGAAAAATTTCCACTGAATCTGTCCCCTGGAATTCAGTTTCAAGAACACATCTTTTTTATTTTCTTCATCAATCAGAACTTCAGCCCGGCAAATAAATGAATCGTCTTCCAGAACCAGCTGAAGACTTAAATTAAAAAAGGATTCCGGTAATTCCGGAAAAATAACCCTCTTACATTTAAGGTTATTATCAAAAATGAAGATATATTTATTATCCGAACACAGCCATAAATTTCCTTTTGGACTGACACAGTCCTTATAAGACCTATGGAAATTCATAGTTTTTGTTACAGGTCCTGAATTCTTAACCACATAATAATGCGGACACTCACTATAATCGGCAAAATATAAGGTCCCGTCTTTAGCCGCCAGAATCTCACTGTCTTCTGTATTTTCATCTAACGGATAGTCATAAGATTTTTTATCATAAAAATCTTTTTCCTTATTAAATATAGATGCTATATTTCTGGCGGGATGATACATTGTAAATCCATCATCTTCATTTTTCCCAATTGCAAAAGAATATTTATAAAGACCTTTACTGGGTTCATCCAGCTGATCAGTTATAGATTTGATAAAGGTTCCATTACCGTCAAAGGCTTCAAAACCGTTGTCATCACGAACAACAAATGAATAATCCTTAAATCCTTTAACATATAATGAATTATTTTTATTTCTTTTCTTTCCGTAATATGAATTAACAGGAATTACATCCACCAGGTGAAACAGATCTTTTAATTCCTTTACAGGTTTATAATTTTTTTTCTGAGAAAAATAACTGGTTACAAATGTAGTAAGAAATTCTCCATAACGTGCTTTTTCTGAAACATCCATTCTGAATTCTTTTTGGTCATAAACATTTTCTGATTCATAATAAGCAAAACCGATATAGATTCTATTGTACCCTTCACTTCTATAAGTAAGATTTATAAAAGGATATTTATCTTCTGAAACAGTCTCTACAGCCAAAACCTTTCCCAGGTTTTTCTGCAAAAGAGGAGCTGTCTGTTTATGAAGCGCAACATATTCTTCCATGTCTGGAATATAACTGAGCATACGAAGTCTTTCATTACTGTTTTCTTCAAGCTCCAGTTCTTTTAACTGATTCACAATCTTATCGTATTGGCTTGTAGAAAAATACAAATCTACTGAAAAAAGAGCCGCAGAAACAAACAGGAATGCTGAAAGAATGAAAACTTTTTTGAATGCTGAATACATAAATCCTCCATGGAACAACAACTCTTTATTATACCATTGTTAAATACCGTGGAAAAAGTTTTTTTTACAGAAGAAAACAAAAAAAATCCCCGCAGATTTCTCTGCGAGGATTTTGCTTTAAGCGATGTTCCGTTCAGAACTATGCGTTAAGTCTTGATTCAATGTCGTCCAGGATAGCGCTGAGTTCTTTTGGAAGGTGTGAACCGAATTTTGTGTAGTGGTTTTCACGTACATCTTTAAGTTCTTTCTTCCATCCTTCAACGTCAACCTTGAGGATTTCTGGAAGTGTTTTCTTGTAGTAGTCTGCAAGACCGTCTGTGTTGATAGCACCTTCTTTTGGCATGTATCCGATTGGTGTTTCAACAGCATTGTCTTTTCCGTCACAGCGGTCGAAGATCCA
>JAKSTN010000054.1 GCA_024402535.1 Treponema sp.
GGAAAATCCTGGCAAGCTGCTTCGAACCAAAAGAAACAGGTATCAAAACAGCTCTCGTAGAAAAATACTGGCCAAAGGCATAGGACTTGTAGATGGCAAAGATTAAGCTGACAAAAAATGAGCAGAAGGTTCAGAAAGACGCGCTGAAAATGTACCAGCGTTATCTGCCTACTCTTTTGCTCAAAAAACAACAGCTTCAGACAGAAATCCGCACAATTGACGCCAAAGCCAAAGAGGTTCGCGAGCAGCGTGTAAAACTGGAAGCCGAATTCAAAGAATGGATTTCGGTATTCGGTGAAGCCGATGCATTTAAACCGGAAATGGTTACTGTCCGCAATATTAAAAAAGGTTATGGAAATATTGCCGGCGTAACAATTCCTGTTTACGAAGGAGCCGATTTTGGACGGGGTGACTACGACCTGTATGAAACTCCTCTTTGGATTGATATGGCTGCAGACCGCATGGAAAAAACTCTTTCTCTGGATCTGGAAGCCGAAGTGCTTGATGAACAGGTTCGTCTTCTTTCAAAAGAACTGCGCACTACAACTCAGCGCGTAAATCTTTTTGAAAAAGTTAAGATTCCTGAAACAAAAGCCAATATCAAGAAAATCTCTGTTTATCTTGGTGATGAACAGGTTGCGGCTGTTGTTAGAAGTAAGATTTCGAAGAAAAAACTTCAGGCTGCTGCCGATGCTGCTGCTCTTCTTAATGCAGAAAAAGCCGAAGCTCCTGCTAAGGCAAAATCTCCTGCAAAGAAGACTGCTCCTAAGACAACAGCAAAAACTACAAAAAAAACAACAAAGAAGGAGGCTGACAAATGATTGAAAAAATGCAGAAAGTCTCCATAGTTGTTCTGGACCGCGAACGTGAAGAAGCTCTTAAATCTTTACGTAAACTGGGGCTTGTTCACCTGGAGCCTCTTGAAGGTTCAAGTGAAAAACTGAGCGCTTATAAAGAAGCTCTGAATAACGCTGTTGTTTCTGAATCAATTTTGGGAGAAGTAAAGCTTCCAAAAACAAAGGGTAAGAAAAATGTTCTTGCTCTTTCAAATGAAAACGCAGTAAAACTCTGTGCAGAAATTGTTCAGGATGCTGACCGTAAAAAGCAGCTTCTTGATGAAATCAGTGCAGATGTTGCAGAACTGGACCGCTTCACTTTGTGGGGAAGTGTAAACGTTGAAGATTTCGCATATCTTAAAGAAAAAGGAATTGCCCTTAAGCTTTATGAAGTGCCTGCTTCAAAATATCTTGAAATTGATGAAAGTATCGATACTGTACTTGTAAACAATGACAAGAAAAATGTACGTTTCCTCCTTCTTAGTGACGAACGTCCTGCAAATCTTCTTCCTGAAGCTTTTGAAGTTCCATTCCCTCGCTGTTCTACAGTAGAGCTGGAAAAAGAAATTGAAGCATACAAAAAAGAAATTGCTAAAATCGAAGAAAATAAAATCGAAAAGGCAATTTATCTTAGTGCTATTAAAGACTTCAAAAAGAAACTGGAATACGACATTGAATTTGAAAATGTTAACGCCGGTATGGGAAGAGAAGCTTCTAAATCTGACAGTTCTGAAAACGGACTGGCATGGATTCAGGGATACGTTCCTGAATTGAATATGGAAGAATTTAAAAACTTCGCAAAGGAAAATGACTGGGCTGTCGCTTGGCAGGAACCTGAAAATCCTGACGAAGTTCCAACAAAGCTGAAGAACAACAAGATTGTCAGCATGATTTATCCTCTGACAGACTTCCTTGGAACAGTTCCGGGCTATGCTGAATACGATATTTCCGGCTGGTTCCTTCTGTTCTTTACAATCTTCTTCGGCATGATTTTTGGAGACGGTGGATACGGACTTCTGGTAACAGCAGCCTTTGTCATCATGACACTGGTAAATGTTGTTAAAGGAAAGAAAGTTCCGGCACTTTATCCGCTTGCAATTCTTCTTGGAGTTGCAACTGGTGTTTGGGGTATGGTTACCTGTACATGGTTTGGTCTGGATGTTAAATATCTTCCTGACTGGCTTGTTAATCTTTCTATACCTCAGATTTCAAATGCATGCAAAGACCAGACCTGGATGCCGTTCTGGTGTGAAGGTACCGGAGTAGAAGGACTTACTACAGATAAGTTCCTCATGATCTGGTGTTTCTCCCTGGCTCTGGTTCAGCTTTCAGTTGCCCATATCAAGGCAATCTTCAGAAACATAAAGTCTCTCAAGGCTTTGGGTGACTTTGGTTCTATGATTCAGCTATGGGGTATGCTTTACGTTGTACTCATGATGGTTGTTGATGGTGAAATCTTCAATCTTGGTGTAGTAATCGGTGGTATACCTGTAGGATTGGTTTGTGTAGGAATGGTAGCTGTGGGATTTGTTCTCAGCTTCATCTTTGCAAATTATGAAGGAAATATTGTTGAATCGATTATGTCCAGCGTCAAGAATATCATTTCGGTATTACTTGGTGTTGTAAACGTATTCTCAGACATTGTTTCTTACATCCGTCTTTGGGCAGTAGGACTTGCAGGTGCTGCAATTTCGCAGACAGTAAATGAAATGGCCGGACCAATGCTTGGTCACTTCATTTTCTTCATCTTTGCAATCATCCTTCTGGTATTTGGTCATGGTTTGAATATGATTTTGAACCTGCTGTCGGTTATTGTTCATGGTGTCCGCCTGAATACGTTGGAATTCTCAACTCACTTGGGCATGTCATGGTCTGGATTCAAATATGAGCCTTTCAGTGAAAAGGCTGAATAAATAAATATTAAATAATCGCCCTAAACGGGCTAGGAGAAAAATTATGGATTTTGGAATGTTAGGTGCTGCTGTATGTATGGGTATTGCTGCTATTGGTTCAGCAATTGGTATTGGAACTGCCGGTCAGGCTGCAATTGGAGCATGGAAAAGATGTTATGTAAACAATAAACCAGCTCCATTCATTCTTACAGTTTTTGCTGGTGCTCCACTTACACAGACAATTTACGGTTTCCTTCTTATGAACTCTATGAAGGGTAAAGCTGATTCAAACCCAGGTTTCTACCTTGGTCTTGGTATTGCTTCTGGTCTTGCTATGTGTTTCTCTGCTATCGCACAGGGAAAAGCTGGTGCTGCAGGTTCTGACGCTCTTGGTGAAACAGGAAAAGGTTTCGCACAGTACATCATGGTAGTTGGTCTCTGTGAAACAGTAGCATTGTTCGCAATGGTATTCTCTATGATCGCATAAGTATACTATCGTATACTTATGCGAAACGGCGTTGTCAAGGGCTCGAACGACTGAAAGGAGTGTCCCTTTACAATGCCGTATTGCTTAGCTAAAATCTCTTTAGTTACGCAAAGCGATTGAGTCAAGGGCTTAAACGAAGTGTCCCTTGACCAATCGCATCGCATAACGTCTCGTCAAGACTTTAAGCGAAGCGTGACTTGACGCTTCGCATCGTGTAACGACTTGCCTCGTCACGGCGAAAGGGGCTGTCCCAAAACTCCAGTCATGCTGAATTTATTTCAGCATCTACGCTAGATTTAGTGTTTTAGATCCTGAATCAAGTTCAGGATGACATAGGATTTTTACTTCTGGGACAGCCCATTTTTTGTCTCAAATCAAATAATCTTTACTCCAAGGGAAGTCAGAAGACTTGCCGCATCGGGAAGGGAGAAAGAAGCATCTTTAAGGTTGCAGGTTTTAGCATCCACCAGATATCCTTCTGCATTTGAAAAATCAGCTTTTGTCAGATTGCATTTTGAGAAAGTCGTGTCTGAAAGTTCGGTGCCATTAAAATCAGAACTGGTCAAATTACATTCAGTAAAATCACTTCTAAAGATTCTGCAGGAAGAGAAATCGGATTTAATAAGCGGAAGCCGGAAAAATGAATTATATCTGAAAACACAAGTTTCAAACTTTGAAAAGGGAAGTGCCACATTGGTTTCATCTGTTACGGTGCTCCAGTCAATGCCAAGAAGATTGCATTCTTCAAAATCGCAGAATAAAGATAAAGAGTTTACTAAGTCGGGATTTCTGATTGTGCAGTTTTTAAAATGACATTCAGTAAACTGGCATTCGTATATTTTTGAATCTTCGATTGAACAGTTTATGAAAGTACAGTAATAGAATTCATAATCATCAATAGTTTCGTCAGAAATGGTAAGGTTCTCAAAAGTTTTGTTTTCAAAATACATAAAATTGTTATAGCACAAAAAAGAATCATGGACTATAAATATTATTATGGATAGAAAAGAAATGTTTGAAAAATTTCTTGCAGGTATGCAGGGAATTGAAATTGAAAAGGATATTCCTTCACTCCGTGAAGCATTTAAAGGCTCATTCAATATTGGTACAAGCGTTCCAGTATATGATCTTACAAAACCAAATTTTGAAACAGAATTAATTAAAAAGCATTTTAATACAGTTGTTGCTGAAAACTGCTGTAAGATGATGAATGTGTATAAAGGTCCTGGGGAATATTTCTGGGATGAATCAGATATGTTCTTTGATTTTGCCAAAGAAAACAATCTTCGTGCCCGCTGGCATAATTTTGTCTGGCACGGACAGTGCGCTCCATGGATTTTTTATAAAGATGCTTCAAGAGTAAATATGAAAGATTTCTTTGAGAACAACGTGTCCTCTGAAGATCTTGCTTCAAGCGAACAGATTGATAAACGTGTAAAGAACTGGATTCAGACAGTTTGTGACCGTTACCGTGGACAGATTGTTTCTTACGATGTTGTAAACGAAGTTATTTCAGACAAAAATTTTGCTCTTCGTACCCGTGAAGATCATTCTTACTGGCAGGATGTAATGGGACCTGATTATGTTGAAAAGGCATTCCATTGGGCTCATGAAGCCGATCCAAACGCAGAACTTGTTATCAATGATTATAACCTTGAAACAATTTCAGAAAAACGTCAGGCGGAATATGATTTTGTAAAAGATCTCCTTTCAAAGAAAGTTCCTGTAAGTGCCGTAGGCCTTCAGGGGCATATCAATATGCGTTCAAGCAATATTGATTTTATTGAAGAAACAATTGAAAAGTATGCTTCACTTGGCGTAAATGTTCTTATTACAGAACTTGACGTTTCATTCTTTGAACATGAAGATAAAAGTCCTCTCATTCTTAGTGAAGAAAATCTTAAGAAGCAGGCCGATTTCTATTATGAACTTTTTGAATGCTTCAAGCGTCAGAATAAAAAAGGAAATCTTTCTGATGTAATTCTGTGGGGTGTAAGTGATTATACTACATGGAAAAATCATTTCCCTGTTCCTGGTCGTGGAGACGCTCCTCTTCTTTTTGGAAAAGATGGAAAGGCAAAACCGGCATTCTGGAAAATTATCGAAAACGTGTAAAAAACATGATTTTGTGATAGAATAAAAGAATGAGCAACCGAGTCTTTAAGTATTCTGTAACACAAAAAAAAGAACGCTACGTAAGAGCTATTACGGTTATTTCTTATGTAGTGTTCGTAATTGTTTTTTTGAACATCATTGTTGATTTTTTTCTTTTTCCTGTAAAACAGAATTCTATTTCTATGACTCCTGATATGGATGAAGATTCCATGATTCTTGTTACGCCTATTACAAGTTCGGTAAGGCGTGGAGATATTGTTCTTCTTGAGCCTCAGTTGAAAGAAGAACATTCAGGTTTTATTAGTTTTGCAGATAAGTGTGTTCGTTTTTTTACAGCCCAGCAGTTTTCAATTTTCAAAAAAACTAATTTTCCTGGAACACATGAAAAATTCCGTAGAATTGTAGGTATTCCTGGGGATGCAATTTATATGCGCGATTATGTTATGTATATAAAACCTGCAGGTGAAAAACATTTTTTAACGGAATTTGAATTTGCTCAGAGCGCAAAAAAATACCGTCCTTATAATGTTACATTCCTTTCGGCACCTGCTACATGGGATAATGAAATTGGTGTTAAAGGGAATTTTGATGAAATAATTCTTGGACCTGAAGAATATTTCGTGCTTGGCGATAATCGCAAGGCTTGTGATGATTCCCGTCTTTGGGGTGCCATTACAAAAAAAGAAATGAAGGCCAAAGCTTTGGTTTGTTATTTCCCATTTTCTAAAGCTCATATTTACGCTCAGTAATGTCTTTATACATTCACATTCCGTTCTGTATTTCAAAATGTGCTTACTGTGATTTTTTCAGTAAGCCTTTTTCGTCTGTATCTGATGATTATGTTCAGGCTTTATGTAATGAATTGGATTACAGATTGAAAGACGGTAAATCTCCTGAAACAATTTATATTGGTGGCGGAACGCCAAGCCTGCTTTCTAAAAATCAGCTGAAAAAAATTGTAAGTCATATTCCTTTTGATTCTGTCAAAGAATTTACTGTAGAAGTGAATCCTGATGATGTTACAGTGGATTTATTGCAAGGTTTTGAAAAATGCGGAGTAACAAGAATTTCCTGCGGCATTCAATCCTTAAATGATGATGTTTTGAAAATCTGTAACCGGCGTGCAAATCGTGAACAGGTCTTGAATGCACTGGAAACTTTTAATCAAAACTGGAAAGGCAGGCTTTCCTTAGATTTGATTTCCGGCCTTCCTTTAGAAACCGAAGAAAGTTTTTTTGAAGGCCTGGAAACAGTTTTCAGAAGCGGGGCGGAACATATTTCTCTTTATGCTTTGACAATAGAAGAAGAAACTCCGCTTGGAAGAAAAATCGATTCAGGTGAAATTGAATACGATTATGACATAGCCGATAAAATGTGGCTAATGGGCCGGGATTTTCTTGAAGCTCATGGTTACAGTCAGTATGAAGTGTCCAATTTCTGTAAAGATGAAGAAGTCAGCCTGCATAACATGACATATTGGACGCATAAATCATATGTGGGCTGCGGAAGTGGGGGAACCGGAACATTGTATCGGGACGACGGTAGTGCATTCCGCTGGACAAATACATCAAATTTAAGAGAATATGTTGATTTCTGGCTTAGTGGGAACTGTGGTGAAAATATTCCTCAGGAATCCGAAGAACTTTCTTTAGAAACGGAAAAGTTTGAATTTTTTATGATGGGACTCAGGACTGTGACTGGAATCAGTAAGAATCAATTTGAAAAAACTTTTGCCTGTTCTTTCCCGGAAGGTGTAAAAAATCAGTTTGAAAAATGGAATAAAGAGGAACTTTCAGAAATACATACCGAAGGTGATGATGTAATCTACACCCTCGGTAAGAAAGGAATTCTTTTTCTGAACAGGTTTCTTTCAGAACTGGAAATTTGATTTAAGCTCTTTTAGGAATAGTGATTGTAAATGTACTTCCGTTTCCAAGTTCACTTTCTACATCAATCTTCCAGTTAAAAATTGTAATTATGCTTTTTACAACTGAAAGACCAATGCCCATGCCTTCTTCACGTCGCGAAGTTGTTCCACGGTAGAACAGGTCAAAAATGTGGTCCATATCTTCTTTACTCATGCCTTCGCCTGAGTCGATAATTTTTAGTACAAGTTCATTTTCATATTCGCGGGCCCATATAAGAATGTCTCCACGGTCTTTTGTATAGCGGATTGCATTACTGAAAAGATTTTCAAAACAACGGGTAACCAGCTGAGGGTCTAAAGGAACCTGAATATCATTTTTTATAATAACATCCTGAGTAACATTCTTCTTGAAAACAGTTCCCGTTATGCAGCAGTCTCTTGCAAAATCTTCTATGAGTTTTGTGATTGACCCCGGTTTAAGGTTATCGCGCCAGTCACTTGTATCAAGCTTCATGAAGTTGATAAGAGTATCAATCATGTTTTCAAGCTGAGAAGTTTTACAGCTGATAAGATTAAGGGTGCTTTCCATTTCTTCAGGCTTAACCATGCCGTCGGAAATGGCTTCTGTATAACCTTTTATGATTGCTACCGGAGTTCTAAGGTCATGACTGATTCCCATAATGAATTTATTTCGGCGTGTCTGTGCATCTTCCAGTGAAAGACGCATTTTTTCCAGGGAATCAGTAATGGATGTGATTTCATTTTTATTCTTAGACAGAGTAGTAATCTGTGTGCTTAAGTTACCCCCTGCAATTTCCTGAGTCTGTTTTTCAATCAGCTCAATAGATTTGAAAACCGTGCGTGAAACAATTACAACTGTAAGAACGCAAATAAAAACAAGGCTGAAAAGAAGAATTATTAAAATAGAAGTAGCATTGAAAGTTTTTTTTGCTTTTTTATGAGACATTCGGGTAACAATGACAAGATTTGAGTTTTCGGTTTGCATTGTTCTGAACTGGTAAATAAATCTTTTGTCTTCTACAAAATTCCAGAATGAGTCATAGTCTAAGGTTTCAACGTTTTCAAGTTCGGGAATGTTTGAAGTTATTACATCAAAAGTGGAAGAGAATACTGCGGTCTGAACATCGGCCGGCATATTATGAAGGAGTTTTCCCAAACGTTTTACATCAGCTTGGGAAAGTCCGCTTTGTTCTACTTCGGGAATAAGATTTGATTCTTCAATAAGCATACGCTCTGAAGAAGTGAAATAATGATAGATAGGAAAATAGATTACGCAGCTCAAAGGAATTGCTACAATAAGCACAACCAGAGCTGCGAATTGACTACGAATTTTCATACTTATATTTTAAGCATATATCCTTTTCTGTAAACAGTCTGAAGGAATTCAGGATTCATAGGATCTTTTTCTATTTTCTTTCTGAGGCGCTGAACGTAAACGGCAACTGCTGTAAGGTCTCCAAAGGAAACTTTCCATACGTTATTGTAAATCTGTTCAGGTGAAAGAGTTTCATTTGCATGTTTGAGCATGTATTCCAGAACTTCATATTCTTTTGTTGAAAGAGGGATTTTTACAGTTCCTTTTTTAAGAACACATGAATTCAAAAGGAGAGTGTATTCTCCGAAAGTAAGAGTTTCTTCGGCCTTTGCTGTTGTAAGGGCCTGGCGGCGAAGGTTAGCTTCAACACGGGCAACCAGAACGCGGGGACTGAAAGGTTTTGTTACAAATTCATCGGCACCGAAATTCAGTCCTTTGATAATATCTTCATCTGCATCACGTGCAGAAACAATAACAACAGGAAGTGCTTTGTCATATGTTTCGCGGAAAGTTTTGAGGAATTCAAAGCCGCACATTCCAGGAAGGTTCAGGTCCAGGATAATAAGATCCGGGAGTTTTCCTGTTTTAAGAGCTTCAAGGGCGTCTTCCGCATTAGAAAAGACAACAGTGTTGATGTCTGACTTTGTGAGATACATAGACATAAGTGAAGACATTTCTTCTACATCTTCGATTACATAAACCGTTGGGTTATTATTTTCCATATATATAATGATATTTTGCAGTCGATTTTTGCGCAATACCTGAGATTTTTTATAACGCAATTTTATGATTGGTAAAAAATCTTTATAACAATAAAAAAAAGACCTGGGAAGGAGGGTTCCCAGGTCAAATGATATAATGATTTATAACATCAAAGTAAAACTGTTATTTATTGTTTGGTTCTAAAAACTAAAAGGTGTTGGTTATTTGATGAAAGAAACTGATTTGATATGAAGTTTTCCAGAAGTCATATTTGTATTGTAAAGTTTTACACCTTTTACTTTTGAGAAATCTTCTACGAGAGGAGCTTCTATATCAGTTGCATTCTTGTATTTTTCTTCCCAATTAATATTTTTTGTTACTGTTGTATATTCTGTTGGGGCAGCACCATCTTCAGAAGCATCATAGTAAGCTGTCCAGCTCAAATTTGTTGTTGCCCAGTTTACATCTTCACCACCTTGACATATAACACCTACCATGAATCTGTCATTGTCTGTATCACCGAAAGTAACTGAACCTGAAGTTTTATAGGTTACTTTAATTTTTGTTGCTTCACCAATATTTGGCATATTTTTTGGGGAGATTGAAAATTCTTTCCATTCTCCAGCATTGAATGTAAGACACTCGTTCGCAGTGAATACAAATTTACCATCATTATTGCTTTCAACTTGATTATAATCATTTTCTGGGAGTTCAGCACCTGAGAAATCCAGTGTAAAGAGAACCTCTTCCTGAGGATCTTCATTTCCTGAACCATTACCTTCATTTGATCCATTATTGCTAGAACCATTGTTGCCAGCGTTGTCTGTGCTTCCATTGTCTGTGTTATCTGTTTTTGGTGTTGTGTCGCTGGTGTCTGTTGCATCAGGATCAGCTGGGTTTGAACATCCTACGAAGAGAGCTGCTGCCAGAATTGACAGAGATAAGATTTTTGCGATTTTTTTCATTTGTTTTTCCTCACTTAATATTGTTTGGTTTTTTTGGTCGTTGTGATTTAAGTCTAGGTGCATTTCCCTATATGAGATATTAAAAAATCAATTTTTATATCAAATTCTTTAGGCTTTTTTACAAAAAAGAAATTATTTTTTTCTTCTAAACTTCTTTTCCAGAACGCCGAAAAATAAGTATGAACACATTTACACGATCAATCGATTTGTTACAAAGGGAAATGGATGCCACTTCACTGCGCTACCAGGTTACAGCAAACAACCTGGCTAACTCGGAAGTTCCTAATTTCAAACGCACAACTGTAAACTTTGAAAGCGAGCTCAAACGCGCTTTTGAATCAGAAGAAGCCGCTAAGAACGGATTCCAGCTCACACGCACAGATTCTCGACACATTCCTTTAAATGAGCCATACGATTATCGTGACGTTCAGCCACGCCGTGTTTTGGACTACACAACAACAGCCAAAGCAAACGGCAACAATGTGGATGCTGAGGTTGAAGCAAACAATATCCTGCAGATTCAGATGCAGTACCGTATGCTTACTCAGCTTACCAACTTTGAATTCAGCCAGCTGAACATTGCTATGAAAAAGTAGTGAATAAGGTAACGGAGGAATAAACTATGGGACTTTTTACCAGTATTAATATTGCCGCTACCGGCATGAGTGCAGAACGTCTCCGCACAGATGTAATTTCAGATAATATCGCAAATGCTTCAACAACCCGTACACAGGAAGGGGGCGCATTCAAAAAATCGACAGTAGTTCTTGCTCCTGTTTCGGATGCTCATCCTCAGTGGAGAAGTCCTTTTACACCAGGAGACCTGGATAATGGTCCTGGAAAAGGTGTAAAAGTTCTGGAAATTAAGAAAGACACAGAAATGGGGCGCCTTGTTTATGATCCAAGTCATCCTGATGCCATTAAATCAGGTCCAAATCAGGGCTACGTTGAATATCCAAACGTTAATATTGTTGAAGAAATGGTAAACCTTATTTCGGCAAGCCGTGCATACGAGGCCAATGCCACGGTAATCAATGGGGCAAAAGACATGTTCAGTGCTGCGCTTCAAATAGGACAGTAACGAATACTTGAATATTGCTGGCCTCGTTTGCTTAGAGGAAATTATTTAAGTCGCCGCTGATCGCGGCTTGAGCATAAGAGGCCAATGCAACAGTAATCAACGGTGCTAAAGACATGTTTAGTGCTGCATTGCAGATTGGACAATGATATAGTAAAATATAGGCGGGTAGGAGAATAAACTTTCATGAAAATTGCAGAATTCGGTCAGTTACAGATGACCCGCACAAACGCCGCTCACACAGGCGCCACAAAGTTTGAAAACGGTGCCGAAAACGGTGTAGCAAAAACAAGCAAATCATTTCAGTCATATCTTCTTGAAGCTATGGATTCCATGAATCAAGAGCAGGTTAATGTTTCAAAACTTTCAGAACAGATGATTACAGATCCTGATTCACTTGATATCCATGACGTTACAATCGCCATGAGTAAGGCACGTATGTCGCTGAACCTGGCACAGTCTGTTATCGACAGACTTGTAACAGGCTGGAACGAAATCAGTACAACACGCTAATCAATAAAAATCTGATTATAAAACCCAAAGACAAAGCAGGCGCACCAGCAGGGCAAAAATCCATGCGATGGTGCACTGTCCTATCACAATATAAAGGGCCCATCCGCGGCCCAATTCTTTTTTAACCGATGCAATTGCCGCTACACACTGAGTATAAAGCAGGATGAATGTAAGAAGTGGGATTGCTGCATGCAACGGAATGATTTCCGAAAGAACTGCGTCGGTCGGGAACAGAACCATTAAAGTTGAAACAACACTTTCTTTTGCAACGATACCTGTAATAAGCGATGTAGAAATGCGCCAGTCTCCGAAGCCTAAAGGTTTGAAGATTGGGGTAATAACGCCTGCCAGAGCGGCAAGAATGCTGTCCTGGGAGTCTTCTACAACGGTAAAATGAATATTGAAGGTCTGAAGGAACCATACAACTACAGAGGCCAGGAAAATAATTGTGAAGGCTTTTGTAAGGAAATCCCGGGCTTTTTCCCATAAAAGATGAACTGTAGTTTTAAGGCCTGGAAGGCGATAGTTTGGTAATTCCATAACGAAAGGAACTGCGTCTCCGCGGAACATTGTTTTTCTATATATAAGTGCTGTAATAATGCCTGCAACAATTCCGCCAAAGTAAAGACAGCACATTACGAGCCCTGCGTGATGCGGGAAGAAAGATGCACAGAAAAAAGCATAAACCGGAAGTTTTGCAGAACAGCTCATAAACGGCGTAAGGAGGATTGTCATTTTTCGGTCCCGTTCAGAAGGCAGTGTGCGGCTTGCCATAATGCCAGGGACTGAACATCCAAAGCCTATAAGCAATGGAACTATGCTTCGACCAGAGAGCCCAAGTTTTCGGAGAAGCTTGTCCATAATAAACGCAATGCGTGCCATATAGCCTGTGTCTTCAAGAAGGGAAAGGAAAAAGAACAATGTGATGATTACAGGAAGGAAGCTTAATA
This sequence comes from Treponema sp., assembly GCA_024402535.1. Classification (GTDB taxonomy): domain Bacteria; phylum Spirochaetota; class Spirochaetia; order Treponematales; family Treponemataceae; genus Treponema_D. The sequence goes on from JAKSTN010000054.1 coordinate 12,742, forward strand.
CAGCCCCGATTCCATTGAAGATGCCGTCTATGACAAGGGAATGAACTACCGGATTTATGTGCCATGATGTAAGGGCGTTGTCGGTCAGTTCTGTCAGTTTTTCAATTCCCAGTTCCATTAGGTTTTGACCTGCAAGTCCGATTACATTGAATGTAAGAAAGAAGATATCTGCCATAATCAGAATGAAGACCGGTAGGGCAGTGAAACGTCCAGTAAGGATTTTATCGATTCTCTGAGATCTTTTGTGTTCTTTGCTTTCTTTTGGTTTTACAACAGTGCGACCTACAACTTTCTTTATGAATTTGTAGCGCATATCGGCAATGGCTGCGGCACGGTCCAGACCTCGTTCCTGTTCCATCTGGATGATGATATGTTCAATCATTTCTTTTTCATTCTGATCAAGGTCCAGTGATTCGATCAATTCGCTGTCGCCCTCGATAATTTTTGTTGCGGCAAAGCGAACGGGAATTCCGCGTTTTTCAGCATGGTCTTGAATCAGGTGGATGATGCCATGAAGGGCGCGGTGAACAGCTCCTCCGTCATCGTTCGGGTCGCAGTAGTCTGGTCGGCCAGGGCGCTCCTGATACTTTGCAACGTGGAGAGCGTGAGCCAGAAGTTCATCAACGCCTTCGTTCTTGCTTGCGGTAATTGGAACGACTGGAATTCCAAGTTCGCTTTCCAGCTCGTTAATTCTGATTGTGCCACCGTTGTTGTGAACTTCATCCATCATGTTCAGTGCAAGAACCATTGGTACTTCCAGCGTCATAAGCTGCATGGTCAGATAAAGGTTTCTTTCTATATTAGTTGCATCTACAATGTTGATTATGCCAAGAGGCTTTTCGTCCAGAATGAATTTTCGGGTAACAATTTCTTCGCTGGTGTAAGGTGACAGAGAATAAATCCCTGGAAGGTCTGTAATTTCGGTCAACGGATTGTTTTTTATCTGTCCTGATTTTTTGTCTACAGTTACGCCCGGAAAGTTTCCTACATGCTGGCGGCTTCCTGTAAGCTGATTGAAAAGAGTTGTCTTACCGCAGTTCTGGTTTCCTACCAGGGCAAATGTCAGAACGGTGCCGTCGGCAACAGGTTTTTCATCGGCCTTTACGTGGAACTTACCGCCTTCTCCAAGGCCTGGGTGTTCATGACTTACAGATGCATCGTGTTTTTCACCACAGATCTGGCATTCGGTTTCATTCTGATTTCTGAAAGTTTGTGTTACGTGAATCTGAGAAGCATCTGCAAGGCGAAGTGTCAGTTCGTAATCGTGGATTTTTACTTCAACAGGGTCGCCCATAGGAGCGTGTTTTATCATTTTCACTTTTTCATGAGGAATAAGACCCATATCCAAAAAGTGCTGGCGGAGTTCACCACTTCCTCCGATTGAATCAATTACAGCAGTTTTCCCGATTGGAAGATCTTTAAGTGTCATGCTTGCCTCTGAAAAGTTTGTTAGTTATAACTAATATTTTTAAACTTTTGAAGAAATTGTCAATATGACATATAAAAGTTAGGATTGTATAGGGTAGGGACTAGACATAATTTTTGATTTGTTATATTATAATAACACTTTCGGAGTGGTACCCAAGCGGTAAGGGATCGGTCTGCAAAACCGTCATTGGTTGGTTCAACTCCAATCCACTCCTTAAAAAAAGACTTCGGAAATCCGAAGTCTTTTTTCTTTCCAGGGTGTCGTAGCAAAGCTCCATCCTGATAAATATATATATGGCGGGAACAAAAAAAATTGAAATCAAAAATTTTTTTGTTCCCGTTTTTTTTACTTCTTATAAGTTGTAAACCATCTACTGAAGATCCAGATGCTGGTACAAATTCTGATACAAATACAGAACAGACAGCTGGAACAGGAGCTGGAAACACAGACGACAAAAAAGATGATGCAACTGGTGATGGAAAAACTGACGACAAAAAAGATGAAGCAGTTAAGAAAATTGTAAATACAAGCACTGGAGGAGCATCCGAATTTGTAAGCAATGCTGATGGTTCGCTTACAGCTGTTATTTCAGCTGCAAATAATGGTCAGCCATTGATTGTTTATATTAATTCAGATAAATCTGCTGTAGCTTCAGGAAAAACTGTAAAAGTATCTTTTGATTTTGAAGAAGGTTCTTGGTCTGACGATTCTTTACTTCCTAAGTTTGTTGTCGTTGCTGGTTCTGAATCTCAGGGTTGGGATTTGAAAGGATCTGACCCTGCTTATCGTGATGCAGCAGCTGCAACTGGTTCAATGGAAGTGCCTGTAACATTAACTGCAGACTCTGATGTTGTAAAAGTTCAGTTTAATGCTTGGAAATGGCCTGGAGCAGAAGCAGACTCAATTAAAGTTACAATTAAAACTATTGTTGTTGAATAATATTTATCTGTAATTTTATAAAATAGATATGGTGATTTTAAGATCGTTGAATTAAAAAAAATGTAAAAAAGTAATCTTGACCGCTCTACCCGAGCGGTCTTTTTTTGCCCAAAAAAAAGACGCGGTTTTCAGTGAACCGCGTCTTTTCAACAATCATTTCAGAAAGTTCTCTGAAATGAAATATTCTATTTTAGTGCCAGCATAGCTTTCAAGCGTTCTATTTCTTCCTGAAGTTTTGTATTTTCAGCGTCTTTTTCGCTTAAAGCATTTTCC
>JAKSTN010000055.1 GCA_024402535.1 Treponema sp.
CATGGGGCCAACAGTATATGAAAAATGAAGGAATAGATTAGTCATCCAATGTTATAATTCTTGGGTCTGCATAAACTGTTTTTCTATGTTCCAGCGGGTTATGGAGTTCACCACTCCAGAAGTTTCCTTCGTCGCCAACAGGAACATTGTTTTCAAAACGGCAGTCGTTCCAAACCATAAACCAGCTCCAGGTTGCGCCATCTTTCATGCAGGCATCTACATCCGGAATAGTTCCTGTTTCGCTTAATGCAATCATCTTTTTCGGAGATGGGGAGTTTTCCTGGCAGGAAGCGGCACTTTTGAATCGTGGCAGCTGGCTTGATAAATCAGTTTTTCCATTTCCTGATGCATAAATGTCTTCTGAAATAATGTCGCAGTATTCGTCTCCAGGGTATAGGTTTTTATCCTGTCCGTTATAAACCCATATTAAATTATCAAGACCTTTTTGATTGAAAAAATCAAGAAGCCAACGCCAAAGGGCAATGAAACTCTCGTTTTTGTATTTTCCTTCTTTATTTCCGCAGCCCCACCAGAACCAGGTACCGCTTGCTTCGTGTAAAGGTCTCCATAAAACCGGAATGTTTTTTTCTTTAAGAACGGCGAGAAAATTTGCGGCTTTTTCAGCACCTTTTTTCAACTGACTAAAATCTTCTGAGTTTTCATTAAGAAGATATTTGTTTTCGGATGGATTTGAATTAATGGCATCGTAAGGAATACGGAAATCAGTTTCCCAGCCATTTTCATTGTGAGCGTAAAAAGAAGTTTTTCCGTTTGAACCTGTAACGTACCAGTGCCAGCAGAAGGTTACAAGTCCACCTTTATTATGCCAGGCTTCCGCTTTTTCCAGTTCCAGATGTCCGTGGCGCTGGTGATATTTTCCGTCTTTTCCAAGAATCTCGCCTTTTTCATTTAACACAGGATCAGGCATGGCATTTGCCATATTCATAAGATCAAAGCCTGCGATAAGCGGATATTTTTCTGTATCTTTATGAACCATTTCAATGCTGTCAACATTGTAATTCCAGGTACAGGTCATTTGCCCTGAAATGATTTTCTTTCCGTAGTTTTCCTGTAAGAATTCCATCAGCTTTTTTGCCTCTGGTGAAAGTTTGTTCTTCGAAAATGGTGTTGCCATAAAAGACTCCAAAAGAAAATATACAAAAAAATTAAATGATAATGGCGAAATCCGCTATATGGATTTTACGAAAAAGTATAACAAAATTGTAACTCAAAAGCTTATTTTATGGTTAAATAAACATAAATATTGCGAGGTATGTTATGAAGAAAAATACATTTACTGTTTTGAGTGTTCTGGCGGCGGGTTCATTATTTTTTGTTTCCTGTGGAAATGGAAAAGGTGTCCAGAATATGACTTTTTCTACTCAGTCTGAAGCAAAATTTGCAGCTCCCAAAATGACTGCTGCCCGTGGTTTTAATAGTGTTAGGAGCGATGCAATTGCTACAGAAGATGCAGCTTTTGAATATGATGAAGCAAATTCATTCTCTGAAGTTTCTTCAATTGAAAGAAAAATAATCCGTAACGGAAATATCAGTCTTGAAGTAGAAAGCCTTGATGATGCAGAAAGCCGAATAGGTGAGTGGGCTACAAAATTTGGCGGCTATATTACTAATTCCTGGGAAAGTGAACGAAGTGCAAATTACACAGTAAAAATCCCTGCAGAAAAATTTGAAGACGCTTTCAATGAATCAAAAACATACGGAAAGTTCTTGAACGGAAATATAAACGCAGATGATATTACAGATCAGTACTACGATCTTGAAACCCGGCTTGAAGCAAAGAAGATACTTCGTGAACGTCTTGAGAATTATCTTAAAAATGCAAAAGAAACCAAAGAACTTTTGAATATTGAAAAAGAACTGAACAGTGCGGTAAGTGAAATTGAAAGTATGGAAGGCCGCTTACGTCGTATGAAGGACCAGGTTTCTTATTCAACAATTACAATTAATCTGCAGCTTCCATATGGAACTACAAATGAAGGTTACGACTGGCCTTCATGGTCAAATGGTTTGCGTCGTTTTGGAGGAAATATCCTTCATTTCTTTATTGGATTTTTGAATGTAATTCTTTATGTGATTATCTGTGGTATTCCAGTTCTTGCAGTAATTGCTCTTCTTTATTGGATTCTTTTTGGAAAAATCGGGCTTGTTAAAAAACTCTTTAAAAAATTGAAATAGGATTTTATAAGACAAAAAAAAGGCTGTCCTAGAATGAAGTTCATGGTGTCATTCCGAACTTGTTTCGGAATCTTTACACAATATGAAGTGTAGATGCTGAATCAAGTTCAGCATGACAGAACTTATTGGACAGCCCCTTTTTTTAAGTTTTCAGCTAATTACATAGGGAAAATCTTTTTGAAGTCATCAAGCAGAATATCTGTTTCGATTGATGAATCAACGTTTGTAACTTTTCCTTTGTTTGTGTAGTAGCTGATAAGAGGTTCTGTCTGTTCGCGGTAAACGTCCATGCGGTGAAGGATAGATTCCTGTTTGTCGTCATCGCGCTGGTAAAGTTCAGCACCACATTTGTCACAAACCCCTTCTACTTTTGGTGGCAGTGTAAGAACGTTGTAGTTTGCACCACATCCTTTACATACACGGCGTGTAGAAAGACGTTTAATAACGATTTCATCAGCAATTTCGAAGTTTACACATTTGATGTCGCTTACAAGACCGTCCAGCATTTCTGCCTGTGGAATTGTGCGTGGGAAACCGTCAAGAATGTATCCGTTTTTGCAGTCATCCTGTGCAAGTCTGTCTTTTACAAGTTCGAATGTAAGGTCATCAGAAACGAGAGAACCTGAATCAATAATTGCCTTTACTTTTACTCCCAGTGGAGTCTGACGCTTGATATTGTCACGGAAAATATCCCCTGTTGAAATGTGAGGGATTTTGTAGTCTGCTGCAACTTTTACAGCCAGTGATCCTTTTCCTGCACCTGGAGGGCCTAAAAATACGAAATTGTTCATTTATTTTCTCCTTAAATAAATATCTATGAATATCAATGTAGTTTTTTAAGTATACCACATTTTAAGGAACTTTAAAGTGATAAAAAATAAATAATTAATAATAGTAGAAATCGTAATTTGGCCAGACGCTTCCCGGATAATTTAATTTTAAAATTGATTTAACCCAGTCTGCATTTCCTTTATGTCGTGAAATCCAGTTTCCGTTGTTGCTTTCTATATTGAGTGCATATAAAACATTTCCTTCTCTGTTTTTACAGGTTATAGGCCTGCTGTCCTTATTATCGAAATCAAATTCCGCCCAGTAGAAATAATTTCCATTCCATTTTTCAAGATGTACTTTTACAAGTTTATATGAATGACCAACCTGTGCTTTAGGTAAATAAAAAAATCCATGTTCTTCAGTTTTTACTTTATATTCTTTTTTAGTTGTCAAATCTCTTATTGTTAATTCAATACCTTTTTTATGAGTTCCGTTTAATGTGACTTCGTGCATGTAATTTTCATATCCTGTACATTCAGCAGTAATAACTCCGCAAAGCATTGTGAATTCAGTGCCTTTAGGTTCGCATCTTGTAATTTTACCTTTGGGATTTGATGCGCAGGAAGCAAGAGTCAGTAACGCTCCCAGAATGGCTGTAATAAGAAATGTTTTTTTCATAAGTTCTCCTTCATTTTCTTCTAAAAAAATTATAACTCTGAAAGAGTATTTTTGTATAGGAGAAATAGAGGAAAAATAGAGGATGGGAGTAGAGAAAAAAAATCCCTGGCTTGAAAAGGAGGAATGTTCAAGCCAGGGATGGTAAACTTTTTTAAGTATTAATTACAGTGGAATGTTTCCGTGTTTCTTAACAGGCTGGTCTGTAAAAAGTTTTGTTTCCAGGAAGTCGAAGCCGGCAACGATTCTTGCACGGGTTTCTTCCGGATTGATAACTTCTGTAATGTAACCGCGCTGAGCTGCAATTGCAGGAGTCATGATTTCTGTTTTATATGTTTCAGTTGCTTTTGCAACTTCATCAGCTTTTGTTGGGTCTGCCAGCTGTTTTGCATAAAGGATTTCAATTGCACCTTCTGCACCCATAACGGCGATTTCAGCTTTTGGCCATGCGTAAACAAAGTCTGCACCAAGGTGCTGTGAACACATTGCGATGTAAGCTCCACCGTATGCTTTACGTGTAATAACTGTAAGTTTTGGTACAGTTGCTTCTGAGTAAGCATAGATTACTTTTGCACCGTGGCGGATAATACCTTTCTGTTCTTCCTGTGGACCTGGAATAAATCCTGGTACGTCAACGAAAGTAAGGAGAGGAATATCAAAGCTGTCACAGTAGCGGATGAAGCGGGCGATTTTGTCTGAAGCATCACAGTCCAGAACACCACCCAGTCCTTTAGGGTTATTTGCTACGATACCAACTGTACGTCCTTCGATTTTTGCAAATCCAACAACACAGTTGATTGCGTATTCTTTCATAACTTCCAGGAAAGAATCTTCGTCGATTACACAGTTGATTACTTCACGGATGTCGTAACCCTGGCGTGAGTTTTCAGGAATGATTTCCTGAATCTTCTTTGCGCATTTTTTTTCATCGAACTTATATTTATCAGCAGCTTCTTTTTTGTCACCGAAGTAGTGTGGAATGTAGTCCAGAAGTTTTCTTACAGTTTCGTAACAGTCTTTTTCTGATTCAGAACGGAAGTGAGCAACTCCGGATTTTGCAGAGTGAATTGAAGCACCACCAAGATCTTCAGCAGAAATGTCCATGAACATTACAGACTTAACAACTTTTGGTCCTGTGATGAACATCTGAGAAACTTTGTCTACAGTGAAAATGAAGTCAGTGATTCCAGGTGAATAAACGGCACCACCGGCACAAGGACCAGCGATGATGGAAATCTGTGGAATTGAACCTGAAGCACGAACGTTCTGATGGAAAACGTTTCCGTAACCTGAAAGTGCATCAACCCCTTCCTGAATACGGGCTCCACCCGAGTCGTTGATTCCGATTACAGGACAGCGGGCATCAACAGCCATTTTTGTAAGGTCTGCGATTTTTTTTCCGTGCATGTGTCCAAGTGAACCACCCTGAACAGTGAAGTCCTGAGCGTAAACGGCAACTTTGCGTCCGTTAATTTTTCCAAATCCGGTGATTACACCGTCATAAGGAATTTCTTTGTTAGCCATTCCAAAGCTTGTACAGTTATGACGAACACCCTGATATGTTTCTACGAATGTTCCTTTATCACAAAGGGCATTGATGCGTTCGATAGCATGCATTTTACCTTTTGCGTGCTGTTTTTCGATATTGTATTCCATATCCATAGAATACGACAAAATTTGCAAAAATGTCAATATGACAAAATTTAAAATTTTGTCAAAGAAAAAAAACGTGACAATTTTTTTATATTTACATAAACTGTAATCATGAGTTTAAAAATTGTTCAGGCAGAAGAGTTTTATATAGAAGAAATTATGCATGTTGAGAAAAACTGCTTCATTCAGGCAATCCAGGAAGAAAAAGAAGTTTTTCTTTCCCGCATGGAGAAGACTCCTTTTTTTGTGTTTGTTGATGAAGAAAGCGGAAAGGTTGCCGGCTATATTTCTGCGGAATATATGGAAAAAGTTCCGGAACAGGCTTCAGAAATTGCATTGAACCACAAGCCTTCGGGAAAAGCTACAGATATCATCTATATTTCATCTTTTGCTCTGCTTCCTGAATACCGAGGAACAGGTTTAGGAAAAGAAATGTGGAGCAGATCCTGTAGTCTATTTGAAAATCTGCCAGGTGTAAAAACACTGGTGCTTCTGGTAAATGAAGAATGGAAAGGGGCTTTTCATATTTATGAAAATTCAGGATTCAAGCAGATTCAAGTATTCCAGGAATTTTTTCCGCGAAATGATGGAGGGCGTTCTTCTGGAATTCTGATGGTAAAACAAATAGTGTTAAATAAAATGAATGTTAGAATTGCAACTAAAAACGATGTGACTGAAATCTTTGCTTTTGTTCAGAAGGCCGTTGAGCGGATGAACGAGCAGGGCATTCCTCAGTGGGATGAGATTTATCCTACTGCTGATGACTTTGCAAGTGATGCGGAAAAAAATCAGCTATACGTGGCCGAGATTGATGGAAAACCTGCAGCCTGTTTTACTTTAAGCCAGGAATGTGACGAGGCCTATGCTGATGGTAAGTGGACATATACAGGTCCGGATTTTCTGGTAATCCACCGCTTGTGTGTGAATCCGGAATTTCAGAATCAGGGAGCAGGAACAAAGGTTTGTCGTGAGATTGAAAAAATTGCTATTGCGGCTGGAATGAAATCTCTTAAACTGGACTGTTTTACTCTTAATCCTTACTCCCAGAAAATGTACAATAAACTTGGATATAAAACGGTGGGTTATGCTGACTGGCGCAAGGGCCGTTTTATTCTTATGGAAAAAATCTTGAAAGACTGATGATGAAGAGGAGCGTTTGAAAAATGGAACTTGTAAATATTAAAGATGGATATAATTTTAAAATCTTTCCTGGGAAAACTCTGGCAGTTCAGAGCGGAGTGGACGGCATTTTTTACTGTCCTTTCTGTTACAGTCAGGCTTCGGAAACTGAAATAAAATGTGGTGCCTGCAATAAAAAATTTCCTGAAATAATTTATTATCACGGTGAAGATGATACCTGGATTGCTTCGGGGAATGAAGAATAAGTAAAAAGGAAAATCAGGAATGAGAGTTTTTATCGTTTATTGTCACCCTTCAGAAGATTCATTTACCCGGCATATAAGAGATTCCTTTATAAAAGGCATTGTTGATTCTGGAAATGAATATGTCTTATCTGATTTGTACAAGATGGATTTCAAATCTGATATGTCAGAAAAAGAGTACCTCCGGGATTCAAACTACAGAAATACAAATGATCTGGAAAAGGATGTACTTGCTGAACAGACAAAGATTAATTCTTCTGATGCCATTGCTTTTATTTATCCTGTTTTCTGGACAGAAGCTCCTGCAAAACTGGTAGGCTGGTTTGACCGTGTGTGGTCTTATGGTTTTGCATACGGTGAAAAAACTATGAAGCTTCTGGATAAGGCAATTTTCCTTTGTTCAGCAGGACATACTGTAGAAGACCTTGAAAAGTTTAATCTTCTTACCAGCATGAAAAAAGTAATGATTGGAGACCGGCTTTTTAATCGTTCCAAGGCAACTGATTTTGTAGTGTTTGAAGGAACCACAAAAGCCTGTAAGTTGAGGGAAGAAAACTGGGATAAAAATCTGGAACTGGCCTATGAAAAAGGAAAGACACTTTTTAGTCAGGCAGAAAATAAACTGTGCCTTGAAGACAGATTTTTTACAACGCTTGAAAACTCAGAATCTGGAGAAGTCTCTGGAGAAACAGTTTTCTGCTATCATCAAAAGGATAATGCAATTTGGGCGGAATATTCTGGTGGAAAAATTATAAAAGGTTTTCTGGTTGGAACTATGGATGATAAAAACAATCTTCATTTTTCTTATCAGCATTTGAATACAGAAAATGAATTAAAAACCGGCAGCTGCGATTCTGTTCCAGAGATTCTTGAAAATGGAAAAATCAGATTTCACGAAAAGTGGAAATGGACAAACGGAATGAGCGGTGTTTCTATTGTTCAGGAAATATAAAAAAAGAGGAGAGTTTTGAAATATTACCATTTAGTTACCCGCATTCCTATGAAGGAAGGTCAGATAATAGATTTTACTGGTGACAATAATAACCGGCTTTATGATTTCTGGATGAAACGGGAAGCACGCCGTGAAGACGGTGCTGATGTTTTTAAAGTCCTTATGGAAGATGATTTTTCTGATGCCGGAAAAGATGTAATTAAAAATTATGTATTCAATCAGTCCCGGGCAGTGCGGGAAACGATTAGCGAGCTGGTTCGTGTGACACAGTTTCCTGATCGACCTTCTCGATTGAAAGGCTTGTATGTTTGTAAAACCTTGGAAGAAGCAAAAAGATGGAAGGCTAATTTTGAAAGTTACAACAGAAAAGTTTTACAGCTGGTAGAGTTAAGTTCTGACGGTCCTTGTTTTACAGGGGATGCTGCACTTTTACCAGAAGTGAACGGCGAAAGCTTTGAGAAAAAAATTGAACAGGCAAGGCATTATTGGAGCGGCGAACTAAAAGGGGACGGTGACCTGGTTGAAACTCTGCTTGGCGGCGTGATAAAAGTTGAAAAAATAATAGAGGATTATCAATAATGATACCTGGATTGCGTCGGGAAATGAAGGTTAGATTAAGGAGCTGAAAATGATTAAGGGAATACATCACATTTCAATGAAGTGCAGACCAGAGCAGATGGAAAAGGTCCGGGCTTTTTATTGTGGAATGCTAGGACTGCCGGTTTTTGCAGAATGGGAAACAGGATTTTTGCTGGATACTCCAAATGGTAAGGTAGATTTTTTTACAAATGCAACAGAAGATTTACCAAAGGACACAATCCGTCATTTTGCATTTGAAGTTGGTATTTGTTTTATAAAAAAATTGGATTTAATGGAAACTGCAAAAAAGCCTTTGATATGCGGCTGGAAAATTAGATAGAGGTAATACCAATGGTAGATAAAGTTCAGATGATTGGCACTGCCTTTTTGCCAGTTGATAGAGTGAATAAAAAAATCCTTGTTTCAAAGCGCAGCATGAATAAAAAATATTTTCCGGGCTTTTGGGAAGTGCTGGGTGGAAATCTTGAATTCGGCGAAGATTTTAAGGATTGTGTAATCCGAGAAGTAAAAGAAGAAATTAACTGCGAGATTAAGGGATTGGAACATCTTCATTCCCGGGTAATGTATCTGAATGATTTGATGTATATTACTGCCACTTATTACGGTGAGTTGTGTGATGAGCCGGTTTTTAATAAGGATGAGATTTCTGAAATCATATGGATTAGCGAAGATGAGCTGGGAGATTTTGAATTCTGTCCTGGGGACGTGGAATTGCTGAAGCTTGGATTTGAGAAGATTTAATCATACTAACTGTAGTCTTTCTTCTACATCTCTAATTAATTTGAAATGTTTATCTTTGGTACAGATTGAACAATTAAACCTAAGTGCAAGATAAGAAATGATTGCATCCTGAACGGGAACAATAAGGCCTGAATCTCGCAGTTTTGCTATGAAAAGTCCTATTTGTTTCCAGTCATCTTCTTCCATAGGAAGGGAATCTACTGAGTTTACGAATAATTCTATGGCTTTTTCTTCCCGCGATTTACCAGCTGGTGTGTTTTTAATTCCGCGGTAAAGTTCAGTTATTACAATCCCACAGAGAACAACTGAATCCTGCTGCAAAAGTTCCCAATGAGAATCTTCCTGGTTATTAATCATGTCTATTACAATGTTGGTGTCCAGGAGAATCATATAAGGCTAGAACCTCGCAGTTCGTCTATGTAGGTTGGATCTATTTGAACGTCTCCCACTTGTGAGAAGAAATCTTCTTTATTGAATGTAGTGGATTTTTTGAAATTGCCATCAACAAAGCCCGGAGATTTTTGCAATGAAGCAATTTGGTTTTGTAAACTTACTATTGTGTTTTGCAATTCAGATAACATTTTTACAAATTGAGACATTATGTCTGGTGAGTTGAAAGATTCCTTTGAATGAAAAGAAACGCCGTAAGCTGGAGTAGGGCTTGACACCTCGTATTCTTTATGATGGCCATAAGTATACGAAAATGAGCTGTTTTGTGTACTTAATTCATTGTCTATTAGAGTTTTGTAGGAAACCTTGTAGATTTTTGCCAGTTTGCGGACAATTTCTACAGGAGGCTCAACTTCCCCAGATTCATATTTTAGATATGAAATGCGGGATACTCCAAGGATTTTGGACAGCAAGTCTTGAGAATAACGATTGTCTGTTCTAAGTTTTTTTATGGTTTCTTTCATGTTTTTAAATTAGTGTAGGAAATATTTATAGTCAAGAAAAATATATAAAAAATGATAATAAAAATATACATTAAAGTATAAGTTTATTGATTTATACGTGATGATATAGGAGAATTAGATTATGGCAAAAGTTTATATGATGTGTGGAAAAATCTGCAGTGGGAAATCTACTCATGCAGCGGAACTTAGAAAACTGCATAAGGCGGTGGTGCTTTCGGTGGATGAAATTACCCTGGCTTTGTTTGGGCAGGATGCAGGCGACAAGCTGGATGATTATGTGGCCAGGGCTGAAAAGTATCTGTATGAAAAATCGGTGGAAATTATTGAATGCGGAATCAATGTAATTTTGGACTGGGGCTTTTGGACTAAGCGGGAACGGAATGAGGCCCGGGAATTTTATGCTTCAAAAAATGTGGAATGCGAATTTCATTATATAGATATTCCTGATGAGGAATGGTACCGCCGTCTGGATAAACGGAATAAGGCTGTTATGGAAAATAAAACTTCGGCTTATTATGTGGATGAAGGGCTGGCAGAAAAGTTTAAGCAGCTTTTTGAAATCCCTGACAGAAGTGAAATTGATGTGTGGATAAACTAGAGGTGATTTTATGATTTATGATATTACGCAACCACTTTTTGAATGTGAAGTTTTTCCTGGAGATCCAAAGCCGGAAAAGAAGGTGATGCTAAAAATTGAAAATGGGGATGTTTGTAATCTAACTGCGTTTTCTATGTGTGCTCACAACGGAACACATGTAGATGCTCCTTATCATTTTTATAAAGACGGTAAAGGAATTGATGAGGTTTCTTTGGATAAGTTTATTGGAAAGGCTTTTGTTGCGGAACATAATGGAGAAGTAACTGAATCTGATGCAAGGGATATTTTGAATCGCGGAAAGGCTCTTGGCGCTGAAAAGAAAATTCTTATAAAGGGAAAGGCTGTTGTTTCTCTTGAAGCCGCTAAAGTGTTTGCAGAAGCGGGCGTCGATCTTGTAGGAAACGAAAGTCAGACTGTTGGTCCGGAAGACGCTCCAATGCAGGTTCATCTTGTTTTACTTGGTGCAGAAGTTGTTTTGCTGGAAGGAATCCGTCTTGAGAAAGTTCCGGAAGGTGCTTACATGTTAAATTGTGCGCCTTTAAATCTTTCTGGTTGTGATGGAGCTCCTTGTAGAGCGGTGCTTGTTTCTTTGGAGTAATTTCAATTAAACAGAGACTATTTATCTTTTAACCAAAGAAATGTTCCTGTATATAATTTTTAGAAGTTTTATGAAAAAGTTGAATTACAAAATGATTGTTTTGCCTTTGATTTTAATTCTCGTTTTAGTTCTGGTTATCCTTGGAATCATAAGTTTTTTTGCTGTGAAGAAAGAAGCTGATATCAGATTTTCCGGATACGAAAATAAAACGCAAAGTATAAATACTAAGTATGGCAAAATCAGTTTTATTGATGAAGGGAATGGAGTGCCGGTTTTAAGTTGTCATGGAATTTGTGGCGGATATGATCAGGCTTATGATACTCCAGAAGAATATCGAGATAAAATTCGTTTGGTTGCTCCTTCAAGGTTTGGATATCCTGGCAGTGGTTTACCGGAAAATGCAACCGTGGAAATGCAAGTGGAATCTTTTATTGAATTGCTGGATTTTCTTGATCTTGAAAAGGTTTATCTTCTGGCGACTTCGGCAGGTTCCACTGTTGCTTATAAATTTGCTTTGATGCATCCAGAAAGAACTTCAGGGCTTATTTTGTATTGCTCAGGATTTCCTGCAACGGAACCTTCTAAAAAGGAACTAAAATACGCAGGACCTCCATCAGCTTTTTGTCACGATTTTACAATGTGGCTTATTAGTCCTTTGTTTAAGCCTCTTATGGGAATGGAAAAGGAAACTTTAAAATCAATCATCCCTATGAAAGACAGAAAGGCAGGCATTATTTTTGACGGAAAAATTACAAACACCGTAATGGTAAACAATTATCAGGATTATGATTTATCAAAATTGAGTGTTCCTGTTTTGATTATTCATGCAAAGGATGATAAACTAGCTAATTTTAAAACTGTAGAGCCTTGGCTTTCTAAAATCAAAGATTGTACCTTTGTTCCATTGGAAGGTGGTGGACATTTGATGACTGGTAGCGGAAGCATAATTCGGGATGCGGTGGAAGATTTTATAAAATAAAAACATATGGAAAAAGATAAAATTGTTAGGAATTTGTTCGGCTTGTGGAAATCATGAATGGGATAAGGAAGTTTCTGGATGCGGATTGGACAGACTTCCCAACACTTACGGAAAAAGATTTTTCTCTGAAGTAAAGGTTCTGGCTCTTACTGCTGATCCGGAAGTTTTGAAAAAGCGAATGACAGAAGGCCGTTTCCCCTCTTGTATTTACTATCTATGCCGATTTATAATCACAAATAAGAGAGCCCTGTGGTTTTCAAATAAAATTAAAGGAGTTTGGATGTTAAATTCAAACAAACAGATTATTCTGTTTACGGGAATTGTGGCTTAGCCTTGAGGGTTAATCGCAATTTTCAGGCTCGGTAGGAGCAGCCCTCAAGGTTTTTTGTCAGAAAATTTTGAATTAAGGGTAAAAAAATGACAACAAATTATACTATTCGTGTGGAAACTCCGGCTGATTATGCTGAAGTTAGTAATCTGGTAAGAGAATCTTTCTGGAATGTTTATGCTCCTGGTTGCACAGAGCATTATGTAATCCAGCATTTACGAAAATCAGAAGGATTTATAAAAGAGCTTTCCTTTGTAATGGAAAAAGACGGCAGAATTATTGGTCAGAATATTTTTTTCAAGGCCGAAATTACTGCTGATGATGGATCAAAAGTTCCTGTCCTTACAATGGGGCCTATCTGTATTGCTAAGGATTTAAAAAGGCAGGGGTACGGGAAAATCCTTTTGGATTATTCTTTTGATAAAGCTGCAGAACTTGGTTTCGGAGCAGTTTTTTTTGAAGGCAACATTGATTTCTACGGAAAAAGTGGCTGTGAATATGCGTCATCGTATAATATCAGATATTATTTGTTTCCAGAGGGGACAGACCCTAGCGAACAATGTTTCTTCTTGTGCAAAGTATTAAAGCCAGGTTATCTTGGCAGCTTTAAGGGAGTGTATGCTCCGCCAAAGGAATATTTTGTGGCAGAAGAAAATCCAGAAGATTTTGAACTCTTCGATGCCGGATTTAGAATGAAATGAAAATCCGGCAAACGGCTGAGTCAAGGCCGAAGAGCGAAGCGTGCCTTGACCAGACGTACCATTTGTTTCCAGAGGGGACAGACCCTAGCGAACAATGTTTCTTCTTGTGCAAAGTATTAAAGCCAGGTTATCTTGGCAGCTTTAAGGGAGTGTATGCTCCGCCAAAGGAATATTTTGTGGCAGAAGAAAATCCAGAAGATTTTGAACTCTTCGATGCCGGATTTAGAATGAAATGAAAATCCGGCAAACGGCTGAGTCAAGGCCGAAGAGCGAAGCGTGCCTTGACCAGACGTAGTTGGAGTTCAATCTTAGGAAGCCGCTGGAAAAGCTTAAACTTCCCGGGCAGTTAGTATAAGTTAAAACAAAAGCAGGCATATTTGAATTGCAGATATGTCTGCTTTTTTATTTAAGGAATTATCGATATATTTTATAGAAAAAAGATGGAGAGAAAATGAAGCAAATCGGCAAAGGACTTACTGCGGAAGTTTTTGAACTTTCGGAAGACAAGGTTATAAAATTATTCAACAAAGGTTATCCAAAGCAGGCTATCCGCAGGGAGTTTAGGAATGCCCGTCTGGTAAATAGTTTCAAAATCAATGGACCTCAAGCTTTTGAAATGAAGGAAGTTGATGGCCGAACTGGAATTGTTTACGGCTATGTGAAAGGCCAGTGCATTGAATCGGTTTTTGATTCAGGGGTTGATTTGGAGCGGAATCTGCAGGCTTTTTGTCAGCTTCAGAAAAGTTTTTATAATCACAAAAAGCTTTTTATGCTGGATTACAAAACTTATGGTCGGGCTTTGGTGGCAGGAAAGGTCAGCGATAAAAAAGAGGCTTCTGAATATCTTAGATTCATAAATAGTTTTCCAAATGCAAATACTGTGGTTCACGGGGATTTTCATCCATTAAATGTTTTTGTGGAACAGGACGGCGGCCTTAAAGTTATAGATTTTATGAATATGATGCGCTCTCCAGCGGAATATGATATTGCCAGAACTTACTTTTTGATTGGGGCGGTTTCGGCGGACTTTGCAGAGGCCTATCTTTCGGTAATGGGGTACACCGCGGATGAGATTTCGGGCTACGTAGAGCTTGTGAAATTGTACAGAAAGCTGGAGGGGTAAAGTTTCCTACTGCTGGCTGCAACTGTGATTTTAGGAATCGGGCACATTGGAATTCATTATGGGCATTGGAAGGAATGTAATAGAGGTAATATATGCAAATAAGAAAAGCGGAAGATGTATTAGAATGTAAATTACATGCCTTTGTAGTTGTGTTATAATAATAATACTTTGGAAAAAAATTGAGACAGGAAAATGGGATGCTGGATTTCTTAATTAAATATCAAAGATTCATAATGCTGTTTTTGCAAGGAATCTGTTTTTTTATTGCATTTTTGATTCTGATTACTAAGAGTTTATGTGCTACAAGAAAAACTGCAATTTTCCTGCTGGAAGTTAGCGCTGTACTTTATCTTGGAGCCCCTATAATTCATCTGACTTATGAAGGAGTTCCTGGAGCAACAGCACGATGGTTTTTGAATATTTCAAAATTTGTAGATTATTTATCTCCATCTCTGATGCTTTTAAGTTTTAGTTTGTATCTGCGGGATTTGCTTTCTCATAAAACAGAGGCGTCAAAAAGAAATAAGTTTTTATTGGCATCTGCAGAACTGGTACTTTTAATTGGAGTGATTCTTCTTATAATTTCCAGATTTACAGGCTGGTATTA
>JAKSTN010000056.1 GCA_024402535.1 Treponema sp.
ACTTTTGCAGTGGTGTGCTGAATCTTGTTCTGCTTGTCCAGAACCTGAACAGGGTATTCAAGTCCCTTTACACCTACTTTCTGAAGAGGAATCTGTCTGTTGTCGCTTTGGTTTTGTATATCTTCCATTTTAATTTCCTGATGCAGGGGGAGGTCTCCCCCTCGCGCCCACACGGTTGGGCGCTACCCCCTCAGCGGGCCTCAAACGCCGGCCCGCAACGCCCGCTTAGTTCTTTTTGAAATCCATAATTGCATCAATGCTTTTGATGCAGGCATTACGGAAGCCCTGTTCTTCAAGAGTTGCCACACCGCGGATTGTTGTTCCGTTTGGAGAACATACATTGTCTTTAAGAACTCCAGGGTGTTCTCCAGTGTCTTTCTGAAGTTTTGCGCTTCCAAGAACCATCTGGCTTATAAGTTTATATGCAGTTGGACGCGGGATTCCGTATTTTACGGCTGCGTCAGCGTAGGCTTCCATAAAGAGGTCAACAAATGCAGGTCCGCAGCCTGTCACGGCGCCACCAATCCCCATAAGGTTGCTTGGAAGGAAGGCAACAGTTCCTGTTGCTTCAAAAAGTTTAATTATTTCAGCTTTTTCATCTTCTGCAAGAGAGTTCTTTTCTTCAAAAAGAAGAACGCCTTCGCCTACCAGGGCAGGTGTGTTTGGCATAACAAACTGGAAGCGGCAATATTCTCCTGTTACAGGACTTGGTTCAATAGAAAGAACTGCAGCATATTTGGCGTAGTCCCATCCTGCAGCAACAGAAATGAGGGTTTTCCCCATCAAGTCGTCGCGGATTTCTTTGAGCACTGATTCAATCTGATATGGTTTACATGCCATAACCAGTGTATCACAGGCAGAAACTACATCTTTTACTGTTTTACATGCAGTAATGCCCAGCTTTCCTGTATTCTGTTCCAGTTTTGTCTGATTTGGAGCAAAAGCGAACATTTTGTCTTTTGAAATAAGACCGCTATTTAAAAATCCACCGGCCAGAGCCTGTGCCATATTTCCAAAACCAATAAATCCTAACTTTTCCATTACAGTCTTCCTTCTGCTGACTCCAGAGTATTTACCATAAGCATGGCGATTGTCATTGGACCAACTCCACCTGGAACCGGTGTGATGAAGCTGGCCTTTTCCTTGATGTTCTCAAAATCAACGTCACCTACAAGGCGGAATCCTGATTTTTTTGTGCTGTCCGGAATGCGGTTTACACCAACGTCGATAACAACGGCACCGTCTTTTACCATGTCAGCGGTAACTGTGTTTGGATGTCCGCTGGCGGCAACGATAATGTCAGCCTGTTTTACGATTTCAGCCATGTTTTTTGTTCCTGTGTGGCACATTGTTACTGTACAGTTTGTGTCACGGCGGGCCAGAAGCAGGCTTACTGGTTTTCCTACGATATTTGAGCGGCCGATTACAACTGCGTGTTTTCCGCTGGTTTCAATTCCCATTTTCTGCAGGAGCACGATGATTCCGTGTGGTGTACATGGAAGGAATGCTTTCTTTCCGATAACCATGTTTCCAACGTTTACTGGGTGAAATCCGTCAACGTCCTTTGCAGGATCAATGGCCAGGAGAACTTTCTCTTCATCAATATGTTTTGGAAGTGGCAGCTGTACCAGGATTCCGTGAACTGTGTCATCAGCATTAAGTTTTGCAATCAGGTCCAGAAGTTCTGCTTCTGTTGTTTCTGCAGGAAGATCCAGTGAACGGTCTTCCATGCCGCATTCTGCCAGAGCCTTTCTTTTTCCTGTAACATAAGAAACTGAAGCAGGATTTTCGCCCACCAGAATAACTGCAAGACAAGGAGTAATTCCTTTTTCCTTAAGTTTTGCTGTTCTTTCTGCTACTTCAGCTCTTGTATCAGCTGCAATCTGTTTTCCATCAATAATAGTTGCCATAAATCATATCTCCTAAAAGCTATTGTATCAGAAATGGGGCCCCGCAACGCGAACTCGTGTCTTCAGAGGCATGTGTCCTCGGTCTGCGACCTGCAGGATGCTCAAGCCGCGCTTTCGCGGCGACTTAAATAATTTCCTATATGCAAACGACCGAAGGGCGTATGCCTCTTTGCCACGATTCGCTGCGCCCCATTTCTTGTATAATATCATAAGTCGCTATGCTTTATTGCATAGCGCACGAAAAGACTATTTAGCCTGCATTGCCTGGCGGTGAAGACGGACGTTTCTCAGTACGTCTTCCATTTTTGAGCGTTCTTCATTCTGAATCATTTCTTCAAAAAGTTTCAGCTGTTCGCTCAGTGATTTTATGTGAGGCAGAAGCTTGTCCTTGTTTTCAAGGAACAGTTCTGTCCAGAGTGGTGCATTGATCATAGCGATGCGTGTCAGGTCTTCGAAAGATCCGCCACCGAATGCTGTGATTTCATCATTTGGTGCTGAAAGAACCATTGCACTTGCTACAACGTGACAAAGCTGGGATGTAAAACCGATGTTGTAGTCGTGAGTGTCGATATCTGTATCTGTGATTTTTGAAAAGCCGATAGAATAAATGAATTCCCGGATTAAATCCAGATTTTCTTTTTTGTTGTTTTCTCTTGGAAGAAGAAGGTAGTTGTGATTTTTGAAATATTCGCCTTTTGCAGCAACGAATCCTTCTTTTTCACCACCGGCCATAGGGTGCCCGATGATAAAATCGTAATTGCCGGTTTCGAATTCTTCAAAATGATTTTTATAAATAGCCTTTACGCCGGAAATATCAGTTACAATTGAACCTTTTTTGAAAGCATTTTTATGTTCTTTCATAAAGTCTGTAATAAGGGCAGGGTAAAGACAGATGATTACAACATCACATTTTGCAAGCATTTCATCCACATTTTCAGGTGAAAAGCCTTCATCAATAACTGAATATTTCAGTGCTTCCTTAAGTGAATATTCGTTTCTGTCACAGGCAAAGATTTTTCCTGTGGCTTCCTTTACTTCAAGTATATTTTCCTGGATGGCACGGGCAAATGAACCGCCCATAATGCCAAGTCCTACAATTCCGTAATTCAAGTTGCAAAGCATAATTTTTTTCCTAGTTCACGTAAGGGTCATCGATTGTGATAACACAGTATACATCATTTTGAGCTTCATGTATGCGGGTTGCCAGTTCTTTTTGAAGTTCCTCTTTTGAAAGTTTGCAGTCGTGAGGTCGGACTGCATCGAAAATAAGGTTTGTGTGTTTTTCTCCCGGTACCATGCGGACATCATGAATTGAAATATTTTTATCCAGGTTTTTTGCAGTTACACGAGCCAGTTCTTTCAGCTCTTTAAGACGTTCGTTTTCGGTATCAATAGGATCCATGTGAATTGTACAAAGACAGTTGAATTTAGTTGCTATATCAACTTCTGTTTCGTCAATAATTTCGTGAAGATCAAAAATATTTTCGCTTCCTGGAACTTCTGCATGGAGTGTAAGGAAAAGGCGCCCAGGTCCGTAATCGTGAACGATCATATCATGAATTCCGGCAATAGGTTTGTGTTCCATAACGGCCTGTTCTACAGCTTCAACGAATTCTTTTTCAGGTGGAAGTCCAAGAAGAGGATCCATTGTTTCCTTTGCAGATTCAATTCCTGTTTTAAGGATGAAGAATGCGACGATTACTCCGCCGATACCATCTACTGGAAGTGTGGTGAAGCGGGAAAGTATGATTGAAATAATAACTACAACTGCAGAAATCATGTCGGAAAGAGAATCTTTAGCAACAGCTTCCATGGACGGCGAATTGATTTTCTTTGCTGTAAAATGATTGTAAAGGTACATATAGAATTTTATGGCAATTGATCCAATCATAACTATAAGTGAAACTATGCTTCCATCTACAGGAACAGGTTTTAATATAGAAGAAATTGATGATTTTCCAAGTTCAAATGCCATCATCAGGATAAGAAAAGAAACTGCAAGACCTGCAATGTATTCCATTCTTCCATGTCCGTAAGGGTGACCTGCATCAGCTTTTTTCCCCGAAAGTTTGAATCCTAAAAGGGAAATGATGGAAGATGCGGCGTCTGAAAGGTTGTTGAAGGCATCGGCCTGCATGGCAACGGAACCGGAAATAATTCCTGCAATTATTTTCATTGCAAAAGAAACAAGATTCAGGAAAATTCCCACAGCTGAACATAAAATACCGTAGCTTCTGCGAACTACGGAATCGCTATAATTTTTGTAGTCTTTAATAATTAATCGTGCAAATGGTGCTGTCATAGTAATAATTATCTATATTATGAAAGTTTATACAAGTTAACAGGAAATATGCTGAACTATAATAGAAATCTTTGAATTGTCATAAAGTCATAAAATCATTATTATAAAACCCTATGGAAAAAATGATTGTGGATCGTGGACATATTGAGTCACTTTCCTTTTCTGATTTGGTCACACTGGCAGATGAATATGGAATTGATGTTCCTGAAGATCTGGACAGACAGTTTTTGATTGCAGAAATTATAGAAGTTCTGCAGGATGCAGGAAACGCAGATGATGACATGATGGTGTCAGCTGACGTTTCTGAAAGTGAAGTTGTACTCCCTAAAAATTATAATGAAACTCAGATTTCTGCTGTTCTGGAAAATCCTGCATGGGTTTTTGTTTTCTGGAACCTGAGTGAAGCAGATCGTCTTATGTTGAAAAAACGTGCCTGTACTTTGAGCCTTAGAATCTGTTCGTACGAAACAAGAAGTCAGGTAGAAGGCGGGGAGAAACCTGTAAGTGCTTACGAAATCCAGAATCTCAGTTCAAGTCAGGAACAGCATGTTCTTCTGAATACAGACTGTCGTTATGTAACAATTGAACTTGTTTATGCAAATGCAACTACAGGAAGCGTTCTTGCAAGTACTCCTGTTGTAGAAATTCCTGAAGGCGCTGAATATCTGAATAATGTTCATCCGGGAACTGAGCCGGATTTTTCAAAGATTATCGAACTGTCAGGAATGGAAGATATTCTTACTGACCAGTATGAAAATCATAGACAGTCTTTTTCAAAAAAACAGGATTAGAGTTTATGCCGCAGAAAAAATTAGTACTTTTACTGAATGCAAATCAGGAATATATCAGACATCTTCAGGAAGAAGACGTAAAAAAATATGCTCCCGAAATCAACAGACTGTTTGAGGCTGTAACAGATACATACATGCCACTTTTGTGGATGTTTGAAAAACTGGAAGAAGACATGATTCCTTTCAGAATCCAGATGGTTCTTCCACCTGTTCTCTGTACACTTCTGGAAGATACTGTTGTTCAGGCACAGTATGTAGAATGGCTTTCACGTGCAGAACTTTTCTGTACAAAGGAAGTAAAAAGAGTTTCAAAGAACAAGAAAGTTCAGGTCCTGGCTCAGGAACGTCTTGATCATATAAAAAAATGTCGTACAGATTTTACAGAACGTTACAGCATGAGACTGGTTCCTCAGTTTGCTGAACATCAGAAAAACGGAAGCCTTGAAATTATGGCTACAACAGGAACAAGTCTGTTCATGCCTTTCTATAAAGAAATGAAGGAAATCCTTTCGGCTCAGGTTGAAACAGGACTTCTCGCTTACAAACATTTCTTTGGTGAAATCCCTGACGGTTTCTGGCTTCCGGATCTTGGTTATGCAGA
Organism: Treponema sp.; assembly: GCA_024402535.1. Classification (GTDB taxonomy): domain Bacteria; phylum Spirochaetota; class Spirochaetia; order Treponematales; family Treponemataceae; genus Treponema_D. The sequence continues at coordinate 5,605 of JAKSTN010000056.1, forward strand.
AGGTGTTGAAAGTATTGTTCGTGCTTACGGTATCAATTACACAGTACTGGATCCTCGAAGTACAATGCTTGCAAAAGAACTTCCAGAAGACGGAATTTTCTATCCTTGCCGTTTTTACAATTCTCTGGCTGCTTTCACAGCTAAAAAAATTGCAGACAAAGTTCTTTTTGATGAAGATGAAGGATATGCGGTAAATCCTGTTTACAGAAACGAAAACCGTGATGCTGCATTCGATCTTCCTGCAAAGGATATTGTTCCTTTCATAGATAACGGAACATCTCGCTATGCTTCAGGCTGTAAATATTTTAATAAATCAGACGATTCCCAGGATGATTATTCTGTAATTCCTGAAAATGATTCCGAAATCTATAGTCCTGAAGAAGCTAAAGCTCAGGTTCAGAAAGATGCTGAAGATTTTATTACACGGATGAATGAAGAACTTGATGCAGCCGCAAAGGTTGCAGCAAATACAGATTTTGTTTCAGAAACAGTAGTAATCAATCTGGATGATTTGCGTCATAACTGGAGCGAAGGTCTCGCCTGGATTGATTCGCTTTTCCGTCTGGCTGATAAAGCTGATTTTGAATTTACAAGTTGTCGTCATCTTCTTAAGAATCAGTATAACCTTCAGAAAGTTACTCCTTACTATGCATCTAATCTTGGAGCAGGATACGGGGAAAACCTTCTTTCAAATAAAAACTGCTGGATGATGCGTTATGTTATGAAGGCAAGTGAACGCATGGTTGACCTTGCAGACCGTTTCCCAACAGATACAGGTCTTAAAGCAAGACTTCTGGACCTTGCAGCAAAGGAACTTATGATTGCACAGGATTCAGGCTGGGCAAAAATGCTTGATGAAGATATTTCTCCTGAATATGTAAAGAAAGTTTTCACAGAAAGTATTCATGCTTTTACAATGGTATTTGATTCTCTTGGTTCAAATACTGTAAGTACAGAATGGCTTACAAACCTGGAAGCAGAACATCCTCTGTTCCCATGGATGAACTATCGTATTTTCTCAAAGAAACAGTAATTTAGAACGGTGGTAATGTATGAGTGATATAAAATTCATAGAAGGTGGCGTTTGTGCACCTCAGGGGTTCACTGCAAACGGAATGCTTTGTAAAATCAAGGCTTCAAGAACAAAGAATGATACAGCCCTGGTTTATTCTGAAAAACTCTGTAATGCTGCAGGTGTTTTTACTTCAAACCGTGTAAAAGCTGAAAGCGTAAAATACACAATGAAGAACATTGCCCGAGGAACTGCTCAGGCTGCCATTGAATGTTCAGGAAACGCAAACTGCTGTACAGGTCAGGCAGGTTACGAAGCCGCAGAACGTATGGCTGCATGTACAGCTAAAGCCTGTGGAATTAAGGCGGAAGATGTTCTTGTTTACACAACAGGTGTAATCGGGGCTCCTTTTGACGTTACAAAAATCGAAAACAATATAGAAACTCTTAAAGCAGGTCTTTCAAAAGACGGAAACAAAGAAGCTCGTATTGCAATCATGACAACTGACACTCAGTTCAAGGAATGTGCAGTTGAGTTCACTGTTGGTGGAAAAGTTTGCCGTATGGGAACAATGTGTAAAGGTTCCGGTATGATTCACATCAATATGGGAACTATGCTTTCTTTTGTTACAACAGACTGTGCTGTTTCTTCTGAAATGCTTCAGAAAGCTTTACGTTCTTCAGTGGCAGGAACTTATAATATGGTTTCTGTTGACGGTGACATGTCTACAAACGATACTCTTTGTATCATGGCTAACGGAATGGCAGGAAATGCAGAAATTACATCTGAAGGTCCTGATTATGATGCTTTCCTTGAAGCTTTGAATAAGATCAACCGTGTAATGGCTATGAAAATTGCTGCAGACGGTGAAGGTGCTTCCCGCCTTGTTGAATGTGTAGTTCGGGGCGCAAAAGATGTTGAAACTGCCCGTGTTCTTGCAAAGGAAGTTATCGGTTCTAATCTGGTAAAAGCTGCAATGTTCGGACAGGATGCAAACTGTGGACGTATCCTTTGTGCTATGGGTTACAGCGGCGCTGAATTTAATCCTGAAAAAACAAGTGTTTACTTCAAAAGCATTGCCGGTAAATCACGTTATTTTGATGATGCCGATGCAGTATTCGGCTGTGATAAATGCGGTGAAAAGATTGAAGTAATTCATAACGGTGTAGGGCTTGCTTTTGACGAAGAAAAAGCTGAAAAGATTCTTAAGGAAGAAGCCGTTCAGATTCTTATTCTTCTTGAAGATGGAAATGCTGAAGCTACTGCCTGGGGCTGTGACCTTACATACGACTACGTAAAAATTAATGGAGATTACCGTACATAAAAAAGTCCGGACGGAGAAAAATATGAACGACGAAAATTCTTTACTTACAAATGACCAGTGGTCGGAAGTTCTTGCTCAGGCCCTTCCTTATTTTAAACAGTGGGTTGGCAAAATCGTTGTTGTAAAATACGGCGGAAACGCCATGCTTAATGAAGAACTTAAGGCTGCCGTTATGGAAGATATTGTTCTTCTGAACACAATCGGTATTAAAGTTGTTCTGGTTCACGGTGGTGGTCCTGAAATCAACAGAATGCTTGAAAAAGTTGGTAAGGAATCGAAATTTATTGACGGGCTTCGTTACACAGATGAAGAAACAATGGAAATTGTTCAGATGGTTCTGACTGGAAAACTGAACAAGGAAATTGTTGGAATCCTTCTTGAAAAAGGTGGAAGAGCTGTAGGACTTTCTGGTGTAGATTCTGGACTCCTTCGTGCAAAGAAAACTGAAAAAGATCTTGGTTTCGTAGGTGATGTTACAGATGTAAATCCTGCAATTGTTCAGTCGCTTCTTGATAATGGTTTTATTCCTGTAATCTCAACAGTTGCTCAGGGTGAAGAAGGTGATAACAGCCGTTACAACATTAATGCTGATACTGCCGCTGCAAAAATTGCCGTAGCACTAAAAGCAGAAAAATTCGTGCAGCTTACAAATGTTCCTGGCGTTCTTCTTAAAATGGAAGATCCTTCTTCTCTGGTAAAACGCATTGACCGTCAGGCAATTCCAAGTATGAAAGCAACCGGTGTTCTTACTGGCGGTATGCTTCCAAAGATTGACTGCTGTCTTGAAGCTTTGAACGGAGGAGTTCCTCGTACCCATATTATTGACGGCCGTGTTCCACATTCTCTTCTTATCGAAATGTTCAGTGACCGCGGTATCGGTACAATGATTTATTAATGTCGTCGAGTTTTCTTTGAAAACGAAAAATTATAAAAAGTCCCTTGTCAGGGACTTTTTTTTTTATTAAATTTTCATTTATGTCATCTATTAGTAAAATCACAAAAGGTATGGAGCGCAAATACATTGCTTATACCGCTCTTTCGCCGGTTTCAATGGTCGGTGAAGTTGTTATGGAATCTATCATTCCACTTATTATGGCAAAAATGATTGATGATGGTATTCAGGCCGGAAACTTTTCTGTTGTCCTGAGCCAGGGCCTTTTAATGGCAGGGCTTTCAATTATTTCGCTTATCTGCGGTTGTGGCGGTTCAATTTTTTCAGCCCGCGCATCTCAGGGGTTCAGCCACAACCTTCGTAAAAGACTTTTCAACAAAGTTCAGAGCTTCTCGTTTGCAAATATCGATAAGTTCAGCACAGCAAGTCTTGTAACCCGTCTTACCACAGACGTTACGAATATCCAGAATATTTACCGCATGATAATCCAAATGTGTTTCCGAGCTCCATTTATGCTTATTGCAGGGACTTTCATGGCACTCAAACTGAATGCAAGACTTTCTTTAGTGTTTGCAGTTGCCATTCCTATTCTTGCCTGTGCAATTGTTAGTATCGGTATGGCAGCTCATCCGCTTTTTGAAAAAATGCTCAAAAAGTATGACGGCTTGAACGCCCGCATTCAGGAAAACCTTATTGGTATTCGTGTCGTTAAAGCTTATGTCCGTAAAGATTTCGAAAATGAAAAATTCGAAAAGGCTGCTGATGAAGTTCGTAAGGCTCAGGTAAAAGCTGAAAAACGAATTATCCTTCTTTTCCCAATCATGCAGATTGTAATTTATACCACAGTAATTACAGTAATGTGGCTTGGTGGAAAACAGGTTATTATTGGCGGAATGAAGGTTGGGGAACTTACAAGTTTTATTACTTATGTAACTCAGGTTCTTTCTTCTCTCATGATGGTTGGTTTCATTTTCACAGGTATCGTTCTTTCAACCGCTTCCATGAAACGTATTGTTGAAGTTCTTGATGAACAGATTGATGTTGCTAATCCAGAAAATCCTGTAATGGAAGTAAAAGACGGAAGTGTTTCTTTTGAAAATGTTGATTTTTCTTATATTAAGAAAGAAGATAATCTGGCTCTTTCAGGCATTAATCTTGATATTAAGTCTGGTTCAGTTGTTGGAATTATTGGTGGAACCGGTTCTTCAAAATCATCTCTCGTTTCTCTTGTTCCACGTCTTTACGATGTAACAAAAGGTTCTGTTAAAGTTGGCGGAGTGGATGTACGTGAATATGATCTGACTGTTTTACGTGATGCAGTATCCATGGTTCTTCAGAAAAACGTTCTTTTCAGCGGTTCTATAAAAGATAACCTCCGCTGGGGAAATGAAAACGCAACAGATGAAGAAATGATTGAAGCCTGTAAGGCAGCTGATGCTGATTCTTTCATTCAGACTTTCCCTGATAAATATGACAGCCACATTGAGCAGGGTGGTTCAAATGTTTCTGGTGGTCAGAAGCAGCGACTTTGTATTGCCAGAGCTCTTTTGAAAAAGCCAAAGATTCTTATTCTGGATGATTCTACAAGTGCAGTTGATACGGCAACAGAAAGTCGTATCCGTGGAAGTCTTAAGGAACTGGCTCCTGAAACAACAAAAATCATTATTGCCCAGCGCATTTCTTCGGTAAAAGATGCTGATATGATTATTGTTCTTGATGACGGAAAAATAAATGGTGTTGGAACTCATGACGAGCTCCTTGCAAGCAATGCAATTTATCGTGAAGTAAACGAATCCCAGTCTCAGGGCTCGGGTGATGCTGACATCGATTAAGTAAGGAGAATGTGATTTATGCCACCAGCAAAAGGATTTGGTAAACCAAAAAATACAAAAAAAACAATCGGACGACTTATCCAGTTGATGAAGAAATATTCAGGGCTTTGGATTATTGTCTTTATCTGTGTTCTTTTAAGTTCTGGAGCCGGAGTTGCAGGCGGATATATGATAAAACCTGCAATCAATAATTATATTATGCCTCTTATTGGCCAGGATAATCCTGATCTTTCAGGCTTCCTTTCTTTCCTTGTAATGGTAATGGTGATTTATTCTGTAGGAGCTTTTGCCCAGTGGCTCAACTCCCGCCTGATTATGAAAATCTCTACAGGGGTTCTTTATGATCTCCGCGTAAAACTTTTCAAAAGTCTTGAAGAACTTCCTGTAAAATATTACGACCAGCATACTCACGGCGAACTTATGAGCCGTTTCACAAACGATACTGATACTCTCCGTGAAATGATGGGGCAGACTGTTCCTCAGCTTGTTTCTTCCCTTATTACAATCGTGTCACTTTTCGTAATGATGCTTGTAATGAACTTGCCGCTGACAGTTCTCGTAATCATTACTTTGTTTCTTGTAATGTGGCTTTCTGCCGTAATTGCAAAAAACAGTGCAAAACATTTCCGCGCCCAGCAGGAAAATATCGGAAAAGTAAACGGCTTTGTTGAAGAAATGGTTGAAGGACAGAAAGTTATTAAGGTTTTCAATCATGAAACAAAGGCAAAGGAAGAATTTGCCGCTTTAAGTGAAAATCTTCGTAAAGCCGGTACAGAAGCAAATACATTCGGTGCCATTCTTGGACCAATCAACAATAACCTTTCTCATATTCAGTATGCAATTATTGCTATTGCCGGATCTGCTCTTGCAATCCTTACAAAGGAAATGGGCGGTTCGCTTCCAAAGATTCTTGCAACTGACCTTGGAACCATAGTTGCATTCCTTCAGTTTACAAGAAGTTTCAGTCAGCCGATCGGAATGATGAGTCAGCAGGCAAACGCCGTTCTTAATGCACTTGCCGGTGCTGAACGTATTTTTGCCGTAATTGATGAAGAGCCTGAAGTTGATGAAGGAAAATTTGCTCTTGTAAATGCTTATGAAGCAAAGGATTCTGACGGGAAAATCAATCTTGTTCAGTCTTATGGATTCACAGGGGAGTGGGCTTGGAAAAATCCTTCAAATAACGAACTTTCACAGCTTAAAGGGGATGTTGTTTTTGATAATGTTACATTCGGATATACACCTGAAAAAACAGTCCTTCATAACATCAATATTCATGCAAAACCAGGTATGAAGATTGCCCTTGTAGGATCGACAGGTTCGGGAAAAACAACAACAATCAATCTGCTTACACGTTTTTATGATGTTCCTGAAGAAAACGGACAGATTCTTTTTGATGGAATCCCTCTTAATCAGATTTCAAAAGATGCTCTCCGCCGTTCTCTTGGTATGGTACAGCAGAATACACATCTCTTTACAGGCACAATTCGTGAAAATATTCGTTACGGAAATCTTAATGCTTCTGATATTCAGGTTTATGAAGCCGCAAAGCTTGCAAATGCCGACGCTTTCATCAGACATCTTCCGGACGGTTATGACACAGTTATTACGGGGGATGGTGGAAGTCTGTCCCAGGGACAGCGCCAGCTTCTGGCCATTGCCCGGGCTGCCGTTGCAAACCCACCGGTACTGATTCTTGATGAAGCAACAAGTTCAATTGATACACGTACTGAAAAACTGATTGAAAACGGTATGGACAGTCTTATGTCTGGCCGCACAAGCTTTGTTATTGCTCACCGACTTTCAACAGTTCGTAATGCAGATGAAATTATCGTTCTGGAACACGGAAATATCATTGAACGTGGAACTCATGAAGAACTTCTTGCAAAAGAAGGCCGGTATTATCACCTTTATACGGGAAACCGTATAACCCTTGATGAATAATTTCTAGGTAAAAATCCTTAAATCCTGCCATTCCGGCAGGATTTTTTGTTTTAACTTGCACTTTTTTTCAAAAAAAAGCCATTTAACTGTGGTGAGGGAAGGAAAAAGTGTATGGAAAAGTATGTTTTACTGTGTAAGGTTTTTAATGAACAGATGGATCTGTTTGACGGAGACAGGGATATTGCGGCTTATAACACTCTGAAAATAGTGGGTACGCCTGATTTAATGGCAGAATATTGGGAAAAACACAGGTCTGAGATTAGAAATCTGATGAAAGAAATCCTATTATAAAAACAGTTTATTATGACAAAGGGTTTATTTTTGTCATAATAAACCCCAAAAAAGTGAAATTTTTTCTTGACGGCACAATATACCCGTGTTACTATAATTAAAAAAGGGACCAAAATTGTGGGAGGCGTTGCCAACTACGGTCTTAAATAAAAAAGGAGGATTTTTTCAAATGAAAAAAATCATGACAGCCGTAGCAGCAGTAGCTATGGCAGGAAGTTTATTCGCAGCTGATGTAGCTGCTAAAGTACAGATTGCAGGTTCACTTTTCAATCTTAAAGATTCAAAAGTAACAGCTCTCAATGTTAAAGATGATGCTACAGAATCTTACAAAGCAGCTGTTCAGATGTCTGTATCTGGAGACAAAGCAGGTGCTTCTGTTTCTTACGCTAACAAACCAGCTCTTACACAGGTTTCACACAACATCTGGTTCGCTCCAGTTGATGCACTGAAAATCACAGTTGGTAACGTAGACACAACTCTGGTTCAGGAAAAAATGGACTGGTGTAACTCTGAAACACACTTCGAACCAGGTTATGGTTACAAAGCAGAAGTAAAAGCTGGTGCTGTAGGAATCGAAGCTCTTCTTAAAGCTGATTCAAACTGGCTCAACGATGGAAAAATCGATGAAACAGCTGCAAAAGTAGCATTCGGTGCTGATTTCGGTACAGTATCTGCTCTCTTCGAAATGAAAGACAATGCAAAAAAACTCGCATTCGGTGCTGCATTCGAAGGAAACGCTGGTGGAGTTTCTTACTTCGTAGATGCTATGGGTTACATGGCTTCTTCTACATTCACAAACGTACATGCTGAAGCATACGTTTCAACAGCTATCGATGCTATCGGAATCACAGTATTCCTCCCATTCTCTTACGCTCTCGACAAGGCTGCATGGTACAACCAGACTTGGCACGTTGGTGCAAGCACAACAGACGGTGCACAGCTTGGTACAACAGCTAAAGTTACATTCCCAGTTGCTGGTGTAAACGGATACGTTTACGTTAAAGAAAACGACTGGCTCAACTTCTCTTCTGTAGAAGTAACACCAGGTGTAACAGGTTCTTGCGGTGCTATGAACTACGAAGTTAAACTCCAGATGAACATTGGTAAAGCATTCACACTCGATGTTCCTGTAACATACACAGTAAACTTCTAATTTCTGCCTGAACGGCTAGAAAAACACTAAAAGGGCGGTCCTTCTTATGAAGGACCGCTTTTTTTTTAGGGCTCGTGAGCCCGTGAAAATATGAAGCGAAGCGGAATATTT
>JAKSTN010000057.1 GCA_024402535.1 Treponema sp.
GAACAGAATTCAATCTGCTGAACCAGAAGGCTTTCGATATCTTCTTCGCCTTTGTCTTCACGAAGAAGTCTTTCACCGCCGCCGAATTCGTCTACGAGACGTGCAGCATCAACAACGCTTACGACATTGTCCAGTTTACCGATTTCAATCTGTTCGATAGCCTGTGCGATAGGCATTGGTTCACAAACCCCAGAAGCTTCAATAAGAATGTAATCGTATTTTCCAGTCTTCATGATTTTTTCAATGCCTTTAACCATGTCAGACTTGAGAGTACAGCAGATACATCCGTTCTGAAGAGCAACGATATCATTTGTATCTGTAATGTTAGCTTCTTTTGCAATAAGATTGGCGTCGACATTTACTTCACCAATATCATTTACGATAACAGCAACTTTGTATCCTTTCTGGTTTGCCAGAATACGGTTCAAAAGTGTAGTTTTTCCGGCTCCAAGGTAACCTGCAAGCAGGGTAATAGGAATCTTTTTCTTTGCCATTTAAATGCCTTCCTTAATAAATTATCTATCACTATAAATATATAAAAAAAAATGTTGAATTTCAATTTTATATGGTAAAATAATCTTTATGAGTGATATTACTAGCAAAAATGGACTTTATTATAGAGATAATCTTAAAACTCTCGTTGGTATAGATATTGACGATAATTCATTCACAGGCCGCATTCCTTTCGGCGTTCACAATATTGACGACAATGTTTTTTCTAACTGCTCATTTGAAACTGTTTCTATCCCAGAATCTGTAAAACAGGTTGGATTTAATCTTTTTGAAAATAGTGTAAATCTGAAAACTGTAAAACTTCCTGAATCACTTTCAGAACTTACACCTTTTATGTTTTCCGGGTGTAAAAGCCTGTCGAAAGTGAACATGCCTAATGTAGTTACTGAATTTCCTGAAGGACTTTTCATGAACTGTTGTGCACTGCCTGAAGTTCCTTTCAGAACTGATATCGCTTATATCGGTGCCAAGGCATTTTTAGGCTGTACTTCGTTGACAAATGTAGTTTTCCCTGAATCTGTTCAGATTATTGAACAGCAGGCTTTTGCACTTTGTACAGGACTTGTTTCTATTGTAATCGGAGCAAATGTTACAGATATAGCTGATGATTCTTTCGCTGGTTGTACATCTCTTTGTCATATCCGTCTTGCAGAAGAAAATCCTAATTTCAGTCTTAATGAGGCTGGTTGTGTTGTTCGAAATTCTGATGGAAAAGTTGTGATTGCAATTGCTTTTTCACAGAAAACAGACGTGAATTTCCTTGAAAATGGGGGAGTTCAGGAAGAAAAACTTGCAGTTTGGATGGACGCAGAAGAAGAAGAGGATGAGGAAGACGATACATTCAGCGCAGAAATCGGAGCCGGAGATGAAGAAGCACTTTCTATGGGGGCAGAACCAATGACTATGAATGAGCCAAACGTGACAAATGAACCAGAAGATATGCTTTCAAGCATTATGAACCAGAATTCCGAAGAAGCACCTTCTACAGAAAACGCTTCTGTTGCTATCAGCATGGAAGAACTGGCCGGTGTTGTTGATACAATGAATGCCGAAAACGGAACATTTACAGAAGATGCTGCTGAAAGAAAGATGAAAGACAAGAATATCAAGATTCTTTGTGAAAATGTTGGTTTCAGCAGCGTTGAAAATTATCCTTCTAAAGGAATTCCTTCTACAACTCCTGAACTTTATGTTTTTGCCGAAGAAACTGTTACTCTTGAAGACGGTACTAAATCTGTTACTCCAAAATTAAAGAAGTGCTGTGAAGCTCTGGCAAATATTCATGATCTGAAGAAAATCATCTATCTCGCAGAACTTCCTGTTGATAATGATGAATTCCTTATGTTCCTTGGGAATACATTGAAGCGGCAGCACGTTCTTGTTGCCTGTACAGCTTCAAAACCAGACCTTCTTTCTGAATATTCAAGAAAAGTGTGTCAGGCAGCCCAGATTTCTATGGATAAAAATGAAATTCTTGACCAGAGAAAGAAGGCTGGAATCAAGAATCCTGGTACAATTAAGCTTATTGTTCAGGATATAAAGTAAATTTATTCCTACAGATTGGAAGAATCGACTGAAATTTGCTATATTTAACTCATGAGTGATTTGTTTAATACAGAACATAATTCTTCTATGGGTATATCTGAAGGAATTTCAGATATTCTCCCACCTCCTGAATGCAGTGTTATTTTCTATAATGATGATTACACTACTAAGGATTTTGTCGTAGACGTTCTCGTAAATATTTTCAATAAAGCAGTACCCGAAGCGGAAGATCTGATGGAAAAAGTTCATCAGACAGGATCTTCTGTTGTGGGCTCTTATACATATGACATTGCCTTGTCACGTACAAACATGACAACTCAGCTGGCAAGAAAAAACGGTTTTCCGTTGAGGGTAGAAATTGAGCGCGACTGATTCAAATAACCCGAATTCACACGTAAAACAGATGAAACTTACTCCAACTCTGGCAAAGATTCTTTCTGAATCTCTGATGACTGCTAAAAAAGCTCATCATCAGTTTTTTACGCCGGAGCATGTTTTGTCTGTGGCTCTTCAGTATGATGTGGTTGTAAAAATCCTTACGGCCTGCGGCGCAAACGCCGACGCAATCCGCACAGAAACCTGCGATTATCTTGCCACAAAAGTTCCTGTTTCCACTGCTGCTGCCCAGGATGATATTTTTAAGGTTCCTGCAGAATCAGCAGGCTTTCAGAATATGATGAACAAGGCAATTTTCCATTGTCTTTCTGCTGAAACAGATGTACTTGATATTACTGATCTTCTGGTCGTAATGATTGATACTCCGAATAATTATGCTTCTTATTATCTTCGCCGTGGTGGGGTAGATAAGATGCGCCTTACAGAAGTTGTTTCAAGAATCAGACAGGAAACACGCAGTCTTCGGGGCTCAAAGAGCGGTCAGCAGCCTTTTAATCCCGGACCTTTTGCCGAAGGTATGAACGCTACAATGGAAAACCAGGAGCCTAAGTACGATGCTCTTCAGAAGTTCACCACAAACCTGAATGAACAGGCAAAAGCCGGTGCATACGATGACCTGGTTGGGCGTGAAGAAGAAATTGAACGTACAATTCAGATTCTCTGCCGACGCACAAAGAATAATCCTCTTCATGTAGGGGATGCCGGCGTCGGAAAAACAGCCATTACTTATGGCATTGCCCAGCGTCTTGTAAAAGGCGAAGTTCCTGCAAGTCTTAAAGGCTTTGAAATTTATTCTCTGGATCTTGGGCTTCTTCTTGCAGGAAGTAAATTCCGCGGTGATTTTGAAGAACGTCTTAATGCTGTAATTAAGGAAGTTCTTGAACAGAAAAAAGTAATCCTCTTTATAGATGAAATCCATATGATTATGGGGGCCGGAACAAACGGCAGTACAAATATGGATGCCGCAAACCTTCTGAAACCTGTCCTTGCAGGCGGTCAGGTGCGTGTTATCGGTTCCACAACTTATGAAGAGTTTTCAAAGAATTTTGAAAAGGACCGTGCTCTTGCAAGACGTTTTCAGAAAATCGACATTCTTGAACCAACCCGCAGTGAAGCTGTGGAAATTCTTAAAGGACTTCAGAAGAAATACGAAGAATATCATCATGTAAAGTTCAGTGCAGATGCAATTGAAACTGCTGTAAATCTTTCGGTTCAGTATCTGCCGGACCGCCGTCTTCCAGATAAAGCCATTGACCTGATTGATGAAGCTGGGGCCTGGATGAATATTACCAAAAACGGTGGATTCAAAGGAAAAGGTGTAAAGACTGCCGGTAAAGTGCGGGCAAAAGCACCTCTGGTTGATGATGAAATTATTCGTAAAGTAACTGCAAAAATAGCTCATCTTCCTCTGGAAACTGTAAAGGGTGATGACAAAGAAAAACTGAAGAATATTGAAAGTATTCTCAGTTCCGAAGTGTTCGGGCAGGATAAAGCAGTTCAGGCTGTGGCAAAGGCTGTGAAGCGTGCCCGTGCAGGGTTCCGTAATCCTGACAAGCCTGAAGCCTGTTATCTTTTTGTAGGACCGACAGGGGTTGGTAAAACAGAACTTGCAAAATCTCTTGCTGCAACTCTTGGAGAGCCTCTTTTACGCTACGACATGTCTGAATATCAGGAGAAACATGCGGTCAGTCGTCTTATCGGTTCACCTCCAGGATATGTAGGCTTTGAAGAAGGCGGACAGCTTACAAAAGATGTACGCAAGAATCCTCATGCTGTAATTCTTTTTGATGAAATTGAAAAGGCTCATGAAGACATTTATAACGTGCTTCTTCAGGTGCTGGATTATGGCCAGCTTACAGATAACCAGGGACGCAAGTCTGATTTCCGTTCATGCATCATCATTATGACAAGTAATGCCGGTGCCCGCGATATGGAAAAGCCTGGAATTGGTTTTGGAACTGAAACTGCCGAAAGTGCCGAAGCTTCCCTTAAGGAAGCGGTAGACCGTGAATTCAGTCCGGAATTCCGTAACCGTCTGGACAGTATTATTCCGTTCGGTCACCTTGATAGAAAAGTGGCTCGTATGGTCTGTGAAAAAGAAGTACGTAAACTTTCCGGTCGTATGGCAGAACGTAAGGTGACTCTTACAGTTACAGATAAGGCTCTTGAATACCTTACAGATGAAGGTTATTCCCGTGAATTCGGTGCCCGTAACATGGCCCGTATCGTTGAAGACCGTCTTGCAAATCCACTTGTTGATGAAGTTCTTTTTGGTGAACTTGAAAATGGTGGAAATGTTCAGGCTGATGTGAGCCGAAATAAAATTTCATTTAAGTACGGGGCTTAATATGACTGAAAATCAGCTGAAAAAAGAAATTTTCTCACGCTACGGTGCTGTTACCCGTGCCCGCGGCTGTTTTCTTTATACCAAAAAAGGTGTTCGCCTTACAGATCTTTATCAGGCTGACGGGCGTGCAATTCTGGGCTGGGGCGGGGGAGATGCCTTTACAAAGCTCAAGAATATTTTGAATCGCGGTATTACAGGCTCTTTTGTAACAGAGTATGATAATCAGATTGATAAGGCTGTAAGTGAACTTCTGCAGAGTAATCGGCATGTTGTTTTTACTTACTGTGCACCAGAATATGTTCCTTTTTGGGAACCATGGAATGAAAATCATCCGGCTCTTTCTGAAATTGCCAGACTGGATTCTGTTACAATAAAACCACCACTTCCATGGACTGACAGTCTTTATCTGGTTTGTGTTAAGCCTGATTCAGATGATGACAGAATCCCTGGGAAAATAGATGTTCCTTCGCCGCTTATAGCAGCAGTTACCCGTTCACTTTATGACCTCATAAAAGCAATGAAAGAACGGGAAGAAAAAAACTGGTTTATTTATGATCAGAGTCTTATAAAATTTTTTGAACGTCAGGGACCTTATCTTTATCCAAAAATTTCCGAAGATGAATATGATGACTTTGTGCTTTTTTGTCTTGATAACGGCGTAGTCATTAATCCTGATTATAATGAACATTCAATTGTACCTTTCGGGGCAGACAAAGGTGTGTTCACTAAATTAAAAAATGATGAAAGAGGACTGAAGTATGCAGCAGACTGAAATCACTCTCGCAATAATAAAACTTGCCGCAGGAGGTATCACAGCATTTCTTGCAATTATGCTGTGGAGTAAAACCCGTGATATCTCATGGATGAGTCTTGTTGCTGGTTTCATTACAACTTATGCAGGTATGGTTTATGATCTTATGATTGATCTTCATATTATCACTGCTGCAGGTCCTGTAGTCTTTGGACTTCCTTTATCAACATTGCTTTTTACAATTGTTCCATATGTATTTTTTATTCTGGCATTTATATTGATGCTTATCAGACGATAAGTTTAATTTTTTGGAGGTAAAAAATGGCTAATAAAGAAACAAAATCAATCAGTACTCTGCTTATGCAGATTGCTCTTGGATGTCTTCTGATTATCAGTGGTATTTGGGGACTTCAGGGCGGTGGAGATGAAGCTGTAAAAGCAATCCGTCATGTTTTTGATAAAAATATCGAAGATGTTCTCTGCATTGTTTTTTCAGTAATTGAACTGGTAGCAGGAGTGTTCCTTATTCTGCGCCTTTTTGTTCCACTTGGAACAAATCTTGATGCCGTGCTTCTTTTGATTATTATGATTGTATGGATTGTTGCAATCGTTCTTATGGATTTCCTTGGAAAATCAGGAATCCTTAACAGGGGAGCAAAAGATTTCCTTACATGGCTTTATAACTTTGCTTATCATCTTCTGGTTCTTGCTGCAATTATCAGAATCAAATATTAATATTATTTGCAATATGTATAATACGAAATTAAAACTGATTGTTAGTGTACTGCTTTTCTCATTAATCACGGTGTCCAATTTGTGTTCATCCGATAAATCTGCTTTCATTGAGGCAGGATTATCTACAGGAATTCCAATATATGGAGACAAGGAATTAAAAACGCTTAATTCCACATATTCTGATGATGGTCACAGAGTAATAATTGGAAGTGTTGTAAATGTAAATCTCCAGATCAGTGAGAATCTTTTTTTCTTTTTAGGAAATGATTCACAATTTGACTTTTCCTGGAATGAAAAAGGTCATTCTAATCATTTTGAGACTGCATTTTATCCGGGGCTTAAAGCTTATCCCGGATTGGGCGGTTTGAATTTTTCGTGTGCTTATACAGTTGGTATCAGAAAGGATTTCGTTTCTTCTGAAGATAATCTAGATAAATCTTTCTGGGGAAACGGATTCCGTTTTGGTATGGAGTATGATTTTTCAAAAAATACAGATTCTATGCTTCCTGCCATTGGTGCCTACTACAGATTCTGTCCCCGTGGTTCCTATCATTATGACAATATAATCGGTTTATATGTTGCAATGCCATTCTAGTTTTTCTCATTACTTGCGGGAAAAAACATCCCATTATATAATGGGAGTATGGGTGGAAATAATTCAAAATCGGGAAGTTCTCTGTTAAAGGCAGCAGAACTGGCAGCCGCAAAAGCAAAGGCTGCCGAAACAAAAAAAACTACAAAATCAACAGCAACTAAAACTTCAAATACAAAGACGGCAGCTGCTGCAAAATCATCTGCAACAGCTAAAGCTTCGACTGCAAAGGCAGCCGCCGCTAAATCTGCATCCAAGACTGCCACAAAGTCTGCAGCGGCTGCAAAAACAACTGCTAAAACTACAGCATCAAAATCAGCTACTGCAAAAACAACTGCTAAAACTACAGCATCAAAATCAGCTCCTGCAAAAACAACAGCTAAAAATGCAGTGTTAAAATCGGCTACTGCAAAAACAGCTGCTGCCACAACAAAATCTGCTGAAGCAACTAAAAAAACTGTGAAAGCAGCAGATTCAAAGACAACGGCAGTAAAAGCCGCTGTACCAAAGGCTGAACCTAAGCCGGCTTCTGTAGAAAAGACTGCTGTTAAACAAGCACCAGTTGCAGCAAAGCCTGCCGGAATAACTGCAAAAGCCGCCGCTGCAAAATCAAAGCCTGCTTCACAGGCTGGAACCGGCGTTTACGATGAAGATTCCATCCTTCATCTTGAAGGTCTTGAACATATCCGTTTAAGACCAGGTATGTATATCGGTTCCCTTGGTGACGGTTCAAACGAAAATGACGGTATCTATATTCTTCTTAAGGAAGGTATTGATAACTCTGTGGATGAATTCAGTCAGGGTTACGGCAAAAAAATCGATATCGAAATTAAAGACGGTCATGTAAAAATCCGTGACTATGGCCGTGGTATTCCACTTGGAAAACTTGAAGACTGTGTTTCAAACGTAAACACAGGTGCAAAATATAATAACTCTGTTTTTAAACAGGCTATTGGTATGAACGGTGTTGGTATTAAAGCTACCAACGCACTTTCATCATATTTCCGTGCCGCTTCTATTCGCGACGGTCAGATGGCCGTTGTGGAATTTGAACGTGGTGAAAAGAAATCCGGCAAAATCGGGGCTGCAAAGCCTGGAGTTCAGAACGGAACTTTCCTGGAATTTATTCCAGATACAGAACTTTTTGGTAAATATGAATATAACATGGAGTACGTTGAAAAACGTCTCTGGAACTATGCTTATCTGAATCCTGGATTGAAAATTGTCTGCAACGGGAAAGAATATTATTCTGAAAAAGGTCTTGAAGATCTTTTGATTCATGAAATGGGTGGGGCAGGAAAACAGCTTTACCAGCCTTTCACTTATACAGGAGAAAATCTTCAGTTTGTTCTGACTCATACAAACTCTCTTGATAAATTTGTTTTCTCTTTTGTAAACGGACAGAGTACAGATGACGGCGGAACACATGTTACAGCTTTCCTGGACGGTTTTACAAAAGGTGTAAATGAATGTTTCAAAAAAGAATATGATATTAAGGATGTTACAGGCGGTCTTTTTGTAGCTCTTAAAGTTGGTCTTGATAATCCAATGTTTACAAGCCAGACAAAGAACAAGCTTGGTAACGTAGAAATCCGTGCACCAATTATTAAGGAAGTTCAGGCAGCTGTAGATGACTGGCTTCGCCACAATCCTGATATTAAAGGTTCCATTGAAGAAAAAATCATCAAGAACCAGAAAGCCCGTAATGAGATTAACAGCGTAACAGAAAAACAGATTCGTGAAGCTTCAAAATCTGTAATGCTTAAGATTGCAAAACTTAAGGACTGCCGCTACCACCTTCAGGATGGTGCAAAAGGCGCTGAAAGTATGATCTTCATTACCGAGGGAGATTCGGCCACTGGTCCTATGACTTATGCCCGTAATGCAGAATATCAGGCTATCTTCAGTTTGAAAGGAAAACCTGAAAACATGTACGGGCGCAAAAAGTCTGCTCTTTTTGACAATGAAGAACTTAAGAATCTTACTTTCAGTCTTGGAGTTCAGAGAAGTGTTGAAGATCTGCGCTATGAAAAAATCATTATCGCAACCGATGCCGATAACGACGGATTCCATATCAGAAACCTTGTTATGACATATCTTCTTCTATTCTTTGAAGAACTGGTTCTGACAGGTCATGTTTATATTCTTGAAACTCCGCTGTTCCGTGTACGTACAAAGAAAGAAACTGTTTACTGCTATTCAGAAGACAGCCGTGACAAGGAAATGAAACGTCTTGGTGTAAATGCTGAAGTAACACGATTCAAAGGACTTGGAGAAATCAGCCCTTCGGAATTCGCCCAGTTTATTCACCCTCGTAAGGAAGGGGAAAGTGAAGACAAAGGTATCCACCTTACTCCTGTAACAATTCAGTCTCTGAAGAATGTTCCTCAGGTTCTGGAATTCTACATGGGTAAGAACACTCCTGAACGCCGCGAATTCATCGTTCATCACCTAGCCAAAGAGATTGATGCATAAGTTGCGTGAGCAACGACTTAAATAAATTCCTTGAATGCAAACGGACGTCAGTTCGTATGCATAAAAAAAGCCTGCCGGTGGCAGGCTTTTCGCTTTTATATAAACTTTTCCTAATTCATCAGAATGCTTGGATTCAAACCTTTTCCGTTTTTGTAAACTGCGAAGTGCAGGTGAGGACCTGTACTCATTCCTGTTGAACCTACTTTTCCGATAATAGTATTTGTGTAAACATACTGTCCTTTTTTGCATGAAATCGAACTCATGTGGGCGTACAGTGATTTGTATCCTGAATGGTGTGTGATGATTACATAGTTGCCGTATGTTTCATTGTAGCCAGTAAAAGAAACACGGCCGTCAAGGGAAGCATAGATGTTTGAACCGCTTGCGCAGGCCATATCCATACCGCCGTGATAGGTACGTTTTGCAGAGTTGAACGGAGATTTTCTCCATCCGTATGGGGAAGAAAGATACCAGCGAACTTTAAGTGGTTTATGGAAAAGATCTCCGTTGATTTCTTTCTTTGTAATTTCATCCATAAGTGCGTCCGGCAAGAACAGAGTAGAACCTGCTTTCAAAGAGGCGTCCAGGGCAGTGTTATTTACAGTGGAACATTTTTCGGCGCTTATGTCGTATGTTTTAGCAATATTTTCCAGTGTTTCGCCGTCCTGGCGTACTGTGTAAAGAATTCCTGGAATACTCGGAATTTTAAGATATGTCCCGATCTGAAGACTTCTTGTTGCAGTAATGTGATTTACGGTAATAAGAGTGTCCTGAGAAATATTGTTTTCTTCTGCAATAATCCCGATCATATCTCCCTGTTTTACACGGTAAGTTTTGTATGTAAGGGGAGGGAGTTCATCATTAAAGATTTCAGCTTCTATTGATTTTTCATCTGAATCCACTTCCATCTTTGTAAAATTCGGGTTAGATGAGGATTCAAAGCCACCCATGGCGTTTTTTTCTTCGATTTTGTTAAGTGTTGCAATTGTGATTGTTGTAACGCATGCGCCGCAAACGAAACCTACAATTGCCAGATTTATTACTTTTTTAATTCTTGTATTAAAAATCATATTATAAAAGTTGATAAGACCATTCTCCGTGCCCTTTATAATATCATAAAATTCGCTTTTTTTCATTTATTTTTTGCCCACCCCAATCAGAAATGTTTCGAAGGACTCTTTACGGCAGGCTTCAGGTTTAAACCCCTGGGCTTTTGTAAAGATTTCACGCATGTTCTTTAAAATTGTCTGCTGTGCACCGCTCTGGAAGATTTTTACACAGAAGTTTCCGCCTGGTTTCAGCATGTCCTGGGCATACCAGACTGCCATTTCTACCAGCTGTTCACTTCTTGCTGTATCAACCATTTTATTTCCTGTTGTTTTTGGTGCGGCATCGCATACAACCAGGTCAAATGGACCGTGAGACTTAATCTGTTTTCTGATTTCTGCCGCATTCAGGTCTCCCTGAATAAAAGTCAGGTTATCAGCTTTAACGTCTTTTGAAAGAGGATTTAGGTCGCAGGATACAACTTCCCCGGACCCGTCCATTTTACGCAGGAGGAATGTGGTCCAGCTGCCAGGAGCGGCACCTAAATCGAGAACCTTGTAATTCTTTTTTATAAATCCGAATTTTTCATCAATTTCCTGAAGCTTATAAACAGAGCGTGCAGGATATCCTTCAGAGAAAGCTTTTCTAGACCAGAAGTCTGGTTTTTCATAACTATTTTGCGGCATAGGATTATTTTCGGCAGGAAAGGGTAGGAATTTAAGGAAAATTTGCGGGTGTGCCCGCCTTTGGCGGTCGCGTGTTTCAGGGTTCCGGCGTCAGAGCGCCTTCATTCCTCAGCTTCAGCTTCGGAACGCGGACAAAACAGAATGTTTGTCCGCGCCCTTTCACCCGCTCACACGAAAGTGTTTATTTCAGATTTTCTTTAAGCTGTTCAATTATATGACGGAATTCATCACATGCAGCCTGTACAGGTTCTGTGCTTTCCATATCAACTCCTGCAATGCGCAGGCTTTCAATAGGGTAGCGTGAGCCGCCTGATTTCAGGAACTTGAAGTAATCTTCCCGTTCAGCATCTCCACCGTTGCAGACTCTTTTTGCCAGAGCCAGGGCTGCAGAAATACCTGTTGCATATTTGTAAACATAGAATGCTGAATAGAAATGTGGAATACGAAGCCCTTCCATATCGGAATTGTCTTCAAAATGCATTTCAGGACCAAAGTAAAGTTCCAGAAGTTCACGGTAAGTTTTACGGAGCAGTTCTGCTGTCAGTGGAGTTCCGTTTTCTACCAGTTCGTGAGCTTTCAGTTCAAATTCAGCAAACATTGTCTGGCGGTAAAGAGTTGCAAGAATGTCACTGGCACGCATTGAAAGCAGGTAGTTTACCAGATCTTTATCTCCTTTCTTTTCAGCTTCTTCCATTAAATGTCTGTAAAGCAGTTCTTCATTGAATGTAGAGGCAACTTCTGCTTCAAAGATTGTGTAGTCGTAGCACATGAAAGGATTGTTGTGAACTGAGTACCATGAATGCATACTGTGTCCGCCTTCATGAGCCATAGTGAATACATCACGGATATTGTCATCATCGTAATTTAAAAGAATGTATGGATTTCCGATGTAACAGCCGGAACTGAACGCTCCGCCCCGTTTACCTACATTTTCGTAGCGGTCAACCCATCCGTTTTTCAGTCCGTCACAAAGGCGGTCTGTATATTCTTTCCCAAGGGGAGCCATGGCCTTGCGGCAGAGTTCAACGGCTTCATCGTAACTTGTTTTAGTTTCTACACTTTTTACAAGAGGAACATAAACGTCATAGTGACGGAGTTCATTAAGTCCCAGAGCCTTTTTGCGGATTGTATAATATTCATGGAGTGGTTCCAGGTTTTTATGAACGCATTCAATCAGGTTTCTGTAAACGCTTTCAGGTACTTTCTGTCCATACAGGCTTGAGTCCAGTGCAGATTTATATCCGCGGGCCCGTGCATTGAAAATGTCCTGATTCACAGAACCTGCATAAAGAGCTGCGATTGTGTTCTGGTGGTTTTCAAAATGTTTGTAATACTGTTTGTATGCCCGTTCGCGTACGTCACGGTTCTGATCATACATAAAAGTAGACCAGGTTGTTTCTGTCAGCTGTTTTTCGCCGTCATCAGTTTTTACCATGCCGAATGTTTTGTTCATATCAACATTTGTAAGAACACTGAAAGCATTGTCTGCTGTCTGGGCGGCTTCTGTCTGAAGTGAAAGAATGCGTTCTTCTTTTTCAGAAAGAATGTATGGTTTTACCCAGAGAAGTTTTTCTACAAAGATTTTGTAATCAGCAAATTCTGGCTTTGAAATCCATTCCCGCAATGTTTTTTCTTCAATAAATTGAAGTTCTGGTTCAAGGAATGAAAGGTCTGCCTGCATCTTTGCATATGCCATAAGAGCACGGCCGTTTCTGTCCGAAGCCTGTGTATCATCCTCGTCGGCTTCGTGGCAAAGTGAAGCATAATGATAAACTGTTTCTACTTTCAGTTCAGCTTCTTCAAGAGCTTTGAAAGCGGCAAGCAGTGTTTCGCTTGATTCTCCAAGCTTTCCTTTGAATGCTGAAACTTTATCTGTAAGAGGCTCGATTTCTTTCAGAGCTTCTTCCCATTCTGAATCTGACTTATAGATAGATGAAAGGTCCCACTTGTCTGTAGCAGGAACATCTTTTCTGTTTGGAATTGTGTTTGTACTCATAAGTAAAGATTATATGATATATTTTTTTTCATGAAAACCGCACTTTTAATAATTGATATGCAGAATGATTTTGTACTTCCAGGAAGACCTTTCTGTGTTGATGGTGCATTGCCTTCAGTTTCCAATATCCGTAAACTTCTGGATTTTGCCCGTAGTTCATCATGGACAGTGATTCATGTTATTCGGGGAACAGCCGCAGATGCCATGAGCTTTGATTATGATGTGACTGTTGTTACTGACTGTTGCAGTGCAAAGACGCAGGAAGTTGCAGAAGCAAATATATTTGATATGAAGAATATGGGAATAAAATGTATCCTTTTAGAAGAATTATAATTTATGAAAAAAAGTTTAAAAAAAGTGAAAAAAAATCGTAAAAAATATGATTTAGCACTAGACACGTTTTCATAAAAAGTATATATTCTATTTCACCGTCGCACGACAG
>JAKSTN010000058.1 GCA_024402535.1 Treponema sp.
GCAAAAGAAATTGAACTTCAGGATCCATATGAAAACATGGGTGCTCAGTTTGTTCGCGAAGTTGCTTCAAAAACAAACGATGACGCCGGTGACGGAACAACAACAGCTACAGTTCTGGCTTACGCTCTGGTTCGCGAAGGTCTTAAATCTGTAACAGCCGGTATGACTCCAATCGAAATCAAACGCGGTATGGACAAAGCTGTAAAAATCGCTGTTGAAGAAATCAAGAAGTTTGCAAAACCTGTAAAGAACGTTGACGACATCACAAACATCGCAACAATTTCTGCAAACAACGACCCTGAAATCGGTAAGCTCATTGCTGATGCTATCGAAAAGGTTGGAAAAGACGGTGTTATCACTGTTGAAGAATCAAAGAACATGGATACAACTGTTGATACAGTAGAAGGTATGCAGTTCGACCGCGGTTACATTTCATCTTACTTTGTAACAGACCGCGAAAGAATGGAAGCTTCTTTCAACGACGCTTTCGTTCTCATTTACGACAAAAAAATCTCTGCAATGAAAGACCTGCTTCCAGTTCTTGAACCAATCGCTCAGAACGGAAAACCACTTGTTATCATCGCTGAAGATGTAGACGGTGAAGCTCTTACAACTCTGGTACTGAACACAATCCGCGGTACAATCCACGTTGCTGCAGTTAAGGCTCCAGGATTTGGTGACCGCCGCAAGGACATGCTCCAGGATATCGCTATCCTGACAGGCGGACAGGTTATTTCTGAAGAAGTTGGACTTTCACTTGAAAGCGCAACAGTTGATATGCTTGGTAGAGCAACATCAATCAAAATCGACAAAGACAACACAACAATCGTTGGCGGAGCCGGAAAATCATCAGCTGTTAAAGCACGCTGTGAAGAAATCAAAACTCAGATTGAAAAATCTACATCAAGCTACGACAAAGAACAGCTGCAGAAACGCCTTGCAAAACTTTCTGGCGGAGTTGCAGTTATCAACGTTGGTGCTAACACAGAAACAGAAATGAAAGAAAAGAAGTTCCGCGTAGAAGACACAATCGCTGCTACACGTGCTGCTCTGGAAGAAGGAATCGTTCCAGGTGGCGGACTTGCTCTGATTGAAGCTTCTAAAGCACTGAACACAATTCCAGAAGATCTTACAGAAGAAGAAAAGGTTGGATTCAAAATTGTCCGCCGCGCTCTGGAAGAACCAATGCGCCAGATTGCTGAAAACGCAGGAATCGACGGTGCTGTAATTGCTGACAAAGCAAAGAACGAAAAGAAAGGTGTTGGATACGATGCACGCAACGGAAAATGGTGCAACATGCTCGAAGCAGGTATCATTGACCCAGCTAAAGTTACATGTTCAGCTCTCAAGAATGCATCTTCAATCGCTGCAACTCTTCTGACAACAGAATGTGCAATCACAGACATCCCAACTCCACCAGCTCCTGTGGCAGCAACTCCTGACATGGGTGGCATGTACTAAACCATTCCGCGACGTTTTGACGATTTTTGCACAGCAAAAAGGCGAGCCTCTTGCGAGCCAGTCAAAACTCGCTAAGGTCGCGCTTGCGCGACCGACCAGATCCAGGAATGATGTACTAGTCGCAGAAAAATCCTCCTGATTTTTCTGCTCTGCGAGTTTGCTGGTTGCGTACGCTCACCTTAACGCAAACTCGCCTATGAATCTGGCGGACATCCTTGTCCGCCATTTTTTTATCCACAATTATGACATATATCCTTTGGCCTACAATGCCGGAAATGGCAGAACAGAAAGAAAGCCTCACAGAACTGATTGCCGAAAATTCAAAATCAAAAAACTTTGAAATTATCCCGGTCATTACAGAAAACTGGAACGATGATTTATCGCCATGGGAGTTTGAAGACGGAAGAAGTTCCTTTGAAGGAAATGCAGACGCTTTTCTTGAAAAACTTCTGGCCACTGTCCAGAGCCTTCACAGCAAACAGGACGACCGCTTTTTTATTGCAGGCTATTCACTTGCCGGATTATTCAGTCTCTGGGCTGCATCCCAAAGCGGCATTTTTTCAGGCGTTGCCAGCTGTTCGGGAAGCCTCTGGTTTCCGGGCTTTATGGAAGCAGAACTCATGCCAAAATGCCCGAAAGTTTACTTAAGCCTTGGCGACAAAGAATGCCGTACGAAACACCCTTTAATGAGTCAGGTAGAAATCATTACAAAAGAATACAGCCAGAAACTTAACGAAAGCGGAAAATACGATTCAGTTTTATTTGAGATGAATCCCGGAAATCATTTCGCCGCCGCTCTGGAACGAACTGCAAAAGGAATGGCGTTTCTTATTCAACAATAGCATCAAACTCTTCATCCTGGCCTTCAACAGTAAGAATCACTGCGTTAGGCAGACAGGCTGCGAAGTCTCCGGAGCGGGAAAGTTTTCCCATAAAAATACAGTTTTTATTTTCGCAGGCAGATTCAGTAACCCAAGCCTGACCGTCCTGAATCGTAACTTTTGTGTGACCGATTCCCCCTTCAAAATCCAGTTCAGCATTTTTATTCAAAGGGTAAATGAATCGCCCTTTAGGAGTTTTTACAACCAGTTCAGCCCCGCTGCTTTTTTTACTTCCAGCAAGAAAAAAGGAACCTGCAACAACAGCAGAAAAAACGAGAAGAAAAATTACATCAAAAAATCTTATGCGCATTTTCAAAACGTTCCCCCACCGGCAGCCGCATTCATATCAAAATGTTTTACATTCGGAATAAACTGAATCTGCCGTCCATTTTCGTCGCCGTAAAAATCAAGCTTTCCTTTAAGACCCGGAGTTGCAGAAACGCTTCCGTCATTATAGACAAACACCGCTTCAAGATTCGTAAAGAATGCTTTTTCAAAATCTGAAAGTCGGCGCAAAGCTTCTTCCTGGCCAAGCACAAAGAAAGTTGTACTGTAAGTATCGGCTGCAAGACTTGAAGGACAGATAATCGTAACCGAAGCAAGACCGTTATCAACAGGGTAACCTGTTTTTGGATTCATAATGTGATGATATTTTTTTCCGTCCTCTTCAAAAAACCGTTCGTAAGTTCCACTTGTCACAACAGAAGTTTGTTCCGTTGCAAGTTTCAGAAGCGGGCTTCCTCCAGGATTTTCCGGATTCTTGATTCCAACAGTCCACGGCTTCCCGTTTTCCTTTCCGCCGAAGCAGTAAATGTTTCCGCCAAGGTCGATGATGGCTTTCCGAACTTTATTCCGGCGCAGAATCGTACAGATGCAGTCAGCCGCATAACCTTTTGCAACTGCACCAAAATTGATGCTCATGCCTTCCTGCCCGAAAGAAAAAGTTTCAGGAATGGAATCGCTGTCGGCCATCATACATTCAGGAAGATTTTTCCAGTTCACTTTTGAAAGAGCCTTTTCAATATCACCCTGCGAAGGAACTTTCGGGTTCTCCGATTTTATATCCCAAAGCTGAATCAAAGGATTCACCGAAATATCAAAAGCCCCGTCGGACAATTTTGAAACAATCCATGAAGGAAAATAAAGTGCATAAAAATTATCAAACCCAGCAGCACCAGTTTTTACCGAACCTGTTCTGTTCAGTTTATATGTGAACGATTCAGAATCTGTTGCGCTGAAAGTTTTTTCTATTTTCAAAAGCCTGTCTGCAATTTCTTTATAAATTTTTTCTGTTCCGTCATCATAAAGATTTACCGAGCAAACAGTGTCCATGCAGATAAATGATTGTGCAGGAACTTTTTTTGCGCGGCAGGAAAAAAATGAAAAACTTAAAACGGCAAGAGCTCCACAAATAACTTTTTTCATTTTGCCCAAACCTCCAGAAGTTTTTTATCTACCATAGAAACCAGACCCGCAAACTTTGTTCCTTTTTCCCATGAAATTTTTTCTTCGGTCAGCTGAGCCACAGTTCCAAAAACCCGTTCCATAAAAGCGCCGAATGTTCCCGGCAATTTCATATTTTTGTCTACGGCGCTCTGACTCATGAAAACCATAGCGCAAAGTTTTCCGCTGCGTAAAAGTCCCGCTTCCATAGCGCCCCAGGTTATGTTCCACTTTCCCAATGTAAAAAGGATTTTCCCGTAAGGCGTCAGAAGACTCAAAACTGTTACGCTCAAAATTATGATGCCGCTTGGCAGTACCCGAATCCGTTTTTTCTTTATGAAAACAATTACTGCAAAAACCACCATCAGGCTGTAAACCAGAATCAGATTTTTTATAAAGGAAGTTACAAGGATGCCGGCGATTGCTAAAAGTAAAAATAATATGGGCGCCTTTCCGGTGTTCCGCCCTTCGCTCACGCTCATTCCTTCAGCCACAAAGTCTGTGCCAGCCACAGCCTCTGTGGCTTCGGAACTGCCTGCGGCAGGGGCTCCACCCCGGGGCGCATCCAGTCCGTCTTTCAGAACTTTCAGCCATTCAGACTGTTCATCAAAAATGTTTCCGGCAAGTCCCAGAAGAAAACTTGTCACCAGACTGATTGTTAAAAGAACCGGCGCAATGTAGCGGACACTGTCACCGAACATAATGAAATAAGCACAGGTAAGCTGAGCGGCATTATTTAAAAGCCCGCCCCACATACTGATTCCAATCCAGCTAATTAACTTACTGCGAGACTTTTTTCCGTCACGTTCAAACTTCAAATTAAAAAGTGTATAAAGCACCATCATGCCGAATCCTGAAGCAAAGCTTCCTGCCAGAGAGAAAAGAAAAATGTATGAAAACAAAGTTCCGCTAACAATAGCCTGAAGCAGAACTTTTAAAAGAATAAGCAGAGAACTTTCTTTCCGGCTCATGTAGGCAAAACTCAGCATTACCGTCAGATTTGCTAATCCCAGTCGGAAAAATGGAACCGGCTTTGGAATTGCAGTCTCAACTACGGAAAGAAAAAAGCACAATGCCGCAAAAAAAGAAAGCTTCTTCAAGTCCACACTTTTGTTCATCTTTTCTATTTTATCACGTATTGTGCTTTTTTTCACGAAGGGCCTTGGGCTGGCGGAATTCCAGATCTTTTCCTATCCCCGAGCTTTCTTTCCTGCCCAATAAGCTTTTCCCAGGCCTTTTTGAGCAAAAACTCACACCTTTCAGGCGAAACTCCTCAAAAGGTGTGAGTTTTTTCCGCTCCATGTCCAGGTTTTTCCGCCCAAGCAGATATTCTTACCTCATTTCCTCACACCTTTTTAGAAAAATTTCTCAAAAGGTGTGAGTTTCTCCCGCTCCACGTCCACGTTATCCCGCCCAAGCAGATATTACTGCCTCATTTTCTCACACCTTTTTAGCAAAACTCTTCAAAAGGTGTGAGAATTTCTAATTTTTTCCTATCCTCGGGCTTTCTTTCCTGCCCAATCCAGATAGAATTCCATCTTTTCATCAGGAACACGGGTTTCAGCTTCTGGCTGAGTTTTGAAGTTCATGATGCAAGGAGTTTCATCTGTGTAGTTTTTCCATTCAGGAAGTGCAGTTCCTTCAGGATCAGTGTCCTTTCCGTTTGGATCCAGAGTCTTGATGAAGTTACAGAGGTAATTACACATCTTGCGGGAAAGGTCGTAGTACTTTCCGTCAAAAGGACGCCAGCACTTGGCCAGAGTTTCAAAGAAGAACCACAGGTCGCTGGAATGGAAAGCACCAGGTTCATCACCGCCAGGCATGTATGGTCCGAATTCATAAATCCAGCTTTTGCTTGTAAATCCGCTTGCTTTACGGAGTCTTGTAAATGCAATGTTTCCAAATTCTACTGAATTGAATTTTGAAGGGTTATTTTCCTTGCTGCACATTCCGGCGCCTTCAGGCTTTTTCATAAGCTCCAGGAAACGGTCTGCATCTGCGCCATAAACTTCCCGGGCTTTTGCTTCAAATTCTTCTTTTGAAGAAGCCTCAAGTTCTCCAAAGAATTCGTTGTCAGTCCAGCCGTGGAGCATAGGAACATCGATAAATGTTTTTTCGCTGATTGCCTGTTCAACACCTGTACGGGTAAAGTCATTGCCTGTAAGACCGAACCACATTTTCTGGAAACTGTCATTTGCATCACGAACCTGTTCCCAGGTCATGGCCTTGGCTTCATCAATATTTTTAGCCCCCAGGAATTTCAGGAATTCTTCACTCTGTTTTTCTGCCAGGTCTGAAGGAAAATTAAAATGATCGATATACGGATTCTTAAAATAGCCGCTTTCTACCACGGCGCCCTTAATGTATTTTTTATTTTCTGGGTAATTCAGCTGTGTCAAAACACTCCCGCCTCCGGCACTTTGACCACCAATAACGATATGTTCAGGATCGCCGCCAAAAGCCGCAATATTTTCATAAACCCATTTCAGAGCAAAAGCCTGGTCCCGGTTTCCGATATTTCTTTCTACAGATTTTCCATCGGCATCTTTTTCATTTGAAGCAAAGAATCCGAA
The DNA here is from genome assembly GCA_024402535.1 of Treponema sp. Classification (GTDB taxonomy): domain Bacteria; phylum Spirochaetota; class Spirochaetia; order Treponematales; family Treponemataceae; genus Treponema_D. The sequence continues at coordinate 6,359 of JAKSTN010000058.1, forward strand.
AACGTTCAGGCGGTAATTAATTGTTACAACAACAATACCTCGGCGGGCAATGCGTTCCCCGTCAAATTCCATTTCGGCGCTGTTGCCCCACTGAAGGCCGCCGCCGTAAATCCAGAAATAAACCGGAAGTTTTTCATTTTTATCTTTTGCAGGAGTCCATACGTTCAGCGTAAGACAGTCTTCATCCATAGGAATAGTTTTATCTACATTCCATTCCAGGTCGTAAATATTTGAAATGCCTGGCTGAGGCTTTGTCTGACATGGAATCGGTGAGAACTGAAAACAGTCCCGGACCCCATCCCAGCCGTGGTGAGGCTGCGGAGCTCTCCATCTAAGTTTTCCTACCGGAGGCTCTGCATATGGAATGCCTTTATATGAAATGATTCTAGGATCTGCCGCCGCAATCCCCCGAATTTTTCCCTGTGCAATTTCTGTTTCCTTAACCATGTTTTACCTCTTTCATTTATTAAAAATATAGATTTTATATATTGTCAAAGTAATATAAAAATCTGACGCGAGGAGTTTGCGAAGTGCAGGCAGCATTTGAAGCGCGGCTTGATAGTTTCCTATCCGCGCTTCACATGGAGCGACGCTATGCTCAAGCCGCACTAGCGGCGACTTAAATAATTTCTTTTAGGCAAACGACCGAAGGTCGTATCTAGCGTTGCCAGTCACTTCGGAAAAACGACGGGAGTCAGATTTTTTAATATTCTATTTCTTCTATATTAAATCTATATTTTTATAACGCTATCAGTTAATTTTCTTAGTTGCATTATGAGCATTTGTGACTTACCATATTTCATATGAAGAAACATCTTTTTGCTTTACCACTTTTTGCCGCCGTTTTTTTCCTTTATTCTTGTGCTTCTGTAAAAAAAGAAGCTCAGCCTGCCCCTGAACCTCCGATTCCAGAAAAACCAGTTACATTTGACTACGAAATAAAAACAAAAAAATCATCTACCCGATACCTTGAATCTGAAATCAAATACCCTGTATTTGAAAACAATGACGCCCTGAATAAGGCCGTAAAACAGGAAATCCTTTCAGGCTATGACAATGTTCTGAAAAATGCTGAATCAGACTGGAATGAGCAGTTCTTTGAGAAATCTCCAGATGACAGAACTATCGCCTACGAATATTTCGGAAGCCCTGAAAAAATCATTTCAACCGAAAAACTCTTCTGCATTGTTTTTGATGAATACATTTACTATGGCGGAGCCCACGGAAGTCCACAGAAAATCACCCTGTGCTTCAGCAAAAAAAACAATAAAAAGCTTTCTATCACACAAGCTTCAGGGCTTTCACTTGAAGAAATTTCCCGCCTCTGTTACGAAACTCTTCTTTCCATGATGGCCGAGGATGAATTTTCAGACCTGGCATGGCTTCAGGAAGGAACTGAACCTATGGAAGAAAACTATGAATGCTTCTACATAGAAAACAACATTCTCACTGTAATTTTCAATCCGTACCAGGTGGCCCCTTACGCCTACGGCACTTTAGCCGTACAGATTGAACTTTAAGCTTACCTGCGTTATTTTATTTTGACACTTTTTCAAGTATTGTCAAAATAAAATCAATGTATTATCCTTACATATATATTATTCTCGCAAACTATTCTCATAGGAGTTACATATGAATAACAAACCAATGATTCGTTCAAACATCTGTATCAACGCTCACCCGGAAGGATGTGCAAAAGAAACAGATCATCAGATTGATTACGTAAAAGCTCAGAAAGCAAAACGTGGAATCAAAGCCGCTTCAGAAGGTGGAAACGGACCAAAATTCGTTCTGGTTCTGGGATGTTCTACAGGTTACGGTCTTGCTTCACGCATTACAGCTGCTTTTGAATACGGTGCAGACACAATCGGTGTTTCTTTCGAAAAAGAAGGAACAGAAACAAAATGCGGAACTCCTGGTTTCTACAACAATAAAGAATTCGACAAAGTAGCTACAGAAGCTGGTCTTTATGCAAAATCATTCAATGCAGATGCTTTCAGCCACGAAACACGCAAAATGATTATCGATGAAATCAAAGCTCAGGGTAAAAAAGTTGACCTTATCGTTTACTCACTGGCAAGCCCTGTTCGCACAGACCCAGACACAGGCGTTCTTTATAAATCAGTTATCAAACCAATCGGTGAAAACTACGGTGGAGCCGCTCTGGATATCATGACAGAAAGCCTTTCTGAAAAAACTGCTGAACCTGCTACAGAAGAAGAAATCGAAAACACTGTAAAGGTTATGGGTGGTGCTGACTGGCAGATCTGGATCAACCAGCTTCTTGAAGCAGGCGTTCTTGCTGACGGATGCCGCACAGTAGCTTACTCTTACATTGGACCAAAACTGAGCCACGCAATTTACCGCAACGGTACAATCGGTCAGGCTAAAAAAGACCTGGAAGCAACAGCCCGCAACCTTTCTTCACAGCTTAAAGGCGCTGTAAACGGTGACGCATGGGTTTCTGTAAACAAAGGTCTGGTTACACGTTCTTCTGCTGTTATCCCAATCATTTCTCTTTACCTTTCAATCCTTTTCAAAGTTATGAAAGCTAAGGGTATCCACGAAGGCTGTATCGAACAGATGGAACGCCTTTTCGCAGAACGTCTTTACACAGGCGACAACTTCGCTGCAGGAAATGTTCCTGTTGATGAAAACAACCTGATCCGCATCGACGACTGGGAAATGAGAGACGATGTTCAGGCTGAAGTAGACAAATGCATGAGCGTTATCACAAACGAAAATCTTAAAGAATACTGTGACCTGGACGGTTACCGCCACGACTTCCTGGCTGCCAACGGCTTCGATGTTGAAGGTGTAGATTACTCTGACTAGTTTTGCTTTCCGTCGGCCTCGGATGTTGACGGAACTTGCAGAATTCTGTAAACTTAACAAACTATTTTTTAAGATCTTAATTAAGGTAGGTATATATTATGTCTAGAGCTTGTGATATTTGCGGTAAAGGCGTAATGAGTGGTAACAAAGTTTCTAAATCTTACAACCACACACGCAGAACATGGAGACCAAACCTCCACCCAGTAAAGACAGTTATCGATGGAACAACATTCTCTCTTAAAGTTTGTACACGCTGTCTGAACCGCGGACTTTTCGAAAAGAAAGTATCAGTACCAAAAGCTGCTGTAGAAAACAAATAGTTTTTTTACACACTTTGAAAACCGTCCGACTTGATCAATCGGGCGGTTTTTTTTTGCCTTTGGGCGCCGGACGGGTCTTCCGCAGTTCGATAACCCTCAGTCTCCTCGCCGGCAGAGCCTTGCGAGCCACCAGCCGCCCCGAGGAGGATGAGCCTGCGAACCGCGGAAAGCCCGACCCGAGCGGAGCGAGGGTGGCGCCCCACTTCCTTAAACAGCCCTGGCACCGTTCCCAAATTTCTGTTTTGAATACCTACTTAAATTCTTTTTAAATTTGTGCGAAAATGTAGTGTTATATATTTAAAACTTGAATTAGTAAAAAAAGGAGACTCAATTGAACTCTTTTTCAATGTTCTTGAATCAGTTGATAAACGGGCTCCAGCTGGGAAGTATATATGCACTTATCGCGCTGGGCTACACAATGGTTTACGGTATCGTAAAACTTATCAACTTTGCTCATGGTGACATCATGATGATGGGTGCCTATGCCGGCTACTTTGTTCTGCGGGCTATGGGAACCGGTTTTTCCGGAATGGCATGTGCGTTCCTTGCAGCCATGGTTTTCTGTGCACTGCTTTCGCTTGTTATCGAACGCTTTGCCTACCGCCCGCTCCGCAACGCACCTCGCTTAAACTCCCTCATTACAGCAATTGCCGTTGAACTTATCCTGCAAAACCTGATGCGTGTTCTTCCATTCGTTGGACCAAACCCACGTCAGTATCCTACAGTTCCACTGAAACAGTTCAACCTGGGCGGAATCTGTACAATCTCAAACCTGCAGATCATCGTTATCGTTTCTGCAGCAGTTCTCATGCTGGTCCTGAACTTCATCGTAAACTACACAAAAACCGGTAAAGCTATGCAGGCCGTTTCGTTCGACATGCAGGCTTCGGCTCTTATGGGTATCAACGTAAACAAGACAATCGCCATTACCTTTGTTATCGGTTCAGTTCTTGCAGGCGCCGGCGGTGTTCTTTACGCCACAGCTTATCCGCAGATCGAACCAACCATGGGTTACATTCCAGGTCTTAAAGCCTTCGTTGCTGCCGTTCTTGGTGGTATCGGCTCTATTCCTGGTGCAATGTTCGGTGGCGTAATTCTTGGTATTGCCGAAACAATGACAAAAGCTTACCTGTCTTCACAGTATGCCGATGCCATTTCTTACTCGCTGCTTATCATTATCCTGCTTGTAAAACCAACAGGTATCTTTGGTAAAAAACGCACAGTTAAGGTTTAAGGAGGAGATTGAAAATGAAAAACAAGTTTATCAGAAATACAATCATTCTTTCCTGCGTTGCAGCATTCTGTCTTTTTGTTCCAACACTTCTCATTAAGTTTGACATTATCCTGGACGCCTACGTTGCCCAGCTCCTGACTCTTTCAGGCGTAAACGCTATTATGGCCCTTAGCGTAAACATGATCTGTGGTATTACAGGTCAGCTTTCACTTGGTCAGGCCGGCTTCATGGCAATCGGTGCTTACGCAACTGTTCTTCTTACAGAAGCCGGTTGTCCGCTGTTTGTATCTGTAATTGTTGCAGCAATTATCACAGCTTTCTTCGGATTCCTTATCGGTTTCCCTGTTCTTAAACTGGAAGGTGACTACCTGGCCATCGTTACTCTGGCCTTCGGTGAAATCATTTTCAAGGTTCTGGTAAACCTGAAAAGTCTTACAGGCGGACCAAACGGAAAACAGTTCGTTACAATGCTTTGTCTGGATCCAACACTGGCATATCTGGTAATCATTTCTGTAATGGTTCTTTTGATTGTTCTAGTTCAAAACTTTATCCGTTCAACATACGGACGTTCTATCCTGGCTGTTCGTGAAGATGAAATTGCTGCAAACAGTTCTGGTATCCCAATCTTCAAATACAAAATGATGGGATTCGTAATTGCTTCGTTTATCGCAGGTGTTGGTGGAGCTCTTTATGTTATGCTTATCGGATTCATCAAACCAGACCAGGCTTCTTTCAATAAATCTATCGACTACCTCATTTACGTAGTTCTTGGTGGAATGGGATCAACAACAGGTTCAGTTCTTGCCGCTTTCGTTCTGACAATTCTCCAGGAAGTTCTCCGCTTCCTGAAAGACTTCCGTCTCCTGATTTATCCTGTAATTCTGATTATCGTAATGCTCTTCAGACCACAGGGTCTTTTAGGAACAAAAGAAGCATCATTTATAAAATCTTTTGATTGGATTAAAGCCGGCGGATTCAAAACCTTAGGTGAAAAATTCAAGAAAAGCAAGAAATCAGAAAAGGAGGCCGAATAATGAGTGATTCTAAAACAGTTTTAAAAGCTTCCGAAATTTCAATTGTTTTCGGTGGACTTTGCGCCGTTAGTAATTTTTCATGTGAACTGAAAGAAGGCGAACTGGTTGGGTTGATTGGACCAAACGGTGCTGGAAAAACAACAGTTTTCAATATGCTTTCGGGCGTTTACACTCCAACAAGTGGACAGATTACTTTCACAGACCGAAACGACAAAGTTCATATTACAAATAAAAAAACACCGGCAAATTTGAATAAAATGGGTATTGCCCGTACATTCCAGAACATCCGCCTGTTTGGAAATCTTACAGTTGCCGACAACGTTCGTATCGCGCTTCACAACCAGCGCATTGTAAACATGATTGATGTTTTATTTCGTCTTCCAAAACTTCGTCGAGACGAAAAACTTATGAACCAGAAAGTTGATGAAATGCTGGCAGTTGTAAACCTTTCCGATAAGAAAAATGATTTGGCAAAGAACCTTTCATACGGTGAACAGCGCCGCCTGGAAATTGCACGTGCCCTTGCTTCAAACCCAAGACTTCTTCTTCTGGACGAACCTGCCGCTGGTATGAACCCACAGGAAACAGAAGAACTCCGTCAGATGATTGAAAAAATCCGTGCCGATTTCAAACTGACTGTTCTTCTTATTGAACACGATATGAAATTTGTTATGGGAATCTGTGAACGCATTATGGTTCTGGACTACGGTCGCATTATTGCAGAAGGCCTTCCTGAAGAAATCAGAACAAACCCACAGGTAATTAAAGCCTATTTAGGGAATTGACAATTGATAATGGACAATTGACATTTTGTCTTCCATAGATGAAAGTCTTTTGTCTTGAGGAAATCTATCTGTAAAGGACAATAAGGAAATGTTAAAAGTAGATAATTTAGTTGTAAACTATGGTGCAATCAATGCCCTGC
>JAKSTN010000059.1 GCA_024402535.1 Treponema sp.
CCTAACTCTTATATTTTGTCAGGATTGGAATTTACACCAGATTTTGGACTTGACCGGTGTGAGAGCCCGGGGCGCGTTTTTTGTGGCCAAAAAGCTATAAAACTGTGGTTTTCCCGCGATTTATAGCTGAATTTTTCCAGAATGCTGGTCCCGGGCAACAGTTTGTGATAAGATTCGGCTATAAATCTAGGCATGTGCACAGATTTATAGCTTTTTCGCGGCGTTCAGTGGCGGGCACAGGCAGGATTTTCGCAAAAACGGCTATAAATCCGCGGGATTGGTGAAATTTATAGCCAAAATGCCCATTTTCCCGCGCGCCCGCCGCCGTCCCGCAGGGCGCCCAGGACTTTGTCCCGCAGGGCGCCCACACCATTTGCCATGATTGTGATACATGGTAGCGCCTCCGCTATAACGCCGCCCCACGCTTATCACTTCTAGCCCCGGCTCGTAGGGCGCCGAAGGCGAAGCCGCAAGGCTTCGGAGCGGCTTGACCGCGGAGCCCGGAGTGACGGGATAGCCTGCCGCCTGTCGCGAAGCGGCGGTCATCACATTGGTTCATGAAAAGGCGTGGGTGTCACGTTCAAGACGCCTTCTCGTGGCGCAGCACAGCAACAGCCTCGTCCCGTCAGGGCGCACGTCTTGCCGTTCCACGTGTATGTTTTCTGTGTCACGTACATAGCGTCTTGCGCATAATCACGGCGGGCAGGCGTGGCTCCATAAAAATAAAATTATTCTTCGCCGTAGATTCGGAGGACATCCATGCTTTTTCGTTCGGTGCGTTTTTTTCCTGCGCCTTTGCCAGGCTTTCCGCCGCCCTTACCGCCTTTTTCATTAAGGTCGCCGTTTGTGAAGAGCGCCTGACTTTTTTCGTGTCGCTGGCGGCGCTGCTTGTTTTCAAGGGGAATCTCTTTCGGACTTTCGGCCCGTTCAATAAGCAGGTCGTTGGCACTTGTAACGGTGACTGCAAAAATCTTTCCGGTTGCAGCGCATTGGTCCAGGGCCGGCAAAAGATCTGCCAGGGCGATAACGGCTTTTTTCTTGCCGTCGATTTTTGTCAGTTCGCGGAGCTTTTTGGCCAGAACTGCGTCGGTGAATTTTGATTTATCGCCCATGGCCTCCAGGGCTTTGTATATTTCGTTTTGAATCGGTGTCATTGCAGTTGTGAGTATAGCAAAAAAAATCCCCCGGGAAAACTTTCCGCAGGGGTAGTGTGGGTGAAGTCACCGCAAAGTGATAAGTCAATGTCTAAGCTGCGGGCCTCATGACGCCGTGAAACGTCCGAAACAAAGTCGCAGCGCTCACGACAAAGTCTAGTCTTCTTCTACGAACATGCTGGCGATTTCGTTCTTGTACAGTTCGTTCAGGCGGAAGCGCATGATTTCCTGTTTAGCAGAAAGTTCAACGCCAACTTCGAATTCTTTTGTGATAAGAACGAACTTGTTGATGCGTTCGAACATCTTGAATCCTGTCTTTGAGTTAACCAGATTCTGAATTTCATTGTCATAAAGTTTCTGGATATCTTCGCTCTTCAGAAGGTTTTCGTAAGTATCAAACTGAAGTCCGTTTTCAGCGGCGTATCCTTTTACTTCTTCTGAATCAACCAGAATAAGTGCACCAAGGTAACGTTTATCCTGACCAACAACTACTGCCTGTTTGATAAAGCGTGATTCAGAAAGCTTCATTTCGATTGGCAGAGGTTCAATGTTTTCTCCGCCACGAAGAACGATTGTATCTTTGATACGACCTTTAATCTGGATTTCGTCATGAATTGTCATAACTGCCAGGTCGCCAGTGTTGAGCCATCCGTCAACAGTCATAGTCTTTGCTGTAAGTTCAGGAGCTTTGTAGTATCCCTTCATTACAGTTTCACCTTTAACCTGGAGAATACCTTCTTTTCCGCGTGGAAGAACGTAACCTTCCATATCAACAACGCGAACTTTTACACCGCGGATTGCAGAACCGATTGTTCTGAAAACCGGAGCGGCGATAGGACGAACGGCAACAACAGGAGCTGTTTCTGTAAGTCCGTATCCTTCTACAACTTTAATGCCGATAGCCCAGAAGAATTCGTCGATTTTTCTAGGGAATGCACCACCACCAGCAATACCGGCGCGGAAGTTTGTTCCAAGGAGAGCTTTAAGCTTTCTTAAAACCAGCAGATCCCCAAGCCAATAGAGAGGCCACATAAGTGTCCATGGGATAATGAAAAGAACCCACCACAGACCTTTTTTCTGTGAAGTAAAGCAGGCATTCTGTCCGAACATTTTGCGCTGCATTCTCTTGTGGATGATTGAGACATTTACGAAGAAATTGAAAAGCTTGTTTACGATTCCGCCTGCTTTGCGCATTTTCTTTGTGATACCGTCGTAAATAGCTTCGAAAACACGTGGAACAGCTGGAATCAGGTGAGGATTCAGTTTCTTGAAGTCAGCAAGCAGGATTGATCCTACAGGTTTTGAGTAACTGATTGTTCCACCCTGAATAGAAATAACGTATTCACATTCACGTTCAAAAACATGCCATACAGGAAGAACGTTCAGCGCAACATCTCCTGGGTTCAGGAAGATGCGTTCCTGAAGTTCGTCCAGCTGAGCCAGGAAGTTGTGGTGAGTCAGCATAACGCCTTTTGGAGTTCCGGTTGTACCTGAAGTAAAGATAATAGTAGCAAGGTCATCGCCGTGACCTTTTTCAACTTCGGCTTCAACAGCTCCCGGATTGTCAGCGCGGTATTTTTTTCCGTTTTTGCAAACCACAGAAAAATATGTTAATTCAACCCCTGCAGTTTTACATGCTTCCTTAAATTCCTCTTTTACAGAATCTTCAAAACAGATGATTGTCTTGAGTGAAGGAAGTTTGTCTTTTATTGAAACGATTTTATTTACCTGAGCACCGTTTTCTGCAATAACGATTTCAGCTTCTGTAATCGAGAGGATTTTTTCCAGGTCACTGAGTGTTGCATCGCATCCGCGTGGAACGTCGATAGCTCCAATACCCATAAGACCTACATCAGCCTGAAGCCATTCTGCACGGTTATCAGAAATGAGTCCGATTTTGTCTTCGCGTTTTACACCCATTTCCATAAGCCCGGCACCAAAATCCAGGGCAATCTGGAACATTTCACGATAAAGAATTGGTTCAAAATCGCCGTTTGGAAGGCGTTTGTTCTGAGAATTATATTCAGCAAAGTCTATAGAGGCTTTCTGAAACATTTTTGGAATTGTAAATTCAGGGGCGAAGTCCATGTTTTCCTCCGTCATAAGTTCTATTATGACATTTTTGAAAATTTTGTCACAATAAGTATAATGCAGGTTTCTTCAGTTGTCTACATATTTAAGGGGAGGGGGGAAGTCTCCCCCCTGGTCGGCACTTCGTTGCCTCCACACCCCCTTCTCCGGGGTTTCACCCCGGACCCCGGGGAAGAATGTCATACCGATTTATGCAAATTTGAAAGACTTAAATCAAATATATTAAAGAGAATATGAAAACGGGACGCAGCGAATCGTGACATGGTGAAATCCCGCAGTGAGCCTAAGCAGCTTGCTGCGACGCGAACGAGGACACATTTCACAAATGTCACGAATTCGCGTTGCTGGGACCCGTTTTCATGAGACTTTTTTTAATCATTTGATTTAAACCTTCTAAAACAAACTACCGATAATTAGTTTATGAGTAAAAAACAGATCACACGGGAAAAAATCATCCAGTCATTTCTTTCGTCTGCCGCAGAAAAGGGTGCCGGAGCAACATCACTTTCGGATATTTCAGACATGCTGGAAATCAAAAAAGCTTCTCTCTACAACCATTTTACTTCCCGCGATGACATGTATGCAGCCACACTGGAATACTGCAGCGCCGAAATCCTGAATTCCACATTTATGCCTAAGGCTGTAGTGGACGCTGCCGCTGCAAACAAGACAGCCGCTGTTTCTTACCTCAAAAAAGCTATCACACAGTATTTCAAACTTTTTGAATGCGATCCTTTCTTCAAAATGTACGTGTTCATTCACGCCGAACAGTATTTCAACCGCCATGCTTTGGACATAGTCCAGGCCGACTACAAACGTCTTTCAGAACAGTTCCGTGATGCCCTTAAAACGTTCAAAAAAGCCGGCAAATGCGACTTTGATGACAAGGATCTTAAGGATATCTGTGCCTCAATTGTGTCTGTAATGACAAATCAGCTGGACCAGTACATCGCCAGAAAGCAGGATATTATCCGCCAGAACCCTGATACAGGGGTTGGAAGTCTCTTTGCTTTGCCTACAGATGAAGCCCAGCTGGAGTCAAATCTTCGCGTAATTGAATCAACTTTAAAGAAAATAGTGGTTTTTCCCTAGGTTTTTGATGTTTTTTCGTTGACAAATTGGATTTATGGGTTATCTTTTAACTACAACGTTGTAGTTACTACAACGTTTTCCTAATCTCAAAAAAACATACAACAAATTACAGGAGGATTGTATGAAAAAAGTAATCGCAGCTACTCTTGCTGTTGCAACACTTTCTTCACTGGCATTCGCTGCACCAAAAAACCTGAAAGGTAAAAAAGCAAACGCTGGTAAAGTATTCAATGTTTATGTATGGAATGATGAATTCCCATCACGCTTCAAGGATTATTTTGAAGCAAAAGGCAAAGTACCAGCAGGAATCACAGTAAACTTTGTTCAGACTCCAAACGCTGACAACGCTTACCAGAACAAACTGGACGAAGTTCTCCTCGCACAGGAAAAAGCAAAGGGTGACAAACTCGTTGATATGTTCCTGGTAGAAGCAGACTACGCTCTTAAATATGTTGATACACCATACACAATGGATGTTAAAAAAGATCTGGGAATCACAGACAAAGACCTGGCAGGACAGTACAAATACACACAGGACATCATGACAGACTCAAAAGGAAACCTGAAAGGTGTTTCTTGGCAGGCATGTCCAGGTGGATTCGTATACCGCCGTTCATATGCAATCGATGTTCTTGGAACAGACGATCCAGTAAAAGTAGGTGAAGCACTTGCAGACTGGGACAAATTCGATGCAGTTGCAGCAAAAGCAAAGGCAAAGGGATACTTCATGCTCTCAGGTTTCGATGATGCATTCCGCGTATTCTCAGACAACGCAAAATCACCATGGGTAAAAGGAAACAAGATTGTAATTGATCCACAGATCGAACGCTGGATCAAAATGACAAAAGAATACACAGACAAAGGATACAACAACAAAGCAAACCTGTGGTCAGCAGAATCAACACAGGGTATGACAAAAGACGGAAAAGTATTCGGATACTTCGGACCAGCATGGTTCATCGACTTCTGTATGGATACATCAGCATCAGGAGACTGGGCATTCTGTAAAGGACCACAGGGATTCTCTTGGGGTGGAACATGGATCTGTGGTGCAACAGGATCAGACAACATGGATCTTATCAAAGATGTAATGCTCATGCTCACATGTGATGCAGACAACATGACAGACCTGGCAAAGGGAGCTGGAGACTTCGCAAACAACGAAGCAGCAATGACAGCAGTTGCTAACTCTGACTACGGTAACCCATTCCTTGGTGGACAGAACCACATGGCATTCTTCCTTGAAAACGCAAAGAAGATTGACAAATCAGCAATGTCAAAATACGACCAGGGTATGAACGAAAAAATCCAGTCAGCTATGGGTGACTACTACAACGGAAACGTAACTCTGGATGAAGCTTGGGCTAACTTCTACACATCTGTACTCGAAGTTTACCCTAACCTTACAAAATAAGTTTTTGAACTAATTAAAAAGGGCTGTTAGAAATAGCAGCTCTTTTTGTTCATTCAAGCCGAAAACGTTTTCGTGCTAATTATTAAAAACCACTTTCCTGCGAGGAATCCATGTCTGAATCTAAAAAAGAAAAAAAACAGAAGAGAAGAAAGACAGTTCAGTATGACAGATGGGGATATTTCTTCATTGCTCCGTTCTTCCTGATTTTCACAATCTTCTCTCTTATTCCACTTGTAACAACATTTGTTTATTCATTTTTTGAAAACTATCGTGACGGTCTTACACAGATTGGTCCAAACATTTCTGTTCAGAAATATTTCAACGGTACCCGTGATATTTATGGATGGCAGCTGGACAGTTCACAGGATGGAATGAATGAACTGATTGCAACTTATAAAGGAGAATCAACAACTCCGGATCTGGCAGACAAAGTTGTAGAATTCTTGTCACCTTCAAATTCAGAAGATCCAAATTTTGAAGTTTACACAGATAATAACTTCAGAAGAGCTGCTTTTGCTTCTAAGGTTTCAAAACTTGTTGATAACGGTGTAAAAAAAGGACTTCCTGCCGTTGATGTTTTGAACCAGATTAAAGATGAACTTCCTAAGAAACAGGCTTCTTTCACACGTAATATTCAGAATGTTTTTGCATCAGGTGATAACGTTGCCCGTTACTTCCTTAATACACTTATCATGTGGGCTATCGGATTTATCCCACAGATTCTGATTTCACTTATTCTTGCTGTTTGGTTCACAAACACAGAACTGAAACTGAAATTCCAGCAGTTCTTCAAAACTGTAATTTATATGCCGAACCTGATCATGGCTTCTGCTTTTGCCATGCTGTTCTTTACACTGTTCTCACCAAACGGTCCAATTGAACTTCTGATTCAGCAGATGGGACTTCGTGAAGCAGGGGACCCAATCCGCTTCTTTACAAGACCAGGCTGGACTCGTGCTCTGGTTGGTGTAATGAACTTCCTTATGTGGTACGGAAATACAACAATCCTTTTGATGGCTGGTATCATGGGTATTGATAACAGTCTGTTCGAAGCTTCACGTATTGACGGTGCTTCTCCACTGCAGACTTTCTTCAAAGTAACAGTTCCACTGCTGCTCCCAATTTTCGTATACGTAATGATTACATCACTTATTGGTGGTATCCAGATGTTCGACGTTCCACAGATCCTTACAAAGGGTAGTGGTGCTCCAAACCGTACTACAATGACAATCATTATGAAACTGAACAACTACCTTACAATCAGTAAAAACTTCGGTAACGCCGGTTGTATGTCTATTTTGATTTTCGCCGTAACAGGTGCACTGTCTGGGCTTGTTTATAAAATGACAATGCAGCAGTACAGATCTAAATAAGGAGGCTGAAAAATGACAGAAATTAAATACGCAAGTCAGTCCAGATCACTTACTATCCGCAGATTCTTCTGCTATGTTGTTCTCATTCTTCTGGCTTTCCTTTCGCTGTTCCCATTCTATATTCTGATTATCAACTCGACACGTACACACTTTCAGATTCAGAGCGGTTTCTCTGCTCTTCCTGGAAAAAATCTTGGAATGAACTTCCTTCAGCTTGTTCGTGCAAAAGAATGGCGTGGTCCTAATGGTGAAGTTATTAAAGCTTTCGGTACAAACTATCCAATCGTAAAAGGTCTTCTCCGCAGTTTGTTTGTAGCAACACTTTGTGCTGCAGTAACAACATACTTCAGTGCAATGACTTCTTACGGTCTGTACATGTATAACTTCAAACTGAAGAAGGCAGCTTTCCGCTTCATCCTGGCAGTTATGATGGTTCCAACTCAGGTTTCAACTCTTGGTTTCTACAAACTGCTGATTCGCCTTAATCTGATGAATAACTATGCGGCCCTTATTGTTCCGGCAATCGCGGCTCCAGCAGTTTTCTTCTATATGTATCAGGCAATGGAAGCAACACTTCCGTTCTCCATTGTTGAAGCATCCCGCGTTGACGGCTGTAATGAATTCCTTACATTCAACGCAATCGTTCTTCCAATGATGAAACCTGCAATCGCCGTTCAGGCAATTTTCAGTTTCGTTTCTTCTTGGAACAACTACTTCATTCCATCGCTGATTCTTGAAAAAGATCACTGGACTGTTCCTCTTGTTGTTGCCGCAGCACGTTCTGCCGACTACATGAGCTTCAACATGGGTATTATTTATATCCTGCTGACAGTTGCAATCATTCCACTTTTGATTGCTTACATGTTCCTTTCAAAATCAATTATCGCCGGTGTTACTGCTGGTGGTGTAAAAGAGTAATTCATACCGAAAGGTATCTTAAGAATTTAAAGGTCCGGTTGTTCGCCGGACCTTTTTTTTGTGATTTATTTTCTGCAATAAAGGGTAGTGTAGTAAGACAGGAATTCTGAAATTTCATCAGTTATCTGATTTTGTTTTACACGCCATTTCCAGTTTGTTCCTACAGTTGAAGGCCTGTTCATTCTGGCTGAACCATCAAGTCCAATCAGATCCTGCATACAAAGAATGCAGGTGTTGGATACGCTGGACATTGCGGCAAGAAGTAATTCTGTGCAAAAGTTTTCATCATCTGTACGAAGATATTCTTTTGCATTTGAATAATCTTTTGCAGGAGCCGAAGTAGTCCATCCTTTTATGGTGTCATTATCATGAGTTCCGGTGTAGACAACTGAGTTTCTTGTATAACTGTGTGGAAGATAATTACTGTTTTCTCTTGAATCAAAAGCAAATTGAAGAACTTTCATTCCCGGGTATCCTACATCAGAAAGCATCTGGCGTACGCTGTCTGTTAAGAAACCAAGGTCTTCAGCAATGATTGGAAGTTCTCCGTATGTCTTTTTGATTTCATCAAATAAAGCAGCTCCTGGACCTTTGCGCCATACGCCGTTTTTTGCAGTTGTTTCTCCGAACGGTATACAGTAGTAAGAATCGAAACCACGGAAATGATCAATGCGAAGTACATCGTAATTTTTCAGACTCATTTCCAGTCTTTTTTTCCACCAGGAATAATTGTCTTTTTTCATGAAATCCCAGTTATAGACAGGATTTCCCCAAAGTTGTCCGTCTGCAGAAAAACCGTCAGGCGGGCATCCGGCAACTTCAACAGGTTTTAATTCTTCATCCAGAAGGAACTGTTCAGGACTGGTCCAGACATCTGCGCTGTCAGCAGCAACATAAATAGGAATGTCCCCGATGATTTTTATGCCATTATCGTTTGCATATTTTTTAAGATTGTTCCACTGCGAATAAAAAAGATACTGAAGGATTTTGTAGTATCTGATTTTTTCGGCACATTTTTCAGACCAGTTTTTAATCGCCTGCGGCTCACGGTTGATTAATTCCTTTTCCCATTCAAGAAATGAAACGCCGTTGTGAGCATCTTTCAGTGCCATGAAAAGAGAATAGTTATCAAGCCAGAAAGAATTTTCTTTGCAGAATGTTTCATAGTCAGCGGGAATATTCTGTTCAAAGTTTTTCTGGATTATTGAAAATAACTTGTTGCGCTGGTTGTAGAGAAGTCCGTAATCAACAGAAGTTTCATCGTCTCCCCAGTTAAGGTTTTCATAGTCTTCCTTTTTAAGTAATCCCTGATCTGAAAGAAGTTCAAAATCAATAAAGTAAGGGTTTCCTGCAAAAGTTGAAAAACTCTGGTAAGGAGAATCTCCGTAACTTGTAGGACAGATTGGAAGTATCTGCCAGTATGTCTGTGAAGATTTTTTAAGGAAGTCAACGAACTGGTAGGCATGTTTTCCAAGTGTGCCTATACCTGTGTTTCCCGGCAGAGATGATATATGCATCAAAACACCGTTTGCGCGATTATTTAAAATATTCATAGTAGTCTCAAAGTCAGTTAATTTTTTTTACAGATTCGCCTTCAATAAAATCGAATCTGACAAGTTTATGAACAGCGTTTCCATTTCGTTCAATGTTATCCAACAGAATGGAAATTCCCTGTTCAACTAATTCTTCTTTTAACTGAAGAATTGTTGTAAGGCGCGGCCTAATATAAGAACTCAGTTCAAGACCATCGAATCCCATAATTGAAATCTGGTCAGGAACTTTAATTCCCATATCTGAAAGTTTACGGGTGGCGCCAATTGCCATAACATCAGACATGGCAAAAATAGCAGTGATATCAGGATTTTTCTTTATCAATTTTTCAACAGCTTCAAATCCGCCTTGAAGAGAATATTTAGAGCAGACATAGGATTTATTGAAATCAAAATTTATTCCAGCTTCATGAATTGCGTTTAAAAATCCGTCATAGCGGGATTTAGAAACAAAAGAGGTTTCAATATTACCGCCAATAACTCCGATGTTTGTATGTCCGTTCTTAAGAAGATATTGTGTTGCAAAAAATGATGAATCCACATTATCAGTGGCAATACTGGAAAGGTTCTGGTATGTAGTGTTTTCTGCGTTATTACTGATTAAAACACACGGAACCTTAATTTTTTCCATGTCGTCAGGGTATTGATCCGGGCTTCCTCCAAGGAAAACAAAACCAATTGGCTTCTGTTCAAAATAAATTCTGACAGCATTGGCAGTTTCATTGTCGTTTTCATCAAGTACTACAACTTCAACTGTATATGTTAATGGTTCCAGTTTGTGCTGAATCTCTTCCAGTAAACTTGTTAATAAAGGGCTGTGAGTTCCCTTAACTATTACAACGATATTTTTGCGTTCCTGTGCTTTAAGCTGTTTTGCATTTACGTTCAGAACAAAATTATGTTTGTTCACAACAGCTAGAACTTTTTCGCGGGTCTTTTCACTTACATCCGGGTGGTTATTTAAAACTCGCGATACAGTTCCAATAGCACAGCCGCATTCTTTTGCAATATCTTTAATAGTCATGGAAACTCCTAATACCGAAGGTTTTGTTTTTAACCTTTTACAGCACCCGCAATAACACCTTTAATAATGTATTTCTGAGAGCTGATGTAGAATGCAATTATCGGAATAATTGAAACTACGAGCATTGCCATAAATCCGCCATAATCTGTTGAACCGTATGCTCCCTGCATTGCAAGCTGAATTGCTACAGGAACAGTTTTATGATCAGAACCAAGAATGAGATAAGGAAGAAGATAGTCATTCCAGATCCACATTGCCTGTAAGATAGCAACAGTAATTGCAGTAGGTTTTAACATAGGGAAAACAACAAGGAAGTAAGTCTGAAGTGGATTACATCCGTCAATTGTTGCAGCTTCTTCAACTTCAAGTGGAATACTTTTTACAAAGCCACAGAACATGAATACTGCAAGTCCAGCGCCAAACCCTAAGTAAACAAGTACAATTCCAAAAATGTTATCGAAATAAACACTGGTTACGACAAAGGTCAGTGTATACATTACCATCTGGAAAGGTACAATCATGCTGAATACAAAAACATAATACAGTATTTTTGTAACTTTATCTTTTACACGAACAATGTACCAGGCAGTCATTGATGTACCAAGGATAATAACTCCAACGCCCATTACAGTAATCCATACGGAGCGAAGGAAAGCCTTGAAGAAGCCTGAAGTAGTTAATCCGTTTATATAATTTTCCAGACCAACATACATATTCCCAACGGGTAAAGCGAATGGTGCTGTTGAAACATACAGTCTTGATTTAAAGGAGTTCATAAAAACAAGAAGGATTGGGAAAATAAAGATTACTGTGAGTGCAACAAGGACAGTAGTTCTGATAAACGAACTGATAATTCGATTTGTGTCTCTATTGATCATTATTGTTCAATCTCCTTTGAGTTTGTAAGTTTAAGCTGAATAAAAGCAATTACTGCAACAATGATGAAGAAGATAACTGCTTTTGCCTGAGCTACACCATGCCAGCTGGCATTTCTGTTATAGAAAGTCTGATAAATATTCAAAGCAAGCATTTCAGTTGTTTTTTCAGGAGCACCTGCTGTAAGAGCAAGGTTCTGGTCAAACATCTTAAATGAATTTGATAATGTCAGGAACATACAGATTGTAATTGAAGGCATTACCATTGGTATTTTAATTTTAAACAAAGTTCTTAATGGAGAAGAACCGTCAATTTCAGCGGCTTCAAGAACGTCTGTCGGAATATTCTGTAATCCGGCAATGTAAATTACCATCATATAACCGATGAGCTGCCAGTTTGTAAGAATTACCAGACCGAAAAATCCGTACTGAGTTTTGAAAGAAATGTCTTCACCAAAATAATGTAAGAGAACCCCATTAATCAGAAGGTTCCAGATATATCCAAGAACGATTCCGCCAATTAAGTTTGGCATAAAGAAAACGGAACGGAAAAAGTTTGTTCCTTTAATTCCTTTAGTCAGTAATAAGGCAAGAGCAAAAGCAAAAACGTTTACAGTTACAATAGAAACAATTGTAAAAAGGGATGTGAATCCTAAAGCATGAACAAATTCGTTGTCTGCAGTAAAAGCTTTTATATAGTTCTTGAATCCAACAAAATCAGTAATGTCTGTTACAGTTGTAAATTTTGTGAATGATAAACCAATACCCATTAAAAATGGAACTGCAAAGA